>JBAWAH010000072.1:0-19599 GCA_049589195.1 Bacteroidota bacterium | reverse complement strand
TGAGTACATCGAGGTCTTCTACAACCGGGTGCGCCGCCACTCCGCGCTCGGTCACAAATCACCAGTGGCGTTCGAACAACAACTCACTCTGGCGTAGCTCCCTGTCCACGAAACGGGGGCAAGATCATCCTATGTCACATCGGTCATGCTCGAAGCTGATTTCCACAAAAGGAGAAGAAGGTAGAATGGGGAGAGGCTGCTTGCCATGTGGAAAACTGGGATGCCGAAATTCTCAGTCGTGCAAGTGAAGCGATCCAGGATGAAAGACCGGTGGTATCTCGCACCGGCGACTGCCCCAATTGTTACGCGAATATCGAGGAGCCATTATGCAGCCTAAAGACTCCGCCGCGCGGCTACTCAAGACTTAGGTAAACCATGAACACTCGATTAGTAATCGTCTCATTTGCAATCCTTCTCAACGTTCAGTTGCTGCGCTCGCAAGCGCCAATATTCACACAGACGAATGGACCCTTCGGCGGCGAGGTGGATTTCCTATGTCTGGATTCCAGCGGAAACATTTTCGCAGGAACCGCTGGCGGCATATATAGATCGAACGATAACGGCCAAACTTGGGATGCACTATCATCTACACTGGGCGATCCTTACGGTGCACCTTTCCTCGCCCTAAACTCACATGGCCATATCTTCACTGATGCATCAGGGCGCGGCATAGTTCGCTCAATCGATAACGGTTATTCCTGGCAGTCGATTAATAGCGGCCTACCGGTAGCTGGATATGCTAGAAATTTCGCTAGAAGTCTCGTGATTGACTTCTCTGACCGTATTTTCATTTCTTCAGACTACGGTGTATTCCAATCAACCGACAACGGAGAAACTTGGATTCCATCAGGTTCGGCAACACTCAATCTTTCACGGCTTGCAGTCACATCCAGGGGTACTCTATTCGCTACAGGCTGGAATGTAAACAGACTCTATCGTTCTACGAACAGCGGCGCTACATGGGATACCCTCTCTACTGGGATTCCTTTTTCTTATGAGCCTAACAGTATAACAACGAATGCTGATGAAATCCTCTTGAGTACTGATTCCGGTCTCCTGTACTCAATTGACAATGGGAACACCTGGAAAAAAATCTTTTCAGGATATGTGGATTGCGCTTGTGTTGATTCATCTGGAGGAATCTATCTTGCAGCCGGGCAGTACCTCAATGGATACTTTCGTGGGGTTTACCGCTCGACCGACAAAGGCATTACCTGGACTGCTTCCAATTCTACCTGGCAAGGTGTCAGCATCAGCCATATGATTTACAGCCCTAAGAGTCGTGCGTTGTTTCTGGCCAGCCAGTCGGGCATATATCGGTCCATTGATTCAGGAGAAACTTGGGAGCAGATCAATGATGGTCTGCAGGCCTCAACTGTGAACTGTTTTTGGGTACATAACGATGGCAGTATTCTTGTCACAACAACGTATAACGGCGTTTTCAAGTCAACCAATTTTGGTATCAGTTGGACTAAAATTACCCCCACGACGGACACTCATTTGAATACTTCCTTAATATTAACCTCAAGGGGACACATCTTTGTTGGCAGACACAACTATCAAGGTCTCTTTCGCTCGACTGATATGGGGCAAACTTGGAAACAGGTCGGTTTCCAAAGTCGCGATGTGTTTGCGCTCGCAATTAGCAGACAGGACCACATCTTTGCTGCTGTATGGGGTGAAGGCATCTATCGCTCTACCGACAATGGCGATAATTGGACAAACACAACGCAGGCGTATAGTCAGCCTCTTGTTAGTCATCTTGCCATTAATTCTAATGGAACCATTTTTGCGGATCTCGGCCCTTCTGGCTTAGCACGATCCACAGATGACGGCATGAACTGGCACGAAGTGCAGATTGCACCTGGGTACACAGGAGTGTCGGTGTGGGATATCGCCGTTGCCAACAACGGCCATGTCATTATTTCGGTCGACCCTGGTGGATTGTTCCAGACCTCCGACGACGGCGTCACTTGGAAAAACATTCCACCCCCTCCAGCCTACCTCTACGCTGGTAAGCTCGCTTTCAACAGCGTGAGTTGTCTTTTCGCAGCCTATTTGGATCGTAAGTACCGCTACACGTATTCCACAAATGAGGGCGTTGCGTGGCAGGAACCGGACACAAGTTTCTCGCTTGGCACGGGCGCGATGGCCTTCGATTCTTCCGGACATCTCTTCCTAGGCACTCAAGGCCACGGAGTGTTCAGGACGCTGAAATCAACGACTTCTTACGCCAAACTATTCCCAAGTGTGACGCAACTCGTTTTTGGTTCTGCGCCAGTTAATGACACTCGCACTGACTCCATCTGCATCAAGAACAAAGGCGGCAACACATTAGTTATCTCCTCAATACAGGTGTTTAATCCCGATTTCCGAGTCTTCCAATACCCCATGAACACTTCTCCATCGGATAGTTTCTTCCTCAAGGTGGCATTTGATCCGTCTTCGGTCGGTAACTATTCGTCCATTCTCGTGATTAGCAGCAACGCCGTTCCCCTGGGCACAATGAAAGACACAATCCAACTGGCAGGCGTGGGAACAACTCCGAGTTCAGTCGAACATGATCAGACCATCCCGAAGGAATTCTCTCTCAGCCAGAATTATCCGAATCCGTTCAACCCGTCGACGACAATTCAATACGATGTGCCCACTTCCTCCCATGTCCTGTTAAAGGTTTATAATCTCTTAGGTCAAGCAGTGGCAACTCTTATCGATGAAGTGAAACAACCTGGACGCTACGCAGCAACATGGGAGTCTAGGAATCTCCCGACGGGTGTGTACTTCTACAGAATGCAGGCGGCTGATTTCGTTCAAACCAAGAAGCTCATCTTGTTCAGGTGAAACAGAGAAAACGAGCGCATGACCGGCGTTGTCTCTTGGAGCCTTAAGAGCAACGCCTTTTTGTTTTTCTCGGACATTGATTTTCTTTCTCCCTTTCACTACTATGGTGCGTGCGCAAATAGAACAGACAATAGGGGCTACAAGATGAAAACAAGAACTACCTGCGCTATTTCACTGAGTCTTCTCTTCGCGAGCCTGGTTCTCGCCCAGCACAACCCAAACCCGAGTCCAGACATCACGGCGCAAGAGGTTCTCTACCACATCAAGTACCTTGCCTCTGATCAGCTCCAGGGGCGGAGGGCAGGAACGGAGTTTGCTGACAAAGCCGCCGAGTACGTTGCGGAGGAATTCCATCAGTACGGCCTCAAGCCTGTCATGAGTGACGGCAGTTTCTTTCAGGAATTTGAGTTTGTCTCTGGTGTGAAGCTCGGAGAGAAGAATTCTCTCGCCGTGAATGTCGCTGGCAAGAGTCTCAGCTATCTGGTGATCTCTGATTTCACTCCCCTTGCATTCTCAAAGGATACGTCGGTGACGGGTGAGGTTGTGTTCGCGGGCTATGGAATCGCGGCAAAAGACTTGCAGTATGATGATTACGCAGGAATGGATATAAACGGCAAGATCGTTCTTGTCCTTCAATATGGACCGGACGGTGACAATCCGCACGGGAAATTCTCAAAGTACGTTGCACTCCGGTTGAAAGCGATGACCGCCCGTGAGAAGGGTGCCAGTGCACTCTTGATTACGACCGGTCCGATGGACGATGAGAAGGATGAGCTTATGAAGCTGCGCTACGATCTTGCCTTTGCTGATGCTGGCATTCCTTGTATGCACATCAAGCGAGCTGTTGCTGATTCGATCCTGGGATCTGTCGGAAGGTCTGTCAAAGAGACCCAGGAAAAGTTGAGATCAAGTCAAAAGCCGGGGTCATTCCCAGTCTCGGGTGTATCGGTTTCTCTTACGAGCGATGTTCAGAAGCAAAGAAGCAAGACAAAGAATGTCATCGGACTGCTCCCCGGCAGCGATGAGAAACTGAAGGACGAGTACCTCGTCATCGGTGCGCATTATGATCATCTTGGTCTCGGCGGTGCAGGCTCACTTGTTCCGGACACTGTCGCGGTGCATCATGGCGCCGATGACAACGCATCTGGGACAGCGGGAGTGCTCGAACTCGCACAGGCATTTGTTCCCCGGGAGGCGGCGCTTAAGAGGAGTCTCCTCTTCATGTCATTCGGCGCTGAGGAAGAAGGGGATCTCGGCTCGGATTACTTCGTGAAGCATCCGCTTGTCCCGCTCCACAGAATCGTCGGAATGATCAATCTCGATGAGGTCGGACGGGAGAAGGATAGCACACTCATTGTGTACGGGACCGGGACGTCACCGCTCTGGGATACGCTTCTCACAAAGTTCAACACGCCCAGACAATTCAATCTCAAACTCAACCCGGAGGGATTCGGTCCAAGCGACCACGCTTCCTTTTATGCAAAGGATATTCCGGTGCTCTTCTTTTTTACAGGTGTTCATCCGGATTATCACAAGCCATCCGATACCTGGGACAAGATCAACGTGGATGGCGAACAAGCGATCTTGGAATATGTCGAGAAGATTGCGCTGGAAGTTGCAGATCGCGGCGAGAAACCTGTCTTCGCAAGGGTTGACATGCCGAGACAGACGGGGGGGACTGCCGGATTGCGCGTCTACTTCGGCACAGTTCCCGACTTTGCAGAACAGGTGGATGGACTGAAGGTCTCCGCGGTGCGGAAAGGAAGTCCAGCAGAGAAGGCAGGTGTGATGGGTGGTGACATCATCACGATGTTCGGCGGGAAGACAATCAAGAACATCTACGACTACACCTACGCCTTGCAAGACTTCAAGCCGGGAGACGAAGTCGAGTTGACTGTGAAGAGAGGGGACAAGGTACTTCATCTGAAAGGAGTGCTCGAGAGACGATCGAACTAGTTTCTTGGTTCATCCCTGTGGAGCCCGGAATTCAGCCCCCTCTCGGAGTCCCCAAAACGGCGATGATGGGCACGACGCTAAGATCTATCGTCTTGGCCTTCCCATTTTGCACTTGCTGGATCTCGCCTTTTGCTTTTTTAATCAATCTCACATAGTCTGAAACAGGGAGGTCCAGAAAGGTTGGTTCAAAGAGCACGAGCCTGGTCAGCGCCTTCTCGAAATTACTGTGTGCTCCGGTGTATCTCTTCTTGTCAATTAGAAGATGGAATGCGGCAGCCATCTGGATGAGTCCTTGAGTGAAAAGCCGGCTGTCTTCCGGATGTCTGCGCCAAACTTGCTCCCATGCTTCATGAGCGTGCCAGAACTTTCCCTCGTTGAAGAGACGGATCCCTCGGTTGAAATCTCCCCGGTCCTCGTCTGTTAAGGTGAGTTCCGTCAGCTTCGTCGGATCGATCTTGTTAACGGTCTTTCTTCCTAAAGACTTTCGTTGATTCATGGTTGAGGATGAGATCATCTAAGAGGTTTTGTCGCAAGGTAAGCCTTTTCTTCCCAAAGTCAAACGGCTTCTATCCGCGATAGAAGGCTCCTTCATGGAGAGTCGATCAACCACGTCACATCCGGTTCTCTTCGCTACGCTGTTCGTCCTCGTCGGTGCAGCCTTCCGTTTCTATGCACTTGACCATCAGAGCATCTGGAATGATGAACTGTTTTCCCTTAATGTGGCAAAGCTTCCGCTCACAGGAATCCCGGGAGAACTTAGACAATCGTACTTCCACCCACCGCTTTATTTTGCACTCCTCCATTTCATTGTAAAATGGCTCGGAACGAGTGAATGGGCATTGAGGTTTCTTTCGGCCCTTTTCGGTTCTCTGACAGTCGGAGCCGTCTTTCTTGTTACAAGCAAACTCTTCAACGAGCAATCCGCGATGTGGGCGAGTCTCTTCTGTCTGATTTCTCCATTTCATATCGCCTATTCACAAGAAGCTCGGCCTTACGCACTGGCGGGATTCCTCTGCGTTGTCAGTGCTGTGGCTCTCTACCAAGCTTGGGTGAGGAAACAATCGAGATACTACATTCTCTATATCCTCGTAGCCGCGGCGGCTCTCTATACACATCACTGGATTGTCTTTCTCATCGCTGCGCAGGTGGTCTTCGTCGTTGTAGACGGCTTACTATGTCGGGAGTCTTTGAAACTTCCAGTCCTCAGCTACCTTGGCATAGTAGCGTTGTACGTCCCGCTCGTCGGAACGGTTCTGCACCAAACAGGGAGAGTTAGTGCCGCGCCATGGTTCTGGTCAGAGCCAGCGAGTCTGGATCATGTTGGCTGGACAGCTCTTGCTTTCAGTGGGGGATACTTCAAGCTCGCTTCAGGCGTCTTTGACTCTCCACTTGGCGTGAAGGTTCTTTTGGGTGTAGTCTCTCTCGGTCTTCTTAGCCTGTCAGTATGCGCTTCGAGGAAACGAGATGCTCGGGCGTCGCACTTAGTTCTGTTTTCAATCTTTGGGACACTCGCTTTTGCCTTTGTGATATCTATCTTCCGGCCTGAAGCTTACCTCTGGTACAGATACCCGGTTATCATCTTTCCACTCTTCTGTATTGCTTTGGGTGTCGGTGTGAATGTTATCCCCAAAACCTACCTGCAGTTCGTACTCGCAGGCATTTTCGTTGTGCTCTCAGCAATTGGGACCTATCGATACTACCACTGGGAGAAGGCGAACGCAAAAAGCGTTGCCACTTTTGTCGAGGGAGTTGCATCAGAAAGGACTGATGTCATCATTCGACCCAGCTACTTTGCCGGGTTGTTCAACTACTACTATCGGGGGAACGCACACCAGGTGAATGAAGGTCCTTTTGAACGCACAATTGCACCGGCGCTCCAGAATGCGAACCGTTTCATCTTGATAACACTCGATATTCCAAACGAAGTGAGGGATCTCATCGACTCTCGCTTTGAGAAGGTCTTGGAACGCGACTTCCCTGGAGAGGCAAACATGGGGATTTTCGTTGGGGTCTATCGGAAGAGGGCCTCGTTGGAGAAGATGCCTGAATTCAAATCTCCGACAACGACCAATAAGATCAACAAAGGAGGTGACTCTTGACTGCGCTAGAGACATCTGTTGCATCAGAATTCATCCGGCTTGCGCGTCATCAGTTAGTGAAGGAATATCTTCCCAAGATTCAACGCTGCCTCACATCACTGAGTGAAGAAGACATCTGGTGGCGGGCACATGAAACCGACAACAGCATTGGCAACCTGGTTCTTCACCTGTGCGGCAACGTTCGTCAATGGATTGTGTCGGGTGTTGGGGGAAAAAAGGATCAAAGGAACCGTCCGGCGGAGTTCAGTGCTCGAGGGGCAGTGTCGAAGGAGGTTCTTCTTCAGCAAATGGATGAGACACTCCATGAGGCAGATGAGACGCTCTCGAATTTCGAGGCTGCTCGTCTTCTTGAACGACGCACCATACAGAGCTATGAAGTGACGTGTTTCGAAGCGATTTTCCATGTCGTCGAGCACTTCTCTGGACATGTGGGGCAGATCATTTACCTCACGAAGATGCGAACCGGGAAAGACTTGAGATTCTATAACTTATAGGCTTTGGCGACAGCATAGACTCAATCAGGACAGAGGAGCCTCGCGGGTAGCCACTGGCAATTCAAGTCTCTCGATGATGCCGGTTTCTGAAGGGGATACGCGCGACCTTGGCCAAGCCATCGATTTGCCTCAAATTCGATTGGTTTTGGGCTCTCCCAGTCGGGTTCTTCGATTTTGAAGTTTTTTGGGGAGCCCCTTGCGATTCAGTAGAAAATGCTTTATCTTCACTTTGCAAACAACAGTACACCGTTTTTTGTGCTTTTGCTTTCTCGCCCCTCCCTTTTGCATGGGGTGAAAAAGAGTTTGCTGTCAAAAGATGTTCCTTCCGGACGTCTCCCTTCTCGAGCAATCGAGGGGACATGCAAACGAGTAAAGATCGCATTGGAACGGTGGACTTTCTGATCCGTCCAGTGCGATTCTTTTTAGAAAGCCAATACTCGGTTGTACGTTCCGTCGATGACGGATTCATCTAACAACTTTTCTAGAGGGTTCCAGCAATGGAAAAAGGAAAAGTGAAGTGGTTCAATGCCGCGAAAGGCTACGGATTCATCCAGCGTGAATCCGGAGAGGACGTTTTTGTCCACTACAAGGCTATCGCCGGTGAAGGCTACCGGAAGCTCGATGAAGGCGACACGGTTGAATTCGACGTGCAGGAAGGACCGAAAGGTCTTCAGGCCGTGAACGTCAAAAAGGCGTAGGAAAGATCAGGCATCGAGGAAGCCTCGGCAATCCAGCCGAGGCTTTCTTTTTCACGACATTAATTGATTTGAAGAGGAGAAGCTCATGGAACGAGGGACAGTTAAGTTCTTCAATGTGACTAGGGGGTACGGCTTCATCATGACGGAGGGAGGCGAAGAGGTCTTTTTCCACAAAAACGACGTCAAAGAGACAGGTTTCCGTTCCGTACTTAAACAGGGGGACTCTGTAACTTTCGAGCTCAGGCCTGAACCCAAGGGGAAACGTGCGGTTAACGTTGTTCGGTTCAGCCTGTAAGCAATCTGCGTCTTGCTCCCACCGGCTTTTCCGCTTTCGAGAACCAGATCTTTACACTGACCCAGTTTTTCTGATCTGCCGCGCGAGGTAATCAAGCGAGCTAACCCTCGGCTGCCATTGATCGGACGAAAAGGCTCGTTGTCGGGGTCAGTCACCCATGTGACGTAACCAGTGTGTTACAATTAATGAACTTTAACAAAAAACTTCTTGCGGAGTACAACTTTTTCGCTTATCTTTTCGTCAGATAGGTAGGGACTTCGAGTTGCACCCGCGGAGGTAACGATGTTGCCTCCTGAACGTTGGGGTGATGGGGAGGTCAGATTTCAGAGACTCGTTGTTTCAGCCTGTCTTCAGTTCAAGGTCAGTGATGTAACGGGGGGACATTATGAAAGCGTTGAAGTGGACCTTGCTCTTGGCTGCCGTCATCGTCGTTCCGATCCTTCTCACGAAGAAGGACAAGCGCGTCCATCCTCGCGACGAAGAGAACATCCGGTACGACATCGACGACTATGTTGCGGATCAAGGTCTGTGATTGTCTTACCTGGTTGAGGTAGTATTGTCTCACCTCACGAACATTTCGATGTACTGAAGGGGCAGCGGGTCTAGATTCTTCCTCTCAGGGAAAGCCACGCACTTCTCCCGCCATCTGGGTTTTCTGCATTGCCGTTCCTGAAAGAGATCCACCAGTAGCAGTTCTCACACTCTCTCTTCTTTTTTCTATTCCGAATTTCCTTTCACTGGCCACGCATAGCCGATTTTTGTCCCCGAGTTTACGGCACGCAACAGCAAGCCCGAGGACAATTGCGGCGATGGATGAGTGCGGGCAGGAAGAATCGAATTACTGGGACGTAGGATCGTTCTGCTTTCTCTACTCGGTCGTTGAGGCTTTTAGGAGCGTGGGTGCGAGAATGAGTTTTCGATAGAGGATCGTGAGAATCCAGATTAGATTCATTAGAGAAAGATTGAGCCAGAGATAGAACTCAAGATTGTTCAGGAGAGAGCACACTGTGAGAAGAGCAAGCTCTGTGCCAAGGCCGAGAAAGCCCGAAAGGCGAAGCCCAATTCTGTCCGAGTACCAGAACCGATCGCCTTCCTGCCGAGCAGCGGTGGCAAGATGCTCCAAAGGTGATTTTGACCACGCATCGATTCGACGCATCAGCCGATCCTGCCACGCGTAGATCAAGAGAAAGATCCTCTGGAGTCGAAGGGCAACTGGGTCGCTCTTCAGGTCGTCTTCACGAATGTCCTCTAGAAGCCGGTTCATCTGATAGAGATTCTCGAGGTGCAGATATGACACGTGGTAAAAAACATGGTACGACACTCGGAGGGTGATCCCAAGAAGACCGGCAACACCGAGAAAGATTGTCTGGAGAGAAAATTCAGCGCGACAGAGTGCAAGGGTGATGGCGCCGAAAATAAGCACATTAACAACGAAGTCGCCAATCGAGTCAATGAACCGTCCTCGGCGACTGTAGAGGTTCTTTGCTCGAGCGAGCTGACCGTCCGCTGAGTCGAGAAGGTCTTTGAGGGTAACCAGAATCCCTGCAAGGATTGTAGAGAGACTGTGGCCAATGGCATAGAGGACCGCCGCAAAGGCACCAACGACGATGGCAGCAATCGTTACTTGGTTTGGAGTGATTCGGGTTGGGTAAAGGATCCTTACAAGGAGACCCGCCGTCGGACGGAGGATGTATGTGTTGATCAGCTCGTCAGAGAAATCTGACTTCAGGGACTGAGGATACTGGTATCGCGGTTGGTCTTTCTGGTTCACGCGCTGTCTTCACACTTCGTCGATCTTGCTCGCCACTCTCTCTCGAGCTTCACGTAAGTCCTCAAGCGTGTCGACCTCAATACAGGGGAGGTGCCTTGTGTCGATGGCATAGATTGGAGTCCCCGTGTCGACCAGTTCCTGGAACGAGGCCTCATAAAACTCATTCTCCCTCCTCTCATCGAACATTCTCTGGCTGAGCACCTCAAACAATCTCTTCGTTCCCTCGACTGAGAACTTCTCGATGCCGATGGATTCCCCGAGTGTGAGTTCCCTGCCAACACCTTTCCCGACTTGGAGGATTCTCCACTCGTCATCCACTGCTACTCGAACTTCTTCTTCATCCGAATCGGTCGTGCGCCGGACGGCAAGGCAGTTCTCATACGGAGCATTCAGAAGATCAGACAGAATTCGATGGTGAAACACAATGTCGCCATCCAGAAGCAACAATGCTTCTCCGGCAAGGGCCTGATTTGTCAAGGCGAGTGAATAGGCGTTGTTCGTGTCTTGAAACTTCGGGTTGAGGATGAATTCGACGTCGAGGGATGGGAAGGCAATTCTCACGTAATCGCTGATCATCTCAGCCTGAAAGCCCGTGACGATCACGAATCGAGAAACCTTGTGCAGCAAGACATTTCTGATGGTGCGCTCGAGGATTGTGTACTCGCCAACCTTCAGCAGGCACTTCGGGGTCGAGATCGTCAGGGGATAGAGTCGAGATGAAGTGCCGGCAGCAAGGATGACGCACTTCATATGCTACCGTGGGACTGGAGATTCGGCAAGGAAGCGTTGCTCCGCAAACTCTTTCAGTGCCCTGAGCAGGAGGTCGTTTTGTTCTTCTGTCCCTATCGTGATTCTCACACAGTCTCGGAGAATTCCCTCGTCGTAGAACTTCACCACAATCCTCTTCTCCAAGAGCGAGGCTTTGAGTTCCTTTCCAATGCCGGGAGGGACCCTTACAAGCAAAAAATTCGCATCGGATTGGTACGGCTTCCAGCCAGGCTGCGCATCGAGTTTTCTGACGTACTTCTCTCTCTCGCTGATGATCTTTGTCCTCATGTTCTCATAATATGACTGACTGTCGAGTGCCGCAAGGGCCAACAGTTCAGAAAGAAGGTTGTACCCAAGGTAACGTGTACTGAATTTTGTCAGGCGAGATAGACCTTTCCCGGCACAAGCATACCCGATCCGCATGCCCGCGAGCGCATAGAACTTTGAAAACGTCCTCAGGATCAAGAGGTTGTCAAAGGGCTTCACATGCTGGACCGAGTCGTTGCGTGAGTCGTCTGTGAATCCGCGGTAGGCTTCATCCAGGATGAGAAGTGTATCCCTCGTCTCTTCCAGTATGGTGTGCAGATCTTGGTTCGGAAGCGAGTTCCCTGTGGGATTGTTTGGAGAAGCGATGAGGAGAATCCGCGGCTTCTCCTTCTTCATCAACTCAAGGATTCTGTCCGTGCTATAAGAGAAATCCTCCAGACCCTCAACGAGCGGATACTCTACTGCCAGTCCGTTGACTTCGGCAGCCACAGACTTGTAGTACCACCACGAGAGATTTGGCACGAGGATCTTCTCTCCAGATCTGAGATAGCAATGGATCGCCTGCTTGAGCATATCCTCGCTGCCGTAACTTAGTAGGATGCGCTCCTCGGGCAGCTGCAAGTCTTCGGCAAGTCGCTCAGAGAGCTTGCTCTTCACGTTTCTCTTATAATCCCGCGAATAGAAACTAAGTTCATGCAGGCCAACCTGCCTGAGCACTTCAAAGCAAGCCGGAGCCGGTCCATACTGGTTCTCATTTCGGTCAAGGAGAATGGGCCGCTCGATCATTCATGTTCCTCTAGACATTTGGTCACATACTTCAAGATCGTCATTGCATCTTCAACCGGATCTGTTGAGAAGGCTGGAGTGAATTGCTCTGTGATTCGAGCTTGGAGCCGTTCTGCTGCTTCGCGGACTTCAAGTGGAACGGTGACATCATCCATAAGGTTCCGAAGCTGACGCATCACATCATCGCCGTAGTTCCTTTCGGGGACTTGCTGCTTCAAAGCCGTGAGCGCACCACCAGCAGCTCGACGCGCAGCGGTGCGCGCTCTCCCATCGTCGCCTGCTTCCATCGCCTCACGTGCACGCTGGAGTTCGACGTCTGCCTGTCGGAGAAGCTGGCCCACTGTCATTCGAGCCCAGGTGATCTTCTTGTCTTCCATAAAGTGTCAACGGCCAGATGGACTAATGAACGGTATCAGGATTCACGACAAGATGCGTTTCGATGCCATCCACAACAGCGGCAATTGTGAAAGGGGCGTTGCCTTCTAGACGGTTGTTCACAAAGAAGTAGACCGTTTTCCCTGACTGCAAGAAACGCACGGCAAGCCCTTCCATCGTCTTCCTCACATCTGGGAGAATCTCCCTCGTTTTCTGATAGGGACGGAAAAGATTCACTGCTTCCTGGTAATCACGACCCGGCTTCAAGAGAGCTCGGACGACAGCAAAATCTGCTGTGATGGTATTCTTTTGCTCAAGCTGTTCATCGATTGACGGCATTGCAGTCCAGCTATTGAGAACGTGAGCGACTCCGTGTCGATGGAGAATCTCAAGGTACTCGTTCGTGAGCAGCTCGACATTCCTGATTTCGACTGAATACCTGAACCCCGACGGCAACTCAGCAAGGAATTGATCCAACTGATGGAGGAACTTCTTCGGTGTGATGTCGCTCCACCGGATTGGCGAGAACTCTAAGATGATCGGCCCAAGTCGTGCCTGGAGCGTCTCCAAACGGCGGAGGAACTCTTCCACAAATTTCCGGGCGTTCAGAAAATCCGGGTTGAGTTGCCCTGCTTTGTTGCCCCAGCGATCTTTGACGAATGGATACCTGTGCATCGTAATGAGGTCCGTCACCTTGAACGCGAGTTGAAAATCCTCGGGCGTCTCGGTACGGTATCGATCGACTAGCTCTGGTTCGGGAAAATCGTAGAAGCTCCAGTCTGCACAGGCAGTGGGGAAAACGTTCGCATACTCACGGAGGGCGACACGCCTGAGTTCAGCTTCTGATTTGATGCTGGGTCGGTAGACAATTCCTCTCCATCCTGTGTAGACCCACGAAGAAGTCCCAAACCAGACCCCGCGACTCGCCAGACGACGGAGCTTGGTCGCGTACTTCTTCGCGAACTCAGGCTGATCGTCAAAGAGTGCAAGATCGTCAGCTGAGGTTTTTCGGCGGACTCTCATCTTATTTGTATCCTTGGTGGACAGGATAGGAATCCTGTCCTACCACACCCGTTACTGGTAGGACAAGCATCCACACTTCCCCACGTCCCAAAATCTTATTCTCAGTTGTTCTGGAGTTCACCTCCAGAACAGATTCATGTGCGAGAGATTAACTCTCGCACGACAGAGTGCTTTGCTTGGCTCCTGTTCCTGTGATGGTGTTGTGGAATGCATCTCGGAACTCTCGGCGAAGCGTGAGACAGGTTGGTCCTGGCGACATGTCTGATGGAAGAAATCTCGTCGCCAATATACAGAGGAAACGAAAGAAATGCAAAACAGCTTGCTCCAACACCATCGGGGATGTCGACCTTGAAAGTCAATGAAGGTGTCCGTATCTTCTGCTATGCTTGCTGACGGCCTTCTCCTTCTCCTTTCGCTCATTGGCCTTCTCATTTCCTTGTACTTCACTCTCGTTTACTACGAGCGAATCCCCGCCAACTATTACCTTGTGCCGCGTATCTGCCGGATGAAGGAATCGACGTGTCAGACAGTCTTGTCGACAGGGGATGCCCGAGTGTTCGGACTCCCGAACTCTGCACTAGGTATTCTTTATTACGGAATTGTTTTCTTCATCACAGTCGCCGGAGGCTGGGAGAGCGGAGGCTTTGTGCAGAGATTCTTCCTGTGGGTTTCAATTCTGGTCGTATTGCTTAGTTTCTATCTTTCATATTCTCTTCTTTACAGGATCAAAATCGTGTGCCCGCTCTGCTTTGTGAGTCACGGGATGAATGTTTTGATCGCGCTTTTGCTTTTCATCAAGACTTAGAGAGGAGACTTCTTCATTGACTGGATTTGTTTATCACGAGGATTACCTGAAACACAAGACAGGGTTGATGCATCCTGAACACGAAGGTCGTCTCATCGCGGTCATCGATCATCTGCAGAAATCCGATCTGTGGGGTAAGCTGCTCCACATTACACCATCTCCCGCAGATACCAAATGGATCCTCAAAGTCCATACAGCCGGGCATCACAAGTTTGTTAGAGAGATGTGCGAACGAGACCCGAATACTTCGGGCCGGGGAGATGCGGTTCTGGATCGGGAGGGGGACACACACGTCTGCCGGGAATCCTATGCTGTGGCACTGCTTGCAGTCGGCGGGGTAATTACAGGAATAGACGCGGTGATGAGCGGGAAGGCGAAGAACGCCTTCTGCGCCGTTCGTCCGCCCGGACACCATGCGGAAAGCTCGCGGGCGATGGGCTTTTGTCTCTTCAACAACGTCGCCGTTGGGGCTCGCTATGTTGAAGAGAAACATGGACTCGAGCGGGTTGCCATCGTTGATTGGGATGTCCATCACGGGAACGGGACCCAAGAGATTTTCTATGAAGACCCGAGCGTTCTCTACATCAGCACGCATCAATACCCGTTCTATCCCGGCACAGGAAGTGCGGGTGAGAGAGGAGCAGGAAAGGGCAAGGGGTTTACGCTCAACATCCCCTTGCGGGCTGAGACCGACGGAGAGGAGTATGTGAAATTGTTCAAGGAGAGGGTTCTTCCTGCACTTCAAGAGTTCCAACCCAGTTTCCTTTTCATCTCAGCAGGTTTCGACGCACACAAGGACGATCCACTCGCCGGGTTATTCCTCGACGAGTCAACCTATGCAGAGATCACAAGAATGTTGGTAGGAGTGGCTGAGAAGCTCTGTGACGGCAGAATCGTCTCAGTCCTCGAAGGCGGGTACGACCTCCAGGCGCTACCGCGGTGCGTGGAAGCACATCTCAATGTGCTCACACAGTCAGAATGATGCGCTATGTAGGTCGACCAGACTGGTCGACCTACAGCGGTTCTAGCACATCACGCAACGACAATTAAAAAATCGTGTAGCTCAGCCCGAGCGCAATCGTCTCCTTGATCTGCGCCTTGGAGGAGACCTGCGGCTCCTTGATCATCTGCACGGCGAGGATAGCGACGATGTACTTGCCGACTTTCGCCGTGAGACTCGTGATATTCCGCAGGGCGGGATTGTCAAACTTCTTGAATGGCGCAAAGACCTCGAACTGTGAGGTGAGAAGAAGGTCTTCATCAATTGGCCAATCGAGGTTTGTCACCGACTCAAGGCCTCCCTCGACCAACGTTTTCTCTACCTCCTTCGTCGTCGGGTCATCTGCATACTGATTGAATTTGTTCGTGATGATCTCTCGAAGTCCCAACCCCAGTCGTGTTTTCGCTTCCTTGATTGGCTGATATGCGACACCGGCGCTCTGCGTGAGGTAGGCGGGGTCGAAGAACTGAGAGACTTCTGTCCCGTTGCCGGTGGCATCGTACGTGTATCCTTTCGCAAACTGCGTTTTCAATGACGCTCCAGCGTAGGGGTCCACAGGAATTCCAGCCTTGTAGAGCAGCACCGATTCCAGCTCAATCCGATCGTCGGTCTTCCGAAGGCCCTGGCTCCCGAGCCTTGCTTGTCCGAGAGCAAGCTTGTAGGAGTTTGACCATTTCGTCTCGGGCTGATCCATCGCGGAGTTTCCGTCTGCTGAGAACGTCCACGAGAGGGCGTTGTCACCGCCCTGGACCCAGTCTCGGTACGCGACTTGCGTCAGCGTAAATCCAGCGACGAGGCTGTTCTTCCATCCATACACAGTGTCCGGAGGGGAAGCTGGCGGTGTTTTTTCCTGTGCGTATGCAGTGAGGGCGGCAATGCTTAACACGAGCACAATGTTCCTGTTCATGCGGTTTTCCTTTCGAGCGGTGTTACGAGCGATGGCAAAGAGCGGGAGACCCTGTGGTCAAGTTCCGTCGGAACGCGAGAATGACCTGGCGCTTTGCACCCGATTCTTCCTTCATGTACCGAGTTCAGTCAGGGTCTCCCGACCCTGACACTATTGCTTTGGTTCCACTTTTAAGACCTTATTTCTTCGCGACGGTCTCTTCCTTTAACACCTTCTTCGCAAAGAGGAAGACAAACCACGCCACGATGAGGAAGTCAATCGCCGCTCCGATAAAAGGCCCGAGGAGGAAGTGGAAGGGGCCGATATCGAGCGTTGCAGTTCGCCAGGTTCCGCCGGGGATGAAGAATGTGACGATCGGCATGAGGATGCCGTCCACGGTCGCCCCGATGAGTGCGTTGAGTTTCCCACCGATGATTACGGCGATGGCGAGTCCAATGACGCCGTATTGTTTGAGGAATGCCATGAATTCTTTAAGCATGTGTACCTCCAGTGAGGTTGTTGGAAGGGGTCATTCTCCGGTGCAGCAGTGGGCGCAAAATATAGAATCATCCGATGAGAGTCAAGAGAGAAACGTTCCCAAATCTGCACATGACAGCACTCGTCAAGACTGGCTTTCCGCTCGAAGTTGCTTGATTCTCGCAGAAGGGCTGTGTAAATTGGGAACAAGGATGCGTGGTCTGTGTGCGGAGAAGTCTCTCTGATGCAGAGGCCAGCGAGTCACGGTTGTTACATCCTCCCGAGCACTCGGTGTAGCACATCTCAATAGGTCCTCTTTGCTGATTAGCAACCAAGGAGAACACAGACATGATTAAGTTCTACGGAGTTCAACCGCCAGCGAGATTCGATTTGCTCAGACCGGGTGGGCATTGTCCACACTGTAAAGCCGGAACGCGATTCAAGCTTGTTTCCAATGTTAACACCAGTATTCTTCTGGATGACAAGATTCCTTCTTTTGTCGCCTGCTATAGTTGTGAGGTTTGTTTAGGTCCAGTTCCAATCCAATGGACAATCAGGCAGTGGAGTGGCGAATTGCCAGTCGTAGAGGATCCTAAGCTCGTCAGTCCCGCTCGAGAAGACTTCGACTTTGAACATGTTCCGAAAGAGGTACGGAAAGAAATCGAGGAGGCTTTGGACTGCCTGTCAGTAAACGCCTTCAATGGATTTGCCGCGGTTTGTCGTAGAGCCGTCCAGGCACTCTGCGTAAACCTTGGCACCGAGGCAACGACGAGAGTTGAAAAACAAATCGAGGAAATGGTTGAGGTAACCGGTCTAGGCACCGAGTGGCGGGAGTTGGCCATTCAGATAATGCTTTCAGGCCATGATGGCTCGCATCCTCATCTACCTGACGTTGATCAAGAGCGAGCTGCACTGCTACTATCCTTGATGCGAGATCTCACATATCAACTCTATACCAGACCGGGAAACATCAAAGCTGCGGCGACTCTACGCCAGGCAGCAGTTGCTGCTAAGAAAGAATAGCGTGTTAACAGAGTCTTCACTCTCGGTGCTTCTCATCCGGGGGACAGTACTCGGGGAATATTCACTCGGAAGGACGCAATGCGTAGAGAAAAAGTAAGTTTCCTGACAAGAAAGAAGGTTGAAAAAAGAGTCTCTTTCGTAGCAGGCGGAAAGAAGGTATCCTTCATAGCAAGATTGCCCGCTGAGAGAAGGACGAGAGTCACATTCACCAGACCAACTCGGAAACGCAAATGATCAATGTTTACATTGATTCTGATGTGATAGTCGCATCTGAAATACGAGCCGAAGAGAATCACATTGACTCCAAGAAATTTATGGACTATGTTCTCGGGCAAAAAAGTTCTGAGATCAGGTTTTTCACTTCCGTCTTTACATTCTTGGAGTTAGCTTCTTCCATGATTAGACGTACCGGCAGTATGGATAAGACATACTCGTTGCTCTATAGGATCAAGAACACGTGGAAGGCTTCGATTTACCCGCTCCCGCCGATACGGCCAGAAAAGTTCTCCTCCTTTACAAGACTTGTTGACACACTGATAGAGACTTCAATAGCATTCGAGACACCGTCTGGAGACACCATCCACGCACAGACAGTTGCAGCGAACCGGATAGACATCCTCACCACGTGGAACAAGAAGCACTTCGCACGACTTGCTGATAAAATCGGCGATCTTAAGATACTGGATCCCCGAGAAACAATGGAAGAACTGAACAAAATAGCACAGAGCAAGTAATTGGAGTGCGTCGTGAATCTTTTCTAAGACTGCAACTTCCGGGAAGCACTTGCCTTGTATCCTCTTACCCTAAACAATCCCCGAATAGGACTTGTCCTAGAATAGGAGTCAACACACCATGTCTACCCTAGAAATCAAACGAAGACAGTTCATCAAGTCGCTTCTGGCGACAGTCTCACTTGGAGCCATTGACTGGAGTGCTTTCCCGGTTGGCTCTGGAGCAAAGGCGAATGAAAACGAATTCGATGCGATTATCATCGGCTCGGGCCTCGGGGGATTAAGCTGCGCTGCGGCGTTCGCACGACAGGGATTCAAGCCGTTGGTGCTGGAGCAACACAGCAAGCCCGGAGGATATGCAACCACCTTCAAGCGAAACAATTTCGTCTTCGATGTCTCCCTGCACTCCACAACAGTGGGCGAGAGAAATGGCGTGCACAACTTGATCCCCGGCTTCCCCGAGATCACCGATGTCGAGTTCGTTCCTCATCCGTATCTCTACAGAGCCATCTTTCCCGAGCATGACATCCGCGTGCCGGAGAAGAATCTTCCTGAGTATATCAACATGCTGATCAATCTGTTCCCTGACGAGAAAGAAGGCATTCAAGGCATCTTTGAGGATATGCGAGGGCTGTCGGATGATGTCGGGAAGATTTCGCAAGCCAGAGGTCAGGTGGACATGAGCCGATTCCCAGTCGACTTCCCCTACTTGTTCAAGAACGCAGGAAAGACCTGGGGACAGATGGTCGATGCCCGAATTCACAATCCCAAACTGAAAGCGATTGTCTCTTCACTCTGGGTGTACTTTGGTTTGCCGCCGTCAAAGCTTTCACCGTACTACTACGCTCTTCCAACGCTAGGTTATCTCACATCGGGCGGGTATTATCCCATCGGGAGATCCCAGAAGATCAGCGATGCTTTTTCGAGATTCATTGAAGCGCATGGAGGCAAGGTGAAGCTCGAATCTCGGGTGAAAGAGATTCTGGTGAAAGACCACGCGGCGTACGGTGTCAGGACCGATGCCGGCGAAGAGTTCAAGGGAAGGGTCGTCATCTCTAATGCAAATGCACACGACACGTTCAAGAAAATGTTGAGCGAAAGCGAAATCCCTCAGGATTACTCCAGGAAGATGGATGGGTACAGTGTCAGCCTTTCATCATTCCAGGTATTCCTCGGGTTGAAGAAAGACCTGGTTCGTGAAGTCGGGCTCAAAGATACGGAGATCTTCTTCAGCACTGGCTATGATCCCGAAGCACAGTACAAGGCGATACTCAATGCAGATGTCGAGGCCAGTGGAGTTGGGG
>JBAWAH010000071.1:0-4550 GCA_049589195.1 Bacteroidota bacterium | reverse complement strand
GAGCAAGAGAGTTGCTGAAGAAGGTAGAGAAAAGAGCGACGGTGAAGATCGGTGCCGTTCTGCCCCTCTTTCTGGACTCAAAAGAACCCAGCGTGAGAGAGATTGGTGCGGAGATGCTCCAGGGCATCGAATATGCAATCGAGGAGTCACGAACAAACTTGGGCGTCTGGGTTGATCTCAAGTATCTTGACTCCGAGGGCGACCCTGCAAAGGCGACGGACGCGGTTCGCACCCTTTCGAGAGACAAGGAAGTAGTCGCGATCCTCGGACCGGTTTATAGTGGTGAGGTCACTGCGTCGGCGAATAGTGCCAACGAGAGCGGTGTTCCCCTGATCACGCCAACTGCCAATGCGAATGGGCTTTCCTCTCTCGGTCCCTGCATTTTTCAGGCGAACCCAGACTATGATCTGCGTGGTCGCGCGGCCGCCCGATATGCGATGCAGCAGCTTGGCTTGCGGACTTTCGCGCTCCTTGCACCGAGCGACTCGTACGGGAAATTGATGGCTGAGAGTTTTGCAACTGAGGTCGGGCGGCTTGGTGGGAAGGTCATCGCGACTGAGTGGTACTTGCGGGGGGCGACCGACCTCCAGGAACAATTTATGAGCCTTCGAAAGGCAGCCCGGACTGAAGTTGCGGAGCCGGTGGTTTCCTTCGCCGGAAGCGTCGATCCTAGCGAAGTTGAGAAGCTTTCGCGTGCGGGCGTGACTCGCGACCTTCTGGACTCACTTCTTGCGAGCAAGGCAAAGGTTGGGGTTAGTGCGTTGCTTGGCAGCGACGGCTCCCACGTTGCCGACTCTCTCGGAATCCCAACGTCGAAGGAAGTCTCCGAGCTCGACACGCTTGAGAACGCGATAACGACGATTGACGGCGTCTATCTCCCGATCGCAAGCCCAGAGGAAATCGGGATTCTCTCTTCCCAGCTCGCGTACTACAACTTCAAGACTCAAATCCTCGGAACGGGTGATTGGTATAACCCCGTTGAGCTGGATGCAAATCGAAGATACACGAGCGGCGTCATCTTTGAATCGGATACGTACGTAGACGCCACGGATTCCGCTTATCTCAAGTTCTTCGATGGTTTCTATCAAAAGACGAACGCCCGTCCGACAAAAAACACACTCTTCGGATATGATACCGCGAAGCTTCTTCTATCAGTAATCTCAAGTGGCGCGTTAGGCAGGGAAAGCATCGCGGCTTCACTTCATGGCGTGAGAGATTTCCGGGGGTTGCATTCTCTCATCTCTTTCAACGAGCGAAGGGTGAACTCGGCCCTGAATATCCTCCGTTACAAGGGTGGGGAAGTGAAAAAGCTCGCTGATGTTGTTGTAGGAGATTAAAGATGACGAGCGTTCGAGGTGACGAAAAAGTAAAGGAGGTCGCCTACTACCACACCCGCATCAAAGACTGGCCTGAATCGGAGCGTCCC
This sequence comes from Bacteroidota bacterium, assembly GCA_049589195.1. Lineage (GTDB taxonomy): Bacteria > Bacteroidota > Ignavibacteria > UBA10030 > JAHEZR01 > JBAWAH01. Next base: position 3,124 of record JBAWAH010000071.1, on the reverse strand, counting down.
CGTGAGAAACTTGTGAAGCACGGCCCGGCTGCTCTGACGGACGCCGAGCTCCTTGCAATCCTCATTGGGTCGGGCACGAGCAAAGTGACTGCCGTCGATCTGGCCAAGCGCTTGTTCATTGAGCACAAGAATCTCCGCGAGCTTGCAGGGATGTCGGTAGCCGACTTGAAGAAATACAAAGGGATTGGAACTGCCCGCGCAGTAAGCGTTGTCTCGGCCTTCGAGCTTGGCCGAAGACTCAGCGCCCGCGAGGATGAACAGCCCCCGATTGTCCGATCACCCCAAGACGTTGCGAATCGTTATATCCCAAAGCTCCGGGACCTCAAGAAGGAAGTCTTTCTTGTCCTTCTGCTCAACAGTGCGAACCGGATCATGAAGGAGGTAAAGATCTCTGAGGGAAGTCTCAACGCAAGTGTAGTTCATCCGCGTGAGGTATTTAAGGCCGCGATTGATGAGCTTGCTGCCAGTGTGATCCTGGTCCACAACCATCCGAGCGGCAACAAAACGCCGAGCAGTGAGGATATTGCCCTAACGAGGCAAATTCTGGAGGCTGGGAAGGTTGTGGGAATCTCTGTCCACGATCATATTGTTATTGCTGGCGGGAGCTACACGAGTTTTGCCGAAGAGAATCTACTCTAAGTGCAAGAAACTCGTCAATTGACGATTTCCCTTGACATAAACCCATGATTTTGTTATAATAGCTTGCGTTTTCTCCCCCACATCTCTGAGCTTATCGCATCTAATTTCTTATCTAACACAGGAGGGGATCCATGCGAGACCTAAAAAAGGTAACATTTCCACTCATCATCGCCGCACTTGTGGCGGGTTCGGTCTTTCTTGGGGGGTGTACGCGGCATCCGAGTGAAGAGGAAATGAGGCAGTTGAATGACCTCAAAGCGGAAGTCGCTTCTCTTGAGAAACAAGTCAGTGAGCGTGATGGTGCAAAAGCGAATTTGCAGAAGCAAATCGCCGCAAAGGAAGACAGAATGAAGTGGTGCGCGGGCGAGCAAGATGCGGTAAAGCAGCGTCTGCAGAATTGGAAGTGAGGCACGTCCACTTAACAAAAAAGAACATTAGAATCAAAAAGGAGTGTTCAAGATGAAATCATACAGAATGTTCTTGGGACTGATGGCTGCCTCACTCATCCTCTGGGGTGCGAACGTCGCAAGAGCCCAGGAAGAGATGACGATGGATGAATGGCAGAAGCAGATCAAGGATTACACTGCCACAAGGGATTCGCTAAAGTCCCAGCTTGACAAGCTCGATGCGGATATTAAGGCATTGGCAGCGCAGTCAGCCGAAAAGGATTCGGCGATTGCAAAGTGTGAGGACGAGCTTTACGCGCTCGTCGGCGCAACGCGCGCTCAGGTCGAGGAGTATCGTGGGAAAGTCAATGCACTCGAGAGCAAAGTAGATGATCTTACGAAGCTCTCAAACCAGGATTTGTGGGACCGAAAAGGTGACGTTGACGCAGCGCAGAATGACTTGAACGAGCTTCGGAAGAGCAAGATCAGCCTCCTTACAGAGTTCTGGGATAAGCTTACGTCGACTCAACAGAAGATCGACGGCCTGAAGGCTACCCTTGCTTCGATCGCTGCGACCATGGAAAAATGGTATACCGTCGGGACATGGTCGAAGGACAGAGATTGCCTCTGGAACATCGCGAAGAAGAAGGACATCTACGATAACGCCTTCATGTGGCCGAGGATTTGGCAGGGTAACCGCGACAAGATTCGTGACCCAGACATCATCCATCCTGGCCAGAAATTGAAAATCCCGTCAGTCGCCCCTCTCTCGAAAGAGGAGAAGTCCGCTGCCAACAAGTATTACAAAAAGAAGGCAGGATAAGAAATTCGGAGGAAGAGACTTCCTCAAACGTTGAAGTCTTCTGAAATACACAAAGCCCTTGCAGAACCCCGCTTCAGCGGGGGAATGTAGGGGCTTCGTATTTATATCACTGAGTCTAAACAACGGAGGGGGATCTACAAGGTGACTGAGAAGAAGATAAAGCTCGAAGGTGTCGATACGCTTCAACTTCTTGGGATGAAAGATTCGAACCTCCAGACAATTGAAGACCGGTTCGATGCAGACGTCATCGTCCGGGGAGATACCATCCTCATCCGCGGCCAAGCGGAAGAGGTGAGCCAGCTCGAAAAGATTTTCAAAGAGTTGATCTTCATTCTGAACAAGAACGGCAACCTCAGCTCGAGTGATGTTGATACTGTGATAGACCTCGTGACAGTCAGTGGTGGGAAACCCATGAAGGTTCTGCCTTCAGCGCTGGAGGGGGAGGAGTCTGACTCAGTTGTTCTCTTCACGAAGAATGAGGTGGTGCGTGCACGGACGCCGGGACAGCGAGAATACGTCCGTCAGGTGAAGAAGAATGATATAGTGTTCGCAATCGGTCCAGCCGGAACAGGGAAGACGTATCTCGCCGTGGCGATGGCACTCGCGAGTCTCAAGAGCCGGGAAGTAACCAAGATCGTTCTTGCGCGACCAGCAGTTGAAGCGGGCGAGAGCTTAGGATTCCTTCCAGGAGATTTGAGGGAGAAAGTCGACCCCTATCTCCGTCCTCTCTACGATGCCCTTGAAGACATGCTCCCTGCCGAGAAACTCAAGGGTTACATTGAGAAACACACGATCGAGATTGTGCCTCTTGCCTACATGCGAGGTCGCACGCTGAACACCTCGTTTGTGATCCTCGACGAGGCGCAGAATGCATCAAGCATGCAGATGAAGATGTTCCTCACCCGCCTGGGCGCCGCCTCGAAAGCGATTGTCACTGGTGACATTACCCAGATTGACTTGCCGGATAAGACGATTTCTGGACTCGTGCAGATCCAGGAGATCCTGAAAGGCATCGACGGTGTCTCGTTCGTCTACTTCGACCGGAATGACGTCGTGCGGCACAAGCTCGTCAAAGACATCATCGACGCCTATGAGAAGTACCACAACGGTTCACAACTTGACGGTTCGAGCGAGAGGCCTGCCTAGGTCTCGACCCTCAGATCTGCCTCGTTCCCACGCTCCTGCGTGGGAACGAGTTGTCTAGGTTTCTTAAACTTTGACGCGGAGCGTCGACAGTTAGCTCCCACGCAGAGCGTGGGAGCTAGGAGTCAATGCC
>JBAWAH010000070.1:0-91859 GCA_049589195.1 Bacteroidota bacterium | reverse complement strand
CAGGATGTGAACCAAGAGAAGATCGATGCCATCCTCGACAAGATCAGCGTCTCCGGCTACCAGAGTCTGAGCGACGAGGAGAAACGCATGCTCTTCGAAGCGAGCAAGAAGCTGAATTAGTTCTTCACTAACAAACTGACCTCCCCCTTGAGGTTGTCCAAAAACCATTGAGGTGTCATTGCGAGCGAAGCGAAGCAATCTCGTTTTTGTTTTCCGTGTCTTTGGAGCAGATTGCTTCGGCACAAGACGCCTCGCAATGACATCTGGCTACTTGTTTGACAGCCTCAGGGGTGGTTTGGAGTGCACCCATTGAACGTCGAACTCCCACTGCTCAATAACCCACCTGAAGTCAAGCACCCAACTTACAAGGTCGGCGTGCGGCGGAAGACACGCCGTGTGAACGTCGGCGGAGTCCTGGTCGGGGGAGATGCCCACATCTCTGTCCAGACGATGACGAAGACCAAGACGCACGACGTCGAAGGGACACTCCGACAAATCCGTGAGGCCGCTGACGCGGGATGTGATATTGTTAGAGTGACGGTAAACGACAAGGAGGCTGCCGAGGCGATCGGTGCGATTGTTCGAGGCTCGTCGATTCCTGTCGTGGCGGATATTCACTTCCATCACATCTTTGCCCTTGCCGCTTTGGAAGCAGGCGTTGCGAAGGTACGGATCAATCCAGGGAATATTGGATCGACCGAGAAGATTCACCAAGTCCTTCGAGCTGCCAAGGAGCGCGGTATTCCGATTCGCATCGGTGTGAATTCAGGATCGCTGGAAGAAGACATACTTGAGAAGCATGGATATCCGACTGCCGAAGCGCTTTATGAGAGTGCAATGCGGCACGTCAAGATCTGTGAGGAGTTTGGGTTCGGAGATATCGTCATCTCTGTGAAGTCGACGGATGTGAAGCTGATGATCGAAGCCTATCGCCTTGTCGCTGAGCGAACGGATTATCCGCTCCATCTCGGTGTCACGGAAGCTGGAACGACAAAAGTTGGGACGATCAAGTCATCCGTTGGCATAGGGACACTCCTTGCTGAGGGGATCGGCGACACAATCCGAGTGTCGTTGACCGACGAACCGGTCAAGGAAGTTGAAGTCGGGAAAGAGATTCTCCGCTCGCTGAGTCTCGCCTCAAGAAACATTGAGTTGATTGCCTGCCCGACGTGCGGTCGATTGGAGGTAGACCTCTTCGGAATCGTCGGACAATTGGAAGAAAAGCTTGCTGGAATCAAGAAGCCCGTGAAGATTGCTGTCCTCGGCTGCGTTGTCAACGGTCCCGGTGAAGCGAGCGAAGCAGATATCGGGATTGCAGCAGGGAAAGGCGTAGCGATTCTCTACCGCAAGGGAGAAGTGGTGAGACGTGTGAAGGAGGAGGAGATCGTGAGCGCCGTGCTGGAGGAAGTTGAGAGGTTCCAGCCGGAGAAGTAAATGCGCGTCGATTGGAGACATGAGCATTAGAAATTGTAGGTACCGTGAGCGAGAAATGGACAACATTGTCACGGCAGAGGCTGACGATCTTTCAAAATGGAGTCGCCCGATCCACGTTGTGCCCGGTCGTGCGACCGCGCTCTATCTTCCTCCCGATACTATCAAGAGAGCCAGAGAGCTTGTGAAACGGAAGCGCTTACGCAGCTACCAGAGGTGGCTAAGAGAAGTCATCGAAGATCGAATTGCCAGAGAGAGAAGAGAATTAAAGTCGCGGCAGACGGAAAAGCGCTAATCAGTGTGACCGCGGCGGTTCATGACACCTGAAGAGGTCGAGCACGCACTTAGCTGGGGTGTCATCCCGCGATAACGGCAGGTAAAGGTTTTTGTGAAGAAACCATATAAATAATAGTTAGGCAGCACCGGATGCAAAAGGAGTCTCAACGATGCCGGATCAATCAAATATAGACAGACAATTTGGATTTGTAAATAATCTATACATCGCGCTCGCGGCTGGAGTATTGACGGTCTTAGTCAATCTATCTTTCAATACAGTCTTTAAAACTCTAGACCTTCCGGTTCGATATATACTTACAAGCTCCGCCTTCCTATTCTTTCTGTCTCTCGTTATTGGTGTTTATCTTGCGTGGTTCAGAATAAGCTACTACAGGATCGGTTCACAATACGATCAAGTTACAGACAGCGAAAAGAAGGAGAAATTGCGGGACTTGCTTGTTGCCGAAAAGAGAAATCGGAATCTACTTAAGTATCAAGGCATTTTCTTACTCCTTGGATCCCTTGCTATGTTGCTATCTCTTTTGTGGCAATTCTATCAATCGTTCGGCATAAACGGTGCTGCCTAATCAGCGGCTCAAGCTGATGCAATAAGCGTCGGCGTAAAATTCATGGCTATTAGAGGTTTCAGTCTTTAATAACATCCATTTCAGAATGAACTTGTTTCGTGTAGTACATTTTGAAAGTTATCAACGCCGCAGCTTAGCTCCTGTCCGTTAGGCGGTTTGTTTTTCCTATTCAGATATGAAAACTGCAAAGGAATTGTGGGCAGACCCTGTCTGGTCTAAAGTAATAGCATCGCTCATCGCGGCGGTAATATTCGGATCCATTGCACTGCTCCGCCAAACTCTGTGGCAAACAATCGCAAATGCCTATAAACAAGCATATGAGCTTGCGGCCTGGATAAGCCTGCTTCTTATTCAAAACGTTTTCATGGTGTTGACCTTCGTATTGTTTTTCATTGTGATTGTCCTTCTATATAAACTTCGTAGTAGAAATAAGCTGAGTAACGAGCCTGCTCCTAGCGCCGCGACGAAGTGGTTCAATTCTCAGAATCAAGGAGAAAGGTATTTGCCTATACTAATGTGGTTCCCCGCGAACCGAACGTTAATAACACCGCGCTATTATTCAGACACTGAATCACTAGATCATATTCCTGAAATTGTTGATTTACTCCACAGGAAAGCACTAATCAAAAGACAGGAGAATGCGGTCCAGTATTCATTCCAAATTGATAGAGAACTTTATAGGATTATTGAAAAGGAGTTCCACTCCCCTGACAAAGAAGCAGACGCAGAACAACTTATAGAGCATCTTCGTCGAACAGATTTTATTTATCTATTTCCCAAACGGAAATTCTAGGCTGGTTCATAACAAACCGCCTAACCAGCGGCTCCCCGCCATGAAGCGACGGGATCCTCGATTCGACCACAATCCCGCCAAACGTCAGCGGGATCTGTCGAATCGGGATTAGCTCCGGTCCGTTAGCCATCGAGATACGAGATGGCACGTGGGGAACTATATCATGCGGAGTGCTCTAGAAATCTGTAAATTGTCATATGGAAAATTAGTAATAAGAACAAAAAACATAGGAGAAAATCATGACTACTTCATTCTTTGCTCTGGTGTTTGTTGTTATAGGAATTGCTCTGCTGACTTTTAAAGCAAGGGGTGTCTCTGATCCCGTTAAACTTAAGAAACTCGGATATGCGAGCTTTGGGTTGGCAGCTCTAATCTTGGCTTCTGCATCTTTTACAATTATTGAGCCAGGATATGTAGGTGTTCCTGTCACATTCGGCACTGTGGGTTCACAGTCTCTCCCGGCTGGCATTCATCCGATCTTCTTTTTAACTGATGTGTATAAAATGTCTATACAAACGAAAGCTTACACGATGTCTTCCGTCACCACCGAAGGGAATAAAACCGGTGATGATGCTGTTGCAACACTATCCCGCGATCAACTTATTCTAAAATTTGATGTCAGCGTTTGGTATCATTTAGATCCATTGCAAGCAAATAATGTTTACAGCAATATCGGGCTTAGCTATGAAGAAGTGATTGTGAGGCCAGCCATTAGAACTGCCCTGGTAAATGCCGCCACAAAATTTGACGCCAGCGATGTTATGTCTCTCCAAAGAGATGCCTATACCAAGACGGTTACGGAATTATTGCTGCAAGAACTAAACGGCAGAGGTGTAATTTTGGATAACGTGCTTATTAGAAATGTAGAGCCACCGGCAACTGTCAGCGATGCCATTGCGGCAAAACTGAAAGCTTCTCAGCAAGCTCAACAAATGGAATATACCATACAGTATGCTCAGAAGGAGGCGCAGCGAAAAGCGATCGAGGCCCAGGGCATTGCGAATGCTCAAAAAATAATTGGCAATGGATTGACGCAGAATTATCTACAATGGTATTACATCTCTCAGCTCAAGGAGTTAGTGAATAGTCCCAATAACTCAACAGTTATTTTGCCGTACGACCAAAAGTTGACACCACTTTTGAATATTCAGGGCAAGAAGTAACTCGGAGTTATTTTAGAATCTGCCCACAGCTCTGTCCCTAATCTCGCCGAGAGTGGTACCTTGAAGGTCGTAGTTGTCGACCTCGCGGCGCTGGCTAAACAGTCGCTCCCCGCCATGAAGCGGCGGGATTCTCTATTCGACCACGATCCCGCCAAACGCCAGCGGGATCTGTCGAATTGGAACAAGCTGGCGGAATCAGCCGAGGTGCAAATGTCATTTAGTAAGAATGCAGTAAGTGTGGTGGTAACTCAAACTGCAGTGTGCCGCAGCTCCCGCTTCAACGGGATCCTCGATTCGACCACAATCCCGCCAAACGTCAGCGGGATCTGTCGAATCGGGATTAAGTCCGGTCCGTTAGGTTGCCGAGAGCAATAAGACACTAATCGAAGGTGTCAAATGGGCAACCGTTATTTAGAACCAACACAAAAATCAGGTGCAGCACTATTTTCTCGAAAAATTAGAGGTGAAATAGTTATGCTTAATCTTTTGCGTTTTCGGGAAGTTGCAGACTATTCTCTCAATCCTGAACTTATGCCAGCGGAACCAATATCCGGACGAACGGCATATCAAAAATATATTGATCACACATTACCGATCCTCGAAGCTACTGGAGGTGGAATAGTGTTTTTGGGAGAAGGTGGAGATTATCTAATTGGCCCCGAAGAAGAACGTTGGGATATGGCAATGTTAATACGCCAGAAATCTTTGACTGATTTTATGGCGTTTGCAACACATCGAGAGTATTTGGCTGGTATTGGACATCGAACCGCCGCACTTGAAGATTCTCGGTTATTACCTTTGATTGAATTAACAAGTGGCAACCTAACAAGTCGCTCAACCTGACGGCTCCAGCCGAGTGCGAACTCGTAGCGCGCAAGAAGATGAATTTATCATAGCCAACGCGCTGCCAATGCAGGACAAATTGCGGATATTACGAACTCGAAGGTGGTCACGCTGCAGCTTAGCTCCAGTCCGTTGGACGTGGCAGGCGCGCGTACCAGTAGGTCAATCATGACAGAACCGATCATCCCACCTTCTATGCCCAATCACGGTCACCCTTCCAATTTCGGACCGGCCTGGATTGTTCTTTGTTTGGCTCTTGCTCTCCATGTTACTGATGAAGCGTTAACGGACTTCTTATCTGTCTACAATCCGACTGTTGAATCCATTCGACAACGACTTCCCTTTCTGCCCCTTCCGACATTCACTTTCGGGATGTGGTTGACTGGTCTGATCTTGGCTGTCATTGTACTTCTTGTGCTATCACGGTTTGCCTTTCGAGGCGCTACGTGGATGAGACCTGTTGCTTACGGATTTTCAATACTGATGATGGCAAATGGTCTGCAACACATAGCAAGCTCGATCTACAAGGGGCAACCGATGCCTGGTGTCTATTCATCTCCAGTGCTGTTGATATGTTCAATATACCTACTAAAGAGGGTGTGGAATGGAAAGAGTGCTGAGAGCCCCGTCTAAGACGCGCATGCAGCGGAGGCCGCGAACAACGTCTCGCCTGCTTGCCAGTGGCGGTCGTGGCCCCGCTGATGCGAGACGTTAGGGCGCAACATAATCTATATGATCACAAACATTTCCAACACAGTTCCAGAACCGCATCGGCAATTCCTCCAGAGGCTGATTGAGATACTGAGGACTGACACTCGGATCGTGGGCGTCGCAATAGGTGGATCGTACCTCACAAATTCTATAGACGCATTTAGCGACCTCGATCTCGTTATCGCCATTGAACCGAACGAATATTCGAGTGTAATGACCAACCGCAAATCCATTGCCGCTTCGTTGGGAACACTCTTGGCAGCGTTCACTGGTGAACATGTTGGTGAGCCACGGTTGCTTGTTTGTCTGTACGATAAGCCTCTCTTGCACGTCGATCTGAAGTTTGTGTGTCTTGAAGACGTCGCTAAGCGTATCGAGGAACCAGCCATTCTCTGGGAGCGCGAAGGACGTTTTACCAAGGCGCTTGAACACGGAAAGCCAGAATTTCCGGCTCCGAATCAGCAGTGGATCGAAGAACGTTGCTGGATTTGGGTGCACTACGTTTTGACCAAGATTGGTCGTGGGGAGCTATTTGAGGCAATCGAATCTCTTTCCTTTTTGCGGCAGAACGTACTCGGTCCATTAGCTCTTTATCGCGCGGGTGGTTGTCCATCTGGCGTGCGAAAGATCGAGACGATAGCACCGGAATTTGCCATGGAATTGCGCCGGACGGTTGCAGCCTACGATGCCGCTGACTGTCTTCGTGCCCTCCGAGCATCAGTTGAGCTTTATCGTTCTTTGCGTCCGCACGCGGGTAGCATAGAAATCGAATTGAAAGCAGAGAGAGCAGCAATGGATTACTTGTCGATAATTGAGCAACGTTGCGGCCTAAGCAGCAACTCAAGCTGACGATTTAGCATTTATGCGCTCTACATTTCGTCGCGGCAACTTAGGCCCAGTTAATTTGTCCATGCAACACAGGCTTCGAAGGGATCGGAGAACTCCTTGCTAACGGTTGCCAAGAGTCCTTGGCACCAATAATCAGTCACAAGTGTGAGGAAAGGAGTGGTGGGCTATGAGAACCGCAGGGGTGTTCATCATCGCTGTCCTGTTGCTTCAAGTGGCTAACGGCCAGGAGCAATCGGCCACGCAAGTGAATTCCGTCGGAACAGCTTTCACTACGGTCAGCGCAACAGTCCCTCAAGGGTATTCCCTCGATTTTTCAGCTGCATATCCCCTCTACTCGGGCCGGTCGTATCCAGTCTTCGGCCACATCACTGCCGGTGTCTCGAGTGTCCTGCAAGTCTCCTACAGCAACGATGAGGTTGTCAGTAACATGATTGGCGTGGTTCGGCCACTGAACAGCTGGGGTCTGAAGCTTCAGGTGCTCTCAAAACGAGAAGAGCTTCCATCAGTTGCCCTTTGGGTCCGTTCGGCACTCGGGTGGCAAGGCGATTTTCTCCAGAGCACCGACCTCTGGCCGAAGAGTCCTCCCACGTTTGAACACCTTGCAGGAACGCAGTACGAGTTCACGAGCACTTCAGCGGGAGTGGCGCTGGAGCCAGGAATATCCGAGGCGCTGGATGTCAATGTCTCTCTTGGACTTCGCGAGTTAGAGTCCAGGAATCTTTGGATTTTCATCGACCCAACGCCAGCGGGAGACAATGGCTACCACGCCGCCAGTGGAGATCGTACGCTCCTCTTGGACGGTTCAGCCAACGTTGTCCTGCACCTGCTTCCACGCTTTGCAGTCATTGCTGAAGCAACGACTCTCCCGTACTTTGATGTGAACGTCCCGGCGCTGAAGCTCGAAGTGAAGCGTGGATACGCCGGAGCGTTTGGTGGACGCTATACACTGCCGATCCCGCTGAGCGTTGATGGGTACGTTCGATGGCAGTCTACCATCAACGGACAGTCGAATACCCAATTCCGGCTTGGCCTGAGCGGGCAGTTCAGTTTTGTCCCATAGTGCGGCGTCCATCAAATCGCACGATTGACTGAAGAGCGTGGCGATCCCAGAGTCTCGCTCTTCAGGAGCACCTCAATCCCGATGCCGATCAACATACAGTTCACAGAATCAGATTGGGAGCGCGTCGCTCGGGATTGGGCTCAATGGTGGGAAGGGGAGCTTGATCGTTCTCTGGTGGTGCTCGAAATCACTGATCCCATTCCCGGTGCGGATTGGTCGCAGCTTACCAAGTACGGCCTCAACACACCCGTCGACCAAGTTCTCGACAACTGGCAGCGCATCCTTGAAGCGACTCACTGGCTGGGTGATGCTTACCCGAAGTGGTGGACAAACTTTGGCCCGGGCGCGATGGCGAGTTTCCTGGGCTCGCCTCTCACCTGGACACCCGACACCACATGGTTCTGGCCGTTGGAGAACGCCAATTCTCTGGCTGACATCCATCCTACCTATGATGCTCGCAATCCGTGGTGGCTTCGCGTGCAAGAGATGACGCGCCGTTCAGTCGAACGCTGGGGCAACCAGGTCTTGGTCGCTATCACCGATATCGGCGGCAACCTGGATATCCTGGCCAGCATGCGCGGGTCGGAGAAGCTGCTTGTCGATTTGATCGAGACGCCGGAAGAAGTTGAGCGCATCGTGAGTGAGGTCACACCACTTTGGCAGCATTACTACGACGAGTTGTACGCGCTCACCAACTCCGTCGGGCGCGGTAATGCCTGCTGGGGATCGGTGTGGTCGCCGGGAAAGGGCTACATGCTGCAGAGCGATATCTCGTACATGATATCACCTCGCATGTTCGAGCGGTTCGTTCTGCCCGACCTGACCGCCTGCTGCAATCACCTGGACTACGGTTTCTACCATCTTGATGGCGAAGGTGAGATCCCCCATCTTGATCATCTATTGTCCATCGAACGTTTGCGCGGCATCCAGTGGCAGCCGGGAGATGGTCAACCTCTGGCCGACGGCTGGCTCCCGTTGCTCAAGCGTATCCGCGACGGCGGCAAGTTGTGCCAGGTGTACGTCACGTGTCGGGGCGCACTGACTATCCAGAAGGAATTGGGCAGCAAGGGCTTTTTGTTCTACATCATGAACGAGACGCTAACTCCCGAGGAGGGAGAAGCTTTTTTGAAGGAGTTGCATGCTAGACGTTCTTGAGGACGTCACAATTGAAGAAGCCGTATCGTCGTCAACCGTGTTCGGAGGAAAGCTCTATGACATTAACATGGAAGAAGAGAACTCTTGTCGTCGTTGTCGCTTCTTGTCTCATGTTCTTCTTTCAAAGCTCCCTTGCTCAGAGCCACATCGAGACAGGTTTTCTCGACAGGCTCGTCAAGGTTGCTGCCCACGACTATCGTTACCAAGTCTATGTTCCTTCCTCGTACACTGCCGCTCACCGTTGGCCTGTGATCCTCTTCCTTCATGGGAAAGGGGAGCGGGGGAGTGATGGCCTCCTTCAGACGCAGGTTGGATTAGGCGCCGCGGTTCGGCAGTATTCGTCTCGGTACCCGGCGATTGTTGTCTTTCCTCAGGCGCCAGCTGATTCACTCTGGACGGGGATTCCTGCTCACGTCGCAATCGCAGCTCTTGATCAGACGATGCAGGAGTTTCAGACTGATTCAGACCGGGTCTACCTCACGGGCCTTTCGATGGGAGGGAATGGCGCATGGTATCTCGCTTATCGATACCCTTCCAAGTTTGCGGCGCTGGCCCCGATTTGTGGCTGGGTTGTGCCCTTTGCCCCTCGGCACCATGGTTTCGAAACCGTCGTCCCGGCGGGTGACAGCTTGTCCGCGTTTGAGGCTCTAGCGCATCAGCTTGGTCACCTACCTACGTGGATTTTTCATGGCGAGAAGGACAGCACTGTCCCAGTTGAGCAATCGCGACAAGCCGCAGCGGCATTGAAGGTGGCGGGAGCAGATGTGCAATATACCGAGTTTCCGGGCATTGGTCATACTTCCTGGGACGCCGCGTATAGCTCAACGAAGTTCACGACGTGGCTCTTTGCACAACGGAGGAAGCCGTAGGAGGGAGTTGGTGCGTATCAAGTCGCCTCTCCGTGAAGACATAGGAAAGGGTTGAGCGCTTTTTAAAATGAGTAGACTATTTACACCCCTTAGAATCAGGGAGCTTGAATTCAAGAACAGAATCTTCGTCTCCCCGATGTGCCAGTATTCGGCGAAGGACGGAATACCAAATGACTGGCATTTTGTCCACCTTGGGAGTAGAGCCGTCGGAGGAGCCGGGCTCGTCTTCACTGAAGCAACCGCTGTTTCCCCGCAAGGAAGGATTTCTCCTGCCGATCTCGGAATATGGAATGAAGAACAGGTGAAAGCGTTCAAGCGAGTCACCAGTTTTGTAAAAGCTCAGGGTGCAATTCCTGGAATACAGCTTGCCCACGCAGGAAGAAAAGCCTCCACGCGAGTTCCCTGGGAAGGTGAGGGATGGGTTCCCGAGAGCGAAGGAGGATGGCAGACCATTGCACCGAGCGCGATTCCGTTCGACGATCATTATTCTCGTCCGAACGAAATGACACATGATGACCTGAGGATCGTCTTGTCTCAGTTCAAGGAGGCAGCCAGGAGAAGCCGTGAGGCCGGCTTCGAAGTCGTCGAGATTCACGCTGCACATGGATACCTCCTGCATGAATTCCTTTCGCCTCTCTCGAACCGCCGCAAGGACGAATACGGTGGCTCACTGGAGAACCGTGCACGCTTCCCACTTGAAGTTGCGAAGACTGTTCGTGGACTCTGGCCCGAGAGCCTTCCGGTGTTCGTCAGGGTGTCTGCTACGGACTGGGCGGAAGGCGGCTGGGATCTGGCGCAATCGATACAGTTTGCCAGGTGGTTGAAGGAGATCGGTATAGACCTGATCGACACTTCCTCAGGTGGGCTCGTCCCACGAGTGAAGATTCCTATGGCGCCCGGGTATCAACTTCCATTCGCCGAAGCAATTCGGAGAGAAGCTGGCATTATGACCGGTGGTCTCGGACTTATAACCGACGCTCATCAAGCTGAACAAATACTGATCACTGGGCAAGCGGATGTCGTAGTGATGGCGCGAGAATTTCTGCGTGATCCATATTTTCCACTTCACGGAGCAAAATTGCTAGGCGATGATCCACAATATCCGGTTCAGTACTTAAGAGCTAAACCGAAATGAAGAGAGGCACCGCAAGACAGGATCGTCGGGAAGACTTTCTAGGAACCTGGTCCTTGATACGGGGGAGAGTTGATTGGATCATCCCAAACTGAAGACCGAAGTTTCAAGCGCGCAAGGCATACTTTTTCCTCTTCAATGACCGAGTCCCATCGTTTGCATTTGCTTCTCACTCTTGACTGATCAATGGCTCGACCATCCTTAGTCAGACTCGGAAAGATCTTAGTTCTCTTCGCTATTTGCGTAAGTATTGTGCTTCAAGCGTTGACCTCAGCTCAGCCGCTCCCTAAAAATCCAGAGTGGGCAAATGTGTTCCTGAGAGGTCTCATCAAAGAAGCGGAACACCGGAAGCAGGAAAGGTATGCTCTCATCCGTGCGGCTCACGCCGACGTGGCGTTCAGTGCTGTCCAGAGCGACGTGCTTGGTGCCGTCGCTGCATATCTTCGATTCGTTGGGATCCGAGAGTTTTATCTTCCAAGAAAACCTGTTGGATTCTATATCGGGAGGGGAACGCCGGCTGATTTCAGGAAGTATCCCGAGGATCAAGATGTCTACATAGACCCCTGGTTGCCTGAAGCGAGAAAGCCTTCGTCAAACTAAAGATGCACCAATGAAGAACCCCGCTCCACCCCTTATCCTTAGCGACACTGCTCAGTTGATTGCCTCGAGAGGGCAACGGGGGAAGTTCCTCTATCCGATTCTCTTCTTTGTTTTGAATCTCCTCGTGTGTGCAGCTTTCGAACGGAGACTTCGTCTGGATTCAACTGGCACAACCTTTGGTTACTTCTTCGTTCTCGAGTTCGGCATCTACTGTGCCTTCCTTCTCGCGCAATACCAGCGAATCATACTTCCAGTGCTTGAGAAGAGCACCGTTTTTCCCACATCTTTTCTGACAACCCTTGTCTTCTGTATGTGGTCAGATGTGCGCCGACCCGTTGCGGTGGTTTTCCTCGTCACAAACATCCTTCTCCTCGGGGTGGTGTATCAATCCTCCATCGGCGTGATGCTTCTGACAGCTGTCATCTACAGC
This sequence comes from Bacteroidota bacterium, assembly GCA_049589195.1. GTDB lineage: Bacteria > Bacteroidota > Ignavibacteria > UBA10030 > JAHEZR01 > JBAWAH01. The sequence continues at coordinate 79,960 of JBAWAH010000070.1, read as the reverse complement.
CTCCTCTTCATTTCGGTGGAAGTGAGTTTCGTATCGTTCGCACTCGTGGTCCGAAGAAGCCAGAGTCCGGAAGTGATTTTGTTAATTTGTTTTGTTTCATTGCTGTTGGCCACGTTCGTCATTGCTGAATTGTTCGGCGGTGGTCCGGTCGTCTCCTTCTTGCCTATCACGAGTTGGGCTGCACACGGTATCGTGGCGGCGAGAAGCGCTAACCTTGGTGGTGTGTTGCTCTCCATCCTTCTTCTAGTCGGGACTACATCGGTTAGTGCGATTGCTTCGATGTCTCTAGGAAAATGGATGTGGAAGGTATGAAGAAAACTCTCGAACTTGTGGCTTATGACTTGAAATTCCTGGCAGGAGAATTTCACACTCTGCGGTTCATCGTCATTGCGGTTGCAGTCATCATCTTCATGTGGTCATATCCAGTCCACTTCCATCCCCTCGTTTACGCTTTTGTACTCGGCTTTGCTGCCCTGGAAGGCGGGTACATGAACGCTTTCTTCAGACTGCCGAACGAGTTAGAGAGGATGATCTTGTTCCCCATTTCATGGCAGAGAGTCATCATCGCAAAGGCAATCTCGACACTCCTCTTGACAGTACCGGTCCTTCTCATATCGGCTGTTCTTGTTTGCTACGCCGCAGTCGGTCTTCCAACCATTCAGATTCTCTGGGACGGAATGCTTCTTTTGATGTCAGCATCATTGTCTATGGTCTCTCTCGGTCACATTCTTTCAATTCAGTACCCAAGGCGGAAGGTCTTCTTCAACTTCGACGAAGCGCCGTACTTTCTTTTTCAGACTTTGGCGTTGGCAGTTTCTTCTCTGCCTTGGCTAATCTTGAAGGTACGTCTGGAATCTGATATTGCCTGTTTGCTCTACACGGCTCTGAGCGGGGTCGTGTGGTATTTCGTCGTCGTTCCTCGGCTGGCAAATCGCTTGCAGCGGGAGCAACATAAGGTTCTCGAAAGGACCAATCTAACATCCCTCCTATGAACGCTCTGGAGTTACACAGCCTCACGAAGATGTACGACCATAGTGTGAAGGCCCTTGATCGGCTGAGCTTGAAGGTCCCTCAAGGCGCGATCTTCGGTTTTCTTGGTCTGAACGGCGCAGGCAAGACCACAACAATCAACATCCTCGCCGGGTTTCTAAGGAAAGATGGAGGGACAATTCGTCTCTTCGGAAACGAGATCCGGGATGAGGACTACGAGTACAAACGCGAGCTTGGGTTTGTTCTCGATCGTCCGCTGTACTTCGAACAGATGACCGGGCGGGAGTATCTTGAATTTGTCGGGGAGATGTACGACGTTCTCCCCGATGCTTTGTCTGGCCGCGTCGATGAACTTCTGGAATTTCTTGATCTTGAAGAGAAAGGCCACGACCTCATCGGGACGTATTCGACCGGAATGAGGAAGAAGATCAGCCTCGCGGCAGCGATTATTCACAAACCGAGGCTCGTGATCCTCGATGAGCCATTGGAGGGAATAGACGCGCTCTCTGCGAGCGAGATCAAGGGGTTGCTGAAGATTATGGCGAAGCGAGGAACAACAGTTTTCATGACATCTCATGTGCTTGACACGATAGAAAAGATCTGCGACGAGCTGGCCATTATTGACCGCGGGAGACTCGTCCTCCAATGCGAGAAGGAGAAGGTTCGAGGGATGGTGAAGCATGTCATCCAGGCAGAGCGTGTGAGTAATCTCGAACAACTGTTCGTAGGACTGGTTGGAAAGAGGAAAATGAAGGGCACCCTCAGTTGGCTCAGGGAATAACAAACCTGGTTCATCTCTTCATCGCCCCGTCGAGATTATTTGCAAGGCTGAAAAACCAGCCATCCTGGGTGATGAGTTTCGCGGCGTTGGCAGTCGTCGGGATGACGCTCGACTGGTTCTCATTCGAGGTTGCTCTCCAAGCTTCATTGAGCCAACTTCCTCAACGAGCAACTCCTGAGATGATTCAGGATGCCGTAACCTACCTCGAGGGACGCAGGTTTATCAACGTCGCTTTCTCACCAATCAAGGTAGGAATCGCCATCGCGGTATTCTCTTATGTTCTCTACCTCGTGTGTTCGGTGTCACGACCAGTCTCATTGCCGGGACGGAAACATTTCCTGTCGGTGGTGGTTTGGTCAAGCTGGATCCTGATGATTGAGAAGGCGGTTGCATTGGTGGTTCGTTCAGCTATTGGCCCCGTTAATTCGAATATAGGTCTGGCGTTTAGTCAACCGCTGGGATTGGGGATAATAAACGTCTCTTCTTCAGATCCAGGGCTACTGTATGCGCTTAATGCAGTAAACGTGTTTAGTGTTTGGTATTTGTTCTTGGTGTCCGCCGGCATTTCGATCTTGTGTGGGTTTGGTCGTCTCAAGAGCATACTGGTTGTTGCCTCAGTGTGGCTGACAGGAGTCGTTGTCTCTGCAGGCCTCATGAGGTTCGCTCTGGAAGGCGTTCACTGATTCTCTTCTGCCAACGTCACGACATCCCGTAAATGCTCTGCCGCTTTTACCTGGTACTCGATGCACCCGTAAAAGCGGTGGGCTGGAATATTCGATCCTCCGACTTGCGCTCGATCCTCAACTCGTCTTCTTGGTCTGTTCTTTCTTTGTTGCCAAAGAAAGAACCAAAGAAAGCCTTGCGGAATCGAAAACGCAGGCGATGCTTCCCACCCCACCATCCGTGGAAAACGGTGCCCGCCTGCCCGGAAGAATTCGGGTGTGCCATCGGCACCTTCTGACCGTTTTCCAGACGCACGCATCGCCCTCCTCGCACCTCCCGTCGATTCCGCACAGAGAATTCAGATATCCTTTGCTCATACCAATAGGGGAGGCATCCTCGGAGACGGCCAGACTTACATGCCCAGTTCTTGGAGTGTCCCTTACCAGGATTGGGCTTAAGATGATGCTGACACAAACGTGGCCCCCCAAAAAACGAATGCAACGCTGACGAGTTTCTTCCTTTTATTTTTGTTTGAAAAGAAGTATATTGTGCGCGTGTTTCATTGCTCGTCGCGAGAGCTGAAGATCGCGAAGATGTAGCGGTCGAAAATCTAGAAAGCGGAATCCCTTGTCAGTCTCCTTGAATATCTTCTTCGTTGGCGACATTGTCGGTAAGCCCGGCCTCGAGCTGACGACGACCATCCTCAAGAATTACCTTGAGAAATTCAAGGTCGATCTTTGCATTGCAAACGGAGAGAACCTGACTGATGGGAAGGGTTTGACGGAGGAGGACGCGAAAAAACTGTTCAGCCTTGGCGTCCATGTCATCACGACGGGGAACCACCTCTGGGACAGATGGCACGTGCGTGAGCTCCTGTCAAAGGAGAAGGATATTCTTCGCCCGCTGAACTATCCGCGTGAAAACGGTGGCAACGGCTACGTCATTTACGACCTCGGGGGAAAAGGGAAGGTCGCTGTCCTTAACATGCAGGGCCGTACCTACATGCAGCCCATAGACTGCCCGTTCAAGACCGCCGATTGGGCGGTGAGCAAAATCCGGCAGGAGACGAAAATAATCTTCATCGACATGCATGCAGAGGCTACCGCGGAGAAGATGGCGTTCGCCTGGCACCTGGATGGGCGGGTGAGTGCGGTTGTTGGAACTCATACGCACACTCCGACGGCGGACGCTCGAATCCTTCCAAAGGGGACTGCCTTCATCACCGATGTCGGGATGACCGGCCCGTACGATTCGGTTCTGGGGATGCGGAAGGAACTGGCTATCAAACGCTTCCTTCATCAGACGCCATACAAATACGAGATGGCCGAGCACGACGTTCGGCTCTGCGCGGTTGCTTTAGAGGTGGATGTCGAGACGGGCAGGGCGAAGAAATTCGAAAGCATCATCTTTCCTAAGTTTTGAGTTGAAGTCTGCTGCGCGGTGTTGTACTTTCCTCGTTGTTCATTCCAAGTCCTGAAGATCTCTTGAGAAAGGAGAGTCGTTTGTCAGCGACAATCATCGACGGCAAGAAAATCGCAGAAGAGATCAAGAAAGAAGTGAAAGCGGGTGTCGGTCGCTTGAAGGCTGAGAAAGGTATCGTCCCCGGACTTGCTTTTATCCTCGTCGGAGACAACCCTGCCTCGCATGTGTACGTCCGGATGAAAAGGAAGGCGTGCGAAGAGATGGGTTTCTACTCAGTAACGATTGAGATGCCCGGATCGACCGACGAGGAATCACTCCTGGCTAAGGTCGTCGAATTCAACCGAGATCGGCGCATCCATGGCATTCTCGTCCAGCTTCCGGTCCCAGACCAGATCAGCGAAGAGGATGTTGTCGAGGCGATTGATCCTCGGAAGGATGTCGATGGTTTGCACCCCATGAATGTCGGAAAGCTCGTGATGGGCGAGCTCGGCTTCCGGCCGTGCACGCCTGTTGGAGTGCAGGAACTGCTTCTCAGGAGCGGCAACGATCCTGCGGGAAAGCACGTCGTCATCCTTGGGCGGAGTAACCTTGTTGGGAGGCCGCTCGCGAACATTCTTTCTCAGAAGCAACCTGGGGCGAACGCCGTGGTCACAGTTTGTCACACTGGCGCCCGAGACATTTCGATCTATACTAAGCAGGCAGATATCCTCGTGGCTGCAATGGGGAGAGCGGAGATTGTCAGAGGCGACATGATTAAGCCCGGCGCAGTCGTCATCGATGTTGGCACGAATCGTGTCGACGATCCAAATGCGAAGAACGGTTACCGTCTTGTGGGCGATGTGCATTTTGAGTCTGCATCGAAGGTTGCCAGTGCGATTACGCCTGTTCCAGGGGGCGTTGGCCCGATGACGATTGCGATGTTGTTGAGAAACACGCTTGAGGCGGCCGAGATTTTCGCTCAGGCGATCTAATTCGTCTTGCCCTATGACCAACCAGATCACAGAGAAATCTGAGCTAGATGCTCAGGAAGTTCTCTCGTACTATAACCAGTTCTATACTTCTGACGATTTCAAGTATTACTCGGAGATAATCACAAGGAAGTTCTTCAGAGGAATCTTCGCGAAGTGTCACATCAGTCCACCTGGAAAGATCCTCGACGTTGGATGCGGGACGGGCTACTACTGCAACATCTTCCATGAGATGGGTTTTCAGTCAGTTGGAGTTGACTTCAGCCAAACAGCGATCGCGCGCGCAAAGGAGAAGTACCCGAACCTTGAATTCTCCGCTGCTGATGCCACGGACCTTCCCTTTGAACCCTTAAGCTTCGATGTTGTTCTCTCTTACGGCTGTAGCGTAGTGAGCACATACGACATCTCAAAGATCCATGATTACGTTCGTCACCTCATGACATTTGTCAAGCCCGCCGGGTGGTTTCTGCTCATTGGTGGGAGTAACCTCAGCGGTCGTCGGCTTGACACCTCAAGTTGGCTCTGTCACAAGTGGGAGGACTTGCTTAGATTTGTTCCCGAGGGAGATTGGAGAGCACTCGGGCCATATCTCTCGCATGTTCGTCTCGTGTCAATCATAGGCAGGTTTGGGCTGAAACCCGTTGTGACCTCCCTCTTAAGGCCTCTCGGCTTTCATTTCGTGAGAAATACATTTCATCTCATTCAGAGAGTCTAAATCTTCTGTACATCCTGCCGGAGTTGCAAGAGGCGGCGCCATCCGGCATGCGGGACTGGCTTCCTTCCCAGTTCTCGGAAGTGATTCAACGGCCCATCTTTTTCCTTGACATCGGTTCTTTCCTTTGTTAACTTTCCGCAGGAGTTCTTCGAGTAGATTCTTGAATCGGTTGGGACTGCGCCGGGGGCTGTGACGTAGCAGTCCGTGATCGTGTTGGATGAAAGGACCCTGAAGATGTTGGTACTCTCTCTGCGACATAGTGAATAAAGAGTAGGACGTGTTCAGGGTCTTGCTGTTTACTTTGGCTTGTTCGTTTGGCTGACTCGGAGGAGGGAATTGCTATGAAAGCGAGATATCTTCTCGTAGTTCTTGTGGCGGTGAGCCTTCTTGGTGCCACAGAGACAGCAAGGGGCCAGATCGCCAACATTGCGAATGATACAAAGACAGAATTCGGGTTTTACCACCCCTACCTTGTAGCCTGCACACCTGCCGTCGCAACGTACACTTTCAGCGCAGACTTCAGCGATGTTGCAGACTTCTCAAAACTCTCCTCTGCTTTCACTGAACCCGACAAATCGCTCCTGAGACAAAATCATTTTGTGTCGAAGCCAAGTCAATATAAGCAGATCTACAGCTTGTACAACCACGCGAAAGAAATCGGCATCCCGCAGTTCGTCACAACTGATGCGATGCTTCATACATTTCACATTATGTACGATTATGCACTGCGTGTGCTGGAGGTGAAGCGCTTTGCCGACGATGTAAAGGCTCTGAATCACGTGTTGCTTGGACGATTCAAGGACTACCACAGCCAAATCAGCGATCCAGCTGACAGCAGTCTGAAAACGATCATCGAGAAGGACATCGCCTACTTCACGGTCGTTGAATACATTCCCCAGCCTAGCTTGCTTGGAGGCGGCCAGCCTGGTCCGGGTGAGGCTATGGCATCCGAGGAGTTGCAGTTGATCGCTGCACATGGAGGATTCGCTCCTTCTCCCATCTTCAACTATCTGGAAGACTACAGTCAGTATGTGCCCCGCGGGCATTACACTCGAAACGACACACTGAGAGTCTACTTCAAGCAGATGATGTGGTATGGGAGGATGATGTTCAGAGTCTCGCCGCCGAAGGATGAGTTCACAGATGAGGTTGACGAACAGAAAGCGAAGGAAGAGACTCTGATGGCCATTCTCATTGTGCGGGCTATGAATGAGCTTACTGTGAATGGCGAGCCTGCCATGAATCCTTGGAGTCGAATATACTATCCGACAACATTCTTCGTCGGCAAGTCTGATGACTTGAACATCGCAGAATATACAGCGCTGATGCGCGAAGTCTATGGCGAAGGCTATCTCTCACTCCCGCTCCAGACCTTCGCCGACGCGGTGAAGCTCTCAGAGTTCATTACAAAGGCGAGGGAGCTGCGAGACCCGCTCATCAACTCTTCGTGGGTGTTTGAGACTCAAGATCCAAAACTTGTGACGAAGGCATTTCGGTTTATGGGACAAAGGTTCATTCCTGACTCCTATATGTTCACGCAACTCGTGCACGCGAAGGTTCAAGACAGGCTCTTCCCCAAGGGACTGGATGTGTTTTCAGTGACGGGTTCAGGAAGAGCCTTCGATATACTAGACAAGGTCTTTGGTGATACTCAGTTCCTCCGGTACACCACCCAGATGGACTCCCTCAAGCGAGAGTTCGCGTCCCTCACCCCACAAACTTGGGCTCAGAACTTATACTGGAACTGGCTCTACTGCCTGATGGCTATGCTGATGCCCAAAGGTGAAGGCTATCCGCCATTCATGAGAAACGCCGCATGGGTTGACAAAGACCTTTTCACGGCGCTTGCTTCTTGGGGAGAACTGCGCCACGACACGATACTGTACGCCAAGCAGAGTTACACTGTGACGACTGGTAGAGGTGGTCCGCCTCCCAGTCCCGGCTTTACCTACGGTTACGTCGAGCCGAATCCGCATCTATTTGCGCGGTTGGCTTCCCTAATCGATTTACTGCGTATCGGGTTGGATAACATGGGGTTGGGATTGGATGAGTTCCGATACAAGTTCACCGACCTTGAATCACTCCTCCTCGGCTTGAAGACGATGGCAGAGAAGGAATTAGAGAACAAGGAACTCACCTTCGAGGAGTACAAGACCATCTGGACCATCGGCGAGCACATGGAGTCCCTGCTTACCTTCTCGCCAGAGACCACTGAGTCAATCACAAGCGACACTGACAATGAAATGCCTGTCGTTGCTGACGTTCACACCGATCCAAACTCACAAAGGGTGCTGGAGGAAGGTGTGGGATATCCCTTTTATCTCTATGTGATTGTAAAGGACTCCAAAGCCTTGCGGATGACGGTGGGAGCGATGTTCTCGTATTACGAGTTCACACAACCAATGGCCGACCGTCTCACCGACGAGGCGTGGCAAACAACCCTGAAGGGCTCAGCTCCTCCGACGCTGCCTGTCTGGGCTGAAAGCTTCATAGATTTGTCACAGTCGTTCTTGAGCCTTCACCCTGTCGATTTCCATGTCCGGACAAGTAACTACACAGACATCGACTTCTCGCTCTTGCCAGAGCATCCATCCCCCGGCGACACCCTGACTCTCAAAGTCCTCTATGGCTGGCCGATAAGCGATACGCTGCGGGTCCAGTTCAGTCGGGATGGACAGCAATTAACTACCGCAGTTCTTGCGGACATCGACACCTCGACGAATGTTGAATTCCAAGGGACGTTTCTGACACAGGATTGGTCGGCAGGTGCGATCTCAATCCAGTTGTCCGCAGGAAGCTTTTCGAATACATATTGGTTTGAGCTCGGGACAGTGAGTGCGGTTCCTGTCCAACCGGCAGTTCCAGCGACATTTCGGTTGTTTCAGAACTATCCAAACCCGTTTAATCCAACAACAACGATTCAGTACTCAGTGCCCAGCGCTCAGTACGTCAGTCTGAAGATCTACGATGTGTTGGGGAGGCAACTCAGCACACTTGTGAACGAGGTGAAGTCTCCCGGGACTCATACGGTGATTTGGAACGCACACGGCTATTCGAGCGGTGTTTATTTCTATCGTTTGATAGGGGGGTCATTTGTGGAGACGAAAAAGCTGGTTTTCGTGAGGTAGCCAACGAATTCATCATGAGAAATCTATTCCCCTTTCTCGGGATGTTTTCAATCATTTCGTGCATCGTGGATCTCGAATGAAAAAAGTCTATGTTGTTCACTGGTCTTTCTTCCTCCTCTTGATCGGGACGGTTCCGTTTCCGCAATTTACGCTGGTTACTGCGCAAGGGCTAGATACAACAAGCTATTTCCCACTGAACCTCGGTGACACGTATCATTATTATCAATCATTGCCGTGTCCACCCAGCCTCAGCCAGCCTACGTTTTCTGTCGGTTTCATGGTCATCAGGGATACGATAACGATCGGTGGAAGAAGATACTATTATGTTCCCGGTCTGTACTATGGCAATGACACGGTAGGAGTTGACAGCAAGGGGGATTTGATGTACCACTACCGCGGATCAGACGGGATATTCTACAAGTTCACTGCCTCGGTGGGCGATACGTGGCGTGTAGCGCTTCCATTCATTAATGGTGTCCCTGACACCTTTATCGCAACCATGCAAAGCAGAAATGATACCGTTCGTGTTCATGCGGGGACGTTTGTAAACTGCTTGCGAATCTTTTTCGATCACCCAGGGAGCGTTGATGACGAATTTTGGCACTGGCTTGCCCCGGGAGTTGGTCTGGTTTTTCATTGTGTACAAGAACCGCGAGAGCTTTATGAAGCTACCGTGGGAGGGATTCACCACCCGGGAACCACCTGGGTCCACACGGACCTGTATCCGGCTAATTCTTTTGTATTGAACAACAGCTTTCCTAATCCCTTCAACCCGACGACGACGATTCAGTACTCAGTGCCCAGCGCTCAGTACGTCAGTCTGAAGATCTACGATTTGTTGGGAAGGGAAGCCGCACTACTTGTGGGCGAGATAAAACAGCCCGGCACCTACACAGTGGCTTGGGATGCACGAAGCTTCTCCAGCGGGGTGTATTTCTACCGCTTGATGGCGGGTTCGTTTGTTGATACAAAGAAGCTTGTGCTTGTACGGTAAGCCTCCTCTTGGTTGGAGCATAGGGTACAGCTAGCCTCTTTGTGTTGGAACGAGGTCTGGCTTTCTTGTTCCCTCCGTTTCCTTGCTTTTCCCCCTAAAAATCCCTAAATTTTCAATCAAAATTCGGGGCCGAGCGAGAACTCAATGGAGTCGAACGGCTTTGTCTTGGGTATAGATGGGGGCGGAACAAAGACGCTTGGGCTTATCGCGGACCTGAGCGGCAAGGAGTTGGTTCAAAAAGCCGGGGGGACTTCCAACCCTCAGGTCGTTGGGTTTCAAAAGGCCTCTCAAGTTGTCCTTCGTGTCCTCAAAGAATGCTGTCGTCACGCAGGGTGCCGTCCAGAGCATCTCAGAGCTGTGGTAGTTGGACTTTCTGGAGCCGGACGCGAGTCAGACCGGCGTCGTGCTCAGACTGAAATCCGAAGCCTAGCTCGGAAAAAGAACATCTCTCTGAAAAACCTTCGGGTCGAGAGCGATGCGCGAATAGCACTCGAAGGGGCCTTCGGAGGAGACTCAGGGATTGTTCTCATATCAGGGACGGGTTCCGTTGGATTTGCTAAGCTTCGCGATGGCAGTGTGGATCGTGTCGGGGGGTGGGGACGCACAATCGGCGACGAAGGAAGTGGGTTTGCTGTCGGTCGCGCAGCACTCGCCGCGATTGTTAGATCGTTTGATGGTCGTGGTCAGCCTGCAATCCTGACCAAGTGGGCCTCAAGGACCTTTGGACTCTCCAATCCTCAATCGATCATCTCGAAGGTATATCAAAACCATTTTGATGTTTCACGGATCGCTCCTCTCGTTCTCAAGGCCGCGGCGAAAGGAGACAAGGTTTCAAGAGATATTCTAGATGACGCAAGCCGCGAACTTGCTGAGCATGTGCGCGTTCTGGTGAAGAAACTCAAGCAGTTGGATAAGTTCTCGGCAGGAGGAAAGACGAACCTCGTGTTGTTAGGAGGGATGCTGGAAGGGTCAAACTATCTCTCGCAAGGTTTGAGAAGGAGGATCAAGTCACTTTTCCCAACTGTCCAAATCCGTTCCGCGAAGAAAAGCCCCGCATATGGCGCAGTGTTGCTCGCATTGAACCGAATAAACCAGCGTGTTAGGTAGAACTCCAGGCAATGGCGCTCAGTAGACAAATCAACCGTGTGGTGCAGATCGCGAGTGAGAGTCTCTTCACCTCGGGGCGGGTTCTCCTCGTTTCCGCCTTCTTGTTATTCATTGTGTCCTGTACGAGTGAAAGGGCTACACGAACCGAAACATCAGAAGTTACGGCTGGCTCGCCTGGAGTTCCCATTGAATCGTGGAAGGTCTCGGAGGATGATTCGGAGTGGGTCGAATCGACTCTCCATCGCATGTCCCTTGAGGAAAAGGTCGCGCAACTAGTCATGCCTCGGGCTCAAGGGATGTTCATCAGTGAAGATAGTGACGAATTTCAGAGGCTCGCTCGGCTCGTGAAAGTGAGGAAGGTCGGTGGAGTCGTCTTCTTCCAAGGCGATGTGTTCGAGACTTCCTATTTGATCAACAAACTGCAGTCATACGCTGACACCCCACTTCTCATCTCGGCGGACTTCGAGCATGGAGTCGCGATGCGCATCGAGCGTTCGACTTCTTTCCCATATAACATGGCAGTCGGCGCGACTCGAGATCCTCAACTCGCCTATGAGATGGGGAAGATTACAGCTGAGGAAGGTCGAGCTTTAGGTGTGCACCAAAATTATGCACCTGTCGTCGATGTCAATTCAAATCCCCTCAACCCGGTTATCAACGTTCGCTCATTTGGCGAGGATCCTCGACTCGTCTCGGAGATGGCTGATGCATTCATCAGGGGTATGCATGATGGGAAGATGATCTCGACAGCAAAACATTTCCCCGGCCATGGTGATACGGAAGTCGATTCACATTCAGAGCTGCCCGTCGTCACCTTCGACAGAGAACACATCGAGAAGCTCGAGCTTGCACCATTCAGAGATGCAATCGCTCACGGCGTGATGTCGATCATGGTTGCGCATCTTTCCGTCCCGGCGTTTGATACTGCGAGAGGCGTACCATCAACGCTCTCTCCCAACATCGTTTCGAAGCTCCTCAAGAACGAGCTCCACTTCAATGGCCTGATCGTCACTGACGCGATGACGATGCGGAGCGTAACAAAGGCGTACTCCCCTGCTGAGGCGGCGGTCCTCGCAGTAAAGGCCGGAAACGACATCATTCTCATGCCGCAGGATGAAGAAGCCGCGATCGACGCACTGGCAAGCGCGACGATGCGGGGTGAACTCACCATGCAACGTATCGATGAGTCAGTGCGGAAGGTGCTGGCGGCAAAAGTTTGGCTCGGTCTCAATAGGAATAGGTATGTGCAGGCAGATACCGCTTTTGCTGTTGTGGGCTCGAAGGACCATCAGCGAGTCGCAAGGGAGATCGCACGTCGGTCGATCACTCTTGTGAAGAACGAGATGGGCATCCTGCCACTGGAGGAGTCTGGATCAAAGAGAGTTGCAGTCCTCATTGTCTCTGATGATGCAATGCCGACGACCGGTGATCGGTTTGCCCGGGAATTTCGGGTTCGCTATCCCGACTCGTTCACTTTGAGAGTTGATGCGCGAAGTAATGAGGAAGAGTACGATTCAGTATACAAAGAACTCGAGCGCTCTGAGATGGTAGTATGCCCCATCTACCTCCGCGTCCGGTCAGGACAGGGGACCATCGGCCTGCGCTCAAAACAAGAGACGTTCTTAGAGCGCGTGATGAAACTGGGAAAGCCCACGGTCGCCATCTCGTTCGGAAATCCATACGTGCTTTCAGATATAAGAGATGTGAAGAGCTATCTGTGTGCTTACAGTGATGTAGACGCCTCAGTAGATGCGGCCGTTGAGGCAATGTTTGGTGAGATAGACGTTGGTGGGAAGCTGCCGATTACCATTCCCGACCTTTACCCGTATGGATCAGGACTGACACTCAAAAAGGTTCGGCTTCGAGTCGATGAACCGGAGGTGGCAGGATTTGATTCAAACAAGCTGAAGCATCTCGACGATATCGTCAAGAAAGCTATAGCTGACTCAGCCTTCCCGGCAGCTGAGGTGCTGGTGGCGAAAGACGGTCTCATCGTATACAATAAGGCTTTCGGGACTTATGATTACTCGCCATATTCACGGCAGATCGATGCCGGGACCATGTTTGATCTTGCTTCATTAACGAAGGTCATCGGGACGACAAACGCCGTTATGAGATTGTACGACGAGAAACGTTTAGGCCTAGACGACCCTGTTGTCAAGTACGTGCTCAAGTTTGGACAGAACGGGAAAGAGAAGATCACGATTCGGAATCTTCTTCTGCATAACAGCGGGCTTCCTGCGTTGAAGAAGTTCTATGAGACATGCACATCTGCTGAGCAACTTGTCGACTCGGTTTATGCGACACGCCTGATCTATACGACCGGCGATTCAACAATTTACAGCGACCTTGGTCTGATCACACTCGGAAAGGTCGTCGAACAGATTGCTGGCAACACCCTCGATCGATACTTGGAGAATGAGTTCTTCAAGCCTCTTCATATGGAGAACACAATGTACAACCCTCCTGAGTGGAGATGGGATCATATCGCCCCGACAGAGATCGATACAGTGTGGCGAAAGCAGAAGACAGCTGTCCGCGGGAGAGTTCATGACGAGAATGCCTCTGTTCTCGGCGGCGTCTCCGGGCATGCGGGCTTGTTCTCCAATGTGTCTGATCTTGCAAGGATGATGCAAATGCTTCTGAACGGCGGGACGTACGGCGGCAGGAGATACCTCAACGAGGAAACCGTACGTTTGTTTACGCGCAGACAATCCGAGCGATCCTCGAGGGGACTCGGATGGGACATGAAAAACATCCATGGCTACTCTTCTGCTGGCAGCTTGTTCTCACCTAAGTCGTTTGGCCACACTGGCTTTACGGGAACATCGGTCTGGGCAGACCCAGAGAGGAATCTGTTTGTGATCTTCTTGACGAACAGAGTGAATCCAACGCGGGAAAACACGAAGATCTTCAGGATCAGACCGGAGATCCATGATGCAGTCATCGAAGCGCTCAAGTCGCAGAAGTAGCTCCATTCAATTCAGAATCATATCGAAGGAAGCGAAGCATGGCACTCCCGAAATTCAAGAATGAAAGTTACATCGATTGGTCAAAGAAGGGAAACCGATCGAAGATGCTGCAAGCACTTGACCAAGCCTCCTCACACTTTGGCGTAGAGTACGAGAACGTCATCGGCGGGGGTGGGGTCCGTTCTCTTGAGAAGTTCAGCTCCCACAATCCGTCTGAACCTTCGGAAATTGTCGGGGTCTTTCAGAAGAGCTCTCAGAGTGACGCGAAAAGGGCTCTGGAGGTTGCCCTTGAGAAATTTGAGGAATGGAAGTGGGTCGCGCCTCAGAAGCGCGCTGAGTATCTCTTCAAGGCTGCTCGTGTCATGCGGCGGAGGCGCTTCGAACTCAACGCGGCAGAGGTCCTTGAGGTGGGGAAGACTTGGCCAGAAGCCGACGCTGATGTGGCCGAGGCGATTGACTTCCTTGAGTTTTATGGCCGCGAGATGCTCCGGCTTGCTGAACCCCAGCCTCTCGTGAAGCTTCCCACCGAACGAAGCGAGCTCTGGTACATCCCGCTTGGTGCCGGAGTCATCATTCCGCCATGGAATTTCCCTCTTGCGATCCTCGCCGGCATGACATCTGCTGCCTTTGTTGCAGGTAACACTGTGGTGTTGAAGCCATCGAGTGATTCCCCACTCATTGGGTACAAGTTCATGGAGATTCTCGATGAGGTGAAGCTGCCCGCTGGTGTGGTGAACTTCCTCACCGGGCCGGGAGGAGCAGTTGGGGACACCCTTGTTCAAGATCCAAGGACACGGTTTGTTTCGTTCACAGGGTCGAAGGAGGTCGGGACGCACATCAACGAGGCAGCAGCAAAGGTCCAGCCCGGGCAGCGTTGGCTCAAGCGCGTCGTTGCTGAGATGGGCGGCAAGGATTCCATCATTGTGGACGAAGAAACAAATCTCGACGAAGCAGCTGCTGGCATCACGGTTTCTGCTTTTGGATATCAAGGACAGAAATGCTCTGCTTGCTCACGTGCCATTATTGTTGAGAAGGTCTATGATCGGATGGTCGAGCTGTTGACAAAGAGGGCTGAATCCATTACGGTTGGCCCAGCAAAAGATCTCAGCAACTACATGGGTCCGGTTATCAACAAAACCGCTGAGGAAAAGATTCTGCAATACATCGAGATCGGTCAGAAGGAAAGAGGGAGATTGGTTGCCGGAGGCGGCAAGGCGCCTGACAATGGATACTTTATCCGGCCGACGATCATCGCGGATGTGGATCCGAATACAACTATAGCACAGGAGGAAATCTTCGGCCCGGTGCTGGCGGTGATCAAAGCGAAAGATTTTGATCACGCGCTTCAGATCGCGAACAACACCGAGTACGGGCTGACAGGTTCAGTGTATTCAAAGAACAGAAAGAAACTCGAGAAGGCAAAGAAGATCTTTCACGTCGGCAATCTGTACGTGAATAGGAAATGCACGGGAGCACTCGTTGGCGTCCATCCATTCGGCGGATTCAATATGTCGGGAACAGACTCAAAAGCAGGAGGACGGGACTATTTGCTCCTCTTCACGCAAGCGAAAGCAATCTCAGAGAAACAGAAGTAAGAGGAACAAATGAAATGAAAATCCATGAGTATCAAGCAAAAGAGATCTTGAGGAGGTTCGATGTTGCAGTTCCACGAGGTGGGGTAGCCTTCACGCCCGAGGATGCCGAGAAGGTCGCACGTGGCCTCGGCGGAGCAGTGTGGGTTGTGAAGGCTCAGATCCATGCTGGTGGCCGGGGTAAGGGTGGAGGCGTCAAGTTGGCGAGAACGCTTGCTGAAGTCCATGACCTTGCCTCGAGAATTCTTGGCATGCAGCTCGTGACGCACCAGACGGGACCCGAAGGAAGAGTCGTCAAGCGGCTCCTCATCGAAGAAGGCATAAACATTGAGAAAGAGCTCTACGTTGGTATCACTCTCGATCGATCTCGCTCGAAGAACGTCCTCATGGCTTCGACTGAAGGGGGTGTCGAGATCGAGAAGGTTGCCGCCGAAACTCCAGAACTCATTTTCAAAGAGTACATTGATCCTGCCTTGGGCCTCAGGCCGTTTCAATGTCGACGGCTGGCCTTCAGGCTTGGGCTGTCAGGAGATACGTTGAAGAGCGCGGTGAGATTCTTCTCCGCACTCTACCGGGCGTATGAGGGCATGGATGCATCGCTTGCCGAAATAAACCCGCTCGTGTTGACCAAAGAAGGTTCTGTGCTTGCCCTCGACGCCAAGATGAACTTTGATGACAACGCATTGTACAGGCATCCTGATGTCGTCGAGATGCGAGACCTTGACGAGGAGGCCCCGCTCGAGATCGAGGCATCAAGATACAATCTGAATTACATCAAACTCGATGGGAATGTCGGATGTATGGTGAACGGCGCGGGACTTGCCATGGCAACAATGGACATCATCAAGCTGTCTGGCGGCGAGCCGGCGAACTTCCTTGACGTGGGCGGCGGAGCGAGCGCGGAGACGGTCGCAAATGGTTTCCGGATCATCCTCTCGGACAAGAATGTGAAGGCAATATTGATCAACATCTTCGGAGGGATCGTCCGTTGTGACCGCGTGGCGGCTGGTGTCGTCGAAGCGGCAGAGAAGCTCAATGTCAAGATCCCTGTGGTTGTGAGGCTAGAGGGGACGAACGCAAAGGAGGGAGCTGAGATTCTTAAAGGTTCCAAACTCAACTTCGTTGTTGCGGAAACTCTTCAAGACGGGGCCGAAAAGGTCACGAGAGCAATAGCGGCCTGAACAGATGAACAATCGGGACGAGTACGAGCCAATCATCGGTCTTGAAGTCCATGCGCAGATGCTGACGGAGTCCAAGGCATTCTGCTCGTGCACGACGAGGTTTGGGAATCAGCCGAACTCCAATGTTTGTCCCGTCTGTCTGGGCATGCCCGGCGTCCTTCCGGTCTTGAACAAGAGGGTGGTCGAATTTGTGCTTCGGATCGGCTTGGCGACGCACTGCGAAATTGCCCAAAGGTCGACATTCGCACGAAAAAACTATTTCTATCCGGATCTGCCGAAGGGTTATCAAATCTCACAGTTCGAGCAGCCGATCTGCTCCAACGGCTACGTTGAGATCGAGCTGGATGATGGGAGTCGAAAACGCATCTCTTTGACACGCATTCACATGGAAGAGGATGCCGGCAAATTGATACACGACGTTGGTGCGGATACTCTTGTCGACGTCAACAGGTGCGGCGTACCCTTGATCGAGATTGTGAGCGAACCGGACCTTCGATCGCCGAAGGAGGCTTCCCTTTATCTTCATCATATCCGCCAGCTCGTGCGGTACCTCGAGATTTGTGATGGGAACATGGAAGAAGGGAGTCTTCGATGTGATGCAAACATCTCGGTTCGACTGAAGGGAACGGAAAAACTAGGGACGAAGACCGAAGTAAAAAACATGAACTCCTTCCGCCATGTGGAAAGGGCCCTCGCCTACGAGATGAGTCGACAGATTGAAATCCTCGAGTCTGGCGGGGAAGTGGAACAGGAAACCCTGCTGTGGGATGCAAACCAGAATGTCGTGCAGCCAATGCGGAGTAAAGAGTTTGCCCACGACTATCGTTACTTCCCCGAGCCTGATCTCGTCCCGGTTCTCGTCGATGAACCGTGGCTTGAGCGGATACGACGCGGACTTCCGGAGCTTCCCGCCGATCGCCGATATCGATTTGTGAAGGACTATGGACTTCCTCGGTATAGTGCTGATGTTCTTACAGCAGAAAGAAGTCTAGCGGACTACTTTGAAGAGGTCTGCCGAAGCAAAAACACAAAATCGCCCGAGGAGCACAAGGCTGTAAGCAACTGGGTGATGGGAGATGTACTTCGAGTTGTGAATGAAGGGCAGATCTCGATCAGTGGGTTCCCAATCTCCCCACCACGGCTCGCCGGGCTGGTCACATTGATCGACGATGGAGTCATCAGCGGAAAGATCGCCAAAGAGGTGTTTGAAGAGATGCTTGTTTCTGCTGAAGCGCCACGAGCAATTGTCGAGAGAAAAGGTCTGCTTCAGCTCAGCGACGAGGATGAGATAGGGAAAGTTGTAGACCAGGTACTCGAGCAGAACCCCGAACAGGTTAGGACCTACATTGCCGGCAAGGATACGGTCTTCGCATTCCTTGTTGGTCAGACGATGCGGATGTCGAAGGGAAAGGCCAATCCGAAGACAGTGAATAAGATCCTGATAAAGAAGCTAGAAGAACTCAAAAACAGACAAGCCACGAGCGTCACATGATCGACAATCCACAAACAAAGGCACAGCGCCCAGAGGAGGTCAAATGCGTCGCAAGGTAATCGCAGGTAACTGGAAGATGTATAAGAACGTCGATGAAAGCGCAGTGCTCATTAACGAACTCAAAGACCGTCTCAAGGATCTCACTGACAGTGTAGAGGTGATCCTTTGCCCGCCGTTTACATCCCTGGGAATTGCAGGCCAGCTTCTGAGAGCGAGTCGGTTGAAACTCGGCGCCCAGAATATGCATTTTCGAGACGATGGTGCCTACACAGGTGAAATCTCAGGTCGGATGTTGAAATCCATCGGCTGCGAATACGTCATCCTCGGACATTCGGAACGACGGACCTACTTCCACGAGTCGGACGAGATCATAAATCGAAAAGTCAAGAAGGCCCTGGCCTCGGACCTCAAACCGATCGTTTGCGTTGGCGAGACCCTGGATGAAAGGGAGCGGGGGTTGACCGAAGTCGTCGTGACCAAGCAGGTCAAGGGTGTCCTCGATGGTATTCCTCTGGAGGATCTTCGTCGGTTGGTCATCGCGTATGAGCCGGTCTGGGCAATCGGAACCGGAAAGAATGCGACTCCTCAGCAAGCAAATGATGTCCACAAGCTAATCCGCGGCTTGATCTCCAAAACGTACGACCGCTCAGTGGGGGATGGTCTTGTCATTCAGTATGGAGGAAGTGTGAAGCCCGAAAACGCCGTAGATTTGCTCAGCCAGCCCGATATCGACGGAGCATTGGTTGGCGGAGCATCCCTCCAGGCGGAGTCTTTTGCAGAGATTGTAAAGGCTGGTGTGCGATAGGGGAGCTTTTTGGGGAGTCTTTTCATCACTTTCTTCTGTGTCCGCTTCACGTTCTTACCTATTTGGTTTTCCTCCTTAAAGTAGGAATTTAGGGAAACCGCATTTTTCCATTGCTTTTCGGCCTATATTTCTGTATATTTGCGACCGTCGGCTTAAGCGGGGACGGTCAGTTTTGTGCTGAGTCGACCCAGGACAAAGCTAGCTGGATTGATGCCAAAACCCTCAAGGATCACGCTTTTCAATCTTTTTCTGTTTTCCCTCCTACTTGCGTCTTCTCCGAGTTTGCCAGCGATTGCACAGGACCGCTTTCTTGAGAGTGGCGAGCCGATGGTCAGTGGATCGAACGCAGGGATGTTCCTCGACACTCCGACGCGGACAAAGGTTGATCTCTCCGGTACGTGGACCTATTCCGTCGATGGGAAAACTTGGAAGCCAGTCAGAGTCCCGTCGGCATACGATTTCGTTGAGAAGGTTACCTTCGTCCGTTCGTTCGATATTCCGTCAGAACTGATTGATCGCTCAGCATTCAAGTTGGTGGCATACGGAGTAAACTATGACTGTGAGATTTCCATTAATGAGATGTTCATCGGGAAACACGTCGGGGGATATTCCTCCTTTGTCTTTCAGATCCCCGAGAATATAATGCAGGTAGGCAAGAACAACGTAATCAAGGTCGTCGTCAGTAACCGACTGGATGCGCGGAGCACGATCCCTCTCCGTCAACAAGTATGGGGATGGAGGAATTATGGAGGCATCTTTCGTGATATCTACATCGTCGCCACTCCGAGAGTCTGGGTTGAAGACGTTCAAATACACACATCCCTGAGTCCAGATCTCAAATCAGGGACTATAGAGTTCACTGGAACTATCGACAATGCGCTTGCGGAGTATGAACGGAAGGACACGGCCGGAAGTGCGGCGCTCCTCTCTTCCTCGTTTCGGTTGTGGGTTGGGATGTATGATCGGGTTACGGGGGCCCTTGCTGCAAAGAGCCAGGAGGAAGAGTTCACCATAGAGAAGCGGAAGACGACGAGAATAGAGGGTGAGGTAGACCTCTCGAAGCCGAAGGTATGGAACCCTGAACATCCGGAGCTCTATCTACTCAAAGTCTACATGATGAAAGACAAGTCTGTCTATGACGAGGTGGATCTGAACGTTGGCGTCCGCGAAATAGCCATCAAGGGCTCTGATGTCTATGTAAATGGAAACAGGGTGTTCCTTCAGGGTGTTCTGTGGAGAGAAGATCATCCGATGTATGGAAGTGCGCTGACCTACAACGCGCTTGAAAAAGATATCGTGTTGATCAAGACCCTTGGAGCAAACCTTGTTCGTGTCGGGAATCATCCGCCGCACCCCTACTTCTTGGATGTTTGTGATCGGTATGGATTGTTGGTGATGGAGGAGATTCCGGTCTGGGATGTTCCAGCCGACGTCATCGGCAAAGATTATTATCAAGAGCTGGCGAAGACCTACGCAAGGGAGATGGTGACACGAGATAGGAATCACGCTTCAGTTCTTGCGTGGGGAATCGGCGACGACTTCGATTCATCCGAAAACGAGTCGAGAGAGTACGTGAGTGCCGTTCGAACGCTGGTGGAGTCTCTTGATGACCGACCGATCTACTTTGCGACGAGCATGGTCAACAATGATATTGCAGCCGACGAGATGGATATCGCCGCGGTGAACATTCTTGCATCGGACTCAAAACAGTTCAAACAAAAGCTGGAGGAGTGGAAGGAGAAGCATCCGACACAGCCAGTCATCCTCGCCCGGTTCGGGAAGGTAGTTGAGCCTGGAAACTACAACGGCTACAGCGATCCGATGTCGATGGAATCTCAAGCGCGCTATCTGATTCAGCACTTCACAATTGTCAAAGAGGCAAAGATCGCGGGCGCCATCATCGATGGGTTTGCTGACTGGCGCGGTGACCGGCCCATCATGACGATCGAGCATCCTGACCGATTCCTCTCCACGATGGGACTCGTCAGCTATGCGCGAGAGAAACGACCCGCATTCGAGAAAGTGCGCGCGCTGTTCAATAACGAGAAGATTGCCGCGCTGACGATGGGAACATATTCGGAGAATGCGCCGATCATTTTTGTCGTCATAGGGTTTGTCCTGCTTCTGAGTTTTGCATATCTCCTCAAGAGCCATCGGCGATTCCGTGAGAGTGTTCTGCGCTCGTTCCTGCGTCCGTATAATTTTTTTGCCGATATCAGAGACCAAAGGATCCTGTCGTATTTCCAAACCACGGCACTTGGAGTCGCCGTCGCATTCACGCTTGCACTTGTCAGCGCAAGTTTCTTCTATCATTACCGCGCCAGTGAGAACATGGATTATGTGCTCACGCATTTTCTCTTCTCTGATACGCTAAAGGGGTCCTTCAGTGAGATCATCTGGCATCCACTCAAATCCTTTATCGTTTTCTCCGTGCTCGTAGTGATCTGGCTGCTTGCTGTCACGGCGTTTGTGAAAATCTTCTCATTCTTCGTGCAAATCAAGGTCTATTTCTTCCACGTGTATTCCATCGCGATGTGGTCAGCACTGCCTGTTATTCTTCTAATTCCTGTTGGAATGGTCATGTATCGGGTGATGGAGAGCGAGGCCTATGTGTTGCCGATCATCATTCTTATCGCAGCGATAGGAATTTGGGTTCTCATCCGGCTGTTGAAGTCGATGTCAATCATCTATGATGTTGCATCGCTTCGCGTGTATGCCGGGGGTGCTCTCGTGCTTCTCGTGTTCTTCGGCATTGCCTTGATCTACTACAACTATACTCAATCCACGATCGCGTATTACAGGTTCTTCGTGAACTTTATCCAGGGGACGGGTTAATTGCTGGCCGGCTGAGACTATCTTATGTATCTATCGAGACTGGAGATCATAGGCTTCAAATCGTTTGCCCAGAAGGTTAATCTTACCTTCGACAGCGGCATGACAGGGATTGTTGGGCCGAACGGCTGTGGGAAGACCAACATCGTCGACGCGATTCGGTGGGTTCTTGGTGAACAGAAATCGAGCACGCTCCGCAGCGACAAGATGGAGGACGTGATCTTTAATGGGACTCGGAATCGGAAGCCCCTGAGCATGGCAGAAGTATCCCTGACGATTGAAAACACAAAAGGAATCTTGCCAACCGAATTTGCAGAAGTAACCATCACTCGGCGCGTGTATCGTTCTGGAGAAAGTGAATACCTCTTCAATGGCGCTCCCTGCAGGCTCAAGGATATCGTCGATCTCTTTATGGATACGGGGATGGGCGCGGATGCATATTCAGTGATTGAGTTGAAGATGGTGGAGACGATTCTCAGTGACAAGGCTGAGGAGCGGAGGAGGTTGTTTGAAGAAGCGGCTGGCGTTACGAAATACAAGTTCCGCAGGAAGGCAGCGTACCGCAAGCTCGAGACCGTTCAACAAGATCTCGTCCGCGTGAATGATATAGTGAAGGAAGTGCAAAAAACCGTCTCCACCCTGGAAAAGCAAGCGAGGAAAGCCGAGCAATACAATGAGCTGTCCCAGCGGCTAAGGACCCTGGAAATTGATCTCCTGGAAAGAGAGTATGCGGCGGTGAACCTCCGCCTGGCCCCGTTGGAGGAAAGGCTCAACTCAGCGCTCAGTTCGAAGAACGTGATTGATGAGATGCTCTCGAAGGAAGAATCTCACCTCGATGAGCTCCGTGCCGAATTCAGATCGACTGAGGAAAACATGGGCGAGAGTCGCCAGGCGCTGGCAGCGTTGAATGATAAGCTTCATGGGGTTGAGCAGAAGATCCTTTTAGGGAATGAGCGGCGCAGTTCGCTGGAAAAGAATATCTCCCGGTATGAGAACGAAAGGCGTTCACACGAGGAACGAAGGCAGAAGCTGGAGACCACCGTCGGGGAGCTTCGTCAGAAAGGGGAAGTGTCGAAGGCTGCGCTCCAAGCTCTCGAGGGAGAATATGCGGAGAAGAAATCGCGACTGAGTGTTGTGGAGAGTGAATGGAATGCGAAGAGAGCTTCACTCAGAGGCCTGAATGATCTGTTCGTCGAAACGGTCGACGCTCTGACAAAGAAGAAGTCTGAGCTTGAGCATCTTCGTGGACGTGTCGAGAACGCGCGAGGGCGAATCGATCGAGTTTGCGAGGAGAATTTGTTCTACGAAGCTGAAACATCAAGGGCCAACGTTGCCCTGGAGGCTCTTGTTCCTGAGCACAAGGAGGCACGCCGCTCCTTTGTCGAAGTCCAGCTCAAACTCTTCGAGATGGAGACTCTGAAAGACCAGCTCAAGCGCGAAGTTGAGGAGATGCGAAACAAAGAGTTTGAGCTTCGCGGCGAGTATGAGAAGAAGTCCTCACGGCTCGGCTTCTTGAAGAGTCTCATCGAGACCCACGACGGCATTCCGGAAGGGACGAAGTACCTCATCAACGCCGGGGAGTCTCGCTCATTTGTCCAGACAACAGTTGGAGATGCGGTCAGCACCGAGTCGCAGTATCGGACTGCCATCGAGTCTGCGCTCGGAGAAACGGCGAATTACATCGTTGTCAACAATCTCGATGAGGCGTACCGGGGCGTTCAGCTTTTGAAGCGAACTCAAAAGGGGAAAGCGACTTTCATCTGCTTGAACCGCATCCCGGCTGTGAACCATGAAAATCTCGCCGTCTCGAACGGTGGTGCAATCGGTTGGGCACTCGATCTTGTTGAATTCGATGGGAAATACGAATCGTTGTTCAGGTTTCTCCTCGACCGAACGCTGCTCGTGAGCGATGCTGAAGCTGCTCGCTCTTTCGTGAGCAATGGCGCAAGCCTGAAGTGTGTCACGCTCGAGGGTGAAGTCATCACCAGCTCCGGCGTTATGAAAGGCGGCAGCCGGCATCAGGAGAACGCGCAGACCATCGGCAAGAGGAATCAGATTGTGGAGTTAGAGGCGCAGATCAAATCACTCGGAGAGGAGCTGGCGGGCGTTCAGCGTCTCTTGGGAGAGAAGAGTGCCGATCTTACTCTTCTCACTTCGAAGGCTTATGAAGACGAAGTGAAGAAGCTTGAGTATGAAGTCGCGGGGATCGAGACGAAGATGGCACAGCTTGAATTCGAGAAGAAGCGGGCCCAGGAGGCTATCAATCGAAATCAGGCTGAAATCGAAAAGCGAGAAGCTGAGGTCGCGACTCTGAAAGTCGAGCTTGATACTAGCCTCAGGGAAGTTGAGGGACAAGAGCAAAGGAGGCATGACCTCGAGAGCACGCTCCACACCTCTTCACGTGAGGTTGAGGAGACTGAGGCTCAGAAGAATGCTGCGACGGAAATCGTCAATGAATGCTGGTCGCGCCTGGTTCGACTCAGGGAGGAGGAACGGGAGATCGGCCACGAGCTGCAGTATGCGGAGACGGGCATTGCAGAAGCCCTTGAAGGAGTGCGCTCCCGGGAGCAGGATATTGCAGCGAGCAAGGAAGAAATCGGGAGACTGTCAGCTGAGATTGTCGAGAACGAAGATGCACTAACGCGCCTGCGGAAGGAACGTGCGGACCTCAGTGAACACCTGACGACAATTGAATCCGAGTACAGCGCGAAGCGAGAACAACTCCACTCTGTTGAGATCAGCATCCGCGACGAGAGGAGGCATCATGATGATTCTCTCGGCGCGATGCATGAACTCGAGATGAAGCTCTCTGAATACCGGATCAAAGTCGACAACTTGATGCAGCGGGCAAAAGAAGAGTTTGACCACGATCTCGAACTGAAGAGGTATCCTGAGGGCGAAGAGTTCAGTTTTGGAGACGCGCGAGAGGAGGTGCGTCAGCTCAAGAGCAAGATTCGAGCGTTGGGCCCGGTAAATTTCGCCGCTTTCGACGAGTACAAAACAGAAAAACAACGCTTTGACTTCCTCACGACGCAGCGGAATGACCTCATCGAGGCTGAGAAGACCCTTCTTGACACTATTGAGGAGATCAATACGACAGCTCAACGGAAATTCCTCGAAACATTTGAAAGGATCAGAACCAACTTCGTCTCCACGTTCAGCAGCCTGTTCGACGAGGGCGACGAGTGCGATCTGAGGTTGGAAGAAGACGTCGATCCTTTGGAAGGGAAGATCGAGATAATCGCAAAGCCGCGAGGAAAACGACCACAGTCGATTGATCTGCTTTCTGCCGGAGAGAAGACCCTGACGGCCATTGCGTTGCTGTTTGCAATTTACCTCGTCAAGCCGAGCCCCTTCTGCATCCTCGATGAAGTGGATGCGCCGTTAGACGATTCGAACATCGATCGCTTTACTCGCATCCTCAACAAGTTTTCGAACAATACCCAGTTCATCGTTGTGACCCACAACAAGAGAACCATGGAGGCAGCAAATGCGCTCTATGGCGTGACGATGGAAGAAGAGGGCGTCTCGAAGCTTGTCTCTGTCCGGCTCACGACCGAATCACTGATGAAGAACTAGTTTTGACAGGCGTACAGTCTCGATTGAGCTTGAAGTTGAACCAGCTTGCGTGGTAAAGGACTGAAATGGGATTGAAAACATTCCTTGACTTCGATGGAACGATAACCCTGAAGGATGTGAGTGATTATCTCTTCAGTCAGCTGAGTGATCGGCGTTCTGAGTCTTTTGTTGGGGAGTACCTTGCAGGAAAGATAGGGGCCCGCGAGTGTTTTCTTGGAGAATGTCAAGCTTCTGGTGCGGTATCCATGGAGAGTGTCGAGAACATCGTCGATCGGCAGGAAATCGATCCGACGTTCAAGGACTTTGTGGAATTCTGTCAGGGTCGCAGCATCCCGTTCTATGTTCTTAGCGATGGTTTCGATTACTACATCCAGCGGATCCTTGAGCGTAACCACCTCTCGCAAGTAAGATTCATCTCAAATCGTCTCGTCTTTCAGCCAGTCGACGGGAGGGGTGTGTTCAATCTCCTTCCAGTATTTCCGTACAAAGACTCAGAGTGTGATTGCTGTGCGAACTGTAAGAGGAATCATCTCCTGACACTTTCTTCGGAAGAAGACATCATCGTTTATGTTGGCGATGGCTACTCTGATCGCTGTCCTTCAAGGTACGCGGACATCGTGTTTGCGAAAGGTAGTCTCATTCGCTACTGTCGTGAAGAGAATGTTTCTTACTTTGAATACCGAACCTTCAAGGATGTGATCGACCGGCTGGAGAAGGTTCTTGCCCAGAAGCGCATTCGGAAGCGCTGGCAGGCGGAAGTGCGGCGGCGAGAGGCGTTTCTCCAAGGGTGATCGTGGCAGAGTGAGCGTATAGAGTGCATGGATATCCGACTGAAACTATTCAGGTATCGCAGTTACACCCCCCTTCCTTTCTTGCTTGTGATGTTCATTTTTGCTCATCCAACTTTTTACACTCTTATTGTTGGTTTTCTCTTCGTTCTCACAGGCGAGTGGGTCCGTCTCTGGGGGGTCTCCATCGTGGGTAGTGAGACACGCACCACTGGGTCAGTCGGTGGAACATATCTGATCACCACCGGTCCGTTTGGCTACGTGCGCAATCCGCTCTATCTCGGTAATATGTTCTTGTATTTCGGGATTGGTGTGATGTCAAACGCGCTGTTCCCGTGGCTGGTCGTCGCGGCGATTATTCTGTTTTTTGCCCAGTACTATTTGATCGTTACACTGGAAGAGGAATACCTCGAGAAGACGTTTCGCTCAGCATTTGAAGACTATTCACGTCAGGTTCGGCGGTTTCTCCCTGTGCTGAAAAAGTATAGTGCACCGGGTAATCAGCGGGTCGAGGGTGATTTCCGACGTGCGTTGCGGTCTGAGAAACGAACTCTGCAAGGACTTTTTCTGATCTCTCTGGCACTTGTTGTTCTTTGGAAAGTGAGGAGTTAGTCGATGGTCAGCCGCGTCATGCTGATCGCGGGAGAACCATCGGGAGACCTTCACGGAGCTGGTCTCGTCCATGAGTTGAAGAAGAGGAAACCAGATCTCGAAGTCTATGGGGTTGGCGGGGATGGCATGAAGGGAGCAGGGATGGAGTTGATCTTTCACATCCGGAATCTCTCGTTCATGGGCTTTGCTGAGGTTCTGAAACATCTTCCGACGATTCGAAAGGTGAGGCAAGCTCTGCTGGATGTTGTTGCCAGTCGCAAGCCCGATGTTCTCATCTTGATTGATTATCCTGGTTTCAATCTTCGGTTTGCTCGGAAGGTAAAAGCCCACGGCATCAGGATTTTCTACTATATCAGTCCGCAAGTGTGGGCTTGGGGGAAGAGAAGGGTGCCGGGGATGAAAGGCGTGATCGACAAAATGTTTGTCGTTTTCCCGTTCGAGGTGGACATCTATCGTCAGGCTGGGATTGATGTCGAATTCGTCGGCCATCCACTGTTGGAGGCGGTCGGGAACTTGGAGAGAGGCGATGGATTTCGAGAGAGATTTGGAATCTCGAAGGGGAAGAAACTCCTCGCCTTACTACCCGGGAGCCGGGTACAAGAGGTCGAGAGAATTTTGCCCGTGATGGCTGAAGCAGCTTGGGTCCTGAAGAATGAACTCCAGTGTGAAGTAGCTGTCGGCGTCGCACCGAATCTGAAAGAAGATCTCTATCGTCAGCTCCTCGGATCTTCCGCCTCTTTTCACCTCGTCTCGGGCGCGACTTATGATCTTATGAGGAACTCTGAGATCGCTTTCGTCACGTCCGGTACGGCGACACTCGAGACAGCCTGCTTCGGGACGCCAATGATCGTAGTCTACCGCACCTCATTTCCGACGTACTGGATTGGACGTATGCTCATCACACTGAAAACCATTGCCCTTGTGAACATCGTTGCTGGCCGTCAGATTGTGCCTGAGCTCATTCAGGGGAAGATGACTCCACAGAATCTCGTCCACGAAGCTCGTCGGATTCTTCGGGATGCGGCAGTTGCACAGCATATGCGAACAGAGTTGCTTGCAGTGAGGGGAAAGCTTGGGACACCTGGAGCCTCCGCCCGAGTGGCTGATCAGGTATTACAGGCTTAGTGATAGAGATGACAGGGCTAAGCCATAAGACATTTCAGCTTCGATCAATCTTATTCGAGGTCATGTCCGGCTTCATGAGTCTTACGTGTGACAGGTGAATGCACTCACGTTTCTTCTTATCCCATTCTCGTGGCTGTTTGGTGTCGGCATCGCATTGCGAAACAAGTGTTTCGACTGGGGCATCTTCCGGTCGGAGAGCCTTGGAGTCCCCACGATTTCCGTCGGCAATCTCACTGTTGGGGGGACTGGTAAAACCCCCCTTGTGGCCTCTATTGCCAGATATCTCCAGCAGAAAGGGAAGCGCGTCGCGATTCTCAGCCGCGGATACAAGCGAGAGAGTAGCGGCTTTGTCCTTGTCTCTGATGGTGAGAAAGTTCTCGTCGGAGCGACACTCGGTGGAGATGAGCCGCAGGAGCTAGCACTGCACCTTCACGGGGTCGTCGTCGCAGTCGATGAGAAGCGGGCGAGGGCCGGCAAGAGAGTTTTGGAGAGGTTTTCAATTGATGCGTTTATCCTTGATGATGGCTTTCAGCACCAATCGGTGAAACGAGACTTAGACATCGTGACTATTCCAGTGAGTTCAGGTCCGACCCCTTCGTTGGCCGAAACTGCTCCTGAATTTCTCATCCCAGCAGGCAGACGACGGGAACCGCTCAGAGGCCTCAAACGGGCGAACCTGCTCGTCTTGACCAGGGCAAGAGACGCAAGTCTCAACTCTGATGCTCTGGAAGAAATGGGGAAACGATTCCGACGGTTCACGGCGGCTAATGCGAGCGCAGTCGATTTCCAAGTGAGATCGCTGGTCAGGTTGTCAGACAGGAAAGCGGAGGATCCGGGAAGATTTGTCGACAAGAAGGCATTCCTCTTTTGCGGGATTGCAGACCCTGAGGGCTTTTTTCGACTTGTGGCTGACTCCGGTTTAGAGGTTGTGAGAACGAAATCATTCCCAGACCATTACAGATATCGAGGTCAGGATTTGCTGAGTTTGGGGAATCAATTCCCAGCAAGTGGAGCTGAGCTGTTGTTGACAACGATGAAGGATGCGGCTCGTCTGTCTGACTTCCCAGACGGTAAGGCCTTCATGAGAGACTTCCCGGTCTATGGGCTTGCTGTGGAGGTCGAGTTTCTTCACGGCGAAAAGGATTTCCACCGACATCTTGACAGGTTGTTTGCATGACTTCTCCGCTCACCATCGGCATCGCAGAATGCGGCAAGTGGGACAAGTACGCCTCTTGGGTGTGGAGAGGGGATCCATCTGTTGAGATAATTAAGCTCTCCTGGAAGGAGAGTAATCTCGACGCAATCGATCAGTGCCGTGCTCTAGTATTGACTGGAGGCGAAGATGTGCATCCTCGGTTCTACGGGGCGCCTGAGCGAGCTACCGAACTTGACCCGAAAGAGGTCAACGAGTGCAGGGATGAATTCGAGTTGAAGCTGATTGAAAGAGCCTTGCAGCAGGGACTGCCTATCCTTGGTATCTGTCGGGGACTGCAAATCGCCAACGTTTACTTCGGGGGCACACTGATCCTGGATCTCCCAAGCACAGGGAAACCCGCCCACTCCAAATCCCAGGGTTATGATCGCACACATCCGGTGAAGCTCACGGCGGGCACTCTGCTGGAGAAAAGTATCGGAATAGACCATGGCGAAATCAATAGCGCTCACCATCAAGCGGCAGAGAGAATCGGTCGGGGTTTGAGACTTTCGGCGATCTCCGATGATGGAGTCATCGAAGGTTTGGAATGGATGGAGCTCGACAGAAAGCCATTCTTGTTGCTCGTCCAGTGGCATCCCGAGCGAATGCAAAACCTCGAGAGCCCGTTTTCAAAGAACTTGTTGTTTGAATTCACTCAAGCTGTAGCAAAGAGACAGTACCGCGCAACAGCAATCTCACGACCACATACATAAAGGCACAGGTTCACAATGAGCAAAAAATATGTCTATTTCTTCGGAAGTGGAAAGGCGGAAGGCACGGCAGAGATGAAAGCCCTCCTTGGTGGGAAGGGAGCAAACCTCGCAGAGATGACAAACATCGGACTCCCAGTCCCACCGGGTTTCACGATTTCGACTGAGCTCTGCACGTACTACTATGCAAACAAGAGAAAGTACCCACGAGAATTGGAGCACCAGGTGCTCACGGCTCTCAAGAAACTCGAGAAGATCATGGGGGCGAAGTTCGGTGACTCGGAAAACCCGCTTCTCGTTTCTGTCCGCTCCGGGGCACGCGCCTCAATGCCCGGAATGATGGATACAATCCTCAATCTCGGACTCAACAGTCGGACGCTCGATGCTCTCATCAAGCAGACTGGCAACGCTCGGTTTGCCTGGGATTCGTACCGTCGGTTTGTGCAAATGTATGGCGACGTTGTGATGGGCTTGAAACCCGAATCGAAGGATGAGCATGACCCCTTCGAGGAGATCATTGCGAGGAAGAAGTCAGCACACGGAATCGAGCACGATCTTGAGTTGACTGCGGAACATCTAGAATCTCTTGTCCACGAGTTCAAGACAGAAATCAAGAAACGGACTGGCAAAGATTTCCCCGAAGATCCGATGGAGCAGCTCTGGGGAGCCATCGGCGCAGTATTTGGGTCATGGAACAACGCAAGGGCGATTGCTTACCGGAAGCTTTATGATATTCCCGAGAGTTGGGGTACAGCAGTGAACGTCCAGGCGATGGTTTTTGGCAATCTTGGAGACGACAGCGCAACAGGGGTTGCTTTCACGCGTGACCCTGCGACCGGAGAGAATCGCTTCTATGGTGAATTCCTTGTAAATGCCCAGGGCGAGGATGTCGTTGCTGGCATCCGGACTCCACTCTCCATCGAACAGCTGCAAGGAAAAATGCCGGAAGTTTATGCGCAGCTGCTCAAGATTCGGAGCATCCTTGACCGCCATTATCGTGACATGCAGGATACCGAGTTCACGATTCAAAAGGGAAAGCTCTTCATGCTGCAGACGCGCGTGGCCAAGAGGACTGGGTTCGCTGCATTCCGGATCGCGACCGATATGGTCGAAGAAGGGTTGATCTCGGCGAAGGAAGCGCTTCGCCGGATTGAGCCAGAACAACTCAACCAACTCCTTCGTCCCGTTTTCGACTCTGAGGAAAAGAAAGCAGCGATGAGGGACGGGAGATATCTTGCAAAAGGTCTGAACGCCGGCCCCGGTGCTGCAAGCGGGAAGGTTGTCTTCAATGCTGAAGATGCCGAGGAGTGGGCTCGCCGCGGCGAAAAGGTAATCCTCGTGCGCATCGAGACCTCCCCAGAGGATATCAAAGGAATGAATGCTGCTGAAGGTATCCTCACTGCTCGGGGAGGGATGACTTCCCACGCGGCTCTTGTTGCTCGCCAGATGGGCAAGATATGTGTCGCCGGGTGCAGTGCACTCGAGATCGACTATCGGAGCCGATTGATGCAGGTGAACGGCAAGACAATTCGTGAAGGCGACTACATCTCCATCGATGGCACCACAGGCGAGATAATCGAAGGAAAGGTGAATACACTTCCCTCCGAAATACTCCAGGTGCTGCTTGAGCGAAGGCTTGCCCCGGAGCAATCGCACATCTATCAGCAGTATCAGAAGATGATGGCGTGGGCAGATAGATTCCGAAAGCTTGGTGTTCGCACGAACGCTGACCAGCCCGACCAGTGCGAAGTGGCCATCGCTTTTGGTGCGGAAGGGATTGGACTCTGTCGTACGGAGCACATGTTCTTCGGTGGAGATCGAATCCGTGCGGTCCGCGAAATGATTTTGGCGGACACGGAGGCAGATCGACGCAAGGCCCTCTCCAAATTGCTCCCGATGCAGCGTGCGGACTTCGAGGGGATTTTCCGCGTCATGGGGAGTCGGCCTGTGACAATCCGAACGCTTGACCCACCACTTCACGAGTTTCTGCCTCATGAAGAACCTGAGCAGGCAGACCTCGCCAGGACGATGGGCGTGTCGCTTGAGAAGGTGAAGCAGCGAGTGGAGAGTCTTAGGGAGTTCAATCCGATGCTCGGTCTCCGAGGCTGCCGGCTTGGCATCCTTTACCCAGAGATCACGGAGATGCAAGCGCGAGCAATCTTCGAGGCAGCATGTGCCGTGAAAAAGGAAGGGGTCGATGTTCACCCAGAAGTGATGATCCCCCTCGTCGGACACATCAATGAGCTGAAGCAACAAGAGAGGATCGTCCGTCAAGTGGCAGACGAGGCAATGAGAGAACAGGGCGTGAAGCTGAATTATCTCGTCGGCACGATGATCGAGATTCCACGCGCGGCCGTGACTGCTGATGAGATTGCCACCGTTGCTGAGTTCTTCTCCTTTGGGACCAATGACCTCACTCAGACTACATTTGGTCTCTCTCGAGATGATGCTGGAAGATTCCTTGCCTACTACTACGATCATGGAATCTTGGATAAAGACCCATTCCAGTCGATTGACCGAAACGGCGTAGGTCAGATGATGAAGATGGGGACCGAAAAGGGCCGGTCAGTGAGACCTAAACTAAAAGTAGGAATCTGTGGAGAACATGGTGGAGACCCAAGTTCGATTGAATTCTGTCATTCAATCGGTCTCGATTACGTCAGCTGTTCTCCGTACCGTGTGGCAATTGCACGATTGGCGGCAGCACGAGCAGCGATAGAGGACTCTCGCGGCACAACTTCGCCAAAGGTATCAAGAAGATCAAAGAACGGGGGGACGCGACGGCCAGCCAGAAGGCGACGTCGACAATCAAAGAGATGAAATCATTTTGACTTCAGGAGGTTCAAGAGAAACCTATGAAGCTCTCGGATTTCAAGTACCCGCTTCCTCGAAACCTCATAGCGAAATACCCCGCACATCCGCGGGATAGCTCGCGACTCATGGTTCTCAATCGGCACGATGAGTCAATTACTGAGCTTCGGTTTTCAGACATCGCCCGATACCTCAAAAAGGGCGATTCGATTGTCGTGAACGAGACGAAGGTGTTCCCGGCCCGGCTCTTTGGGAGGAAGGAAAAGACAAACGCGAAGATTGAGGTCTTTCTCCTCCGCGAATTGAAAAAAGAAGAGAACATCTGGGATGTCATCGTCGATCCCGCTCGGAAGGTCCGGATCGGGAACAAGATCTTCTTCGACAACGACAGACTCTGGTGTGAGGTGATTGATAATACAACGTCCCGCGGGAGAACTGTTCGCTTCACCTACAGGGGTGATTTCTATAAACTCATCGAGAAAATCGGACAAACGCCCTTGCCCTACTACATCAAGAGAGAGCCAACAGAGAAAGACAAGGAGACGTACCAAACTGTTTTTGCGCGAGTCGCTGGTGCTGTTGCAGCCCCGACGGCTGGGCTCCATTTCACGAGGCGTCTCATCCACCAAGTCGAGAGGATGGGGGTGAAGATCGTTCCTGTCATCCATCACGTCGGACTTGGCTCATTCCGGCCGGTGGAAGTGGAGGACTTGACGAAACACAAGATGGACTCGGAGTATTTTGAAATTCCTGAGTGGAGCGCTGCCGTGATCAATCGCACGATTGATTCGCGAGGCAACGTCTTTGCCATCGGGACGAGCACAACTAGAGCGCTGGAGTCCAGCGTTACCACGGATGGTCACGTGAAACCGACGCAAGGATGGACTGACAAGTTCATCTTTCCCCCGTATGATTTCAAGATTGTTGACAAGCTCGTGACGAATTTTCACCTCCCAGAATCAACCCTGCTGATGCTTGTCTGCGCCTTTGGCGGTCATGAATTTGTGATGCGGGCCTACAAGCTGGCCATCAAGAAAGGGTACCGCTTCTACAGTTATGGCGATGCGGTCTTGATCCTCTAGCGTGTTTGTTGGGGAGAGGAGATGAAGAAAGAAAAAATCGCGGCAATAATCCCGGCTGCTGGGTCTGGAGCAAGGCTGGGGGTCCACGAGAGCAAGCCCTTCCTCCTCCTTGGCGACAGACCGCTTCTCATTCACACCCTCCAGAGATTTCAAGACTGCTCTGAGGTCGATGAGCTTATTCTCGTTGTGCGGGCAGCGGATCTAAAGCGGGCAGAAGCCCTCGTTCTCGAATATCGTCTGGGAAAGGTTGTGGGTGTTGTAGAGGGGGGACAACGGCGGCAAGATTCGGTCTACCGTGGTCTCAAGAGACTCGACGGCCGCGAGGTTGCATTTGTTCTTATCCACGATGCGGTTCGACCATTCTTGGACCCTGCAAAGGTTCATGAGATCATCAGAGCGACGAAAAAGCACAGCGCGGCTGTATTGGCAGTTCCGCCGAAGGACACGATTAAGCTCTCTAATGGTGCGTCCTTTGTCCAAACAACACTCGACCGTACAAAACTCTGGGCGGTCCAAACGCCGCAATGCTTTGCAACAGACCTCCTCATGAAAGCGTACGAGAGTGCATTCAAGGATGATTTTGTCGGTACGGATGACGCCAGCCTCGTCGAGAGGCTCGGTGTTGGGGTCAGTATTGTGGAAGGGAGTTATGACAACATCAAAATCACGACACAAGACGACTTGGACCTTGCGGAATTGATACTGCGAAGGCAAACTTCAGGTGTCAACTGAAGGAAATGCTTGCCTTTTTTTGTTGAATCTGCTATCTTGGTACGCGCTTAACGATGCAAAACTAACGGATCGTCGATGTTCCCACTCTCCTTAATCGTTGTTCTGAGTTATTTTCTTGGGTCTATTCCTACGAGCCTTCTCCTCAGCAAGGCCGTGAAGGGAATTGACATCCGAAACTACGGAAGCGGGAATGCTGGTGCCACAAATGTTGCCAGGGTTTTTGGGTGGCAACTCGGAGGTCTCGTCACCTTTCTTGATGGAGTCAAAGGATTGATTGCGACACAACTTATCGCGCGCCTGATGTATGGCCCGATTCCCTTCAACAATCGGACTCCTTTCGAAGACTTCACAATCATCCAGATCATCGCTGGAACTGCTGCGGTCATCGGTCATGTCTGGACGATCTTCGCTGGATTCCGCGGCGGGAAGGGGATCGCCACGGCCACCGGGATGATGGTCGGTATTGCACCCATAGAACTCGGCATCTCTGCTGCAGTGTTTGCTGCTGTGTTTTTGATTTCTCGCTATGTATCTCTGAGTTCGCTCTGCGCTGTGACTGCGTTTCCCTGCACGATGTTCGTGAGAGCGAATGTCTTTCATGCGAGCATTCAAAGTTATAACACAATCATCTTCCTCAGCCTGGGCGTCGTCGCTTTCCTCATCTTCAATCATCGATCAAACATCAAACGTTTGATCGAGGGGACTGAGAGGAAAATGAGTTCGCTCAGAGAAATCCGGCGGCGCCATCGGTCTGATTCGGGTTCCCGCTAAACGACTTCTGTCCCCATCCAATACCGGCCCAACGATATGAGAATCGCCATCCTCGGTGCGGGAGGTTGGGGAACGACTCTCGCAATCCTCCTCTCAGACAACAAGCACAAGGTATCCCTCTGGACGTACAGCGAGGATCAAGCGAGGGCAATTCGAGAAACCCGCACTAATGCACAATTCCTTCCTGGGATCGTTGTTCCCAGCCAGATCGAAATCCTGACAGACATCGAGCAGGCAGTTGCCCAAGAAGACCTTGTGGTTGCTGCGGTGCCATCCCAGTTCTTGCGTTCTGTCGCCAAGCAAGTGGCACAATGTGACTTCCGAACCAAGATTGTGGTGAACGTCGCTAAGGGAATCGAGAACGATACCCTCATGACGATGTCAGAGGTTCTCGGTGACGTGTTGACGCGACTGAGGAAGGAGAATATCTGCACGCTTTCCGGGCCAAGCTTCGCAGAAGAAGTGAGTCGGAAGATTCCGACGGCCGTCGTGGCTGCGTCCGCTTCAATCCCCACTGCGAAAATCGTTCAGGGTGTATTCACGACCCCCTATTTTCGGGTCTATGTCAATGAGGACACTCGAGGTGTGGAGCTTGGCGGCTCCCTCAAGAACGTGATCGCCATCGGTGCCGGAATTTCTGATGGTGCGGGGTTTGGTGACAACACAAAGGCGGCGATCATGACGCGGGGGATCGCCGAGATCACGCGGCTCGGCGTTGCTATGGGTGCAGACCCCCGCACTTTCGTCGGTCTATCCGGTGTTGGAGATCTCATTGTGACCTGCATGAGTCGGCATAGTCGCAATCGCCACGTTGGCGAACAGGTTGGAAAGGGCCGAAAGCTCTCTGATGTTCTGAAAGATATGGTGATGGTTGCTGAGGGGGTGCAGACGACTGAATCAACACGTGACCTTGCGCGGAAATACAGCATCGAGATGCCAATTACGAATGAGGTCCACAACGCTCTCTTCGAAGGGAAAGACCCCCACAAGGCGACACAAGACCTCATGACGCGTGATGTGAAAGGGGAAGTCTAACCCCTGCTTTGATGAAGGAAGAAAACCTTCAATACCTGCACGGGGTGGGTCCCAAAAGGGTGGCTGTGCTGGCTAGCCTTGGGATTCACACGATTCACGACCTCTTCTATTACCTGCCGCGTAATTACCTCGACCGATCACACATTACAAAGATCAAAGACCTTCGGCGCCTTCTTTTTGCCGATCACGACATCACGGTGGTAGGGAAGGTTGTCACAATGGATACGATCAGGAGGAGGGGCGGCGGTGCTCGCTTCGTTCTTATTCTCCACGATGAATCGGGCAGCGTCGATTGCGTTTTCTTCGGCGGAGTTCAATGGTTCCAGAAGATGTTTCGCGTCGGTGAGGTGTTGGCGGTCTCGGGCAGGCCTGCAATTTACGGCGGACGGATTCAGTTTGTGCATCCTGACTTCGATCGTCTTTCACTCGATGAGGAAGAGGAAACCGAGATTGACTGGAGCAATGCCCTTAACACTGGGGCCATCATCCCTCAGTACCCGTCCACCGAGGAAGCACGACGAGCTAGGCTTGACAGTCGAGGTTTCCGGCGGATCATCAAGAGAGCGCTGGCGGAAAAGTTGTCAGTCATCAGTGAGACGCTGTCAAAATCACTTCTCGACAAGCATGGTCTCGTTGATCTTCAGCGGGCAATTCGTTCTATCCATTTCCCACCATCGTGGAGTAACCTCGAGGAGGCGCGCCGGCGACTGAAGTTCGACGAGTTGTTCTATCTCCAGTTGCTCCTTGCATACCGCAAGCGCGAGGTGAAGCTCGAGCAGCGGGGCATCGCGTTCAATGTGACGAGCAAACTTGCGCGACAGCTGGTTGATTCTCTCCCATTCGAGCTTACTGGTGCACAGAAGAAGGTAATCAGAGAAATCGCCAACGACCTAGCCTCTCCACGACCGATGAATCGCCTGCTTCAGGGGGACGTCGGAAGTGGCAAGACCATCGTTGCCCTCATCGCGATGCTCATTGCCATTGAGAATGGATACCAGACGGCCTTCATGGCTCCTACGGAGATACTCAGTGAACAACACTTTCGCACTTTACACAATTTCCTGCAAAACATTCCGGTCAACGTGCGGCTGCTCATTGGTGGCCAACGCCACCGTCTTCGCCAAGATATCTTGGAGGATGTGCGGCGAGGATCGGCTCAGCTTGTCGTTGGCACGCACGCGCTCATCCAGGAACACGTCGACTTCAATCAGCTTGGCCTTGTTGTGATCGACGAGCAGCATCGCTTTGGCGTTCTGCAGCGAGCGGTTCTCAGGGAGAAGGCTGTGAAATCGGATATGCGGCCTGTTCACCCAGATGTGCTCGTGATGACTGCCACTCCGATACCGCGTTCTTTGGCCATGACAGTTTACGGCGACCTCGACGTTTCAGTCATCGACGAAATGCCGCAGTATCGCAAGCCCGTTCGAACTCTTTTAAAACTTGATTCTGAACGCGAGCAGGTATACACCTTTGTGCGACAGGAAGTCGCAAAGGGACGACAAGCATATATTGTCTATCCTTTAATCGAGGAATCAGAGAAGCTCGACCTGCAGGCTGCGACGAAGAGCTTCGAGAAGCTGCGGGACCAGGTTTTCCCCGATCTGGACTTGGAGATCATTCACGGGCGGATGCCGTCCGATGCGAAGGATGAGATCATGAATGATTTCAAGGCGGGCAAGATCGATATCCTCGTTGCGACCACGGTGATTGAAGTTGGAATAGACGTGCCGAACGCAACGGTTATGGTGATTGAGAATGCGGAACGCTTTGGCTTAGCCCAGTTGCACCAACTTCGAGGACGAGTGGGTCGTGGGAGCGAGCAATCCTACTGTGTCCTTGTGGCCAAGAAGGAAATATTCTCGGCAATGTCATCGCGATCTGCTTTGTCGGAAGCAAGCTTAGCGGGAGAGCTGGACAGAAGGAAGGCAGAGACTCGGCTGCAGACTATTCTCAAGACAAGCGACGGCTTTCAGATCGCAGAAGTTGATTTGAAATTGCGTGGGCCGGGTGAGTTTTTCGGGACCAAACAGAGTGGGTTGCCCGAGCTCCGGATTGCTGATATATCTGCAGACGGTGAGCTCCTCAAGCTCGCACGGAAAGAAGCCTTCCACCTTGTTGCGGACGATCCTCAGCTTCGGTTGGCGGAGAATCAACCAGTACGAAGACATTTCGTCGAAAAGTACAAGGATCAATTGGCTCTTGTGAAGACAGGATAAAAAAGAATTCTTGAATTAGGAGAATTTGTAGCTCGAAATTCCTCCCGGAGAGATTGTCCGTCCCGATTCATTGGTTATTGAGGACGGTTTTTTTGTATCACTTAGAATTTCTTTGGATGATATTTGATCTGCTCATCATGTAAGATTTTTTTCTCCGATCGCGTTCGACTTTTGTCTATTGAGTGATCAACTTTTTTTGGAAAATGCGTTTTTTTTCTTGACAAAGTGTCCAAAAACATTATATTTACATTCAAGTTCACGGTGTGATGCCGGATCCTGTCTTCACGAGGGATCGATTCATTCACTCATCTGAAAGGGTCGGCAAGCTTTATTGCTACTCAATGCATGCATGTCGCATTGACCCACAACCTGAAGCGTGAAGATGCTGGAGAAGATGGTAGTAATGGCTCCAGCAAACGCCCGCTTCTCGACATCCGGTCGGATGTTACGCTCACAGGCAGCGCCCCTCAAGTCAAGAAACCTCCTCTAATCGACACGTTCGCTGAGTGGGATAGTGTCGAAACCATCACCGCCGTAAAGTCAGCTCTCGAGCGTCATCACACTGTCTCTCTTGTTGAAGCAGATCGCTTCGCATTTGAGAAGTTGGCAACGTTGAAGCCCGATTTTGCTTTCAACATGGCTGAGGGATGGGGCGGACCCTCACGCGAAGCCCAAATCCCAGTGCTCCTCGAGTTGTTAGAGATCCCCTACACTGGCTCAGATCCTCTCACGCTTTGTATTTGTCTCGACAAGTCAAGGACAAAAGAGATTCTCTTGGCGCATGGCATCTCGACGCCCTCCTTTACAGTGGTGTCAGTCAAGGACGAACTGGACGATGTCCATTTGAATTACCCGCTCATCGTGAAGCCCCTTTACGAGGGGTCGAGCAAAGGCGTCTTCGATTCCTCTGTCGTCCGAACCCCGCAACAGCTTGAAACTGAATCACTTAGGGTGATGCGATCCTATGGTCAACCCGCCTTAATCGAGGAATTCCTGCCAGGGCGTGAGTTCACTGTGGCGTTGCTTGGGAACGGCAAGCATGTGAGAGTACTGCCGATCATCGAGTCAAAGTTCGATCACCTTCCATCGCACGCAAGTCCAATCAATTCTTTTGAAGCGAAATGGGTTTGGGATACGATTGACCGACCTATGGATGTTCTGGAATGTCCAGCCAAGATTTCATCGACGTTGCAGAGGGAGATCGAGAACCTCTGCCGCCAAGTTTTCAGTATTCTTCGCTGCCGCGATTGGTGTAGGATTGATCTGCGACTCGATGCAGGGGGGGGGCCAAACATTCTTGAGGTGAATCCGATCCCCGGGGTTCTTCCTAATCCGGAAGAACACTCGTTCTTTCCGACTGCTGCGGCTGCTGCGGGGTTGAGTTATGATGATATGATCAATGAGGTAGTGAGCGCTGCACTTGCCCGCTACAATCGATTCCCCATCCAATAGGGAGACCACATGAGGCAACGACTTCGCGTTACGATTGTTTATAACGAGCCGAGTATTCCTGGTGGAATTGGAAGGAAGGTCGTCACCCCTGCGGGAGTTCTGTCTAACGGGAGTACCGAATCCTCCAGTCGTGCTGAGGTGGTTGACCTCTCAGAAGTCGGCGTGTTGGAAGAAGTTGACAATATTCGCTCTTCCCTCAAAGAGCTGGGCTATGATGTCAATGTCTTCAACGTGACAAACAATATAGGAGACCTTGTCACCTTCCTTGAGAAAGAGAAACCCGATCTCATCTTCAATCTCTGTGAATCGGTCGCGAATGTGGCTATTCACGAGATGCACGTGGTAGGTATTTTTGAATTGCTTGGGGTTTGTTACACTGGGTCTCCTCCCCTGACGTTGGGACTTGCATTGAGCAAGATCCGTGCAAAAGAACTGCTTTCACAGCACGGAATCAACACCCCGAAGTTTGTTGTTTATCTGAACGCGGGCGAGATTGTCGAGGATGATTTTCCGCTTCACCTCCCTGTGATTGTAAAACCCTCGATGGAGGATGCGAGTATTGGAATCAAGCCCGACTCCGTGGTCGATTCGTTTGCTGGCTTGAAGAAGCGTGTCCGATCCATTTTTCAGCAGCATGACCAGGCAGCTCTCGTGGAAGAGTATATCGACGGACGTGAGCTAAACGTCTCGATCGTCGGGGATCGAAAACCTATTGTCTTGCCCATCTCAGAAATCGATTTCTCTACGCTCCCGCCTGACTTCCCTCACATTTTGACCTATGATGGAAAATGGCTGAAGGGCACTGCCGCCTACAACGGAACAAGAGGGGTCTGTCCTGCGGATTTGCCGCCATCCGTGGAGGTCAAGTTGAAAGAGTTGGCGCTTCAGGCCTTTCGACTCCTCGGGTGTCGAGATTACGCTCGCGTTGACTTTCGCCTCACACGCAACAACGTTCCATATGTGCTGGAAGTGAATCCTAATCCGGATATTTCAGATGATGCCGGGTTTGCTCGATCGGTGAAGGCAAGCGGACGCACATATACACAGGTTGTGCAGAAGATTGTTGAGTCAGCTCTTGAAAGAAGTTCTTGATGATCCGGAAGTTTGTGGCCCAAGACCTCGACGCGGTGAGAGACATCTTGGTCAAGAGTGCGGTCTTCTCGACTGAAGAAATCATGGTTGCCCTTGAGGTGATTGAAGCCTATCTCGGGGACCAGAAGCAACAAGACTATGATCTCTACACTGCTGTTGATGATCAGGAGAGAATTGTCGGATACGTGTGTATTGGGCCGACGCCGATCAGCTACGGGACGTTTGATCTCTACTGGATTGTCGTTCATCCTGGTTCACACGGGAAAGGCATCGGGCGAGACCTTCTCATCTTCGCAGAGAATCTTGTGAAGTCAAGGGGTGGGAGGCTCATGGTGGCGGAGACTTCTTCGCTTCCCCGCTATGAGAAGGCGAGGAGGTTCTATGAGGCGAACCAGTACAGTGTCCTGGCCCGCATCAAAGAGTACTACAACGTCGGAGATGATCTCGTCATTTATGGGAAGTACTTTCGATGAGTTACATCTCATCGTCTACGATCACTTGCAGAGTTGAAAGGGGGTTTCTCAGCTAACCATGGAACTCTGGCAGGAGCTTCTGCGCCGCAGCGTGGACAGTGCAAAAGACTTGGTTGAGCGGTTTGGGTTCCCACCTGAAAAGGCAGAAGCTTTGAACAAGCTTTTTCACATTCGAATCAATCCTTATTATCTCAGCCTCATCCGGTATCCCGGAGATCCGATTTGGCTCCAGTGCGTACCTGATGAAAAAGAGCTTGAAGACGACGGTTTGCCTGAAGATCCGCTCAACGAGGAGCGCGACAGCCCCGTTCCAAGCATTACCCATCGCTACCCTGATCGTGTGCTGTTTCTAACAACAAGCCAATGCTCGATGTACTGTCGATTCTGTACGCGGAAGAGAAAGGTAAGTGACTCGAGCAAGATCAACGCGAAATACATCCGGGATGGAATAGACTACATCGCGGCACACAAGGAAGTGAGAGACGTCATCCTCTCAGGCGGCGATCCATTGATGCTCACTGATTACATGCTCGAGAGGGTTCTTTCTGCACTGCGTGCGATCCCACACGTCGAGATCATTCGGCTTGGGACAAAGATGCCGTGTGTTCTTCCGCAGCGCATCACGCCGAAACTCTGCAAGATGATTCGGAAGTTTCACCCAATTTACGTGAACACCCACTTCAACCATCCGTGGGAGTGCACCCTGGAGGCCAAGCGCGCTTGCGAGATGCTTGTGGATGCCGGATGTCCCGTCGGTAACCAGGCTGTGTTGATGAAAGGTGTGAACGATGACCCGGATGTGATGCTCGAACTGTTCAGGAAACTTCTTGCAATGCGCGTTCGTCCGTACTATTTGTATCAGGCGGATATGACAAAGAGTACGAATCACTTTAGGACTCCGGTGCGTGTGGGCCTCGATATTATGGACAAGCTTCGCGGACATATATCCGGTCTCGCCGTGCCGTACTATGTAATTGATGCTCCCGGTGGAGGGGGGAAGATTCCTCTCCTTCCCCAGTACGTTATTGGTAGAAACGGCAATGAAATCATTCTGCGAAACTACAACTATGATGTTTTCGTTTACACCGATGTTGAAGGCGAGAGGAGTCAGACGGTGGAGCAGAAATTCAAGCGACGGAATGGCAAGGCGAAGAAAGCAAAGGACCTCGAGCCTGTGATCCCACTCCAAGAGGTAGGTGTGACTGGCAGATAGCGCATCGTTCGGTCCACAATTCAATTGCAGCCCGTTGTTGCGACTTCTCTACAAAATCGTGGGTCGTCGGGACGACGGGCTTTTTGTTTCATCGTCGGAGGCTTGATTGTCTCTGACGGTTTCAGTAGATTTCATTGAAATGCGTATCTCACAAGATAAAATCGACGAAGTCCGGGAAGCTACGGACATCATCGATCTCATCTCAGCCTACGTGAACCTCAGGAAGAGGGGCAAGAATTACGTGGGGCTTTGTCCTTTCCACTCCGAGAAAACGCCCTCCTTTACCGTCAACGTAGAGAAACAAGTCTATCATTGCTTTGGATGTGGCGTTGGCGGCAACACATTCACATTTGTGATGGAGCATGAGAAAGTTTCCTTCGCGGAAGCCGTACGGTTTCTGGCAGACAGGGGGGGCATCACTCTTCCATCGCCAAGCCCTGAAGCTGAAGCGCTGGCGAGTGAAGCGGAGATCCTGTTCAACGTTATGCGACAGTCGGCGCGGTTCTTCTACGACAGCCTGATAGAGAGTTCGGAGGGTGAGTTTGCATTGAGATACTTCCACGAGAGGGGATTCACAGACGAGACAATCCGCAGGTTTGGCCTTGGCTATTCGCCGAAGGGTTGGGATGGGCTGGTTCAGTTTGCTCAAAAAGAGGGAGTTGAAATCAAATATCTGGAAAAGGTCGGCCTCGCAAGGCGCCGGGAGGATGGGTCATACTATGATTACTTCCGGGGTCGGGCGATGTTCCCGATCTTCTCTACTTCAGGTCGAGTGATTGGCTTCGGGGCAAGGAAGCTCTACGAAGATGATCCGATGGGGAAGTACATCAACTCTCCGGAAACACCAATCTACATCAAGAGCCGGGTTCTCTATGGGATTTACCAGGCGAAGAACGCCGTAATCGACCATGATTCCGCGATCCTCGTTGAAGGTTACGCCGATTTGATCACGGTTTTCCAAGCAGGAATTCAGAACGTTGCTGCATCGAGTGGGACTGCATTGACAGCAGATCAGATCCAGCTCGTTGGCCGTTACACAAAGAACATTACTCTGGTCTATGATGCCGACTCTGCAGGGTCGAATGCGATGATGCGAGGAGTGGACCTCGTGATTGAGGGAGGCCTCGATGTGAAGGTGGCTGAATTGCCCCAGGGACACGACCCGGATTCCTACGTGCGGAAGTTTGGGGGCGAAGAATTCCAAGGACTGCTCCAGGGTGCAGTCTCGTTCATTGATTTCAAGGCAAGGACATTTCAGCGCGAGGGCAAATTTGAGACACCCGAGGGCCAGGCCGAGGCGGTGCGATCGATCGTCCAGACGATTGCGAGGATGGGAGATGAGTTGAAGCAGAATTTCTATATCAAGCAGGTTGCAGAACGGTACCAGATTTACGAGTCC
Organism: Bacteroidota bacterium; assembly: GCA_049589195.1. Classification (GTDB taxonomy): domain Bacteria; phylum Bacteroidota; class Ignavibacteria; order UBA10030; family JAHEZR01; genus JBAWAH01. Next base: position 36,033 of record JBAWAH010000070.1, on the reverse strand, counting down.
ATTCTCCATCGTGAGCTTGAGAAATGGCATCCAAGGGAAAGGACGGGGAGAGCATCGGCAGCTCAGTCGACACAGCGTATCCCTGTCTACGAGACGCCGCTTTCGGAAGTGACACCCCGAAAGGTTCCGCCCATCTCAGCTGCTGAAAGGGATTTGCTCAAACTCATTCTGGAAGAGGACGGAGAGTTGCTACAGCAGGTGTTTAGATATGTGACCCTGGATGATTTTGCAGACCAACGAGTGAGGGCTCTCATCTCCGAGGTTTTCGACCATTACCAGGAATCGAATTTGATCGATCTCAACGCCTTGATTAACCAGACAGACGACGTCGATGTAAAGAGTCTGATCACAGATCTCATGGTGGGCGAGTACGAAATGGCAAAAAGTTGGAGTCGCCAAGGAGTTGAGATCAAGGAGCCGACAGTTGAGCAGATAGCAAATTCAGCGCTCTGCGTCCTGAAGAAACGTTCATTGGAAAGACGGATCGAAGAGAACCAGAGGAAGCTGAGAGAGGCTGTAGAACGCGGGCTCGACATTGCACCATTTACGCTCTTGCACGACCAGCTGAGGCAAGAGATGAAAGCAACCGAAATCGCACAGTTCATACCAGGCAAAGGAAATTAGCCAGATGGGAGAAGGCGTCAGAGCAGTGCAACCAAGATACTTGCCCGGCTAGGTCATCTGCTTTTGCTGCGGTTTGAAAAACGAGTCCGGGCTCCAACAGCGTTTCTTCTATGAAGACGGACACATCAAGTGTCAGTTCACACCGGAGAAAAGGTTCGAGGGGTATCACGGGAATATTCATGGCGGTGTGCTTTGTGCCCTTCTCGATGAAGTCATGGGATGGGCACCGACCTACCATTTCAAGCAAATGTGTGTGACCGGCAAACTTGAATTCAAATTCCTCCGACCCGCGCCGTTGAACCAGACGTACATTTGTCAAGCGAAGATGACCGACGGAAACCGGCGACTTTGGGAAGCTCAGGGTCAAGTCCTCGACGAAGCGGGAAATGTCTACGTGGAAGGAAGAGGGCTTTACATTCCTTCGGGCGAGGAAGAGACAAAGAAGGTCGTAAGCTACCTTACATATTATCCAGACGGTGAACGACCATTCGATTAAGAAAGCGTAGCTTGGCAGCGGGTACGAGTGCTTGCCATTAGGCGGCAGTGTGTGTGTCAAGTGAGAGGCCAGGGTGAGTTTTTCGTCCTGGCTTTACATTTATGAACGGGTTTCCTCTTGCAACTCAAGGCTCATTGCGGTATATTTAGCTCGAAATGGGGCGCGGAGTACGAGGCCCCGAACAAGCAGATCGAATCACGGTCAACGGAGTGTTCGAGGCAACGAAGGAACTCATAGTGTGCGACGGGACACGAGAGCGACACAAAGCGAATGTGCAGAGAACTACACGGTAAGTGGTTGGGGCGATGCCTTCTCTTTGGATTCAGTTTGTTGCTTGTCGTTCTTTCAGCACCTTCACAGGACACGCTGAAAGTCGCTGGTGACTCGACGACCTCAGTTGTGAAGCCTTCGTCACCCCCCTTGTTTCGAACTGTCGAAAACAAAGCCTTTGGGCTTGGAGAGAGACTCCTTTTTGATGTCGGGTACGGGTTTCTGCACGCAGGCGAAGCCGTGATGACTGTCGCCGCGGTCGAGACGGTGTTCAACCGCCCGTGCTATCGCATGACGTTCGATGTCCGTTCAACAGGTGCTTTTTCCGTCATTTACAAAGTTCGTGACCACTACGAGTCCGTCATAGATGTTGCAGGTCTCTTCCCATGGAAATTCGAGCAGCACATTCAGGAGGGTGGCTACCGACGCGACTTCAGTGCTGTGTTCGATCAATACCAAGGGAAGGCGATAACTTCTGACAAGGAATATGAGATTCCGGAGTATGTGCACGACGTTGTCTCTGCGTTGTATTTCGTCCGTACGCTTGACTTTACGGGCAAGCGCCCGGGAACGCGGGCGCATCTCCAGAATTTCTACAAGGATCAGACATATCCTCTTGATGTGAAATACCTTGGCAGGCAGACCATTGAGGTTGATGCCGGCACTTTTGATTGCGTTATCATTGAACCGCTAGTGAAAGAAGGGGGATTGTTCAAGAGTGAGGGGAGGATCATCATTTGGTTTACCGATGACGACCTGAAAATACCAGTGAAGGTGAGCACGAAAGTCCTCATCGGCTCCATTGATGCTGAGTTGAAAGAGTACAGTGGTGTTCTCGGGCCAATTCCCGCACGCCACACTGAATCAAAGTAAGAGAAACCGAGCCCTCCATGGCATCCCGTTATCCATCAGCAGATCTGTCGAAAGTCAGGACGATTTCGATCAAGAATCGGAAGAGCAAAGTCCGGCTGGGAGACTTCGCAAAGCCTTTTGACCCGCACAGAGCGGAATTCAGGAATTACCTAAACTCGCTGCCCAAGATTCTGGTAGCGAAAGATCTGCAGGAATTCGTCGGGCACATCCTGAGTTCTCGTAAGAGGAACAAGCCGGTCGTCCTTCTTATCGGGGCGCATGTGATCAAAGTCGGGCTGTCGCCCCTCATCATCGATCTTTTGAACAAGAAAGTGATTACAGCCGTCGCAATGAATAGTGCTGCCGCGATCCATGACGTCGAATGCGCGATGTGGGCGAGGACTTCTGAGGACGTAGCAGAAAATCTGCAAGACGGAACCTTTGGGATGTCAAAAGAGACAGGGGATTTCATTAACACGACTCTTTCTGCTGCACTGAGTGAAGATGGTGTCGGATATGGAGAGGCGCTGGGGAGAGAACTGCTCCGGAGGAAGGCTTCTTACAGAAAGGTGAGTGTACTTGCAACGTGTTACAGACTCGGTATTCCTGTCACCGTCCACGCTGCTATCGGGACAGACATTGTTCATCAGCAGTCCACCATGAACGGTGCGGCAACCGGCGAGTTGAGCTTCCGTGATTTCAAGATCCTCTGTCGTGTCGTCGGTGATCTCGTTGATGGAGGCGTGGTGATGAACTGGGGCTCAGCCGTGATCATGCCCGAAGTTTTTCTCAAGGCTTTGACTGTGGCCAGAAACCTCGGTTCTCATGCGAAAGGTTTCGTCACTGCAAACTTCGATATGATCCAGCACTATCGTCCGACGATGAATATCCTTCATCGACCGACCCTGAACGGAGGAAAGTGGTATCACTTCACCGGTCACCATGAAATCATGGTTCCTCTTCTCGCTGCAATGATCAAGCAACGGCTGCGGTAAGACTCGATGACGACTGACTCACAGGAGAATCTCCCGCAGGTCAACCCCTCAGAAGAGGTCATTCAGACTCCAGTTCAATCCTCTGAGCGTTTGAGCATCTCCCCGGTCGCGTATGCGTTCCTGGCGCTGCTGGTTGTCTTTGTTCTCTACCAGATTGTCGGCGGGACGGCCACCCTGCTCATCTTCGGGTCAAAGGTAAGGCCCGAGACCGTTCAATGGCTGCGTCTTGCAACAATGTTGGGACAGATATTGTTGATCTTGGTTCCCACAATATTCCTGGCGCGCTTTCAGAATCCCAATATCCGTGAGACACTCAGGCTTCGTGGCACTGGATTACTCGAGATCCTTCTTGCAATTGTTGGCGTGCTGTCGCTTCAGCAGCTCCTTCAGGTTTACATGACTCTTCAAGATCAAATACCCGTCCCAACTTCAATTCGACCGTTCGTCGATTCAATTAGAACCGCGATTGAAGAGACATACAAGGAACTAGCCTCATCGCATTCCATCCCTGAGTTGTTCTACGTTCTGATCGTCGTTGCCCTCGTCCCCGCCTTTTGCGAGGAGTTGCTGTTTCGAGGTCTCGTCCAGAGGAACTTTGAAAGAGGGCTTAAGGGCTGGTGGGCCATCATTTTCCCCGGTATCATCTTTGGCGCTTATCACTTCAACCCCTTCTCGTTTCTTCCACTCGTCATTTTGGGAATATACCTTGGGTTCCTCGTCTTCAGGTCGAACAGCATTCTCACGTCCATCGTTGCCCATTTTGCAAATAACCTTTTCGCTGTGGTTTCCATCTTCTTCAACAGTGACGAGGGGATCCTCTTCCATGACGACACGGCGGTTCCTTCGGTCTCCATGATCTTCCGGATCGTCGTTGGATTTGGGGTCATCTTTTCAGTCTCGACGTATGCGTTTGTGAAACTCACGCGAAGAATAGGAGACCTACAGGTCGGATAATAACCTATGCCTTACTGTCCAAGCTGCGGATACGAATACACACGAGGGATCATGAACTGTCCCGACTGTGGCGAGGAATTGGTTGCTAGTGAGCCGACATTTTGTGACAACTGCGACGAGCAGATTGACGCCGATGCTCAGTACTGCCCTCATTGTGGAATTGTGTTTGAAAAGGATGAGGTAGAAAGCCCAATTCACTGCGAGACTCATCCGACTGTGACAGCGGTCGGAGTTTGTATTATATGCGGAAAACCGGTCTGTCGAGACTGTGCTACCAGCAAGAAGGGAAAAGTCTTCTGTGAGAATGATGAGCATGTCAAGATTCACCAGAAATGGGCCGTCCTCTGCTCCACCTCGGCAGAGTATGAAGCGGAAATGGTCAGGGCGAATCTCGAGATTGCCGGGATCAAGGCTCTCGTCTTTTCTCAAGTCGATCACGCGTACTTCATTCCGATGAGTCGGCTTGCCATCGTCAACGTGATGGTTCCCAAAGAGAAGCTTGGAAAAGCAAGGGAAGTCCTCCATCGACTGAAGGGAGTTGAGGAAGGTGATGAATTTCTAGATGATGAAGAGTAACGACGTGCAGCAAGCCGGGTTGTTCGGAGGTCGGACATGACGAACATGGCAACGCGTGTAGCGGTCGCGGTGGTTGCCATCCCGATCATTCTTTGCGTCACGTACATTGGTGGTTTCGCCTTCTGCCTCTTCATCATGCTCATATCATCAATTGCGCTGATTGAGTTCTACACTCTCTCACAGAGGAAGGGTGCTTCACCACTGAGACTTCTGGGAATCATAGTCGGAATCGTGATTGTGAGCACCTTCTTTTATGGAGAGATTTTCGGACAGCTCGTTCCCCTTCTTCAACGACTGAGCCCAGAAATTAGGACCCCATCGCAGCTTCAGTGGCTGCTCATTGTTCTTATTTGCTTTGTGCTCATCAGTTTCCTCATTGAGCTCTTTCGGGGGAAGGCCTTGCCTCTCTTTAACCTGACGGCCACTGTCTTCGGAGTGCTTTACGTCTCAGTCTGCCTGGGAACGCTTGTTGGGATCCGAGAGCTGTTCCTCAATGATTTTCCATTGCCGCGTTTCCTCTCTCTTGTCGGTCCTCAGTCTGCAGAAGCGACTCGAGAGCTTAGTTATCGTTGGGGCGGGTACACAGTGATCTCGATTCTTGCTTATATTTGGATTTGTGACACTGCAGCTCAGTTTGTTGGCCTGAAATATGGGAAGCACAAGCTCTTCCCTCGTGTCAGTCCGAACAAAAGCTGGGAAGGAGTTGTGAGCGGTCTCATAGCGGCAATTGCGGCGGCGCTGTTGGCAAAGTACACTGTGCTTCCATTCTTCTCGGTCGGCGAGAGCGTGGTGATCGGATTTGTCGTGGGAGTCTTCGGGCAGCTCGGTGATCTTGCCGAGTCGCTCCTGAAGCGGGATGCAGGAGTGAAGGATTCATCACAGATCATTCCTGGTCATGGAGGTGTGCTTGACCGCTTTGACAGTCTTCTCTTTGTGTCGCCGATTCTCTATCTGTACTTCGATTTCGTCCTTTTTTGAGTTGCCATGATACCGAGGCCCAAAGTTCACGTCGTGACATTGGGGTGTGCGAAGAATCTCGTTGATTCTGAATCACTCCTTGGACAGTTCCGGTCGAACTCACTCGAGATTGTGCCAGACGTCGAGGATGCCGACGTGGCGATCATCAATACATGCGGCTTCATTGAGGCATCGAAGGCCGAATCGATTCGTGCGATTCTCGAGACAGCGCAGCTGAAGTCAAATGGGTCCCTGAAGAAGATTTTCGTGATGGGTTGTCTTTCGCAGCGGTATGCCGATGAGTTGGCGACTGAACTCCCAGAGGTCGATGCGTTCTTCGGAGTCAATGATCAACAGAAGCTTCTCGCTGAGTTTGATGGGGATTTGAAATACAATCTCCTTGGCGAGCGTGTTCTCACAACGCCACGACATTATGCGTACGTCAAGATTTCCGAGGGCTGCAATCATCCTTGCTCGTTTTGCGCGATACCATTGATCCGCGGCAAGCATGTGAGCAAGCCGATGAACCAGATCCTCGCCGAGGCGAAAGGTTTAGCTCGACTTGGAGTGAAGGAGTTGATCCTCATCGCGCAGGATACGACATACTATGGTGTGGACCGTACAAGAAAGAGAGAACTGCCAACACTTCTCCGGAGCTTGGCGGAGATCGAGGGGATCGAGTGGATTCGGTTGATGTATGCCTATCCGGCGATGTTCCCTTATGAGGTTCTCGACGCGATTGTTGATAATCCGAGAATCTGTCGATACATTGACATGCCTGTCCAGCACTGCTCCGATGAGATCTTGGAGTCAATGCGTCGCGGGATCACGCGCCAGGGGACGGAAGAACTTATCGACCGAATCCGGCAGAGAGTCCCCGAAATCGCTCTCCGGACGACGCTTATCGTCGGCTACCCCGGTGAAACTGAGAAGCACTTCCAGGAGCTTCTTGGGTTCGTCGATAGATTAAAGTTCGATAGACTCGGCGTCTTCACATACTCGCAGGAGGATAGGACGACAGCCGAGGTTCTCGGGGACACTGTTTCGGCGGAAGAGAAGGAAAAACGGCGCTCAGCCATCATGGAACTCCAGAAGTCCATTTCCCACGAGAAGAATGAGTCCTTGATAGGCAAAGCCCTGAGGATTCTTGTTGATCGCAAGGAAGGGGACGTCTTGGTGGGCAGAACGGAACAAGACGCACCCGAGGTTGACAACGAGGTCTTCATCGAAGCGGGTGGGAGTTGCGAACCTGGCAACTTCTGCTTCGGAGAAGTTGTTGATGCTGTTGAGTACGATTTATTCGCTAAAGTTGTCAATTCATCGAATGGACTGATCTCCAGTAGAGGATGATACATTCTTCCCATAGGATCCGAATCGCGGTCTTCCTCTCAACATTTGTCCTTGTGCGTTTTGTGGCACTTGCTCAAGTTGAGAATGTCGAGAAAAGAAGTCTCGATGTCCCCGAATTCTCCCTGGATGCAATGAGTTTCTATGCCGACACCCTGGGCAGCCGCGTCGACGTCTACGTGCAAATGCCGTACGACCAGTTGCATTTCCTTAAGGTTGGCAACGCTTATGGTGCAAAATACGAAGTGACAATGAGTTTCCTCTCGGCCGACAATACGCCTGTGGTCGAAAAGAGCTGGATGGAGGACGTTGAGGTCTCCACTTTTGAAGCGTCCGTCGCGAAGGGAACGTACGACTTGAGCGAGCGCTCTTTCTACCTCCAACCTGCGAAATACAAGTTGCGCGTGCGGGTGAACGACCCAGAGTCAGAGAAGACTTCGCAGATCGAGAAAACGATAGAGGTACCGAAGTTCTCTGATCGTGACCTCAGCCTCAGTGATATCATGATCGTCAACAAATTGACGGAGCAAGGAGGAAAGAAGACGATCGTCCCCAATGTATCCGGCAATGTTGGGCAACTACCCCAGGGCTTTTATCTCTTCTTCGAGATCTACAGTCGAACGAGCCTTGACTCCGTTGATCTCAAGTACTCGGTTGTCAATCCCAAAGGCACGGTGCTAGTGACGTACTCACGATCTGAACCACTCATAAGCAAGCGAAGCCAGGTCTTCTTCAAATTCGACAGTCTGAACATCCCCGTTGGCGGTTACAAGTTCGTCGTCGAAGCGGGAAAGACGGTCGGTACACAGGGAGTGACTGGAGAAGAGCAGCCGATCTTGGCGAGGGTGGAAAAAGGTTTCACCTTGAGGTGGGCAGGGATGCCGCGTTCGCTTGTGAATCTCGATGCTGCCATTGACCAGATGCAATACATTGCAAAGGGCGGGGAGTTGGAAGACATCAAATCGGCTCCCACTCTTGAGGAGAAACAGAAGCGTTTCCTCGCATTCTGGAAGAAACGGGATCCCACACCGGGTACCGACGAGAACGAGTTGATGGAGGAGTACTACAATCGTGTCGAATATGCGAATAAGCACTTCGGTCACTATCTTGATGGTTGGAAGACTGACATGGGGATGGTGTACATCATTCTCGGCTCCCCCAACAGTGTGGATCGGCATCCGTTCGAGTATGACAGCAAGCCGTACGAGATTTGGTACTATTACGAAAGGGACAGGCGCTTTGTCTTTCTGGACGACACGGGATTTGGGGACTACCGTCTCATCACCCCCCTTGGAGACATCTGGCAGCGTTACTAACCTCATCGCTGATCGCCCTCGGGTCCGATCGAGCGAGCCCGAGCAAAGTTGACGTATAGCGTTTGGGTTCTTCAAGAGTTGCCTGCTGAGCCTCGAAGAATGATATCTTCTCCTCCAGCTTCCTCTTTCTCCATCGGATCGAGTTTACAGTGTCGTCGAATCGATGTCAGGTTCATCGGACTGCTCATCTTCCTTGTCTTCATCCTGCTGGGCTGCATTACTTCCTCATCGGCACAGACAAGCCTGCCAACCGAGAAAGCTGGCCCGCCTGTCCCGCCGTCCGGGATTCCGAGAAGCGGAATCGCACAGGCAGGCCCACGAATCCGAACGATCAACGTCGAGGGCTATAAGAGTTTCTCGGTTCGGGAGATTGTGGAGTTACTTCCGATGAAGCTTGGATCTCCCTTTTCAGAAGCGATTCTCCGCACGAGCGTTGGTGAGCTCCTCCGTCATTATCACAAAGAAGGTTTCTTTTCGGCAGCGGTTGATTCGGTGACTACAAAAGCCAGCAGCGACTCCAGCGAGGTTGAGATTTTTCTTTACCTCCACGAGGGAGAACAAACGAATCTGGGAGAAATTCAGATTTCAGGCAACCATGTTCTGTCGACTGAGGAAATTCTTTCTAAATTCGAATCGAGGGAGGGCAAGCCGTTGAATCAGCTTGATCTTGAGGGCGATATTGAGTCTCTTCTCAAGAGATACGATGAGATTGGACATCCTTTTGCCAAGGTTGAGGTGAATTCCCTGAGCACGTATGATGAGGGGGGAAAGAAAAAGCTGCGCGTGATTCTAAATGTCCTCGAGGGAACGACGACGACAATCGAAGAAGTGAAAATTGAGGGTAATAAGGACACAAGAGACTATGTGATTCTCCGAGAACTGAGGCTAAAACCCGGCGAAGTGTACACGAGTGAGAAAGTGCAGGCGATGAGACAACGGCTTGAGCGGCTGAGTCTCTTCTCTTCAGTGAGTGATCCTGAGCTCTATATGACTAGCAAGGGGGGAGGCCTTCTCATCAGGGTGCAGGAGGGGAATTCAAATACCTTTGATGGTATTCTGGGATACAGCCCCAAAGGCGGGGCAGACCAGTCTGGTTACTTCTCGGGCTTTGCGAATGTCAGCCTTGGTAATCTTTTTGGGACAGGCCGACGCCTTGGTGTCCGCTGGCAGAACGAGAACCAGGGAACGCAGGAGATTGAGTTGCACTACCTCGAGCCCTGGGTCTTTGGCTCCCCGGCGAATGTCGGGATCGGATTTCTTCAGCGCGAACAAGATTCGACGTACGTCCGGCGTAAGATCGACCTCAGGGGAGACGTCTTGCTTTCTGAGAATTTCTCGCTTGCCCTTCTCTTCGGGCAAGATCATATCATCCCCTCTTCGTCAATCGTCAACCCAATTGTCTCCAGAAGCCAGACTACGACAGTGGGTGGAGAGGTCCAGTATGACTCGCGCGATGATCCATATAGTGCAAGGAGCGGGATTTACTATCGCAGCGACTATCAGGTGGGACGGAAGACCATCTCTGACGAGACTTCAGCCAGCAGCTCAGACCAAGATTTCTTCGTGAAGAAGTTTAGTATTGATATGGAATTCTACCTCCAACCGATCTCTCGGCAGGTCATAGCAACAGCATTGCATGCAAAAGACCTCCGAAGTGACAAGATCGAGGATGGAGATCTGTACAGGTTCGGCGGTGCAAACACTCTGAGGGGCTATCGCGAGAATCAGTTTGTGGGATCGAGCATTGCCTGGTCAAGCCTCGAGTATCGTTTTCTAATGGGTCGGCGGTCGTTCCTCGCCGGCTTTCTCGATACCGGCTACTACTTCCGTCCCGCTGACGATCAAGTCAGTGTTGGCTCCTCACAAGCCTTCAAGGTCGGCTATGGCGTTGGGTTTCGTATTGAAACATCGCTTGGTCTCCTCGGTGTGAGTTATGCCCTCGGCCAGGGTGACACCTTCAGTACAGGAAAGATCCATTTTGGAATCGTCAATAGGTTCTAGAGCGTCTTCATTAGCGAAAACAGATCCCAGTGAGTCCGTCCGGTTGCGGACGCTTCTCTCTCGAGAGCGTCAACTCTGGAAAATCGGAAGGCGATATGTCGCGGGCGTAGATGAAGCCGGTCGGGGACCTCTAGCTGGCCCCGTGGTTGCAGCCGCAGTTGTGTTCCCAAGTGACGTTTGGATTCCCGGTGTTAACGATTCAAAGAAGCTCTCTCCGTCAAAGCGGGAGGAGTTGTTCTCGGAGATTCGGGACCACGCTATAAGCTTGGGGGTGGGGATTGTCGACCGCTGCGTGATTGATGTCATCAACGTCCGTGAAGCTTCGTTGATGGCCATGAAGAGTGCTCTCTCTCAACTGAACCCACGGCCTGACTATGTCCTTGTGGATGGGAATTATTTCCGATCAAGCTCTGTCCCGTTTGAGACAATCGTTCATGGAGACGCAAGAGTCTTCTCAATTGCTGCTGCATCGATCGTCGCGAAAGTCATTCGTGATAGGTTGATGCAGGGTCTCCATCTTCAGTACCCCGAATACGGTTTCGATCGTCATAAGGGATACGCAACGAAACAGCACATCGCTGCCATTCAGACCTTCGGACGCTGCGACATCCATAGGCAAACGTTTCGTGTTCGCCGGGTGGAGGGATGAAAACCAGCAAGTCTCTCGGGAAAAAGGGAGAAAACCAAGCCCTCGAATACCTGAAGAAGAAGGGGTATGAGATCGTCGACACGAACTTCAGATACGATCGGGCCGAGATTGACGTGATTGCAAGGGATCGGGGCGTTCTCGTTTTCGTCGAGGTGAAGACGCGTCGAGCGGGCACGTTGGGAGAGCCGGAGGATGCTGTGACGTTCAGAAAGCGCGAACAGATAAGAAAGGCTGCTCAAGGGTACCTTTTCAAGCGTCAGCTCGACAATGAAGAATGCCGCTTCGACGTTCTCGCAATTGAGTACGTGTCAGGAACAGCCAACATCCGTCACATTGAAGATGCCTTCTAACTCACTCAGGGTGTGCGGTACTCCATCAACAGGGTGTTGAAAAGGTCTTTAGTCTGGTGGGTCAGACATTCTTGTCTGACAAAGATTTATGTCTTTTCTAAAATGACAGGCAAGAATGCCTGTCCTGCTGTGAAAAATAGTTGTTCAACACCCTGTTAGGAATAGGTTGTCGCTGGTCTTATACATTGATGAAGACTCACTAACATTGCTCTGCCATGAATGCCTTGCCGTTGATTTTGGGTACGCTTTGTGTGATGGCGATTGCCTATCGCTACTACAGCGCATTCATCGCTGCCAAAGTCGTCGCTCTTGATGATAGTCGTCCGACCCCTGCTCATACCATGCGCGATGGGCAGAACTACGAACCGACGAACAAATGGGTCTTGTTCGGCCACCATTTTGCCGCGATCTCTGGAGCGGGTCCTCTCATCGGCCCAGTTCTGGCAGTACAATTCGGTTTCCTGCCGGGATTTCTGTGGTTGCTCATCGGCGTCGTGCTTGCCGGTGCTGTGCATGATTTTGTGACCCTTGTAGCTTCTATCCGGCGCAAGGGGAGGTCTCTTGCCGAGATCGCCCGCAGGGAGATCAGCCCTCTCGCTGGCATCATCGGCTCCGTGGCGATTCTTATAATCGTCGTCATTGCACTGGCTGGCCTTGGTCTCGCCGTCGTGAATGCTTTGGCGGAAAGCTCGTGGGGTACATTCACAATCGCAATGACCATCCCGATCGCTCTGTTCGTCGGTTTATGGATGTATCGAATTCGCCCAGGGAAGATTGCCGAGGCGAGCCTCATTGGTGTCGTCTGTGTTATCGCTGCTGTGATCATCGGAAGTCTCATCCCGCATTCGTCTCTCGCGCAATACTTCACCCTCTCGCGGGAGGGGATTATTATCGCTCTTGCAGCGTACGGATTTTTCGCTTCGGTTCTGCCCGTCTGGCTGCTGTTGGCTCCGCGTGATTACCTGAGTTCTTACATGAAAATCGGGACGATTGCCGCCCTCGTCATCGGTGTCTTGGTCGTTCATCCAAATCTCAAGATGCCCGCCCTGACGCAGTTCATACACGGCGGAGGTCCGATTATCCCGGGCAAGCTCTTCCCATTTGTTTTTGTCACAATTGCATGCGGCGCGATTTCCGGTTTCCACTCACTCGTCGCGTCGGGTACGACGCCCAAGATGATCAACAAAGAATCGGATGCGAGAATGATCGGATACGGAGCAATGCTGATGGAGGGCCTGGTTGGTATCGTCGCGTTGATAGCCGCGTCTTCCCTTTTTCCGCAGGACTACTTTGCAATCAATGTCTCACCGGCAAAGTTCCAAGCGTTGGGCATGGTCCCTGTGAATCTCCAAGAGCTTTCTCGAGAAGTTGAGGAGACACTCGTCGGCAGAACGGGCGGTGCGGTTTCCCTCGCCGTGGGGTTTGCGCAAATCTTCACCGGTATTCCGGGAATGCGTAGTTTGATGTCGTACTGGTACCATTTTGCCATCATGTTCGAAGCGCTCTTCATTCTCACCACGATCGACGCCGGAACTCGTGTTGCCAGATACCTGGTGCAGGAATTCGTTGGGCGCGTCTGGAAGCCTTTTGAGAGGACCAATTGGCTCCCAGGCACATTCATTTCAACAAGCGTTGTCGTGTTTGCGTGGGCGTATTTCATCTGGGCGGGGAGTATCAGCACGATCTGGCCCATGTTCGGAACTTCCAATCAGCTGCTTGCGGCAGTGGCGCTTGCCGTCGGAACGAGTGCCATCATCAACGCCGGGAAGGAGCGATATGCGTGGGTGACTCTCGTCCCCATGCTGTTCGTGGCTGGCACTACACTGACAGCTGGGTGGTTCAACATAACGGACAATTTTTGGCCGCTCACCGCAGATCCCCACACCGAAGTTCAAGGATATATCAACTCGATCTTGACAGCCATCATGATGATCTGCGCGATTGTGATTCTTATCGAAGCATTCAAGAAGTGGTACAAGGTTCTCGTGAAGAAGGAGTACGTCATCGCTGGCGAAGTTGTGTACGCTACAGATAGGGATTTTACACCGCCGCAATTCGGGTGCTGCTAGACTGATCTCCGTACCTCCGAAGTCTTCTCGATATCCTATCTATCGAGGTTTCTTGACATCGATATTCAGTCCTTGATCGGTTTCAGTCTGAGGGATAGGAATTCTCATGGAACCGAATCACCTCGGACGAGCCACCCGACGAAGCAGGCAGTTGTCACCCATCATCTCAACCTTTCCTTAAGAAACATCTTGCATCTTATTTAATCTTTGAGTAGAATCAGGCAGCCTGATGTGAGTTGTTTTAGCCACCTCGGGTTCGCTTATCTCACCTTCACACAGGGGGACCCTCTCACCGTGCATATCTGGCCATTCAGCCCAAGAAAAAGCCCGACGGTCAGCGAGCCCAATGATGTCGGCCAACCCATTCAGATCCTGGAAGGCATCTCTGGCGGTTTCTTCTCACTCGACGAAGATTACCGGTTCACCTATTGGAACCGGGCGGCCGAAGAAGGAACTGGTTTGAAGCGTGAGGAAGTTCTCGGTAAGAATGTGTTTGAGATTTTTCCGAACGCGAAAGGCGCTGAGCTCGGGGATAGATACAAGATAGCGATGGAATCAAAGTCTGTCCAGAGCTTTGAGACAGCCTACAAGGACGACCGATTCGAAGCGTGGTACAATATCAGGATTTATCCGGCCGGAAGCGGCATCTCCGTTCTCTTCCACGACGTCACCAATCAGAAGCGCCAGCAGCGACAGAAGGAGGCACTGCTCGAAATCTCTCGCGTATTCATCACGTCACGGCAAGTGGATGAATTGTGCCTGAAGGCCGCAGAAAAGATAGGCGAATTCCTCGGGATCCCATCGAAGCTCGTCTGCATCTATCAGTTCGACTCTCGTGCGCAGATGCTTCATCTCGTTTCTCCTTCTATTATGGACATCCCTAGTATTTCAGAAGAGGTCGCGCACAAGATTGTCCATGAGGCTGAATGGAGTCTCGTTGTGCAATGTACTCTCAGCCGAGAGAGCGCAGTGACTTCCGACCTGAGCCGCGCCACCCTCGCTCCTTACGTTCAAAATGAGATCAAGGCTAACAAGCTGAAGACCCTCATCTGCTTGCCCCTCGTTGTTCAGAATGATGTGCAGGGTGTGCTCGAAGTTCTGTCGACGAAGGAGGAGAGGTACGTCGGAGATGAGTTGGGGATGCTTACAGTTATCGCCAACGAACTCTCCACAGGGCTGAGCCGCAGGCGATTGATTGATGAGATCGCGTTGAAGAATGTGGAATTGGAGACTGAGAAACTGAAGACGGAGGAAGCGAATGAGGTCTTGAAGAGATTCCTCGCGACCTTCAGTCATGAACTCCGTGCACCTCTGAACTCAATCGTAGGCTTCTCTGAGCTGCTCGCCGATGGGTTAGCCAAACTCTCAGATGCTTCTGTCGAAGATTTCATGAAGAATATCAACGAGAGCGGCAAGCATCTCCAGGATCTCGTGAACGACATACTCGACCTGTCAAAAATCGAAGCGGGGAAACTCGACCTCTATATCGACACCTATCCAGTATCGGACTTTGTTGAGAGTGTCTCGAGGGTCCTTCAAACGGCAATTCAGCAGAAGATGATCAACCTGGAATTCAAGGTCTCTGACGAGGTCGATCAGCTCGTTGTCGATCAAACACGGTTCAAGCAGGTCCTCGTCAACCTTGTTGCAAATGCCATCAAGTACAGCGACGTCGGGGGTCGCGTGACCATCTCAATTCGAAGAGTTGAGAACGAGATTGAGGTCGTCGTCAAGGATGAAGGACCGGGCATCAATCCGGAGGATCGGGGAAACCTCTTTCGACCTTTTCAGCAGTCAAAGAGTGAGAAAGCGGGAAAAGAAGGAACTGGCCTCGGCCTTGCGATAACGAAGCGTCTCGTCGAGCTGCACGGCGGTTTCATCTGGGTCGAAAGCGCGCCCGGAAAAGGGACTTCATTCTGCTTTCGCATCCCGATGATGGTTGGCGGCGAATTACATCAGGCTCTCAGTCCTTTGCTGGAATTGACGCAAGCGAAGTCGCTCAACTACGATGAACGTCCGCTCGTTCTCATCGTCGAGGATAATCCACAAGCGGCCCAGCTTATCCAAACGTATCTTCAGGAGGCTGGGTATCGCACTGAAACAGCAAGAGACGGAGAACAGGCGCTCGAAAAGGCGAAGACCTTGAAGCCGAAATTCATCACCCTCGATGTGCTCCTCCCGATCAAAGATGGCTGGCACGTCCTCAAGGAGTTACGGGGCCATCCCATCTGCAAGGATATCCCCGTCATCATCATATCGATCATTGATGAGAAGAAGCTGGGTTTCACGCTTGGGGCAGTCGAATATTTCGTGAAGCCTGTGAATCGCGAGGACCTCTTGAGAGCCCTGAGTCGCATTCCGGCAGCGAGCGCCAAAGCTGGGCGAAGTCCAAAGGTGCTCGTCATTGACGACGACAAGGCAGCAGCGGACCTCATCGAGGTGATCCTTGAGCCGGAAGGGTATGAGGTGGTTAAGTCGTTCGACGGTCGGGATGGACTCCGGAGGGCGGCCTCAGACCATCCGGACATTATCCTCCTTGATCTCATTATGCCGGAGATCTCGGGATTCAACGTCGCATATCAGCTGCGCCAGCAGCCCGAGACGAGTGCGATCCCAATTATTGTGCTCACCTCAATGGAGATTGACCAGCAGACACGCGAGCAGATGGAGGGGTATGCCTTGTCGATGATGAGCAAGCAAACCTTCACGAAGAAGGATCTCTTGAAGGAGATTGGGTCTTTAGGGAGGTTGAGCTAGACCTTTCGGGTTGTCATCCTCAGTACTTCTACAACAGTCCCACCCCTGCCCACTTCTACCAATTTGGTACTTCGAGACAAGTTGCCCAGGCGCTGCGTAATTGCTCTTGCTCCGCTATACATCAGCTTGAATCGCTGGTTTGGCAGCTTGATTAGATCACAATATTTTAGAAAGAATAAAAAAGACTGCGGTAATGATTGCGCCAAAGCCTGCGCCGATAAGTTCGCTTTTATATTTGTGAAACCATTTGGATCGGTCGATGGCTCTTTCAATTTTCTCAGCAATTTCATGAGCTCTCTTTTCGAATTCAGCATCATATAATTCCATTAATTTCTTGTGGGATGCATTAATTACTTTGCCTGCGGGAGGATCAGGTTTCTTAATGACTGTCGCGGCATTTTCAGTCTCATAAGCCCTTATTGCATTGTCGATTGTTCCTTTACGTGTGAAGAAGATTATTGGCTTCTTCATATGAGCTACTGTTCGCGCACAAGCAAATCCACCATCGGCAGTTTGGCGTAATTTAGAGAGCGCCTCGTAAAGCTCAGTTTCGGCAGCAACAAACTTTGCTCTTGCACTGCTCAAGAATATATCTGGATCTTTAACACTAGTAGCACCATCAGAGAAGTACAAATCGAAGATAAATGCATTTGGCTTTTCCACATGCCTATTTTTAAGTTCATCCATTGCTTGCTTCACGGATGTACCGGCACCAATGACAAACCATTTATCAAGGTATCTACAGAATCGATCAATCTCATCCTTTTCGTTATCAATAAAGCATATTGCTGGTTTCATACATCTTCCTTCCAGTTGAAATATTCTTATGTTAAGCCGCATGACGGACCGGAGCTAAGCTGCGGCGTGAACACTTTTGCTAACGCACCGTCCGCGACAAGCTGTCCATTCGCGGCTTGATGGATAACAACGATTCTTTTACTGTGCGTAGCAAGTTTGCACCCACGCTTCATCCGTCAGCTCGAGGTGCAGGTTAGGCAACCTCTCAGGATTGTTGGCGTGCAGAGTTCCCCTTGCCAAGAAGCTCGCAGCAGTGATTGACGGCTCTCTCTGCCATATCGGCTGCGACCATGACGAAGGTATCTAATGCCTTGGATGTCAAGACCTTGACCCATGGTGAAGCCACCCCTCCCACCTCGGACTCAAGCCTGACCGTGCCGCTTGCGACCTCCTTGACATTGACCTCGGAGTCTTCATTTAAAAAAACCTCATAAAGCCCCGTATCGATGACGACCAAAGGAACCGCAAAAGCGAACACTCTTGCCTTTCTTGACTGACGATCTGCTAACCATTGAGCTGCTTTGATCGCTGTGAGTAGCGATCGGTAGGGGACATCTACTCCGGTTGTAAAAGCACACGTTAAACCATGCGATAGCCTGTCTTTCGAGAATATTGAAGAATGTCGTGCTAAGTAGTCCCTTAGATTCAAGCTAAGATCATCCCTGGCGAGCCTTGATGTGGCAATGCCGTTAGACAATGCGAACGTAGCACTATCAGCAAGTTCTCCGGTAGCGAAAAGCAACCATGGTTTGTTGGAGGAGAGTTTGCACTCGACAGCATAGTAGAAAGCCACAAGTGCATCTTCGAACCCAATCCCAGTCTCTGCCACAACATCAATCTCACGGGATTTGCCCTCGTCGGGATCATCGTAGTATAGCGACTGACGCACACGGAAGTTCAGACGCCGAAACGCGCGTGCCACTCTCATCTCGAGAGGATACCCCTGTGTATTCAGCCAATCCAGAATTCTGTCTTCCATTATTCGCTCAGGATATGAGGGCCGTCGAAGCGATGATCAGGTTGGCCCGCACAAGATTTGGAGTTTTTTCTCTTTGTCACCAAGCGCGGCTTGGAACCTCTGCATGCCTCAAAGCTCGTCTGCCGGACAGCGGACACCTTTGCCGTTGCACTTGCTCCGACCAAGCGCAATTATACCAAAATCCCTGAACGAAGTCAAATGGAAAAACTACGAGCCGACAGACGGGTATGCCTTGTCGATGATGGGCAAGCAGACCTTCACAAAGAAGGATCTCTTGAAAGAGATTGGGTCTTTACGGAGGTTGAGCTAGACTTTCCAGCTTACGTCCTCAGCACTTCTGCAAGAATCCTACCCGAGTATGCTTCGAACGTGGTTTTCGGCGGGCTAAAGCTAACGGACTGCGACTAATCCTGATTCGCCAAACGTGGTGATTTCCGACCAAGCTGTGGTCGAATCGAGGATCTCGCCAAAGTGTGAGCTGCGGCAGTAGAATGGTTAGTTAACGTACAACGGGCGCAAGGCTATGAACCAGACTCGAAGCCAATTCGTCTTCATCCCGTTCTGCCCTTGCCGCCTAGCGATTGGGATGGCTTACCAGTATGGAATGTCAGCGGATTATCAATCAAGTGCATCCTTCTGCTCGGCGATTATTTGAACCCTCTTTGTTTTGCCTCCTCAAGAATCGTTTCAGTGGCAGTAGCCCCTACTCGTGTAGCGCCAAGTTCTCTGACACGCAGTAAATCATCAAGCGTACGGATGCCACCTGCTGCCTTTATCTGGACTGATGCTGCGGAGTGTTTCCTCATGAGCTTGAGGTGATGATCAGTAGCGCCTTTATAGGTGTACATTCCATTGGCTTGTTTGACAAATCCGTAACCGGATGAGGTCTTCACAAAGGCAACCTGATGCTCGGAGCATATTTCACACAATCGGATAATATGCTCGTCCTGCAAATAATCGTTTTCAAATATCACCTTCAGAATAGCGTGATTCGCAGTCACAGCATTATTGACGACCTCGATTTCTTCTGACACATAATCCCAGTCTTCACTTAACACTTTCCCTATATTGACAACCATGTCGATTTCGCTCCCACCTGCCAGAACAGCTGCTTCGGCTTCTTTGACTTTGATGGAAGTCGCGCTGTTCCCATGCGGAAAGGCGATCACTGGGCACACTCCAACCTCAGAATCAGAAAGTAGTTCTCTGACTACAGGAATACAGTATGGTTTAATGCAAGCAGTGGCCACTTTGTACTTCTTCGCCAGCTCACACCCTTTAACAATATCCTTATCGGTCATCGTGGGGTGAAGCAACGAATGATCTATCATTTTCGCAAGTGTATTTAGTGTAATTGTCTCTTTCATCAGTACTCCTTTTTTCCTGCCGAATGGACTGCAGCTAATCCTGATTCGACACACCCGGTGATTTCCAGCCAGGTTGTGGCCGGATCGAGGATCCCACCAAAGCGAGAGTTGCGGAGTAGAATGGCTTGGTCTGCACTAGCCGCACTCACGCAAGTGAGAGGTTGAATTCTTCTTCTCGCGATCTGCTGCCACCGAGCATCAATTCCCGGCGAGGCTCAATCCGCCAGTGTGTTATGGACTTTCTTGACCGTACAAATCACCGGCCAAATATTTCAACCCACTATCAACTGCCACGGTGACCACCGTATGCCCCACGCCCAATTCGCGCGCCAGCGCAATCGCCCCCACTACATTCATACCCGATGAGGTGCCGGCAAAGATGCCTTCTTCCCTTGCCAAGCGCCAAGCCATCTGACGTGCTTTGGCTTCATCCACTCCGCGAGCTTCATCAAAGAAAGACTTGTCCAACAAAGGTGGGACAAAGCCGATGCCGATACCTTCGACGTGATGTGTTCCGCTGATGCCTTTCGAGATAATCGGGGTGGTTGCTGGTTCAAGTGCAATGATTCTCGGGGAAGGGTTGAGACGGTGCAAGATGCGGGCTACACCCATCAACATGGCCGCTGTGCCGACAGCGGCGCAAAAGGCATGGATTGGACCATCGATTTGTTCCACGAACTCTCGTCCAATTTGCTCGTATCCTTTCACTGAGTCGGCATTGTGAAGCTGGTCAGTAAAGTAACTTGGCTCTGATTCTGCAATCGCGCGGGCGCGTTCCATCATCCGGGGAACAAGGTCTGGGGTGACCTGGCCGCCTTGGCTTGGGACGATGTTCAACTCAGCTCCAAAGACACTCATGGTCGGGAGTTTCTCTTTGGCAAAGGCGTCAGATGAAACAACGCGAAAACGATACCCTTTGACGGCACATACGAAGGCAAGTGAGGAGCCAGTGCTACCGCCCGTATATTCGACGACAGTCATACCGGGCCGGAGATCGCCGCGCTTTTCCGCTTCTTCTATCATGGCCAGGGCCATTCGGTCTTTATATGAGCCGGTCGGATTGTAGTATTCGAGTTTGACCAGAACATCGGCGCAATGCGACGGCACAACTTTGTTGAGGTGAACTATCGGGGTATTGCCAATTGCCTGCAGCACAGATAGAACTGATTTCCTAATCATCACCATCTCCTTCGGGAGGTTGAGCAAGAATAGAGTTGCGGCAGTGCTGCCTAACGGACCGTGGCCAAGTCCGTCTCGACCTCATCGGGACGAGATCTCGATCCCGCTTTGCGGGATCGGGTTGCGGAGCAGAATTTCTCGGACTTCACTGCCCCGGGCGTGGGTCATTACAAATTCGTTCATGTATGCTGGCATCAGAATTCGTGGAGGCTCAATCCGTCAACTTGAGCCGCTGGTGAGCTGGCACCATGAAACTTCTTGTTATTTTCTCGGCCGGGATTCGGGAGGTATCATTCCGTTGACACGATAATATACCACCAATTGTCCGTAATGTTCGCCTGTATGCTCAAGCATTTCATACCAGAGGTGCGAGCCATGGACCATGAAATTACCCCAGGGATACTTATACTCCTTGGTTAATCCGGTGTCTCCTTGCTCCTTAATCAGTTGCTCGCCGGCTTTGGCTGCCTGCCATACAAATTTCACAATTTCTTCTTTCGTTTTGTACTTTTTCCGCAAGGAATCTTCGTTCCCAAATTGCCACATCGGTGCTCCATTGATGGCACTCATCATGTTAAACTCAGCTGCGGCAATGTGGATGAGGTTTTGTCCGAAGGTCCGTTCATCCTTCTGGGCCTTGAAGTCATATTTATCCTGAGGAAAATCCTCAGCCATTGCGGTAACTTTTCTGAAGACACTGTACCAATGAAACAACAACTCCTGAGAGGGACTTACCGCGGGCTTGGGAGATTCGACTGGTTTTTTCTCCTGGGCTGAAGCGAAGGTGATGAGCAGTGCCGCGAATGCGGTAAAAATAATTTTAGGCATAAGATGCTCCTATGATGTAATAGTTATTCCCTCTTTTTTGTGCCAGCTAACGGACAGAGCTAAGCCCCGCCAAATGCTCTTGCGGGCTCTTGCCCATTGTACATCCTTTTCTGTTGTGTTGCTCTTCGATCACCAACCAACGTCCTGTGGTGAACGCCCGCGATTTGGCGTCGGCTTGAGCGAGTTGCTAGACGGTGGCATGGCGTGGGCACGAGATTTGTACTTGGTGTGAGATGCATGCCGGCCCGGATCATTCAGGATCATTTCTTAGGGCCTCCTAGCATTCGAATATATTGCCGCACAGCTTTCGCGACTGTCGACGTTGAGATATTGTGCATTTGGCAATAGCTCGACTCAAACCACTTGAGTAGTGGTTTGTTACCTCTACTAGAGTTGCAGCTGCCGCAACAGATCGCGATTGTCTTAGGGTTGTCCCACGGCGGCAGATGGTTCAAGTGCTCGATCGTCGCCCAATCCCCTCGCCAGGTAGTCGTACTGGGCGGCGACATCGACTTCTTACAATACACACATTTGCGATCCCTTTTTTGAATGATTGCCACGGCGTCTTCGGGCAGTCCATACCTGTTCCTCATACATGGTCCCCTTCTAGTGCTATCGCCGTCTAACTATTGATTATATGGTTTCCACATAACACTCTTTCACTGCTTCACTGTCGGCATAAGACTCATTACGTGCTCCGACTAAGTTCTATGGCGACAGCATATTCATACACTCACTGCGTCTTATACGGATTCCGCATATCACTCCTCACGGCACCTGCAACAAATTGTCGATCGGACTCCGAACTCCACGTCCGCCGCGATTCAGCACATGCGTGTAGATCATCGTCGTTCGTACATCCTTGTGTCCCGGTCCGCCACGGCGGGCACAGTGCGTATGTCGTAGCCGTCGGCCAGAAGATGGGTCGTCCCGCACGGTGCGGGATAAACTCCGGAAGGGTAGAAGGTGTGACAGGTGACCCTTGTGATACGGATCGCTTCACAGCCAGATTACCCGCGATGGCACTCTCTAGAAACAGAAAGCGAGCGAACTCTTGCGCATGCAACGACACGCAAATATACCAACATCCCTGCACGAAGTCAAAGGGAAGAACTACGAGCGGGTTTGCGTGACTCCAAGGCAAAGGTCAAGTGTTGGGGCCCACCTCTCCAACGTTGGTCAGGAATTTGGAGTCAACCGTTCGGCCAAGTAGGCATTCAGAAACGCTGGGCGAATGGATTTCTGGAATTGATCAAACCTGAAGATAACAGAACCCACAAAAAAACAAGATGGGTTTCAACCCTCCCTTCAACAACAGTCTATTTTATCGGGGCTGAAGCCCCATCGGTCCCATTGATGCTGTGAACCACGACCTATCCCGCTGTTCGGGATGCCGTGAAGCGGCAAAGGTCGTGGCAGTGTGTAGCACGAGGTGTCTTTCAACATCTTGCTAGATTGTGATCGGCCTGCCTTCACGGGCAGAACGCAACAGGGCTTGGATAGTAGCTACGTTGCCCCGGCTGTCCGCCAAGCTGATGCGTGGAGCCGTGCCGTGCAAGATGGCGTCGGCCATGTTCTCGACCTCACCGATGTACAGCTCCTGCCCCGGCACCGTGATGGCCCTTTCTTTGTCGCCATTCGTCAGGAGGATCCGCTCGTTCAGCTTCGGCTGGAAAGGGCGGGGGACGGCAAGGCTGCCATCGCTCCCGACGATCTGGATATGCGTCCGATACGGCGAGCGGAAGCCGCAGTCGAACTGAGCGTGCACTTCGCCGGGGAAGCGCAATTGGCCAATAAATGTCTCGTCCACATCACCTGCTCCTGTCATCTGCCAGCCGAAGGCTTCTACAGGCTCGGCACCCACGATCATCCGCGTGTAGCTGATTGGGTAACAGCCCACATCCCAGATGCTTCCACCGCCGAGAGCAGGGTCGAGACGCACGTCGCTGGCTGAAGAGATGTTAAAGGTGAATGACCCGCGAACGAGACGCAGCTTTCCGATAGCTCCGCTCTCGACCAGCTTCTTGACCTCGAGCGTCAACGGGTGACAGCGGTACATGAACGCCTCCATGACGATGACCCGAGCTTGCTTGGCAGCCGCGGCGATAGCATCCACCTCCTCAACTGTGACGGCCAGGGGCTTTTCGCAGAGCACATGCTTGCCTGCCTGGGTGGCTTTGATCGTCCACTCCGCGTGCATGCTGTTGGGAAGAGAGATGTAGATCACATCGACTTCCGGATCAGATATCATTGCCTCGTAACTGCCAAGGGCACGCGGAATGTTCTTTTCGCGGGCATAGGCCTGTGCCCGGTTCGAGTCGCGGCTTGCAACGGCGATCAACTCATTCCGATCCGAGTTGCGGAGTGGCTTTATCAGTGCATCATTGATGCGGGCGGTGCTGAGAAGGCCCCAACGGAGTTTAGTCATGTGCGGATCCTTCGTACTCACTGTGATTGGTGGCAGAGAATCGTTGGACTACGGTGCAACCTTTTTCATGAATCCCTCAGTGTCTTTGATGGGCCCCGGTTGCCAGTCCTTCCACCGTGATTGTTCAACCACGACCGTGTTCGTCACCTGCAAATCACGCCACCTGGATAAATTATCAGCCTGCAGTTGATTGATGTCGACCTCAAATCTATCAACTATTCTCGGTGAGTCGCGACCGGGAAACCAAGCGAGGAGAGATAACACATATCTTCCTTGAGAGACGAGAGCAAAATTGTCATTGGGATCTTGAGATGCTTTGAACAAGACTTGTTTTGTGGTCTGGCTTCCGCCTGGAATCACTATGGGGCTTGTCATCGATTCGTCCTGTAGATCACCCTTCTTATTAAACTTCTGGAATGTGTACGGAGCAAACATATATCCTTCTCTCGACGTATCGGGTTTCACTACAAGTGCAAAACGCTCGACGGTGGACAAGCGAGCCCCTGCGTTCGACACACTGACTGGCATCGCGACAGAAGCTGTCATTGAAACGTCATGAAACAGGTAAATCGGGGATCCCGCCCGAATCTCTGGATCAGCAGAGCGAAGAACCGTCAGGTAGAACGAAAGCAACGAAACAACAAAAGCAATCCCGGACATTATTAGTGACAGAAAGTCTTTGAAGCGTTTCATGATTGATGTGTGAGCCTCATTGATTCAACTGTCTGGTAATGGACTGCTGAGTTACTCGGAGCATCCGAGATGATGAGGCATGCAGGCCCCAATCTTTTACCGAAGCGATTCTACTTCTCACCAGATTCCAACTTGAGAGCGAGGAGCGACTGATTGATATCGCGAATGGACACAATCAGGGACCAAATCAGTGCCACCAAACACCCGATGAATAGAAGCAAGATCAGCCAAGCTGCATCCAGGTGTAACAGGGCCGTTAGAAACAAACTTATAATCAGGAATGCAGCCAATAGTGCACTCAATGAAGCAAGTATGATCGCACGCCGAATGAGGATGGCTCGCCTGTGGAGAATCTGAAGCTGTGCGCGAATGCGGTCACGATCCAGTTGCACATCGGTCCGCAACTCGCGGTGGAGGATGCGGGCACGGTCAATCACTCGTCCTAAGCGGTTCGTCATGCTTAAGAGCAACAGCCCCACCCCCGAGATGAGGATCACAGGTCCGACAGCAATTTGGAGCACAGGGATAAGTTCAGTAATCGATGGAATCGACATCTATGTTCCTTTTCAAGTAGGTTGAGCGAATCAAGCTTGAGCACACCGCTCGTATCTGATCTCAATCCAAAATCTTCTGCAGAATGTGGACGTCCAGCAACTTGCCAAACTTCCGTCCGACTTCTCTGAGCGTACCGACGTGAACAAAACCTGCAGATTCGTTCAGATGGAGACTCTCTGGGTTTCCGTCCGCTACACGTACGATGAGCGTGTGGAAATGCAACCTGCGAGCCTCTTCGATGACTGCGTCCTTGAGCTTTCGGCCAATACCCTGACCGCGAAACCCGGACTTCACATAAAATGACGTCTCCGCCGCGCCGTCATAGGCGCGACGGTCTGACCACTTGCTCAGCGATGCCCATCCAACTACTTTTCCATTCAGCAGAGCAACCAAGATCGGATGCCTTTCGTCGTGAGATCGAAACCATTCTGACTGGTCAGCAGCACTCTTGGGTTCGGTGTCGAACGTCGCGGTAGTCGTAAGAATGGCCTCATTGTAGATCTCCGTGATTGCATCGAGGTCCGCAGGCTCAGCCTTTCTGATGTGAACAATCGCTTTCATTGAGCGGTCTTGACTTTGTGCCGCTGGCAACCCAGGCTCAGCCGGCAGTACCTTCACCATAAATGCCGAACTCGACGGACACAAATCGGCGAACTCCCGGGTTCGCTGGATGGCCTCGGGTGCAGCCTCGCGAGAGGCACGCCTATAACCTAATCGTTCGAAGAATCGTTCAGCTGTGGAAGTGAGCAGATAGATTTCGGTCACATCGCGCGACCGAGCATAACTCTCTGCCTCGGCCACAAGCGCCTTGCCGAAGCCACTGCCGCGAAGTTCCTGGGCAACTGCCAGTGAACGAAGTAGAGCAACCTTGCTGTAGATTTCAAGGCCGACCACTCCGTTGAGTCTCTCCTTGGGCCCGCAGCCAAAGAAGTGTTCAAGATGATCGGCTGTAAGGTCGGATGAAGGTAGATTTGACTCGGTCAAGAGGTTCTTGACTGCTGACTCCGGCGGATTGCGGAAGATGTTCATCGAGCTTCTCCTATCCTCTGCGCACTAAACGGGATTGAATTCCATCCTCTCATAAGGTCGACGGTTAGTTCCATGGATTCGTTTCGAGTCGTTGGACGACCTAACGACGAGATCTGCGGCTCGTGCAGCGAGTCCGCCTGGTTAATTGGTCGGTCAATCGCTTCTCTCTGATTCATCCATCGACTGTGATGGCGCCTTCTCAAACTGAAGAAGCTCCACCGGAGCTCCATCGTCAACTATCATCGCCACCCTGACACCTTCAGAGGGACTGCTCACTTCACCCAGAAGCTCTTTTCCTTGGATTGCTCGGTCAAGATCATCAACTTCGAAGGCGATGTGAGGCACAGTTCTCACAAGCTCAGAAACGGAACATCCTTCTTCAAACCGCATCCACTCGATGCCATAGGGACTCGTTTCGAACCCGGATACATATATCCTGAGATGGGGAAGATATCGTTCGGCTGGCCCGGGTGTTTTCGTCGGAATGCCCATGTGGTGATACCGCCACCCCTGTCTGATGACGGCAGGTGGTTCATGATCCTCACGAACCATTGAAGTGGGTGCTACATTCGATTGTTTGTCCTTTTCTGGCATGTGATCGTTTCCTTTTGATGACAAATGTTCCAGAGCTGAGGTGTGCCTCGGAGCGTTGGCGAGACCTGTTTGAGCGGCTGGTCAGGTGCGAGGCAGCAAAAGTCTCCGGAGAACAGCGCCTGCATATGCGCCAATGAATGCGACAACCAGAGCAAAAACTGCTGCGTAACTATTGTTCAAGACTATGTTCCAGAGTGGCACAAAGACACCCACCGCCAACGCCCAGACCCACGCGCGACTCGGCATGGCAAATCCAAGGATCGAAGTTACGCCAAGCACCATCGCTACAGTGATTCCTGTATCATCCCAGGTCGGGCGTGAATCAATCCAGCCGATTAACACACCGAGTCCCACAGCAATGATGAACAACGTCCAGAATTTGTACTGTGCGTCCATCGTCTCATTTTTGTATTCGTGGTCGTCTCAGCAAGCGATCCGGAGATACGAGGGTTGTCCGCCGCATCGTAAACGGGGACGGAAGCCTGCGTTGCCAGGAGTGGTATGGAAAGGCCCATCAGCTTAAGGGCACACTACGATGGTTAGCGGAAAGATTCTCGCTTCTCGCCAGGTTTGAAGGGACGCATCGAGAATGCCGACCAAGTCTCGTTGACCGATATCAGGGTTATCCACTTTAGATCGGCCCGACGGAGAGTGTTCCAACCCTTATCGCGGGTCAAATCAGTCTGTATTTTGGAAGTCCCCTTCGGAAATGAAATCCAGAGCAGACTCTCCGGCTTGAGCGCTCGGACAACTCGAGGAGCAAGCTTTTCCAGCTGAGCCTTGTTTTGCACGAAGACTTGGACCCAATCGAACTTGCCCTGCAATTGCTCAACCAGATTGACGCCGGAAGGCAGAGGGCTCAGTTCTTTCATATAGCCCTTTGGTGCGTTGATAACGGCTATCCGCTGGCTGGGCTTGAGTCTCATTTTCTTGGCGAGTGAGCTTTCCGGCATCTAATGTTCTCCCAGTGAGCTTGTTTCTCAGCAAGCAATTAGCTCAACGATCCTTGATGAATGTTCCATCTCGTAGCTCGGCATAGGCTTGCCGAAGCTCTTCGTCGGTGTTCATCACGATTGGGCCTCGCCAGGCAACAGGCTCTTCAAGCGGTTGGCCCGAGACCAGTAGGAACCTGATTCCCGCGGGTCCTGCCTGTACGGTTACCTCGTCACCGGTGTCGAAGAGCACGAGCGATCGGTTTCCTGTTAGCTCAAGGACCTCGCCTTCGGCTGATCCCACACGATCTGTTCGGACGGGAAGTGGTTGGGAAGCATCACGGAATGCCCCCGCACCTTCGAACACATAGGCGAACGCATGTCGTGTCGTCTCGACTTTCAGGGTCTTGCGTTTACCCGGAGGCACATAGATGTCAAGATACCGGGGATCGGCCGCGATTCCATCCACAGGACCGTTTTTCCCGCCGAAACTTCCACAGACGACGCGAACTCTTGTGCCGTCATCGTCGACTACTTCGGGGATCTCGCCGCCGGGGACATCCTGGTAGCGAGGGGCCGTCATCTTGAGCGAGGAGGGGAGGTTCGCCCAGAGTTGGAAGCCATGCATCCGTCCCCGCGCATCCCCCTTGGGCATTTCTTGATGAAGGATACCGCTGCCAGCGGTCATCCACTGCACATCACCCGCCCCTAATGCGCCACTGTTCCCCAAGCTGTCGCCGTGATTGACCGTTCCTGCGAGGACGTACGTAATGGTCTCGATCCCCCGATGCGGGTGCCACGGAAACCCGGCGAGATAGTCTTCGGGATTTTCGTTTCGGAAGTCGTCGAGCAGAAGGAACGGGTCGAAATCGTCGGTTGCTCCAAAGCCAAACGCGCGACGAAGTCGCACACCCGCGCCCTCGATTGTGGGCTGGGACTGAATGATTCGCTTAACTGGTCGTAACGACATTACTCCTCCGCTGGTTGTTGGCTCTTGTACAGTGCGTTCACCGAAACTGGACTAAGTAGATCGGCGGACGCCCCGCAATGGGTCGTCATCTGCACAAACAACATCAGCATCCCCATTGTGCGTTCCTTCGTGAAATAGGTGGCGAACATCCGTCATTGAGCGAGGGTTTTCTCTATGCGACGGTCGGGGATGAGCCACATGACCGCCACCAGAACGTAAAGTGAACACGCCAACAATGCTCCCACAAAGGCAAGGGGAATGGCGACAAGGTAGATCACCACCGACACCTTGCCCTTGAAATCGCTGCCAAGCGCAGTCGCGAGAACGGAATCCTTGCCGTGGAGCGCTACCAGAAGTCGTGTCAGGATGAAGTACGCGACCGCTGCAAACAGAAGTACTACGCCGTATACTGCAACCGGCCAAGCAGCAAAGTTTGTCTCGCCCATCCAGCGCGTGACGAAGGGAGTCATCGACAACCAGAACAGAAGATGCAAATTGGCCCACAAGACTCGGCCGTCTACATGTTTGATGGCCTGAAGCAGATGATGATGATTGTTCCAGTAGATCCCAAGGAAGACAAAACTCAGTGCATAGGTCAGAAAGGTTGGGATGATCGGTCGGAGCGCCGCTAGATCGGCTCCATGAGGCACCGCTAATCCCAGCACCATGATGGTGATGATGATGGCAAGCACCCCGTCGCTGAATGCCTCCATTCTTCCCTTGCTCATTCTCAATCCCTGTGGAATTGGATGTGTTGCTGTCTCACAGCCTGCATGCATCGTATGTTACTTCTTTGCTCGTGTAAAGAGGTAACCAAGTCCCGCTTTGCGGGATCCTGCTCATCTGGAATACACGGTTGAGCGGGAAAAGCACGCCGAAATCGGAACCCACTCGCAAGATAGAGCAACGTTTGTGCCGTTTTGTAACCCTTGTGCTAGAACAGCGATTAGTCTGGTTGAGCATAATGTTACCGCTGTTAGCCCTACCCACACTGCCTGCGATTTCGGTTGGCCTAGGCACAAAAGCTTCAAAAACCCTTGGGAAAATTTAGTCCCGTTGAGAGGGACGATATAATTCGCCAAAAGCCTCGCGCTACGCGGTGAGAATCGGACCTGGATCCATGCACGCCTCGCAAACCAAGCAGGACAACTCATGTCCGACAAGAATACAAAGCGTGCACGCGAGTGCGCAGGCTGTGTCCACCCAATTGGGCTGCTCCAGCAGGCGGCCCAGTCGGACATGTCGATAGATCTGTTTGCGAAACCTAGGGTCTTCGTGGAGCCGCTCTGCAAACGCGCGGGTGTGCGGCAGCCTCACTCGCTTGCGTTTTCTCAATTCTTTGACGAGCAAGGCTGCGTGCACGCACGGCTTAGATTTCAGTGTGAATCGACGGCCATTCACAGAACCGCGAGTGATAATTCGCTCCCGCGTCAGGTTCCATTCCAACCGCGATGAGTGTCCGCGCCGATCTTGCCCTTCCAAGAGATACGCATGGCCCACATGTTTCGCGTAATGGTGTTCGACGAGACGGCGGCCCTCGAATGCCCGCACAGTGAAGGAATACTTGTCTGCTTGCACGACGTATCTCGCGCGTGGGGCAAGCACTTCGGCCGTGTCTTTACCAATCGGAGTCACTTTCCAGGTACGCATGATATTGTCCGTCCCTCAATTTGTGTAAGAACAATTCTTCAGTAAGGCCCCTAGATGCAATGCAATTTGACGGCGTTGCTGTCGCTGCCCACGCGATATTTGCGACGATCGCGTAGTGCGACGCGAAACCCCCTTGCCTATCGTGGCCAAAGCCATCCGAACGTCCCTGCGGTGAGGAGACCATAGATCAACCCATCGATTGTCGCCTTGATCGTCGTCGACCACGAACGGTGGTACCAGACCGACATCTGCCAGAGAGCAAGGGAGTAACCGACGAAAGCGGTCGTACCCGCGAAGCGAAAGACGTGCAAATACTCGGAGCCGGGAGGCAGTGCGCGCCCTGCGACGTAAGCGGCGAATATGCCGACAACGACAGAGTAGAGAAACCACGTGACAAGGTTCTTGCCCATCTTGTGAGGACCACTCGGTATCACGGTGAAGATAACGACCGGGCCCTTTTTCATCTTCTCGAGGAATTCCGGCGAGCGCATGTCCTTTGAGCTCGAAGGGCGCGGAATCATGTAGTCGCCTGGCGGGATTGTGAAGGGCCGCAACGCGTCCATCACTTTGTCTTCGTTGGGCAGTTTGGGATAGTCGCTCTTGTGCCAGGGGGTTACCGTGTGAATGATAGAGCTGACGACGAAGACGATTACCGCCGACAGCAGGATGGGCAGCCACAGCTCGATAATTCCGACCATATAAACCTCCTTTGGTGGGTTGGTAGTTTGACGATGGAGCAGACACCGCCTCGATCGTGAGCAGCTTAACGGCAGCAGCAACCGGCTGATAGGGCAGGGGACGTGGCGATGGCCCGGTTTCCAGCTACGCTATGGCGACGGCTCGAGGATTTGCTTAATGTGATGTCCTAAGTGACGAAGGTAGTCTTCTATAACAAATTCTAGTGTGACGAGGTTCTCTTTGCCAATGTTGCAGGGATTGTTCAGGACTTCTCCAGGAAGAGAATCGATGACCCGGCAAAGGTGAAGGTTATATTGCGAAAAGAACTCGACAAGGTCAATCCAATTCATTTCGTTGTAACTCTGGACTTCTACCCACCGGTTCTGATTGTAAGGCGGGAAATCTCCGGCAATGTTCTGTGCTGCCCGCACAAAGCGCTGGTGGTTGTTCGAGGCGGAATCAATCAGGTGGCCGAGAATCTCTTTTTTCGACCAAGTATCGGGACCGTGCTTCTTCGACGCAACTTCCGGCGAGATTTTCATTAGCCCCGGTTTGTTTGCTGCAATTATCTCGCGGATTTCTTCGGATGTTGTCTTCATCTTAGATTCCCTTGGTTGTCATAGGGGGCCGCGAGCATTCTGGATCGCGTCAGTCCTGTCCGGTTCCTCGATACTGAATAACCACCATCTGCTCTTGTTTTTCCCGGATCTGGGTTGCCGCTCGAAATAGATCTTCATCCTGGGGCCGGACGCCGTCTCGACTTCGAACCAGTGCTTGCGCACGTAGGCTTCTCCGCTCCCATTACGGCACGGGCCTGTCTCGTGCCACGTCTTCAGCACGTTCACGATGTTGATGGTCTGACGTTTCCAGCGGAATTGTTGAGGGAGTCCTGGCGCTCCCGGCGCCATGTGAGTTGTGTCAATGGTCTCGACCAATGGCTCGATTGCTTCGCTGACAAAATGCTCGGGCATAAGGTATCAGTTCCTCAAGCGTCCGCTTAGCTGACTCAACAGACGATTCTTCTCACTGCATTCCCTTCACGCCCCACACTTGGCTGATGCTCTCCCAGGGGACCACCGCTGGCTTTTTCAAGACGCGCTTGACATTGCTGATCTTCTCTCCCCTGACCTCAATCTCCTCGAGACTCGTGGGCTTCATTCCGGCTCTCTGAGCCAACGTGAGGGTGGGAATTTCTTCCGTCTTGAAACCCATGATCTGGGCGGCTACCATGTCTGTCGCCAGCGGATTTGTGCCCGCAATGATCACTCCCATCTTCACCAGGCTTCCCTCTGTGGGGCCGTTGCCTTCCATTGCAGTCGAACCGTCAACGACTACAAGACCAAGCTTGTTTGCTCTCACCATGTCGACGATCTCTGAAGCCACTCCCCGCGATCCCGCTTTGGCTGCGTGGTCGTGGACCCACGCTCGAACGGACCCGTACACACTCCCTGGATACAGGCCAATGAGGTTCTTCATTCCCAATGTCACAGTGGCCAAAGTGTGGGTTTTCATCATCGGTACCGAACACAGCAAGTCAATGTCGGTGAGTGAATGGTGGAGGGTGATCTTGTCAAAGACGAAAGCGCCTGGTACTGAGACGTCTACCATCTCCCCTGAATGGAGATTGATCAGTGGGATATGCATTGATTTAGCCAGCTCGGTGTAGCCTAGCTGATCGAATACGTATTGCTGCATTCCGTTCAGGATCGCCTTATTCTTCGTGCGATATATCTCGCCTTCCTTCACATTGAATCCACCTGCCGCCGCCGAGCCTTCACCAATGAGCACTTCCTTTCCAGATGCTTTCACGAGTTGTGATAGAGCCTTGATCACTTCAGGCTTGGTGGTAAAATGCGGTCCCTCGGCCACGAGGTTGGGCTTGAGCATGATCCGTTCTTTGCCCTTCGCTACAGTCTCGATGCCGCCGAGAAGATCTATTGCTTCCTCTACGGCAAAGCCGATCTTGTCCCTCTTTATCTTCACAACGCTGACGACCGACCTCTCTGGCGTCAAAGGCCATCTAGCTGCGCCCATAGTCAGAACTCCGGTCGCAGCACCAACGGTGACTCCGATGCTGACCTTTAGGAATTCCCGGCGAGAAAACTCCTTGTCCTTCATTTCAGTTTTATCCTTTCTTGAATCAGAAAGCGACTCCTGCCCCGACGCCGTGTTCTAACTGTGCGGTGCCAGCGACCCTTCTCTACGAGACTCTACGAACCTTCGGCTCGAAGAGCCGTAGGCCGTAGGTCATTGACACTGGGGTGAGCTTCAGCAGCGGGTGTCTGACACCACTTTCTAATGTGTCGGCTTGTACTGCCCCGAGCGTTGTTGGCGAAACCCGCCCTGTTTGTTGCGGGAGCTGCTGGATGGGGGGCGCGGGTCACCAACAGCCAGGCGCAACGCTGCTATGATTGCAAGTTGCTCGCGCGGACCTTTTTCCCGGTCAGCGGACCGCCAAGCAAGGCGCTGATCAGGCAGAGGTCCAGCGCTCCGGCGACTAAAGGAATGACACCGACTACCATCAACACAATGCCCAGCGTCTGGTCGAGCTGGGTGTAGCCCCATACGATAAGAGCTGCGCCCGCAATCAGGCGAATGATGCGACCTGCCAGAGTATTTATGAACCGGGCAAAGCCGGATTGAGCGAAGGATTTAGCTAAACTCATTGTAACCTCCTTGAAGTGAAGTGAGCTTGTCCGCGATTAGTTGGTTTGCCTGTTAACCCCGATGTCCTGAGTGAGCGCAACGTCGTGCGTCGGGCAAGTCGAACGATTTGTCGGGGCACTGCTGTTCTTAAGAGGGTAGCCGTTGGATGCATCAGGAGAAAACTATTGACTTGTTCCTTTTTAGAATGGTTAGGTGCGCCACAAGACAAATACATTACAGTCTTTTTTCCAATTCGATTTCATCACGCAGTGGAACGCCATCTTTGCCAACAATTGGAATCTGAGGCTTAAGTTGACGTGATCTTTTAACAGCGTCGCGATGTACTGCTACAAGTACATATCCTCTCCGCTGATAAAATCGCAAAGCATGAAGATTATCGTTTGTTGTAATAAGCCAAATTCGATTACACCTTTTTTCTCTTGCGACTTGCTCAACAGATTTCAAAAGGGACGATCCGATACCACGACCCTCGACAAGGCTATCAAGCGATACAACTTCACATGCTCCCGCCTCGAAGCGATAAGTGAGAAGGCCCACAGGAAGATTTTCTTCAACGGCAACGAAGCCAGGCAGTTCATCCGCAGCATGAAGGACGCCACGAGAAACAATCCCAGTCGATCCCCATCGATCAGTGAGAATGCGATTAATCCAAGTTTTATCGGTCTCACTAACAGGCCGAACGCTAATGGTTGTCATAAGAAGAAGCTTACACGCGGCGCACCTAACGGACTGCGGCTAATCCCGATTCGACAGATCCCGCTGACGTTCGGCGGGATCGTGGTCGAATCGAGAATCCCGCCGCTTTATCGCGGGGAGCCGCTGGTTAGCCCGCCGGACCGAAGTTGTCCCAAGAACATTGTGGTTTAGTGAGCTGTGTATTCATCATTCGCTGCCTTCAATGATGAGGCAAGCTGGGCGGAACAACTATATTTAGAAAGGCCAGTACAGATAGATTGAGCAAGTCTGTCAGCATATGAGCGAATATTGTCCAGCGCAGACTGTGCGTTTTACGATAGACCACTGCCCAAACCAAACCCATGACGAATGTGCTGATGAGTACAACGGGATGACGGTTGGCAATCGAATAGACACCAATTGTCAGGGGATGGTTGATCGCAAAGAAGAAGGTTGAATACAGCACTCCCACCCAGCCCGGCCAGTGTTTGGTGTTATCAAGCAATAGGCCGCGCCAGTAACCTTCTTCCAAGAACGGATTAATCAGAGCAAAAAGCAACCAGGCCAACACGAGCCATACCGAGAGGAAGAGCTTCCAGTTCTGGATGAAAATACTTAGTGGTATTAACCCCACGGCAACGGCAAGCACAGACCAACCCCATGCGCCTTGTGGAGCCTGTAGCCAGCGTCTTGTGGCTTCTCGCCCACCACCCCATGCGATCATGAAGGCAAACATTCCCCAGACTACGAGAGTCATTGGTATCCAAACCCAGATGCCAAACACCACTCCGGCAAGAGATGCGATTAAGCGTCCCACGGCGATAATGACAAGAGGCGATAACAAAACAAGACGCTGACGATTCTGACTGCTAAGTTGATGCACGTTCTCTCCAAAGATTTGAACAATCGCCATGAATTTGGCAAGCGCCCTGACGGCGGAGTCCGGCGGAGCGGAAGGCGGTCCGCTGCAACGAAGGGTCAGGCATGGCCCGCTACTCCGCAACCCCTACCCAGCACAAGAAAAAAGAGCATCGTGACCAGCGCTGAGAAGACCAGCCAGGCGTTGCTGTGGGCAGCGAGGCTTGGCGAGGGCGAGGTGTGAGCTTGCTTTGAACTGCGATACGCGAGGAACAGCAAACCAACGGCCGCTCCAAGACTCTCTTGCGCCGCCTCTCGTACCGCCGGTAGCACTGGGCCGGAATAGAATAGCGCCGCAACGCAGGACACCACTCCTGCGACGAAATAGGGCCAGACCAATGGCGTGCCAGGTGGCACATGTGTAGCAATGGCTTGGGCAGAGCGAACGTAGATGACAACACCAAGCGTACCCATAAGGAGACGCCATAACCAACGAGGTTCGAGTGAGAGGTCACGTAGCACGAACGCCCAGTCTCCTGTGTTGGTGACGGCAGAGAAGATGAAGTAGCCAGCACCCCAGAAAAGGTTGAACGCCATGGCCAAGACGAAGAATAACCGTGACAGGGATGCCAGGGGTCGATTGCGCGCGAGTGACCAGCAAGCCGCGCCAACGATGAGATTCATGAGCGGGCCCGCGGCGTCCGTGAGTGGACCTCCTTTCGTGCAATGGAAGTAGACGGAGGTCAGCAGGGTGACACGGCCTCCGACGGCGAGACACATTCCGCCGTGACCGATGGCTTCATGCGCAACACATGACCCTTACCCCGTTTTGTAGACAAGGAGAAAAGCCAGTATATTCCGTGAAGGAGGGCTGGCATGGACGGAAAAAAGGAACGAAAGACATATGACCGTCAGTTCAAGGTCGATGCGGTTAATTTGG
>JBAWAH010000069.1:0-18471 GCA_049589195.1 Bacteroidota bacterium | reverse complement strand
CTATCTCTGCAACTTGAGCAAACAGAGCGGGCCAAGATTAGTCCTAACCGTCTGGCATAATGATTGGCGATGTAATAATCGCCGGCCCATCTCCCCACATAGAAAACACGCGGCCCCAGTCTTTCATGGGTAGGGCAGAGGCAGTCACTAGAGCAACTGCCTCTTCGCGTCAATAGGCCAAGAGGTAACTAAGAAGAAAGCTGGCTGCCAGAAAAGAGGTGTTCGTGATAGAGCACAGTCCAACCACTTCAATACTTAATCGCATCGCGTTCATCGGTAACTACTTGCCGCGCCAGTGCGGCATCGCCACATTTACTACCGATTTGTGTGAAGCCATCGCCGCCCAATACAGTCAAACAACCTGCATTGCCTTGCCGGTCAATGATATCGAGGCTGGTTACGCCTATCCGACCCGTGTTCGGTTTGAACTCCCGGAGAAGGATATTGATTCTTATCGCCGCGCCGCCGACTTCCTGAATATCAACAACGTAGACCTCGTATCCCTTCAACATGAGTACGGCATTTACGGCGGACGCGCGGGCAGCCACATCCTGGTGCTCTTGCGCGAATTGCGCATGCCCATCGTCACGACCCTGCACACTATTCTGCACGACCCCAATCCCGATCAGCGGCGGGTTTTGGAGGAAGTCGCGGCCCTGTCCGATCGGCTGGTCGTCATGAGCGAGCGCGGCGCGAAATTCTTGCACGAGGTCTATGGTGTGCTCCCGGAGAAGATTGACCTGATACCTCACGGCATCCCTGATGTGCCCTTTGTAGACCCGAGTTTTCACAAAGACCTATTTGGAGTCGAGGGCAAAATCGTTTTACTTAGCTTCGGCTTGCTCTCGGCGAACAAAGGGATCGAAAATGTCATCGCTGCCCTGCCGGCTATTTTAGCCCGACACCCAAACGTGGTGTATATCATCCTCGGCGCGACGCACCCGCACGTACTGCGGAATGAAGGCGAAACGTACCGGCTGTCCCTGCAATGGCTGGCTCAGGAGAAAGGCGTAGAAGGTCAGGTGATTTTCTATAACCGTTTTGTTAGTTTGGAAGAGCTGGTTCAGTTCATCAGCGCGGCGGACATTTACATCACACCCTATCTCAACGCGGCGCAGATCGTCTCGGGTACGCTCGCTTACACTGTAGGGGCAGGCAAGGCGGTCATTTCAACACCGTATTGGTATGCGGAAGAGATGTTGGCCGAAGGACGGGGAGCGCTTGTGCCGTTCAGGGATCCGGTGGCGTTGGCCGATCAGGTGATCAAGCTCTTAGACAATGATGCCCAGCGCCACGCCATGCGCAAGCGGGCCTATGTGTTTGGGCGAGAAATGATCTGGCCGCAGGTAGCGACCCGCTATATGGGGAGTTTTCAACGCGCTCGAGCGGAGCGCCGTCACTTTGCTCACGCGGACTTCGCAGTCAAGCCATTAGACAAACGTCCGGGCGAATTGCCGCCTCTCAAACTGGACCACTTGCACCATATGACAGACGAGACCGGCATACTACAACACGCTGTTTTCACGATCCCCAACTATCGCGAAGGTTACACCACGGACGACAACGCCCGCGCGCTCATGGTGAGCGTGCTCTTAGAGTCGCTCGGCAACAAGGAGGCTCTCGATCTGGCATCCCGTTATCTTGCTTTCATCTGGTATGCCTTCAACACGGAGACCAGGCGCTTCCGCAACTTTGTGGATTACCAGCGCCACTGGCTGGAACTTGGAGGTTCCGATGACAGCCACGGCCGCACGTTGTGGGCGTTGGGCACCGTGTTGGGCCGCTCGAACGCGCCAACCCTGCAGAGTATGGCTGGCCGGGTGTTCGAGCAGGCCTTGCCCGCTATTCTCGACACGACCAGCCCACGGGCCTGGGCTTTCGCGCTCATCGGTATCCACGAGTACCTTCTACGCTTTGCCGGCGACCGCAGGGCCAGCCAGGTACGAGAGGAGCTGGCGGGGCGACTGCTGACGTTGTATCAAAGCCACCGCTCGGATGAATGGCGCTGGTTTGAAGACAAGCTGACGTATTGCAACCCCGCGCTACCGCACGCGTTGCTCATGTGTGGCCAATGGATACCGAATGCCACCATGACCGAAACCGGACTAGAGGCGCTCCGTTGGCTCGCCGACTTGCAGCGTGCCGATACAAAAGGAGGTCATTTTGTCCCCATCGGATCCAACGGCTTTTATCAGCAAAATGGTGAGCGGGCTCGGTTCGATCAACAACCGGTGGAAGCGCAAGCAATGGTCTCTGCCTGTCTCGAAGCCTACCGGATCACAAGCGATAAGCGCTGGCGTAAGGAAGCCCGCCGCGCATTCGAGTGGTTCCTCGGTCGCAACGACTTAAACCTCCCGGTTTACGACCCGACGACGGGAGGCTGCCGGGACGGTTTGCATCCTGACCGTCCAAATGAGAATCAGGGCGCGGAGTCGACTCTGGCTTTTCTCCAAGCCTTGCTCGAACTACGGCTAGCTGAAAATCCCCTTTTATCTCCTAAGGAAGGATCACAATGAACAATCAACACCCTGAACTTCTTCACCGTTATAAGCTTAATCCCATCTTGACCGCCGCCAACTGGCCCTATCCGGTCACGAGCGTGTTTAACCCCGGTGCCACGTTGCTGCCCGATGGGACCACCTTGCTCTTGTGCCGTGTGGAAGATCGGCGCGGGCATTCCCACTTGAGTGCGGCCCGCTCCGCCAATGGCATAGACGACTGGAAGATCGATTCCCAGCCTACCCTCATGGCCGATCCGGAGCACTTTCCTGAAGAGCTGTGGGGCATTGAAGACCCACGGATCACCTACGTCCCAGAGTTGAGCAAGTATGCTGTCGTTTACACCGCCTACACGCGCGACGGTCCAGGCGTCGCCCTAGCGCTCACGGAAGATTTCCACCACTTCGAGCGCTACGGTTTGATCATGCAGCCAGAAGATAAAGACGCAGCTCTCTTGCCTCATCGGATTCACGGTGATTGGGCGTTGATCCACCGCCCGGTCAGTTCACCCGGCGCGCACATGTGGATCTCCTACTCCTCCAACTTGCGCCACTGGGGCAGTCACAAGTTGATGCTGGAAGCCCGATTGGGTGGGTGGTGGGACGCGAACAAAATTGGACTCTCGTCTCCGCCCATCGAAACTCCGAAAGGTTGGCTGGTAATCTACCACGGGGTGCGACAAAATGCAGCCGGCTCCATTTACCGACTCGGCCTAGCGTTGTTTGATTTGCAAACACCCGAGCGATGCCTCAAACGTAGCGACGAGTGGATCTTTGGCCCGGAAGAACCCTACGAGCGGCGTGGGGATGTGGACAACGTCATTTTTCCTTGCGGCTGCACAATTGCTCCTGATGGGGACACTATCCAGCTGTATTATGGCGCGGCCGATTCGAGCATTGCCCTGGCCACGGGTAGTGTTCGCACCATTCTGGAATGGCTTGAACAACACAGATAAAGAACTCTTGGTTCGGCGCGCCGTGCTGGGCTGGGTGGTGATGAACAGCAAGAAGGAAAGCTTGTGATTTCCAGACAAGGTGCAAAAGGCCGCCCGACGTGTTGATCGGTATGCTCAATAGTTAGGCTGCTCGCAAACCTATGAAAGAAGACATCCTTGAGCAAGTCGTAGATGATTACCTCCAAACTCGGGGGTACTTCACCCGACATAACATCAAGTTTCGTCCCCGTAAAAGCCATCCGGCGTTTTCCACAAAGGAAGATTCAGTACCGAGTGACATCGACGTCATCGGGGTCAATTCTCACCTGCGAGGGCCGGCTAGGGTTTGGGTGGTCGGGTGTAAGAGCTGGCAGTCCGGTTTCAACGTGGCATCGAGGCTAGCTGCGCTGAAGCAAAACAAGACGCAATCCGGCCGCGAGGCGTGGAAATTTTTCCGCGAACTGATGGTGCCAAAATGGAGCGAGGCTTTTCGGGACGCCGTATTCCGAGAGACAGGCGCACGGAGATTTACCTACGTGACGGCGGTCACCAAGTTGTCGGGCAATCCTACAGAATGGGAAAGTCATCAGCAGTTCTCGAAGGCAATGCGCGGGAATCCGGTGAGACTTCTCTCGTTGTTGGAAATGGTCTCGTACATGCTGCCGCGTATCACGAAGACTCCTGCTGGTTCTGATCTGGGCCGGACGCTTCAGCTCTTGAAGGCCTCCGGATTTCTTGACACGCTGCAGGATTCACCAGCAGTGCAACCCAACAACGGCCCAGAGTCGGCAACGCGAAACGATAGCTCCTCGCCTCGGCTCAGGGTGAGGCGTTAGCCAACACTAAGAACAACGAAGAAAACATATGTCACGTGAAATCAAATTACCAGACGACGTGTCTCTTGCTATCGGGAAACTCACAACTCAGATGGCGGGAATAGAGTTTGACATGAGCTTCTTCATATCTCAGCTTCTCGGCGGTTACTTTGAAGCTGGCCATGCAATTACCTCTGAACTTGGATTCAGGCAACTCATTTCCGTTCTTAGTTCCCTCTTCAAGGTCAAAGTCAAAGATGATGCTTTGTGCCGGCAACTTAGAACTCTGCTTGCACAAATCGAGAAGCTCGAAACCAAAAGGAATAAGGTTGTGCACAGTCTCTGGTATTTTGATGAAAGGACGCGGACCACACAGCGAATGAAGGTTACGGCCAAATACCCTAAAGGCGTTCGTTATCAGTTTGAAGATGTTACTTCAGCTTCCATCAATGGTCTGACAGACGAGCTTGTGGTGGCAACAAGAGACTTAGACGATCTGATGGAAAAAGCACTTGACTGGGTGTTGACATGACTTGCTCAAAGAACAATGCTGCTGGCTAATCATTTCAAAAAGGAGAAAGTCTCCGCCAAACAGCGTCGAGATCTTTAACCGGCCCGTGAAAGGGGCAAGCTCTGAGACAATAGCACAAAGATCTCCCGAGGCGAAACGCCAATGAAGACTGTTCAACTTCTTCCGCTGGTCATCGTCCTCGTCGTTGCCAGTTGCAGCACCGAAACGGAAACGGGGCTTGGTCAGTTCATCGTAAAGGTGGACAGCATGAGTCATCCGTCGTTCGCCGCGACTAGTGACACAATCACAATTCGAGTATTCGGCACCGTTGGTTCAGATGGATGTCATTCGTTCTCTCATTTCGAAGACACCAGGCAACCCGTACGACTCGATCTGACTGTCTGGGGACAGGTAAGCTCCGCTACTGCCTGTCCAGCCGTGATGGTCTATCTCAACGGCAAGGAGTACAAACTGGTGGCAACTCAGCAAGGCTGGCTTTCTATAAACATCCACCAACCCGATGGCAGCATCCTGGCAGATTCCATAATTGTGAAATAGAAGTGCGGCCCAGCCGGTCGCTCCCCGACACAAGACGTCGGGACAAGCAAGCCAACTGAACAAGCAGAGCGCGAATCTCCACACCAAATGAAAAGCTCAGTTCATGTTGAGGTTTTTGTCACAGGTTTTGGAAAAGAGTGAAGGAATGCCGCGAGCGCCGAAAATGCTGGTCAGCTATCGGCTAACAAATCCGAGGATTAGGCCGACCAGTATACTCAATAGTTAGGCCAATGAATAGGAACTACGACAGTCCATTCACGAAAACAGCAGTGAGCAAAGGCAGGAGACAAGCTCCTCCATGACCATGACTGAATACACGCTGTGCGACTATATCTGATCAATCCTTCAAACCCGCTGGTCGCCATCACCAAAGTCAAGGAGAGCCACTGGAACCGCTACCGCGTGTGGAAACCACTCAGCCTTATGGTTCTTGCGGGCCTAACCCCACCGGAGTGGGAAATCGCGATCGTGGATGAGAACCTCAGCGCTCCGAACTATGAGGCCATGCCGCGGCCGGACCTGGTGGGCATTACCGCTTTCACCGCACAGGCAAACCGCGCCTATGAAGTAGCCACTCACTTCCGGAATCTCGGTGTACCGGTCGTCATGGGCGGCATTCATGCAACGGTGTGCCTAGACGAGGCCATGAAGCGCGTGGATTCAGTTGTCACGGGGGAAGCCGAGTGCATCTGGCCGCAGGTCCTAGAGGACGCCCGGCATGGCCGGCTGAAGCGACAGTATGACGGAGGGCTTGCCGAGATGAACGCTGTTCCGCTTGCCCGCCATGATCTGCTGGCTGCAGGGTATGCCTTCGGAGCCATTCAGACCACCCGTGGCTGTCCCTTGAATTGCAGCTTCTGCAGCGTGACGGCATTTAACGGAGCCCGCTACCGGCAACGCCCTATTCCGGATGTCGTGCGCGAATTCCAGTTGATTCACGAGAAACATGTTCTGGTGGTGGACGACAACCTCATCGGCACGCGCCCTGAACACATCGCCCACGCCAAGGACCTCTTCCGCGCCATGGCACGGGCGAACCTGCGAAAGGAATGGATTTCCCAGGCCACCATTAACTTCGCCGACGACGAAGAACTCCTGGCGTTGGCCGCGAAGGCTGGGTGCAGAGGCGTCTTCATCGGCTTTGAGTCCCCCACGCCGGAAGGGCTTCGGGAACTCGGCAAAAAATTCAATCTTTTGAAGGGCCGGGACTTCCGCGCCTCCGTGCAGCGCATCCAGCGGCACAACATTCTGGTTATGGGTTCCTTTATCATCGGTTTGGACGTGGACGAACCGGGCATCGGCCAACGGATCGCCGAGGTGGCCAGCCTGTACGGAGTGGACAATCTCAACGTGCTGTTTCTGACGCCTTTGCCCGGCACACGCCTGTGGGACCAGATGAAATCGGAGGACCGCATCGCCCTCGATACCTTCCCGGAAGACTGGAAATATTACACGCTAACCTTCCCGGTAGCTCGGTATGAGCATTTGTCTCTGGACGGCATCATCGAAGAAATGATCTCCTGCGACCGGAAGTTCTATTCAATGTCGCGCATCCTCCGCAGAGTGTGGAGTAACGTGTGGCAACACCGCGGACCGCTGATCAGCTTGGTGGGCAATCTCTCATACAGGAGCAATCTCTGGCTGAGCTGTAATGCGTACGCGGACTTCAAGCGTTACTCGGGCAATAGGCACAATTCTGTAAGGGAGTCATGAAAGAGAATGGTGATCGGCTTATTTGAAAACAACCGATTCGAGGAAAATAGCCTAACAATGGCATCAACACCGACCGGGTATTGCCGCGTGGCTTCACCGCCCGTCAATCCCCGGCGGGTTATGCCTCCGTTGGGCGGGCACTTCGCAGGGGGGACAGATACTCCAAATGCAACATCGCAGACAATGTCGTGTACTGACTAAGTCTATCTCAGCTACTTGAGCAAGGAGAGGGGGTTAAGATTAACCCTAACCGTCTGGTATAATGATTGACTTTCGCACTCCCGATCTGCGTGTGGGCAGGCAGGGAAGGAGCGCGAATCTCGGATCCAAATGGGAAGCTCAGATCATGCTATGGCATTGGAAGCACAATCAAATCGCCTCGGCGCCAAGGGCTCAGCGACCGTGCTATGCTGATATATGCTCGAAGTGTGCTGACCAACACACTCATCGCTGGTC
This sequence comes from Bacteroidota bacterium, assembly GCA_049589195.1. Lineage (GTDB taxonomy): Bacteria > Bacteroidota > Ignavibacteria > UBA10030 > JAHEZR01 > JBAWAH01. Next base: position 10,985 of record JBAWAH010000069.1, on the reverse strand, counting down.
TTCACCAGGAAGGCGGCAAGAAATGATGAAGAAAATCTCTCTTGTCATAGTGATATTATCACTTCTAGGTTCGTTCACTGGTTGTGAAAATAATGTTGGCCCCACCACTTCAGACGTAGCTGTAATCAGTAATCAGCCGAATTCAATAGAGTTTACCGTAAATCCTGATTCAATACAGACAGAACACTTCCCAATATTCTCAGTCGATTATTCGGCATTGAAGCTAGATGGAATCAACTTAACTGCGGTCAGATATTATTATCCGGCTCCAAATCTTAAGATAACAGTTGATAGAGAATTTGTTGTTGCAGCAAGTGATTCTTTTGAAGTGGAAATCAAGAATTGCAGGACCGGGTATGAGTGGCTGGTAGATCTCGGCTCGACCGGAATTGATGAACACAACAAATGGACAAACTCTGAAGTGACATTGTTAAGAACCGAAGAAGCCGCTGGTTCCAATAACACAATAAACTATCGATTTGTGTTTAGAACTTTAAAACAAGGTAAGGGATACATTTGCTTTATTGAGAGCAATCAACAAGGCCAAGTATCTTCAAACGAGTCTCACGGAGTACTGGTGGGATACACGGCCAATGCACTAAGCAAGATTTGGCTCAATGTCGACGAAATCAAGTGGATATATAACACAGAAAAAGGAACGTTTAGCAGAGTTTCTGTGAAGATAAAAGGGAGCACAAATGTTTACAGGTTGAGAGGGATGACTTATGGGGACGGAGTTGCAATGGCAATGGAAATTCCACTTCAAAATAACACTGACTTTGAAATTGAAATACCAATCGCATTTAGTCATGTGGACGGAGTTACTCTAAAAACAAATAGCGAACTATTGCTTTATGGAACGGTTGGATTGCCAAAGATTATTTCTCTTAGAAATCCTGAGAGTGGTAAATAATAATCACGGGTGATTGTCTCAAACGCAACCGGTCTAGTGGGTAGTCCGTTGAATGAAGGAAGCAAAATATGACTGTAAACTGTCCATACGGAAACGGTGAGTTCAAAGAAGATCTACAACTGCTCGTGTGCAAGCCCACGGGGCGAGTTACGAACGATCTCATGAACGACACTGTCACGTGCCAAGGCTGCCATCATCAGATTGATGCGCTTAGGTTCAATCGATTCCATGACTTCAGAGATGTGACAGGGGTGGACTTGCATTTTGGTGATATGGTGAACCTTGCTGCCAGGGAAAGAGAAAAACGCAAAGGACTCCCGCCAGTGAAAGCATGCTTCTTAGTATCGAACCCTGTGGTCTTTGGCACCCTGAGGATATATCAGACACTGGCTGAGGACGCCGGGGTTGAAGTTCATGTAAGCTATAACATCTCGCAGTTGGCTCGAGTGCTCGGCGTGGATGAATCGGTGCTAACCATCTGACCGACGGGTCAGGAAAGAAATGAGAATCAGACTTGAGATTGGCATTCTTGTTTTCTCCCTCTTTGCTTGCACGGATCAAACCTCCCAGCCTCTTGCAGCCGATCCATACGAGCGATGGCGTTCTTACAGTCTCCATGATTACACCATCGACCAGATTCGCACTTGCTACTGCCTGAATGGTGGCCTGGCTGTGAGGATCACAGTTCGTTCCGACACAATCGCGCTCGTGATGAGACTTTCTGATATGACCACCGTATCGATCTCGGAGTCGAAGTGGTATTTGAGTGTTGATTCACTGTTTGGAACGATCCGCACTTCCAAGACGGATTCACTTGTGGTATCATACAATTCTCAATATGGTTATCCCGAGACGCTCGACATCAACCCACAATTACATCCGGTGGATGGCGGAGTGCTTTATCAGACTTCAAACCTACAAGTGCGTTAGGAAACATTGATTACCAGCCAATCGCTCGCACATCGGAGCGATCCCTTGTCGAAAGGATTGAGATTGTGTAGAAAGTCCACTCGTCACTCTGAGCGTCAGCGAAGAGTCTCGCTTCTAAATCAGATTCTTCTCCCGACTGGCGTCGGTCGACGACTCGACTCGTCGAGGATCAGAATGACACAGGCGTTTTTTGGGGTTTTCGCGCAGTCTCCATTCCTCGGGAATGGACGAGCTGACCGAGTGAGCAAGCTACTCTCTAATGCCAGCACACGTACACAACTGGATTTCCTCTTCACTTATCTGAACCAAAGGAACTGACAATGAAAATCACAAAAGCGATAGTCACGGCGGCAGGGAAGGGGCAGCGGAATCTGCCTCTGCAAACTCTCATCGATCGTGATGGTCAACAAAAATCAATCCTTACCGTTATTATCGAAGAGGTGCATCGCGCAGGAATCGATGATATCTGCCTTGTCATTCATCCCGACGATGAGGATGCGTTCCGTTCTGTTGCAGGCGATCATTCCCGCCATCTGTCCTTTGTGTATCAGCACGAGCCTCGCGGATACGGACATGCCGTGTGGTGCGCCAGAGACTTCGCAAAAGGAGAGCCGTTCCTCCATCTCATTGGCGACCATCTCTATGTAAGCAGAACAGAGAGTGGGTGCGCTCAGCGCGTAGTCGAGACCGCAGAAGCAGAATCCTGTGGAGTCTCAGCGGTGCAAGCGACGCGTGAAGGACTTCTCCCGAATTTCGGTGCGGTCAGCGGCAAGCGCATCCATGGCAGAAATGATCTCTATGCCATTGAGGATGTCATCGAAAAACCCACTCCCACGGAAGCTGAGCAACGACTTCACGTTCCCGGGCTTCGCGCAGGCTATTACCTCTGCTTCTTTGGCATCCATGTGTTGACACCGGCCGTGATGGAACTGTTGGATTATGAACTCAACCATTCGGCAAACGGTCATCTCGCCGCAATCTCAAACGCTCTGCACGAATTGGCGCGGAAGGAAAAATATCTCGCCCTCGAGATGAATGATTATCGCTTCAATGTCGGCGTCAAGTATGGATTGCTCAACGCGCAGCTCGCCCTCGCACTCACTGGAAATGACCGCGACGAAGTCATCACGATGCTCATGGAGATGCTGCTGCTCCGCGAACACAATGCCGGAGAAAGGAACAAGGAATGAGCACGCTGACTGCTATCATTACGGCAGAGGATCAAGTTACCCGGAATCAGGCGCTGGACACCTATTGCCAATCGGCTTCGCTCGAGCAATTGCTCGTGGAGTGCGAGTCCCTTGAGAAATTCCGTCATGCAAGTGGAAACCTATATGAACAGGTGAGGGCACTGTTCTTTCTCTACGCAATCCATCGTTTCCACATTCCGCTCAAGGAAGGACTTCCCATGCGCGGATTAATTCCATTCGATGGATACGATGATCTCCTGCATCGGCGTTTCGAGGAAGCGATTCAACGCTTTCTGTCTGTGCAGAAAGGGGAGGGACCTAACGACGGTATTTCGAGTGGACTCGCAGCCGCGTATCGCAGTCTCGGTTTTCAGACGCTTGCAAATCAAGTTCGAGCAAGCGTCCGCTCGGTGCGCGGGAATCAATGGATGTTCAGAGCTGGACACCCACTAGATCATCCACTGCGGGTCGTGCCATCACTGCTTAAGAAAACGGAGGGACTCTTTCCTATTCTTCATGAACGGACTCCTGTTCGTATGGATTTGTCGCACAGCGGCTGGAGCGACATTTTCTTTCTGGGCATGGACTTCCCTGAAGGAGCACGTGTTCTAAACATCTCCATTGATTTGGCTGTCATGGGTCAGGATGGCCAGCAGACACCACGCCCTCCGGTTGAAGCGTACTTCAGAATCATTGACACGCCGATTATCCGCCTCGTCAGCACCGATCTTGGAGCTGTCACGGAGGTTACATCCTTCAATCAACTTTTCGATTATGCCGCTGATTATCTTGGCTTGCTCAAAGCCGCCGTGATCGCCTCGGGAATCGCGCCGCCCGGCATGGAAGGTGCGAATCAACCGATCTCAGATCTCCTGTCGCGATTGGTGGGGCAGGGCTTGGGCGTCGAGATCGTCAGTCAAGTGAATGGTATTCCGAAGGGCTCGCGTCTCGCAGTTTCGACGACGCTCCTCAGTTCGATCATCTCAGTGTGCATGCGGGCCACAGGCCAGACCTCATCTCTCACAGGCTCGCTGACGGAAGAGGAGCGTCGCACAATCGCTGCACGGGCTATCCTTGGGGAATGGCTCGCCGGGTCAGGGGGAGGATGGCAGGATTCTGGCGGCGTGTGGCCCGGCATCAAGCTCATTCAAGGCGTGTGCAGCGCCGAGGGTGACATCGAATACGGAATAAGTCGTGGGTGTTTGCTGCCCCGTCATACAATACTCACGCAGAATGACGTCTCCCCGCGGACACGAAAACAACTTCAAGAAAGTCTTATCCTCGTTCACGGGGGCATGGCGCAAGATGTCGGACCGATCCTGGAAATGGTCACGGAGCGGTATTTACTTCGCTCCGAGATCGAGTGGCAGGGGAGAGAGAATGCCATGATGTTGTTCGATCAGATCGTGACGCAGCTAAAAAGAGGAGATATTCAAGCGATAGGCAAGTGCACGCATCAGAACTTTTCGGGGCCAATACAAACGATTATCCCCTGGGCAACAAACCTCTACACAGAATCAATCATCGAACGTGTTGAGGCAGAGTTCGGAAAGGACTTCTGGGGATTCTGGATGCTCGGCGGGATGTCGGGGGGAGGAATGGGATTTCTTTTCCATCCCTCGCGAAAGAACGAGGCACAGAACCGATTGCAGGAGATCATGGGGTCGGAGAAAAAACGGCGTGAGCATGGAATACCGTTCGCAATGGAGCCTGTCGTTTATGACTTCACAATCAATGAAAAAGGCTCCTGGGCAGAAATGCTCCGCGGTAAAAAGACTGTCATGCCTCAACGATACTATGCACTGACCGTTCCGTCGTTGCTTCGAAGAGATCCCCGAACTATTTCGCTCGATCAACGAAATGAACTTGAGCATTTTTCCTCAGCTTGCAAAACCAATCCGGCGCTTGATGGGATGCTTCAGCAGATCTTCGATCATATTCTCCCGGATCGAGATGCGCAAGCCACGCAGCACCAATCACTGGACGAACTGCTCGAGCGTTATGGGTTCGATCGGATTCAACACGAACAAATCAAAGCAGATTTGCGCAGCGGGCGAATCGGACTCGCACAGAATAGGCTTCCAATCAATACCACGATTGCCGATGTGGAAAAGGAAGATGTTTATGATACCTCCGAATCAGCTTCATCGCACTATCGCTCAATTGGGTCTGATGCGATTGCATCAGGCGCAGCGGCGGTGCTCACACTTGCTGCGGGAGCTGGAAGCCGATGGACGAAAGGCGCAGGCACAGTGAAGGCGCTGAATCCATTCTGCCGGATTGGGGGGGCACAGCGCACGTTCATTGAGACGCATCTGGCGAAGAGCCGCCGCACGATGAAACAATTCGGAACGACGATTCCTCACATTATCTCAACGAGCTACCTCACACACGACGCCATTAAGCAGTATCTCGAAGCGGAACACTACTATGACTATAAAGGCGATGTTCTCCTGTCACCCGGGAGCATTATCGGATTGCGCTTGATTCCGACAGTGCGAGACTTGAGATTTGCCTGGCTTGAAATGCCCCAACAACTGCTCGATGAACAGGCTCAGAAGGTGCTTGATAGTCTTCATTCTGCGTTGATGGATTGGGCAGAACGGAACGGTGAAGCGAGTGATTACACCGACAATCTGCCTCTGCAGTGTCTCAATCCCGTCGGACACTGGTACGAGATTCCTAATCTTTTCCGCAACGGTGTTCTGTCGCAATTGCTTGAGAAGCACCCGCAGCTCCAGCACATCCTCATCCACAACATCGACACCATGGGTGCGGATCTCGATCCTGTCATCCTCGGAAGACACATCGAGAGCAAAGCCGGAATGACGGTTGAAGTGATCACCCGACGCTTGGATGATCGCGGTGGTGGGTTGGCAAAAACCGATGGAAGACTCCGACTGATCGAGGGGCTTGCTCTTCCCCGTGAAGAGTATGAATTTGTTCTCTCCTACTACAACTCTGCCACATACTGGGTCGATCTGGATCAGATGCTCGATGTGTTCGGACTCGTTCGCAGTGACGTAAGCGACCAGACGAAAGTAACCGAAGCAGTGCGGTCTATTGCGTCGCGCATGCCGACATACATCACGCTTAAGAACGTCAAGAAACGATGGGGAAAAGGTCAGGAAGATGTGTATCCCACACTCCAGTACGAGAAACTCTGGGGAGATATGACGATACTGCCAGAACTCCGGTGTTCCTATGTCGTTGTCCCACGAATGCGTGGCCAGCAGCTGAAAGAACCTGCTCAGATGGATGGATGGCTCAGAGATGGATCAGCTGAATATGTGAATTCGCTTTGCGAGTGGCAAGCAGGATGAGACGGAGGATATGTTCTCACTCACCATATGACGAGTTGAGGAGAACACACTAACCCGACAAGGAGACAGCGAACAGATACAATTGAATTTGCTTTCGCACCCAACCCTCGGGTGTGCTCACCTTGAAGTGCTCATCCGCCCCGTCAAAACGGGTTGAGGGTAGGCATTCCGCTGGACACTAATCGATCAATGGTGCACGGCTCTTCACTGTAAGTTCCAGAACCCACAGGGAATCCAAACAAGTTCAAGAAGGAGGAAAAAATGCTGTCTAAGAAGAGTTTGATCCGGTTGATGGTGGCCGTTCTTGCTTTGGCTCCATTCCTGATGAGTAGTTGCAGTGGGAAAAAGTCTGAAGAACAAATCGCCGAGAAAATCATCAAGGAGAGTACGGGTAAAGACGCGGAAGTGAAAATGCGAGAGGGTAAGATTGAAATTGAAGGAAAGGATTTCAAGAGCGAGATGTCCGAGACGACGGTCTGGCCACCGGATATGTTCAATGATGTTCCTGAGTTCACCTTCGGCAAGATCGAACGTGTGCACAAATCGACCGAAGAGACTGGTATGCGAAAATTCAACATCTATTTTGTTGATGTAGAACACGATGCCTTGGATAAGTACGCTGATGCACTGAAGAAGAATGGCTGGCAGGCCAGCGTCATGCAAATGGGGGATAAGGGTGGAATGCTTACCGCAGAGAAGGGAGAGCTGGCCTTGAACTTTCCGTTCAGCGTGGAGAAGAAAAGCGGCACCTTGGTGGTCTACAGCATACCGAGGTAAAGAGGCAGGCCGTGCATTCATTCAGCCGGGCATCAAGGCTTCAACCGTAGCTGGGGTTCTTAACCGTCATTGTGGGCGCAAATTGCTGCCTAAATCATCGGCGACGCGGGTTCCAAGTCTCCTTTCGGATTGACGGCTCATCCATGTCGAGGCTCACGTCAGTGTGAACAGCGTCACCTCCGGCGGACAGTTGATCCTGAAAGGGACACCAATCGTCCCGACTCCTCGGCTGACGTACATAAGCGAATCACCAATCTCATAGAGCCCCGCCACGTACTTGGACACAAACGTCGCGGGCGCGAGAGCAAAATCACCCACCTTAACGAATACCAGCTGACCCCCGTGTGTATGTCCGGCAAGGACTAGATCCATTCCCGCCACAGCAGCTCTCGGGAAGAAGTATGGCTTGTGCGCCATGAGGATCTTCACTGAGTTGGGAGGCACTGTTCGGACTGCGGCTGGAAAGTTGTCGCCGTGCCCAAGATCATCGATTCCAATGATGGTGAGTTTGTCGCCTTTGATGTCGAGCGTGACGTTCTCGTTTCGAAGCATCTTCACTCCCGCATCTTCAAGCCGTCTTGTGATATCATCGGGAGCCTTTGAATAAAACTCATGATTGCCGAGACAGCCGTAGACTCCGTATCGTGCTTTCAGCTCACTCAGTGATTCAATGACCGGGAAAATCTCTTTTTGATGCAGCGTGACAAAATCGCCGGGGACAAAAACGATGTCAGGCTGTAGGGAATTCAGTCCTTGCACATATTCATCAATTTCTTCTTTCGACATATATGGGCCTGAGTGGATATCACTCAGCAGTCCCATCGTCAAGCCGCTGAGGGAGGCGGGTAGTCTCGTGAGCTGCAGTTGCTTCTGGACGAGCTCAAGCTGATTTCGATAGAAAACACCGTACCCCGATCCCGCGACGACATATGCGGATGCTCCCCAAAATGTGGTGCGCAGAAACACGCGACGCGACTGGTCGAATTTCTGGAAGCGTTTGTTTTTCCGGAGCGCAGCGATTTTATTTCCGGTAAATGGAATATTCTTCAAGATGGCAACGGCGCCGATAACAGGAAGCTTGATGATCTTGCTAGCGATGATCAGGAGAAACACCAGTAGACCTGCAATCTGCCAAACATAGAAAGGATACACAGCAGCCCACGTCAGAAAATTAGTAAATACGACCTTCGGGGACCAGAAAAACGTGAGGTAAAACATGGGAAGATTGAACACCGAAAACGCAATCCAGACTAGGAAACGAAGGAGTCTCGCAGATTCCTTCGCCCTCAGGTAACTCAGGATCCTCACAAGAAGATAGGCTTGAGAACCTAGGAGGACGAGAATAAGAATGAGCCTTTGCGGCTCCAACTGCAGATGGATTCACGGTTGTGGAGCCTCAATTGGACGCTTCAAGGGTATTCCCTGTAGTAGACGAACACTCTGAGATCAACGACCATTGGGGCAAGTTACGCTCTATCTTCAGACGCCGCGGTGGAGGATGCACACCTTCCTCATGCAAGACCCGAAGCAAGACGATACCTCCTATAATGACGCCCGCGACGCTTCTTCCTCACTGGTGTATCATTAAGGTCTGAGATAATGAGGACGATAGGAGTGGGTTCAGGAAGATTCACCATTACCTCCGAGACCGGAGCAGCCCAGAGGAAACCTGAGACCACCATGATCGCCAAGGCCTTTCTCATCCTACGCCTCCGTCCCACCCGACTTGAGAATGCCACCGTCTATAGCAGGAACCAAAACCAAAGCGATTCTCCGTCTGCACTATGCTGCCTCAGTTGTTCAAGGATTTACGCGAACACATTCGTCTTCACTGGACTCTAACAAAAGAATGGCCACGTCGATAAAAAAAACAGGGTGACCCATTGATTCGTTTCCTGCCGGTTCAATCCTTGCAGATTTCTCTGTCGCGGCATTATTATCTTAAAGAGAAATCCCCGCTTTTGCAAATCGCGCAATGGGCACGTGCTTCTCAAACTCTCGGGTGGTGTCCTAATCTGAGAGGAATCCTAGCTAGAAGGCGCAAGAGTAGGTCAGACATTCTTGTCTGACTTGTTTGACAGGTCCCGTTTTTCGGGATCCCGGACAGCGGGACAAGAATGCCTGTCCCACCGAATGAGTCTTTCAAATTAGGACAGCACCAACTCTCGACAAAGCTTGTACATGAATCAAGAATTTCCTATATTCATCGCGGACTTCTCAAAAAAATCAGATGCTCGTGTCTAAAAACCTCGCCAAAATCCTAAGTTCGCGCCGTGCGAAAAAAGTATACCTCATCATCTCTTCCCTGATCGCTCTCCTCCTCGTCTGCGACAACATCGTCATGCCTTGGTTTGTGAGCCGGGGCGGCATCGTCGAAGTACCTGAAGTTATGGGACTGAAGTTTGAACGTGCTCAGGTAATTCTCGATTCACTCGGATTGCAGCCGAGACAGAGCGAGATCAGGCCTGACCTGAGGTACCCTATCGGGACCGTGATTGCTCAAACCCCAGCAGCAGAGACGAAGGTGCGCCCTGGAAGGCGAATCTACCTTTCGATCAGCGGGGGAGAGCCGGTTGCAGAAGTTCCCCTGCTCAGGGGACGGTCCCTCCGCGATGCCAAGTTTGCATTGGAACGAGTGGGACTCGAACTGGGACCTACGACATACGTTCCATCCGAGGAGTTTCCCCCAAATACGATCATCGATCAGGTCGCTCCGGCAGGTACGAGGATCAGGAAAGGAAGTGTCGTGACGGTCGTGATAAGTCAAGGAAAAGAAACTGATCGGCTCGCTGTCCCTGAAGTAGTGGGCAAGATTCTCGCCGAGGCGCAAAGAATCCTTACTCAGCGTGGGCTGAAGGTCGGAAATATCTCATACCAGGAGAACTTGGCACTCCTCCCGAACACTGTTCTCGCTCAATATCCGAGAGGTGGCGAGCTCGTTGGCTTAGGCCAACCCATCGATTTGTTCGTCGTCCAAGTCGGAGCGAAAAAACCAAAGGAAGTACTGGAAAACTAAGTCTAAGTTCCAATCGGAGCAAGCAATGGCGAAGATTTCCGCATCATTCCTCACAGCAGATTTCTCCGACCTCAAGGGTCAAATTGATCAAGTTGAGAAAGCTGGAATTGACTGGCTGCATCTGGATGTCATGGATGGACACTTTGTGCCGAACATGTCATTTGGGCCGATGGTGATTCGATCTATTCGGAAGTTGACGAAGCTCTACTTTGATGCTCACTTAATGATTTCGAATCCAGAAGAGTATCTCGAAGCATTTCGAGAAGCTGGTGCGGATGGGATTACTGTTCATTGCGAAGGGAATCCTCATTTGAGCCGCACCATCAACCGCATCAAGGAACTTGGAGCTCGGGCGGGGGTCTGTCTCACTCCATCGAGTCCCCTCTCTCTCCTGAAAGACATTCTCAGTGAGGTCGACCTCGTGCTTATCCTCACGGTGAATGCAGGTTTCGGCGGTCAGGAGTTCCTGCCGTTCACGCTGCGGAAAATCCGGGAAGCGGCTTCCCTTATCAAGACACTGAAGGAAGACATCATCCTTGAAGTGGATGGTGGAATCGATGCAACGAACATTCACGATGTAATCTCCGCCGGCGCGGATGTCGCGGTTGTTGGAGCTGCAATTTTCAATTCCGGCCGTATCTCTGACAACGTGAGCCTCCTAAGACGGACTATTACCGGCGTGACAACACCTAAGTGATTCATTCCTCGTGTTTTCCAGCGAGTCCTCACTGACGGCAGGCTCTGGCTGTCCAACCTTTTCGCTCTCCTCTGTCGCACCCTAGGCTAAAAAGTTCTTGACATTTACACCCCTGATCCTTATACTTGAAGTCAAAGAC
>JBAWAH010000068.1:0-32566 GCA_049589195.1 Bacteroidota bacterium | reverse complement strand
CTCGAGAATGGCAACCCATTTGCTGGTCACCGCCTGAGCAGTTGATCGGTTCATCGGTAACACCTCGGGGGCTATTCACTCCCCAAAATATACAACTCGTGTTACCGAAATGCTGAAGAACTACACTCCGGCGCAGAACCCCCACGTTCCAAATCGACTGAGCTTAGCAAGCACGTTCCTCTGTGCGAAGCTAAGTTCACTGTCAATTTGAGAATCCCGCTCGTTTTCTGAGCGGGATCTGACCCGCGCTCGTTCTCCAGCGGAGAGCGAGGGATTCTCCGCCAAAGGCGGATGCGCCTCCAGCGCAGAACCCCCACGTTCCAAATTGACTGAACTTAGCAAGCACGTTCCTCTGTGCGAAGCTAAGTTCACTGTCCATTGGAGAATCCCGCTCGTTTTCTCAGCGGGATCTGACCCGCGCTCGTTCTCCAGCGGAGAGCGAGGGATTCGAACCCCCACGTCCCTTTCGGGACGCCGGTTTTCAAGACCGGTGCATTAGCCGTTCTGCCAGCTCTCCAGTATCAATACACAACTGTACTGCGGATGTCCCGCCTCAAGAAGGCGGGAGGCCAGACTTCTAAACGAACTATCAGGGATAAGCTTCCTAAATATAACGAAAGAGAGGGGTGAATTCAACTGCGTAATTCATCCAAGCTGTACGAGGATGACACCTGAGATCGTGAGTAGCCCGCCAATCACAAATGTCGTGGAAACACCTTGACCGAGAAGAATGACAGCAAGGATTGTGGTGAAGAATGGCTGGGCATTTGAGAAGATGGCCACCTTACTCGCATCCACCCTCTCCAGCGCATAGTACCAGAGGAAGTACCCGAGGACTGATGTACCGATGCACAGGTACAGGACTCCACCCCAATCCGGGGCAGTGAGCGAAGAGACCGAACCAAGATTTCCATAGAGAATTCCCAACGGAAGATACAGAATCATTCCCAACACGAGGACGAGTGAGGTTACATAGAATGCCCCATATTTCCTAATCATGGGCTTTCCGTATACCGTGGTGAGCGCCCAGGCAAACACGGCAACAACGAGGAGGAGGTTTCCGTGCGTGTGGCTGGAATTCAACTGCAATCCATCTTCAAAGATGACAAACGCCACTCCAACCAGCGCTACAGCTACCCCAATGATCTTTTTCCAGGTTGCCGGCTCTTTGAGAATCACACGTGAGAGAATGAGAACAACCACGGGGGTCGTTGCATAGAGCAGGGCTGCGTTTGATGCAGTCGAACGGCTAATGCCATAGAAAAAAACGAATTGGTTGATCGGCACGGCAAAAAGAGAGAGCCAAAAAAGCCTCACGTAATCGACTCGTTCGATTCTCCAGCGTGGCTCTTTCAGCAGCATAACTATAACCATGATGCACGCCGTGATAATCGACCGCAAGAGGGTCAGTGTCACCGGGTCGACATCATGCAGCGTCGCCTTTGCGACGATGTGCGTGCCCCCAGCAATGAGCTGCTGAAAAATGAGGGAGAAGTAAACACTCATGCGTGGAGAGGTGGGATTGATGTCTCGAGGTAGGAATTCAAAATCTCGGATGCGCTCCCAACAAACGCACCTTCTTCCATCGAGAATCGGAGTGACTCCTCAAAGACGCTTCCCCATCCCGGGAAGTCAAGTCCATCGTAGCACGTGTTGTGGAAGAGAAGAACTCCGACACCGTGGTATTTCTTCACTGTCATGATCAGGTTCTTGATTATCTCGAGGCTTTCGTCGGCAGACTTGTTTCTGTAGGATTGGAGCGTCCCATCCATTAGAAGGAGGGGAATCTCCCAGATGGGGATCACACCGTCATTGTCGGCATCATATGGACGGAATGGCTGGCAAATCGCAGCACGAAATCCCTCGTGATCCGAAAACCCCAGGGTGGCGTCGTGGACAAAGCCCAACTCTGCCTGAATCTTCCACGTCTCCGGAATCCTAAACCGTAGGAAGTGCTGCCTAACTCCAACCGGCTTCACGTGCAGTGCGCATTCAAGTCTTTCCTGTTCCACTCTCATCCTCTTCCGGTCCAGAAAGGTATTGTAGCTGGGATGGAGACCGACTTCATGACCGTCGCCTGCAAGCATCTTCAAGAGACTTTGACCATAACCATCGCTGAGCCGGTAACTCACATCATGTCTGCTTGTCACGCCGGTCTTACAGTAGAAAGTTGAATGCACGCCGGATTCTTTCTCAAGTTTCAGGATTCTCCCGATAGAAGAGCGATAGGGATCACCCTGCACGGATAGTGCTTTGAGAAAAGCCCGAAGCCGTTTGAGTCTCCTTCCAAAATCTCCGCCTTCCCTCCCAAGGAGAAAATACTGCACCAACTCTCGATAGACTATCCCGAGAGTCCATTTTCTCAGATAATCGACATCGTGAGTCATGCAAACAGCGAAGTCTCTGCCAGCGAAGCGAGGTAATTGAGGAAGTCGCTGCCCTGACAGCCCCTCGAGTTCCTTTCGAAGCAACATGATGTGCTGATTCACGATGGGAAGATGGAGAAGACTGTGACGATGCTGAAGACTCGCTGACGCAGGGAACCGTTCGTGCCGATCCCTCTCTGGAGAAGTAATTTCTTGCCAGCACGAAAGGAAATAAAAGGCTGATGCAATGATGTCGACATGGATAGTTCGGCACCGATTGTCGCCAGAGACGACCACCGCGGGATTCTTCCTGAACTCCTCGTCAAAGAATAAAGCCAAGGAATCTTCTCCGTCAAGCGCGATTTTCTTCGTCTTTGACATACCCAGCCGGAGTTTCTTGTGGAAGAGTGACTGCGCCTCTCGACTCGCGCAGATGAACAGGACGTGTCCGTCTAAACTCGGTCTCTCATGACCATACCAGATCACAACATCAGCAGATGAGACCTCTGTTGGGCTCGAGAGACAACAGTCCAATCCAAGAACCTCGAAGAAGGTCTGAAATGTGTACGCCGCCTTCTTCTTGAGGGAATCTTCACAATCGAGTACAATTTGGATTTTTTTTGCCATTGCCTCTTTTCAAATTTGAAAAAAATATAGAACAAATTGAAGAGAGAAGCAACGAATTGACCTCCAACGGTTGTTTACGTCATTGCAGTTATCTTTTTCGTTTCGTAGATTGAAGGTGTCGACATGCCAGAAGGGCAGCTTGCCCCCTCAATCGAAGAAGGGAGGATAGGAACATGTCCAAGAGACCGCTCGAAATTCTCTCGATCCTTTTCCTCTTCTGCTTTCTCCACCCTGTCAACCTTTGCGCCGGGGATTGTCAAACGAGATCTCTCCACAGACTCTCAATCAACCATGACTATACCTGCATCGACATCAACACAATCCAGATGTGGTTCTCTAACGATGGGCGAGGCTCGTACGATCTGAACTGGTCCCATGGTGGTTTGTATTGGCCGAAAGGTTCGAACAAAACTGCAGTGTTTTCCGATGGCCTGATCTGGGGAGGTCGGGTCGATGGTCGTCTCCAGGTGAATGGTTCAGTCTCCAATCCTAGTCTCCAAGCAGGGCCAATCATCGGGACGGGGGCAAATGCAAGGCCCGATAATCCACTGGATCCACGCCATCGGATTTACAGGATTCAGAAGAACTGGCGAAGTTTGAAAACTCAGAACCAAACGCTCTATGCTCAATTTAGAAACGACTACCTCCAATGGCCTGGAAATTTGGGGGCACCTTCTGTCGACAAAAACAGCAATGGCAGATGGGATCCACCTCAGTTGGACTCGCAGGATCACCTCGTCGGAGGAGACGTGCCGAGTTTCATCGGCGATCAACAACTCTGGTTCGTTTCAAATGACCTCAACCCGGACTTGACGAGGCTCACATTCAACAGTGATCCACTTGGACTCGAAGTTCAATGCCTCGTTTGGGGATATGATGACTCCGGGCCCCTTGGCAATGCAGTATTCAAGAAATACACCGTCATAAACAAGGGGGCAAAAACAGTCGACTCAATGTATCTCGCGTATTGGAGCGATCCTGATCTGGGCTCAGCCGTGGACGATCTTTCGGGTTGTGACACACTCTTGAATTTGGGTTTTGTTTATAACGGTTTGGATCCCGATGCGATCTACGGTTCTGCTCCACCGGCCCTTGGGTATGACTTTCTCCAAGGACCTATTGTCAGAACGAGCACGGCAGCCGATTCAGCGATGTTCGCCTTCGGTCATCGGAGCGGATACAAGAACCTGCCAATGACAGCCTTCATGTTCTATCTCTGCGGTGGAGATCCTGTTTATTCTGAACCGACCTCTGCTATCCAAATGTATAGAAGCTTCCACGGCTTGAGCGCCACGACAGGTGAGCCGATTTCCGATCCGACCACCGGGCAATCGACTAGGTTCGCGCTCGCCGGCGATCCAGTCACAGGGACAGGTTGGGTCGATGGAATGGCCCCAGGACGTTGCGGCGAAAGATACCTTCTCATGTCGAGTGGGTCCTTCAAGCTGGTGCCAGGAGATACACAGGAAATTGTCATCGGAATAAGCATCGCGCAGGGAAATGATCGTCTCTCGAGTGTCACCGCGATGAAGGACAACGACAGAGAAATGCAGGCATTCTATGACCATTTCACTCCATCCGACGATTCGCCACCTTATGAAATCCCAGGTGGGTATTCTCTCGGTCAAAACTACCCCAACCCTTTTAATTCGACTACGTCGATCGAATTCTCACTGCCGAACGCCGGGTTTGTCCGGCTGAGCATTTTCGACTTGTGCGGGAAAAAAGTCTGCACTGTCGTTGAAGATGGGCTCCCAAGGGGAACCTATAATGTCCGGTGGAAGCCGAGCAATGTCGCCACCGGTATTTATTTCTATAGGCTTGAGGCAGGAGAGATTGTACAAACACGGAAGTCGACACTTTTGAAGTGAAAGGTACAACCTCGGGATTGAATTGCCACCCCTCAGTGAAGCGAAGGCCAAGAGGAATCCTTCGCCACAATTCCTAAAGACCACAAAGAAATATCGCCAGCGTGCTCCTCTATTCAATGTTGTTCTCCCTTTCTCCGGCGTCAATTCATCAAGCTGCGTCGGCGGATTTTCCATTCTTGCTTCTTCTACTCAAAATCTTTAGTTTGCTTTGAACTGAACCTCCTGAAAGATGACAAAACGCGAACGACTCTTTCTCCTCGACGGGATGGCGCTCGCCTACCGCGCGTACTTCACATTCATCAATCGACCGCTTCTGAACTCAAAAGGCGAGAACACGAGCGCCATTTACGGGTTTGTCAACACACTCATGAAAATCCTGGACGAGGACAAGCCCGAGCACATCGCTGTTGTCTTCGATACACCCGAGCCGACTTTCCGCCACAAGAAGTTTGCTGCGTATAAGGCCACGCGCGAGAAGATGCCGGAAGCAATGGCGAACCAACTCGACAGACTGAAGGAGGTCGTCGAGGCGTTTAATGTTCCAATTTTGGAGGCACCGGGCTATGAAGCAGATGACGTAATAGGAACTCTCGCGAAGCGGGCAGAGGCGAAAGGAATTGAGACAAATCTGGTGACCGGTGATAAGGACTTCATGCAGCTCATCTCCCCTCTCATCAAGATGTACAAACCTGGGAAGCGCGGCGACGATTGGGAAATCATCGATGAAAAGGGAGTCGAGGCGAAATTCGGAGTTGCGCCAGAGCGAGTGACCGATGTCCTTGGACTCACTGGTGACAAGTCAGACAACGTCCCTGGCGTCCCGGGCATCGGCGAGAAGACGGCGGTCCCACTGGTCCGAGAATATGGCTCGATTGAAAATATCCTGAAGAGTATTGAGAGAATCCCTCAGAAGGGTTTGCAGGAAAAGCTGAGACAGAACAAAGAGAGCGCTCTCCTCTCGAAAGAGCTGGTCACAATCGATACGAATGTCCCCATCAAAGTCGATATCCACCACCTCGAAGCCAAACCGCGTGACACCAAAAAGCTGAGGAAGATCTTTACAGAGCTCGAGTTCGGATCACTCCTGAAGAAATTGCTTGAGCGCACTCCTCAAACCGACGAAGATATCAGTTTCGATGTGACGGATTTCAAACCGCTGACGGACATCACGACCGATGAGCACGAATACCGCATCGTCAAGTCGGCAAAGGAACTTGAGGAACTCTGCAGGCAACTTGCGTCATCGCGCCTCATCTCATTCGATACAGAAACAACGTCACTCAATCCTCTCGAAGCTGAACTCATCGGTCTGTCCTTTGCGACAAAGCCCGGCGAGGCATACTACGTCCCGGTTGCTGAAGGCTTAAGTGATCCATCCTCTGAGAATACATCCGTCCCCCCTGATCAGGTCGAAGAATTAGGCTTGTTCGGCCAACGTCCCGAAGGAGTCGGGCCAGCTGACCAGAAAGTACATCGGAGAAAGACCTCAGAGCATGAAGAAGTGGATTCTGCGCCGGTCGGACAGTGCCTTCTAGATCTTCCCGAAGTGCTGCACCAACTCAAGCCTGTTCTCGAAAATCCGGGGATCAAGAAATGCGGGCAGAATGTGAAGTTCGACTTGCTTGGACTGTCGCAACACGGGATCGCAGTGAGAGGAATCTCGTTTGATACGATGATCGCGAGCTATGTCCTGCGAGCCGATGGCCAGCACAACCTGGATTACCTTGCTCAAGAATACCTGAACTACAAGATGGTCTCTTATGGCGAGCTTGTAGGGACGGGAAAAGAGAAGGTGGACATCAAGAACATTCCTTTAGAGAGAATCGCCGACTATTCTGCGCAGGATGCTGACATCACCCTCCGACTTCACGATGTGCTCAGGAGCAAGCTCGAACATTCTAGGATGTTGAAGCTTTGTGAAGAAGTTGAGTTCCCCTTGCTCGTCGTCCTTGCAGACATGGAAAGCACCGGAGTGGCGCTCGATACCAAGTTTCTGAATATGATGTCGAAGGAATTGGAGCTGCTCCTCGACAACATCGTCTTGGACATCCACAAGATGGCGGGAGAGAAGTTCAACATCAACTCGACGCAGCAGCTGAGTGACATTCTCTTTAACAGACTCAAGCTTCCGATCGTCAGAAAGACCAAGACCGGCTACTCAACAGATGTCGGAGTTCTCGAGATCATCCGGAACGAACACCCCATCATCGAGAGACTTCTCGAGTACCGGCAGCTCTCGAAGCTCAAATCGACCTATGTCGATGCTCTCCCAAAAGCCATCAATCCTCGAACGGGCCGTGTGCACACGTCGTTCAACCAGACTGGAACGACGACTGGGAGACTTTCGAGCAGCGACCCGAACCTGCAGAACATCCCGATGCATACCGAACTTGGCCGGGAGATTCGGAAAGCGTTCGTTCCTGGAACCAAAGATATGCTCATCCTGTCAGCCGACTACTCTCAGATCGAGCTGCGCGTGATGGCGCACATATCGCAAGACGAAGGCCTCATCGAAGCGTTTCGGAATGGCGAGGACATCCACGCGACGACAGCGTCAAAAGTATTCGGCGTCAAACCAGGCGAAGTGACGCGGGAAATGCGTCGAAGGGCAAAGGAAGTGAACTTTGGAATCATGTATGGGATCGGCCCGTTCGGTCTCTCGTCGCGGCTCGACGTCTCGCAGGCGGAAGCAAAGGACATTATCGCTCGCTACTTCGAGCGATTCCCGAAGGTCAATCAATACATATTCGACACCATTGCTCTCGCCCGGCACGATGGGTACGTTTCTACAGTGCTCGGACGCAGAAGGTATTTACCCGAGATCAACAGCAGGAACCAGACGGTACGACAGAACGCTGAGCGCCAGGCAATCAATATGCCGATCCAGGGAACTGCAGCCGACATGATCAAGCTGGCAATGATACAAATCCACGGGGCGATTCAGCGGAAGGGACTCACGTCAAAAATGATTCTTCAAGTTCATGACGAACTTGTCTTCGAAGTGGAGAAGGAAGAACTCGATGGGATGAAGAAGCTGGTCGTGGAGAAGATGCAGACTGCGCTGCCGCTAGACGTTCCTGTCGAAGTGGAAGTTGGAACTGGAAAGAATTGGTACGATGCGCACTGAAATAGGGAGAGGGCCTTCCGAAGTCGCTACACCTTTCTTCTCCGAAGAATCAAAGAGAAGCCGACAAGCACGAGGACAAGCGGCCACCATGTTCTGAAGGTATCCCACATTTCCCACCGGTGTATATACCCCGCCTCTGCCAGCATGAATGCCCCACCGAAGCCAAGAAGAATGACACTCGGGATGAGGAGATGCCAATCCTTGAGATCGGAGACGAAGAGCATCAAAAAACCAAACCCCAAGATTGTGAAAGTCGCTGGCATGAACACTGCGACATGGCTCTCGATGAGATCCAGACTCCGCAACAAGAAAAATAGGCCGTAGAGGAAGAGAATAGTCCCCCAGAAGATTCCCGCGCGACCGTTCTGGACGAAGCACCTGACTACAATCGCCGCTCCGAGCACTGCAACTGCAGCCCAGAGTATTTTGCTCCATCCGAATTCTATGACATCGAGCTTCTCAAGGAGGAGTGCAACCCCTACCACGAGAAGGAGGATGCCAAACACTGGAAGTCTACGCTGTGAGGGCATGTGATGTCTCCAAGATCGTGCGGCTTATGGCTGTGTTGTCAGAGTGAGCCGCTCTTCTGGAACGATGATGGCAAGTGCCAAGTAGAGAATAATCCCCACGCCGAATGACGCGAGCGTGAGAACGATGAAAAGGATTCGAACGATGGTCGAGTCTGCATTGAGGTACTTTGCAAGACCCCCACACACGCCGAAGATCTTCCGGTCAGTAATCGAGCGGCGAAGCTCTTTCGGAGGAGGCTGCACGCCGGTTGATGGTGCGTCAACTGGAGTGGGTGCTGTCTCACTCTTCCGAGCTTGTGAAGAATAGATGATGCCGACACCAAGAAGAATGAGGATCGCCGGAAAAATGACACCCCAGGGGATATGCCAGAAATGGAAGAACTCAAATCCCAGGTTGCTCAGGAGAATGATCCCCCCCAAAATAACGAGCGCCGCACCCCAGAAGTGTCGAGCACCATTCCCCGAAGCCGCCGCCGGAACAGCCTGCGGTCCGAAATGTGCAGGATTCACCGGGATAATGAACATGCAAGCGAGGTACAGAACGATTCCAGCTCCGAAGCTCGCAAGTGTCAAAAGAATCCAGAGGATCCTGACAATCGTAGGATCAGTGCCGAAATACTCGGCAAAACCACCGCACACACCGTCGATCATCCGGTGGTGTCGAGACTTATAGAGTCGTCTCGACTGACTTGAAGTGCTATTTGTCTCGCCGTTGCTCATCGTGACGCCTCATTCTCAAGTCCGAGAAACCAGATCAGCCGCCACCAACCTCTTTCACTTCTCGATACGCAGAAATCACACTGAAAGTTTCAGGTTAGTTGTTCATCATGAACCTGGATTTCTCTGAACGTCCTGAGTAGCTCGAAGCCACTCATGCATCGAGAAAACAAATCTGAGATTCTTTAGAAATCATCGTGTGCATTCACTTCGCACGATGGATAACAGGGGAAGAGGAATTATCCTCACATGCCTAAAGCAGAAAGCCGCCAGACACGGCGGCTCGATCAAGCACAAACATCATTCCCGTCTCTCCTCACACTTCCATAATCTCCTTTTCTTTCAGAGCAAGGAGATTATCGATATCCTTGATGTGTTTATCGGTCATCTTCTGGGCTTCCGCCTCACCGTGCTTGCGTTCATCTTCAGAGAAGTGCTCATCCTTCTCCGCCTTCTTGAGATGCTCGATAGCGTCGCGGCGCACATTTCGGACAGATATCTTTCCCTCCTCACCAAACTTTTTCACCAACTTCACAAGCTCCCTCCGTCGCTCCTCGTTCAGAGGTGGAATGGGGACGCGCAGGAGCGCGCCATCGTTTGTGGGATTGAGACCGAGGTTCGAAGCTAGGATCGCTCGCTCGATTGGCACCAGCATATTCTTATCCCACGGCTGCACTGTGATGAGGTGCACATCGGGGACGCTGAGACTCGCCGCCTGATGGAGCGGGACCATCGTCCCGTAGTATTCGACCTTCACCCCGTCCAAAAGAGCCGTCGTAGCTTTCCCCGTTCTGATCTTCGCGAGCTCTGATCGCACCACCTCCACAGCTTTCACCATCCGGTCTTCGGCATTCTTCAAGATTTGTTTGACCATTGCAGCTCGAGGAATGTTGCCTATCTTGTGGGTTGCATCTCTTTCGATTTCAAATCAAGGACCTTCGTTCCAATTCGGTCTCCTCTCACCAACCGCTTCAAATTTCCCTTCTTGTTCATATTGAAGACGATGATCGGAAGGTTGTTCTCTTTGCAGAGGGTTACTGCAGTCAAGTCCATGATCTTCAGGTCTTTTTCAAGGACATCGAAGTAGGAAATCTCCTGGAACTGAAACGCGTTTGGGTTTTTCTCCGGATCTGTGTCATAAATGCCTTCGACACGAGTCCCTTTCAGGATGACATCCGCCTCGATCTCGACCGCGCGAAGAACGGCGGCAGTGTCTGTCGTAAAGTAGGGACTCCCCGTTCCCGCTCCGAAGATGACAACTCGTCCCTTCTCAAGATGCCTGATAGCGCGGCGACGGATGAAAGGCTCGGCGATCTCTTCCATTCGAATCGCCGACAGCAACCGCGTGTACACTCCCTTCGCTTCTAAAGCACTCTGCAATGCCAGAGAGTTGATGACGGTCGCGAGCATTCCCATCTGATCGCCAGTAACTTTATCGATGGCATCCTCCGAATCGCTCGTCCCTCGATAGATATTTCCGCCGCCGATAACGATGCCAATCTGGACACCCAGCTCCTTCACCCCCTTGATTTCTTCCGCATAAGTGTCCACCACAGCTGGGTCGATTCCATGCTCCCTGTTCCCCAGCAGCGATTCACCACTGAGTTTCAGGAGAATCCGTTTATACGCTAGCTCAGCCATCGGCATCCAATCACTTTGTCTCGTCGGCGAGGTGGTACCGTGCGAATCGTCTGACAGCAATGCTCTCACCCATCCGCCCTACTGCCTCGTGAATGAGGTCTCGGATCGTTTTGCCAGCATCACGGATGAACGATTGCTCGAGAAGGACGTTTTCCTGGATGAATTTCTCCACTCTGTCCTGCGCGATCTTCTCGGCAGTGGCTGCATCCTTCCCTTCGTTCTTTGCCTGGTTGAGGTAGATTTCCTTCTCCTTCTCGATCAGCTCTTTCTTCAACTCCTCCCGCGCAATCACTTGAGGATTCATCGCTGCCACCTGCATTGCGATGTTCCTTGCCAGGGTGCGAAAATCCTCCGTCTTTGCAACGAAGTCAGACTCGCAGTTCAGCTCCACCATCGCCCCGATCCTTCCGCCAGTATGAATGTAGGCTTCCACAACACCCTGCTTCGTCGCACGATCGGCACGCTTCTCTGCCACTGCAGCCCCCCGCTCGCGAAGCAACTTGACCGCCTTCTCCATGTCACCGCCCGATTCCTCAAGCGCCTTTTTACAGTCCATCATTCCAACGCCTGTCGTTTGTCGAAGGCGTTTGACTTGTTCTGATGTTACCATAATGTATTGTTCCCCTTCTTGTCGAATTCAAAGTTCATGCGGGTTTTTCACTGCTCACTTCTGCACCACCCGCTTCAACCGCCGGAGCATGACCCGCAGCCATGGCTTCCTCAAGCTCAGATGCCTTTGCACGCTGCCTCCCCTCGATCACAGCATCTGCAATCACCTTGGTGATGAGTTGGATGGACTTGAGTGCGTCGTCGTTCGCCGGGATTGGATAGTGAATAGGGTCGGGGTCGCAGTTTGTATCGACCATGGCAATGATCGGCACCCCAAGGCGGCTCGCCTCTTTAACAGCGATTGCCTCCTTCTTGATGTCGACGATGTAGATTGCACCTGGGAGTCTGGTCATATCCACGATGCCGTCAAGAACCTTCTGCAATTTCTCTTTCTCGCGAGTAATGCGAAGGACCTCCTTCTTGGTGATCTTATCAAACGTTCCATCCGTTTCCATCTTCTCGATGTTGGTCAAACGCTTCACGCTTTTTCGGATCGTGGTGAAGTTTGTCAACATTCCACCCAGCCAGCGTTCGGTTGCGTAGTCCGCACTACATCTCTTCGCCTCTTCCTGAACGATTTCCTTCGCCTGCTTCTTCGTGCCGACGAAGAGCACTCGTTTCCCCTCTGCAATTATGTTGGAGACTGCATTTGCCGCATCCTCAAGCAACTCCTGAGTTTTCTTCAGGTCGATGATGTGAATCCCGTTTTTCTCCATGAAGATATACGGCTTCATCTTCGGATTCCATCGGCGAGTCAGGTGTCCGAAGTGGGAACCTGCTGCGAGGAGACTCGCAAGTTCTACTCTTGGCATGTTAATCCTCTCATTGGTTGTTTTGATCCTCTGCTCTCATCTCTTCTCGCTGGGATCCCGTACACGAACGGGACAAACCCCATTGAAATCCGAGAGCATGCGATTTTAAACAGGACGGCTGACAAATAAAACGCGAGAGTTCGCCCCCATCGTCCGGGAATGAACTCTCGATTTCCTCACACAACTCCTTAACGCTTGGAGAACTGGAATCTCTTTCGAGCCTTCCGCTGTCCGTACTTCTTCCGCTCGACCATTCGTGCATCGCGCGTCAGTAGTCCATGAATCCGGAGAGGCGATCGATGCTCTTCATCAAGCGTGCTCAAAGCGCGGGCGATCCCGAGTCTCACTGCCCCTGCTTGGCCGCTCGCGCCGCCACCCTGGACCTTCGCAACGACATCGTACTTCCCGAGTGTGTTAGTGACTTCGAAGGGCTTGATAACATCGGATCGGAGAGTCTCAAGCGGGAAGTAATTCTCTACAGGTCTATCATTAATGGTGACCTTTCCAGAACCGGGGAGCAACCGAACTCGTGCAACAGCGTTCTTCCTGCGGCCCACGATTGTGCGTGGATGTGATGCAGGTTGCCTTCTTTCTCGTACTGTGTCGACCAGCGTGACCTCCTTGTTGAAAGTTCTTTAGATGTTCAAGATCTCTGGCATCTGCGCGGCGTGGGGGTGGGTGCTGTCAGCGTACACCTTGAGCTTCTTGTAGATCCTAGTGCCCAGGCGATTGTGCGGCAGCATCCCTTTGACCGCTCTCTTGACGACACGCTCCGGGTTCTTCTTCATCAAATCACGGAGGCTCTCGACAGTCGCTCCCCCAGGGTAACCAGTGTGGTGGAAATATGTCTTGAGGTCCGACCGTTTCCCGAGCACCTTTGCCTTTGCCGCGTTGATGACAATGACGTAGTCTCCGAGATCAGCATTCGGGGTGAACGCCGCCTTGTGTTTTCCTCGCAGGATCCGGGCAACCTGGCTTGCCAGGCGACCCAAAACTTTGCCATTTGCGTCCACGAGGTACCACTTCTTCTGGACTTCAGAATCTTTGACGTATGTTGTGAACTTGTCTCCCACGCCTTAAAATGCTCCTTAGTGAATAAGGTTCTTGGATTTGCGCTTCCCAAAACACAAAAATCTACCACTTTTTTTGGAGAAAGTCAAATATTGCATAATCTCATTGAGAATCTTCTTGGTAAGGAGATCAACTTGGACTGAGTGGGCATGCGGTGAAAGGTATCACACATGCTTCTCGGCGTGGTACGAGCTTCTGACGAGAGGTCCCGACTCGACGTGCCTGAACCCCACCTCAAGACCCTTCAACTTGAGCATCCGGAACTCGTCGGGATGAACGTATCTGTCGACAGGGAGATGATCTTTCGTTGGCTGGAGATACTGTCCGAGAGTGAATATGTCACAATTCACTTGACGAATCTCTTTCATGACTTCAACGACCTCATCCGTTCTTTCACCGATTCCAAGCATCATCCCCGTCTTCGTCACGAATCCTTTCCGCTTTGCGCGATCCAGGACTTCGAGCGATTGCTGGTAATTTGCCTGCGGACGCACTCTGCGATACAAGCCTGGAACAGTCTCGACATTGTGATTGAGAATATCTGGCTTCGCGTCCAGAACTAGGCTGAGCGCATCCTCGTCTCCTTTGAAATCCGGAATCAACACTTCCACTCGGCATCCGGGGACAGAGATTCGAATCTGCCGAATCGTCTCAGCGAATATCGGAGCGCCACCGTCCTTTCGTTCATCCCTGTTCACGGAAGTGATTACAGCATGCCGCACGCCGAGCATTCTGACCGCCTCCGCGACCCGTCGAGGCTCATCCCAATCTAGTTCAGCACTTGGCCGCCCGGTTTTAACGGCACAAAAGCCGCAGCTGCGTGTACAAACATCACCAAGGATCATGAACGTTGCTGTCCCGGCGTCCCAGCACTCTCCCATATTTGGACAGCGGGCTTCCTCACAGACCGTGTGAAGCCGATGGGCATCGATGATTGACTTCAGCTTGGAATAACTCTCGCCTGTGGGGATGCGAGCCTTGAGCCACTCTGGCCGACGGTGAGTCGTGATCACCAGCCCTGTCTGCATTTCTGCTTCTTGAATTATGAATTCCACCCTGCAAACCAGATAGAAAACCTAAGCATCAATATCGAAGCATCAAACAATGCTTCAATGTCTAATTCCAAAATCTCAAAACGTTACTTGGACTTTGCAATGATCGCACCAAAAATCTTCATCAACTCGGTAGACTCTTGGACCAGCTTTTGTTTTCGTGACTCGAAGTCTTCACTACATGATAAGAGTTGCATCCAATACCGCGTCTCTTTCGCTTCCTTCCGACAAATCTTGATATGTAGAAGAAAGTCCTTCCTGCTCAATGACTCGTTGGCCTCGATGTGATTCGCTCCGACGGAGCCAGAAGACCTGATCACCTGTTTACAGTACTGCAGATTCGAAATCGTCCTCGGTGTTTTTTCACAATACACTGATACCTCCCTGGCAAACTTCAGCGTTCGATCCTCCAGGTCGTATTTTCTTGGTTCTTGCACTTTCGTGCTTGAGCTTTGTTTAGAGTTTAGGGTTTCGTGCTTAGGATTTCGCCATGTTCAGAGACTTTGGTTCTGATCAAACTTCTCCAAATACTCGACGATCCTCTGGAGGAACATCCCTCCCAACGCTCCATCGATGAGGCGATGATCAAAAGAGAGCGAGAGATAGACCATTGACCGAATCGCGATTGCATCGTCGATCACGACAGGATGTTTCTTGACTGCGCCGATTCCGAGTATTGCCACCTGTGGCTGATTGATGATAGGCGTTCCGATGAGATTACCAAATACTCCATAGTTGGTGACGCTAAACGTTCCATTCTGAACTTCCTCAGGCAGAAGCTTCTTCGTTCGCGACCGCGTCGAGAGATCAGAGACGGCACGAGCAAGCCCGACGAGGTTCTTTTCGTCTGCCCGCTTGATCACAGGGACGATAAGACCATTCTCCAGCGCAACGGCGATCCCGATGTTGATAAACTTCTTCACAGTTACTTCGTCTTCCTCGATGGAAGAATTCACCAGAGGAAAATCCTTCAGCGCCCTCACAACAGCATTGATGATGAAAGGCATGTATGTCAGCTTGAAACCCTCTCGACTCTGAAAGCTCTCTCCGTGCTTTGCGATATACTGCGCAATCTTCGTCATGTCGGCCTCCGAGACAGCACCGACATGGGCGGCTGTGTGAACGCTTCGCACCATATGCTCAGCAATGGACTTTCTGATGTGGTCCATCTTGATAATCTCTGTCCCGTCTTCCGGCTTAACTGAGATTGTTTCGCCTACTTTAACTGAGAACGGAACAGGGGACAGCAACGGAACCACCGAGCCAGCTTTCCTGCGTGCGACATAGTCAAGGAGATCTTTCTTGGTCAAACGTCCTTCCGTTCCCGTCCCTGCGATAGTCTCAATCTCAGCCATCGAGACTCCTTCCTCCCTCGCGATGTTCAGCACGAGCGGAGAGTAAAACCGGCCTGACTTGGGCTGCACTGGCTTGGAAGTCGTCGGTGGCGCAGTTGGCTTCGACTCTCGTGGCTCTTCAGCAACAGGAGGCGGAGCCTTCCCCTGTTGTGCTTCGACTACTGCTGCGCCCTCCGCCTCGATGAGTGCGATGACTGACTGCACAGGGACAGTCTGCTGTTCCTCAACCAAGATCTTGGACACCACACCCGTTGCTGGAGAGGGAATTTCCGAATCAACCTTGTCGGTGCTGATCTCGAGAAGAGTCTCGTCTTTCTTTACCTTTTCGCCAATTTTCTTGTGCCATTTGACGATTGTCCCCTCCATGATACTCTCACCCAACTTCGGCATGACAACTTCGACATTCGCCATGGTCTTATCCTCTTAAAGGAATCTTTCAAAGGACGGAGATCAGTAATTTGCCAGTTTCTCCAACGCCTCTCTAATGTTCCGCTCGCTCGGAAGCATAGCATCTTCCAGCGGCGGCGCATATGGCACAGGCGTGTCTTTCGCACCAATTCGTTGAATCGGTGCATCGAGATACTGAAAGGCCTCTGACGCAATGATTGCGGCCAGTTCCGCGCCGAAACCGGCTGTCAGGCAATCTTCATGCACGATGAGGACTTTCCCCGTTTTCTTGACCGACTTCAGAATTGTCTCGGTGTCGAGCGGGTTCAGTGTTCTCAGGTCGATCACCTCAACACTCACACCTCTCTCTTCCAGTTTCTGTGCCGACTCCAACGACCTTTGCACCATCATTCCGTAAGTGATGACACTAATGTCAGTCCCTTCTCGTTTGATCTTCGCGATGCCGAATGGGAGAAGGTAGTTTGAATCGGGCTCAGCCGCCGCAGCGAAGCTCTGCCTGTAGAGAGCTTTGTGTTCCATGAAAAGAACAGGATCTTCTTCTCGACATGCCGTCTTCAGAAGACCCTTCGCGTCCGCAGCATTCGATGGAAAGCAAAGCCGGATGCCCGGAACATGCGCAAAGATACCCTCTATACATTGGCTGTGGTAGTGCCCGCCGTGAATGTACCCCCCCACAGGAACTCGAATAACAACAGGGCAACTCCACGTATTGTTCGATCGGTATCGGAACATCACAAGCTCATCGCGAATCTGCTGCATCGCCGGCCAGATGTAATCGCCGAACTGAATCTCCACCACTGGCTTGAAGCCGCGAATTGCAAGGCCAATCGCTGTACCGACGATACTTGCCTCGGCCAACGGCGAGTTGAACACGCGCTCTTTACCGAACTTCGCGGTAAGCCCTTTCGTGGCCGTGAAAACACCTCCCTTGCCGCCGGCGACATCCTCTCCGTACACAAGCATCTTCGGGTTTCGTTCCAGTTCCTCTGCCAAAGCGTGATTGATCGCGTCAACGAGGACTACTCGAGGTCCCGAGTGGTCGGGTTCGACGAACCCGTCTCTCGACACAATCACATTCGGAGAGAAAACGTACTTCTCGACAGTCCTTGGATCAGGTAGCGGCTGCTTTTCAGCATATTCCGCGGTCGCATCAACACGCTGCCTTATGTCCACCTGGATCTTCTCCAAGTCTGCAACCGTGACGATGCCTTCCCCAACCAAGAAGTTCCCGAACTTCTGTACAGGATCTCGCTTCCGCTCCGCCTCAAGCTCTTCCTTGTCTCGATACTTTGCTTGATCGTCCGACGAAGAGTGAGCAAACAACCGAACGACATCCGCGTCAATCAAGCTCGGCCCCTCACCTCGGCGGGCCCTCGCAACTGCGTCGACAGCCGCCCGATAAGACGCGATGAAGTCAGTCCCATCGACCCGATAACGGTCGAGACCCGTGTATCCACTGACCAGTTCAGAGATTGAGCCTGCTCCGGTCTGCTCGGAGATCGGGACGGAGATTGCATAGCGATTGTTCTGAATACAAAAGATCACAGGAAGACGTTCTCGACTCGCCCAGTTTAGAGCCTCGTGAAACTCCCCCTCACTCGTTGACCCTTCGCCACCTGAAACGTAGACGACCTCGTCCGTCCCCTCTCTCACTGCGCCAATTGCAGTCCCGACCGCTTCCACGTACTGCGACCCCGTCGCGCTCGATTGGGTTGGGATGTGCAATCCTTGGTGCCCGTAATGACCGGGCATCTGTCGCCCAGCTGTGCTGGGATCCGCCGCTCGATGGAAAGCGTGCAACCAGATTTCCTCCGGCGGCACGCCAAGCTGGAGAACAAAGCCAAGATCTCGATAGTACGGGTATGCCCAATCGTGGCCGGGTCTTAAGGCAAGGGCTGCAGCTACCTGAATTGCTTCGTGTCCTGGACCACCAATATGGAAGAAGATTTTGCCCTGCTTCAGGAGTGTTAACATCTTCTCATCGATTCGCCGGGACAAAACCATGGCTTTGTGTGCCGCAAGCATCCGGTCTCGAGTAAGCCCTGCGTATTTGTCTTTTGCGCGGGATGTCACGATTCCAGTTCCGGTATCGACAAGCCTGGCGGCTTCGACGACTGCATTCTTCTTTACCGGGGACATAGTTCTTTTTCTCTTTGATTTCTCCCAGCTAGATCAAGAAGCTCTTCTAAGGAGATGGAGGCTGGAGAGCATTCAAATACTCTCGCGAATGATTCAACAAACCTCTGGTTGAATTCATTCAACTCCACGCGTCGTGACAGAACACGCTCGACGGAAGTGACTCCTCTCCCAGAAATTCCACACGGGACGATGCGGCCAAAATGTCTGAGGTCTGTATTCACATTAATCGCCACTCCGTGCATCGTGATCCATCGACTCACCTTGACCCCGATCGCCGCGAGCTTGTTCCCTCCTACCCAGACTCCCGTGTACTGCTGGTCTCGCTCGCCCACGATCCCGTACTCTCCGAGAGAAATGATGATCGCTTCCTCGAGGTCTCGAAGATAACGATGAACATCGAGATAATAGTTTTGAAGGTCGAGGATTGGGTACGCTACGAGCTGACCAGGACCGTGGTACGTGATGTCACCCCCACGGTCGATGTGAAGTACTTCCACTCCCTGCTGCTGCAATTCGTCTCTCGACGCGAGGAGATGAGTGTCGGTTCCAGATTTGCCAATTGTGTAAACATGCTTGTGCTCTGTCAGTATGAGCACGTCAGAAATCTGGGCCTGGGTCCGAAGCTGGAACAACAATCTCTGCAACTCCCACACCTCAGCATAGCGAGACAAACCGAGGTTACAGACAAGAAGATCTTTGAAACCCTGAGAGTCTTTCATCAGATGTGAATTGCTTCCCCATAGGCCTCGGCGGCGGCTTCCATTATGCTCTCTGCCAGAGTGGGGTGTGCATGGATTGTCTTGATGATCTGGTGCGCCGTGGATTCGAGTGACTTCGCCATGCCAAGTTCTGCGATCATCTCTGTGGCTTCTGAGCCGAGGATGTGGGCACCAAGCAGTTCGCCATATTTTGCATCGAAGATCAACTTCACGAGGCCTTCAGTCTCACCGATAGCGATCGATTTTCCACTCGCTCGAAAAGGAAATCTTCCAATCTTCAATTCACGGCCTTGCTCGCGTGCCCTCGCTTCCGTCAACCCGAGGCTCGCTACTTGCGGCTGGCAATATGTACAGGAGGGGATGTTCTCGTAGTTCACTCCTTCAATCTCCACACCTGCGATCGCCTCGACACATGCAGTTCCTTCAGCGAACGCTACATGAGCCAAGAGCGGCGGCCCAATGACATCTCCGATGCCGTAAACTCCCGCCACACTTGTCCGATACCGATCATCTACCTTGAGATACCCTTTCGCTGTCTCAACTCCGATTTGCTCGAGGCCAATGTTGTCGATATTGCCTTCCACTCCCACCGACATCAAGGCAACGCCGCCCAGGAGGTCCTTCTTGCCCTGCTTGGTCGTGACACTTATACGAACCTCCGCCGATACTGCAACGCTCTCCACCTTGCTCTCGGTGTAAATGTCGATTCCACTTTTCTTTAGAATTCCCTCTAACATCTTTGAGATTTCCGAATCCTCGTTGGGTAGAATCGTGGGCATCATCTCAACGACGGCGACCTTCGTCCCGAAGGCGTTGTAGAAGTATGCAAACTCGATCCCAATCGCACCAGCGCCGATGATCACCATTGACTTTGGAGGCTCTGGCAAAAGCATTGCTTCTGTGCTCGAGATGACTTGTTTGCCGTCGATCCTCACACCCTGAATTGACCGTGGTCTTCCCCCCGTCGCTATGATGACGTGCTTTGCGCGAACAACTTCCGCACGTGTCCCATCTCGAAATACTTCGAGCGCTCCCGGTCCGGCAAGCTTCCCGCTCCCCGAAATGTGTTCTATCCTGTTCTTCCGAAAAAGATGCTCGACGCCCTTTGAGAGTCGGTCCGCGACGTCTCGGCTGCGCTTAATGACCTTGGCGAAATCGAAGCGGAGGTTCTCGTGCGAGATACCCCAGTCGGTCGAATGTTTGAGAAGCGTGTAGATTTCAGCATTTTTCAAAAGGGCTTTCGTCGGAATACAGCCCCAGTTCAAACAAATCCCGCCGAGCCTTTCCCGCTCAACGACAACTGTCTTCAATCCAAGTTGAGCTGCGCGGATCGCCGCTACGTATCCAGCAGGTCCGCCGCCTAAGATTGCGATGTCAAAAGTTCTCTCTGGCATATCGAGCAAGCACTTCCGACTTAATTGACCTACGACGAAGTGAAAAGAATTAGGAGGAAGTAAAATGGCCGACAAAATATAGACATTAGCCGCCTAAAAGTCAATGAACGCACTCGGTCGCCCTGCAGATCCCCTCGAAGTTGTACAGGAGATTTTGGAAGTCAATTCATTTGATTTTCTAAGCGGAATTGATTATTATGTCCCGCACAATTTGCCGCAGTGGAAATGAGCGAGGCCAAGCCTGATGAAGAGAGGAATGTCGCCACCAATCGCAAAGCGCGGCATGAGTACTTTGTCCTCGAAACATTTGAGGCGGGAGTTGCGTTAAAGGGAGCAGAAGTCAAATCCCTCAGACAGAGCAGAGCGAGCTTGCAGGAGAGTTACGCGACGTTGAAGAATGGAGAAGTCTGGTTGTTTGATATGCACATAAGTCCGTACGAACAAGCCGCTGTCGATGCTTACGAGCCAACACGCGTGCGAAAGCTCCTCCTCCACAAGAAGGAGATTCGGCGCCTTGTTGGCAAGCTCGCCGAGAAAGGATTGACGCTCGTCCCGCTTAGAATATACTTCAAGAACGGAATAGCGAAAGTAGAGCTTGCCTTGGCCAAGGGCAAGCGCGCGTACGACAAGCGAGAAGCCCTGAAACAACGAGAAGCCCAGCGAGAGCTCGAGAGAGATTTCGCCGAGTAGAGCAATCGACCAGAGGACCTCACACCAGAGACTAACTTACCAAACTTCTGAGAGTTGTTTCCAAGTCTAGAAGAGCAGATGGAGGTGATCCGGCGCGGCGCAGCTGAGATTATCCCCGAAGAAGACCTCGCCCGAAAGATCAAGCAATCCATCAGGACGAACACGCCGCTGAACGTTAAGCTCGGATGCGATCCGAGCCGACCTGATCTCCACCTCGGCCATTCAGTTGTTCTCCGCAAGCTCCGGCAGTTCCAAGACCTCGGTCACCAAGCGATTCTTATCATCGGGGATTTCACGGGGATGATCGGTGATCCATCGGGTCGCAGCAAAACCCGCCCTTCTTTGACACTTGAGGAGACAAGGAAAAACGGCCAGAGCTATTTCGAGCAAGCCACGAAGATCCTGTCGGCGAAAAAAGTAAAGATGCTTTACAACTCAGAGTGGCTTTCCAAGATGAGCTTCGAAGAGGTCATCAGGCTTGCAGCCAAGCACACAGTTGCCAGAATCCTTGAGCGCGACGACTTCGCGGAACGGTACAAAGCAGGTGATCCGATCAGCATCCATGAGCTCCTCTACCCTCTTGCCCAGGCGATGGACTCCGTGGCAATCAAGGCAGACATCGAGTTGGGAGGAACGGATCAGAAATTCAACCTCCTCGTCGGGCGCGACATCCAACGAGAATTTGGTCAGGACCCGCAGGTGATCCTCACAACCCCGATCCTTGCAGGCACCGACGGCATAGAAAAGATGAGCAAATCACTTGACAATTACATCGCAATTACCGATCCGCCAAATGAGATCTATGGGAAGACGTTATCGATTCCTGACAACCTGATCCCAGATTACTTTCTCCTTACAACGAACGTGAGTGCAGAAGAAATCGGCAACCTCCGAAAGCAGCTTGACGACCAGAGCGTCAACCCACGCGACCTCAAGCGGCGGCTCGCTCGAGAACTCGTGACGCTTTATCATGATGAGCCCTCAGCTCGTCGGGCAGAGGAAGAATTCGACAAGATTTTTGTCGCCAAGGAGATCCCCGAGGACGTCGAAGACTTCACCATCCACACTGGAAACGGGAAAATCTCTATTATCGAGCTTCTCACAACCACTAAGATGGCCAGTTCGAATAGCAACGCGCGCCGTCTTGTCCAACAAGGTGGTGTAACCATTGACGGAAAGAAGATCAGTGATGTGAATTTCGTGTTGGTGCTTGACAGAGAAGTGATCCTGAAGGTTGGGAAAAGAAGGTTTCTTAAGATCATTAATCGATAGAAGGAGGCATCACAGTGTACGTTCCTACAAAGGTGTTCTTCACGAAAGGTGTCGGCAAGCATAAGGACTACCTTCAATCGTTTGAGCTCGCACTCCGCAGCGCAGGGATCGAGATCTGTAACATCGTCACTGTCTCGAGCATCTTTCCCGCTGGATGCAAGAGAATATCCCGCGAAGAAGGTGTGAAGCTCATCCAACCTGGTCAGATCGCTTTTGTTGTCATGGCGAGGAACGCGACGAACGAGCCAAACCGACTGATTGCCGCTTCACTCGGGGTTGCCCAACCCGCCGACGCGTCTCAATACGGTTACCTTTCTGAACACCACCCCTTCGGCGAAACCGATGAGAAAGCCGGTGACTACGCAGAGGACCTGGCAGCAACGATGCTCGCTACGACACTCGGCGTGGAGTTCGATCCCGGAACGGGTTGGGATGAACGAGAGCAATTATATAAGATGAGTGGGAAAATCGTGAGGACCTTCAACGTAACGCAGTCAGCTGAAGGCGATAAGAACGGACTATGGACAACCGTGGTGGCTGCAGCGGTGCTTCTGCCCTAGAATTCCCTCAGAAGATCTTATCAGAGAAATATTAGGGAAAGCCTGGTGAGAGGTTGATCCTTCTAAACAGGGACACGTCGAGGTTCCCAGGATCTTGCTGACCCGGACAAAGAGAAGGGAAAGTGAAGAAGAGTGTGACTGCAAACAGGAAGGGAAGGATTTGCTCTGAACGGTGCGACAAGTGAGGATGTTTAGTGTGACTGCGAGACCATCCAAGTGAAGCCGATTGCGCCACCGAGACTTCCTCTCCTCAGACCAAGCATTGTTGATGACATCCCAGGAGTCACTTCAGGAAACGGGCTTCGACATCGTTGATCTTCTCGACGCGTTTCTTGTGACGACCACCTGCAAACCACGTGGTTAGCCAGACCCGGACGATTTCTTTCGCCACTTCACTCCCGATGACTCGACTGCCGAGAGTCAGGACGTTTGCGTCATTGTGTTGACGGCTGTTACGAGCAACGAACTCATTGTGGCAGCAGGCTGCTCGAACCTTTGGGATTTTGTTGGCGACGATTGCAGATCCGATTCCAGCACCATCAACCACCACACCGCGCCATGCCTCACCTTTCGAGACCAAGGTGGCAACGGCGTATGCGAAGTCGGGATAGTCACAGGGTTCTTCGGAATTCGTTCCCACATCGATGACGTGGTATCCGAGATCTACCACAAACCTTTTCAATATCTCCTTCAACTCGTAGCCGCCGTGGTCACTCCCCATGGCGACTGCTCCATTTCCCAATTCAACTGGATTGTCCGGAGACACCGGGGTAACCGAATCTGCGGAGGAAACGGAATCTTTCTTGACGAAAGAGATGCCAAGGGTCTTCGCACGGTCGGTGGCAGCTGCGGTAACGATCGTCGAGGGGTCAATTGGGATACTCTGTTGCCCACGCTTGTGGGCATCGAAAACGGCTCGTTCAGTGATGACGGTTCTGCCCATGGATCACGCGCTCAATTCGCCGTTCCTAATTCGAGGATCTCAAGATGGACCTCGGCGGTTCCAGGTCCGATCATCCCGATCTTCTCCGCGGCACCTCGGGAGAGATCGATGATGCGATCTTTCAGGAATGGTCCCCGGTCGTTAATCCGCACGATCACACTCCTCCCCGTCGCCTTGTTCGTCACTTTCACAATTGTCCCAAAAGGAAGAGTCTGATGGGCAGCTGTGAGGTCATTCATGTCGTAGGTCTCACCATTCGAGGTTTTCCGACCGTTGAACTCTTCAGCGTAGTACGAGGCGATACCGTCCTGAATAAAGGCGGCCGACGACGTTGCCACCTCTGGTGCCTCTCGGACTACAAACCGGGGAGACGAAGCACACGCGAAGGCAACGATTGAGAATAGGGCAAGCTGAATAATCGAGGAGAGCCTCATCGAGAATCAGCCTCAGAGATAATCGTCAAGTTGGCGACGCTTCAGATGGTCGACGATTTCCTTTACCTCCTGCGATTTTCCCTTCTTGCAGATGAGGACCGCATCCTCAGTGGAGATCACAATCACGTCATCCACACCAATCGTCGCGATAACTCTGTCGCTTGAATAGATGAGTGAGTTGCTCGTGTCCTTGAGGATGACCTGCCCCGACGTGCAATTACCGTTCTCGTCCTTTTCGGTAATCCTGTACACTTCGTCCCATGATCCGACATCAGTCCACCCAAACTTTCCTTTTATGACGAAAACGTTCTGCGCCTTCTCCATAATCCCATAGTCAATCGAGATCCCCCGAATCATTCCGTACACGAGCTCAAGAGTACTGAGGAATTTATCGGTGCCGAGCACCCCATCAAGCTTCATCATTCCTTCATGCAACTCTGGCATATGTGTCTTGATCTCTTCAAGGACGACATCGACACGCCAGAGAAACATCCCGCTATTCCACAGGAAGTCGCCACTTGCCAGGAATCTCTCGGCTGTCTCGAGGTTCGGTTTCTCCGCGAACGTCTTCGCTCGATACACCCCCCGTGAGAAATACCTGTTCTTCTCGTCCTCCTCGTCCACGAATTGTATATAACCGTAGCCAGTCTCGGGCCACTTCGGTTCGATGCCGATTGTCACAGGGCTGCCGGAGTCTCCGGCGACGTCGACCGCCAGCCGAAGAACCCTTTGGTACTCTTCAACATCCTCCACAACATGATCTGCAGGGAGGGCAATGATGACTCCATGAGGGTCGAGCCGATTGATGAAAAGGGCCGCAAGACCGACGCATGGGGCGGTGTTTCGTGAGACTGGTTCAACCAGAATATTCTGTGGAGGAACGGACGGGAGCTGCTTAATGGCAAGAGCCTTCTGCACTTTGTTTGTGACGATGAAGATCTGCTTGTTATCGACGACCCGTTCGAGCCTCCTCACGGTGTTCTGAATCATCGTTCCAGGACCGACGATCTCGAGAAGCTGCTTAGGAGTCTTCTCTCGACTTCGCGGCCAGAAACGCGCGCCAACTCCACCGGCCATAATTACCGCGAAAGTATTTGCCATGACTTTCTTATCCTTCTCGGTCCATCAAGAGTACACCCGGGGAACCCGGTCTGAGATCGCACAACAGATTTCGTACGCAACGGTCCCTAACTTGTCTGCAATATCCCAAGCGGTGATTTCTTCATCCCCATCAACGCCAATGAGCGTGACATCATCGCCAGTCTTGGCATTGCTCGAAGCACCGAGATTCACCATGACCTGATCCATGCAGACAGTGCCAACGAGCGGATACCGACGACCGCGGATGATAACCTCTCCCCTGTTAGTCAAGTTACGGTTGAGCCCATCCGCATAGCCGACGGGCACAGTAGCAATGGTCGTTGCAGAGTCCGTGACGTACTTCCTTCCATAACTGATCGGCGTTCCAGCTTCAACGGTTTTCAAGAAGCCGATTCTTGATCTCCACGAAAGTGCTCGACGAATCGACAAGCTTTCGTTTATGTCATGCGATGGATAGTAGCCGTAAAGCAGAACCCCGGGTCGAACCATATCAAAGTAGGAGTCTTTCAACTCGAGAACGGCAGCACTGTTGGCACAATGCTTCAGAGGGATATCAATGCCACCGTTGCTGAGAGTCGAGGCAACTTCCAGGAAACGATTGAGTTGCGTGTGGGCGAATCGCTTGTCTCTTTCGTCTGCGGTGGCAAAGTGGGTGTAGATTCCACGGATGTCCAGGTTAGGCAGGGAGGCAATGAACTTGGTGAACTGCACTGATTCCCTGTAGTCGACTCCAAGCCTACCCATTCCTGTATCGACCTTCACATGAACAGCAGCTCTGCGTCCACGGCTTGAGCTCAATGCGTTGACCACCTCCGCTGTCTCCCTTGCACAAATGGTAGCCTCCAACTCATAATCAAGAACTGTCGCTGCTTGTTCAGGGAAGAGCGGAGCGAAGACGAGAATTGGTGCCTCGATGCCGTGTTCGCGGAGAAAGACTCCTTCATCGAGAATTCCGACCCCAAGGTAATCTGTCCCTGCGTCGAGGAGCCCTGCCGATACCTCGAGGATCCCGTGGCCGTACGCATTTGCCTTTACAACACTCATGATCTTCACACCCGACCCGACTCGAGAGCGCACCTGTCGCAAGTTGTGCTGAATCGCGCCAATATCTATCTCTGCACGCGTCGCACGGACAACCTTATCTGTTGAAGCTACTCTGTGCACCAAAACCTTTCGGGTTCTTGTCGGGGGGAATGATCAGATCAGCGGGCAATATACTCTATTGAACAAAGAATGTCAACGAATGCTTTGTCACCTGTTTGCCAAGTTTTCTGCAGAACGAGAACGGTTTTTGTCAACCTCCCCTTTGATCCCCTCCTTGACAAGGAGGGGACTCAGGGGAGGTTAGCTTTTGGCATGCAACGAGGTGCTTTATCCGTTGAAGTTGCTGGTAGAAAAACAGAAAAACTAATTGTCATCGAAACGGATTGATTAACAGAAACCAACACGGGTAAACCCGTCACGCTTCACATGAAAAAACCCACTCCAATTCTCGAATGAAGTGGGTTTCGAATCATTCGTCATGCCGTTATTCTCGCCCGGCAATCTTCAGCCGATTCGCTGCTCGCGCCTGGGCAGCACGGGCTCTCACGAGATCAATATCAGATCTCTTCTCTTCGAGTCGCAAGGTGGCGCGACCCAGCGCTGCCTTGGCTCTGTCGACATCGATTCCATCCGCACGCTCAGCCGTCTCTGCAATCGTCACAACGTGGTTCTCTCGAACTTCAACAAAGCCACCGCTTGTCGCATAGCGCGCCTCCTGTCCCCGATCGTCAACGACCTTTATCTGGCCGATTCCAATGGAAGAAAGGAGCGGGGCATGGTTATGAAGGACTTGAAAGGAACCTACTGTCCCTGGAGCGGTGAAGCTCACCACAGAGCCGTTGTAGACAATTCTCTGAGGTGTCACAATCTCAAGCTTGAATGTCTTATCGGGCATCACGCTAAGAGGCAGGTTTTAACCAGAATGCAGACGATAGCGCCGATCACGCTTCTTGAAGCTTCTTTGCAGCCTCGAGGACATCCTCAATCGAACCTTTCATATAGAACGCACTCTCTGGAAGTTCATCACACTCTCCATCGATAATCATCTTGAAGCCCTTGATTGTATCCTCGAGCTTGACATACCGGCCACCTGTTCCGGTGAAAGCTTCTGCAACGAAGAATGGCTGAGAGAGAAACTTCTGAATCTTCCGCGCTCTCATTACAGTCAGCTTATCCTCCTCGGAAAGCTCATCCATCCCAAGAATATTGATGATGTCTTTGAGATCCTCGTACCCCTGGAGCACCTCCTTCACCTTTTTCGCGACGGCATAGTGCTCCTCACCAACAATGGCCGGGTCGAGAATGCGCGATGTCGAATCCAATGGATCGACCGCCGGATAAATGCCCATGTCAACAATCTGTCTGCTCAACACGGTCGTGGCGTCGAGGTGACTGAACGTCGTCGCGGGTGCAGGGTCGGTCAGGTCATCCGCAGGAACGTAGATTGCTTGCACTGAGGTGATCGAACCCTTTTTCGTTGATGTGATGCGCTCTTGGAGTTCGCCCATCTCCGTGCCGAGTGTCGGTTGATACCCGACTGCTGAAGGCATCCGTCCAAGGAGCGCCGAGACTTCCGATCCCGCTTGAACGAAGCGGAAGATGTTATCGATAAACAACAGAACATCCTTACCCTCTTCGTCTCGGAAGTACTCCGCAATGGATAAAGCAGAAAGCCCGACCCGCAGACGCGCCCCCGGTGGTTCATTCATCTGTCCGAAGACAAGCGCGGTTTTCTCGAGCACTCCAGACTCCTTCATCGAGAGCCAAAGGTCATTCCCCTCGCGTGTTCGCTCTCCTACACCGCCGAACACCGAATAGCCCCCATGCTCGACTGCAATGTTGTGGATGAGCTCCATGATAATGACTGTCTTGCCAACACCTGCGCCACCGAAGAGGCCGGTCTTTCCACCGCGTGAATAAGGCTCGAGGAGATCGACGACTTTAATTCCCGTCTCGTACATTTCCCGTTTTGTACTGAGCTCCTCGAAAGACGGTGCTGATCGGTGGATCGGATAGAATTTCGTGGGATTGAAGCTGCCCAGTCCGTCAATCGGTTTTCCAACAACATTCAAGAGCCGACCAAGAACTTGAGGTCCCACGGGAACTCTAATGCCGTCTCCCGTATCGTACGCCTTCATCCCTCGCACAAGCCCATCGGTAGAATCCATCGCAACCGCACGAACCCGATCTTCGCCGAGATGCTGCTGCGTCTCCACGATGAGATCTTCTTCGACACCTTCAATAGTCTTTCGGGGGATCCTGATTGCATTGAGGATTGCCGGGAGCTTGCCACCCGGAAAATCAATGTCCACTACTGGACCAATGACTTGAGCGATTGTTCCTTCGTTCACTCAACACCTGTAAGCTATTGTCAGAGAGAAACTTCCGTTGCGGAGAGAAGGTAAGGTTTTTTCCTCAGAATTTCAATCTTCGATCGCCGGAGGCGATGAAATCTATCGCTTAGACAAGATTGATTTGACAATGAGCCCCCCGTGGAGCCGACCATTCTCAATGAAAATCTTGTTGTTCTCCTTTCCTGCTGCAATCGACCCTGCAAGGTAAACTCCTCGGACGTTCGTCTCCATTGTGCGGGGGTTGTGCTTTGGGACAAGCGATCCCGTGTCGACTTTCACGCCAAGAGACTTCAGCAACTCAGTGGTGGGGTCATAACCAATCTGAACAAAAAGAAAATCATTCTTTATGATTCTCCTCCGGCCCCGCTTGTTCTCCACGACAACGGAATCTTCACGGATCTCATTTACCGTTGATTCGAAGCATGTTTCGATGGCACCTTCTTTGATCCGATTTTCGATGTCGGGAAGTATCCAATACTTCACTCCCCGACTCAAGGCGCTGCCTCGATGAACCAGGGTGACATGTGCACCGTGTCTATGGAGAGCAAGTGCGGTTTCGACTGCTGAGTTTTTCCCGCCGACAACTGCAACCCGAGATCCGAAGAAAGGGTATGGATCATCAAAATAATGGGAGACCTTCGGGAGTTCCTCACCTTTCACACCAAGACGGCGGGGATTGTCAAAGTAGCCAGTGGCGAACACAAGGTTCCTCGTCTGGTAGATTCTCTTCTTCGATGTCAGAACCCGAAAAAGACCCGACCGTCTCTCGATTGAGTCGACTCTTTCATGCTGACGAATCATGAGCTCGAAATGCTCAGCAACCCGGTGGTAGTAATTCAGAACTTCAACACGAGTGGGACGAAACCCCGAAGTCACGAACGGCATGTCGCCGATTTCGAGAAGTTCTGGGGTTGAGAAGAAGACCATCTCCGTAGGAAAACGATAGATGGAATCGACCACAGTTCCCTTGTCGAGGATGGCGTACTTCAGCTTCGCTTTCTTCGCATGGATGGCGCAAGAGAGTCCCGCCGGCCCAGCGCCAATGATCAGCAAGTCGTACATGGTTGTATCTCTGTCGATATGGAAAAGCCCCAACGACTGGGGCCTAAGAGTTTCAAGAGGCACTTCCCTTTCGAGCTGGCGATCGGACTTGTCCGTTCCGTCACCTCTGTGACGGAACGAGATCTCGATCCCGCCAAGGCGGGATCGGAAACCGATAACCTCTCCCGATGGTCTTCCTAGAGCTGAAGGTGGGACTTGAACCCACAACCTGCGGTTTACGAAACCGCTGCTCTACCATTGAGCTACTTCAGCATTTCTGCTATCGAGCCATCGGGACTGCTCTATCCCGACAAGTCGGGATCGTAGACCATTGAGCTACGCCAGCAAGACGACACCAAATATACTAAAAATACTCTCGAGGGGCAACGAGTTTTTCACTGATCGGAACTTGACAATTGACTATTTGTTGATTAGAATACCGTCGAGTTGAACGGCTTTCTCCAGTAATGATAACCTATCATTGAGGAGGAGGAACCTATGAAACCTACAACCAAACCGTCGAAGAATGAACCGAAACCCAACAGACCCTTCCTGAGGAAGTCGGAGGCTCTGGAGAAGCGTCTGGAGTCACAGAAAAAGAACATGAAGCGGCTTCGGATCGTCCAGAGCGTGAACCTAGGCCACGTCCGAGGTGGCCACTCGTTCCACTGAAATCACAGAAGTCCTATGCAATGAAAAAGCCTCTCGACACTGAGAGGCTTTTTCAGTTAAGACGGCTACATACTTAGATTACGCCGACGAGTTCAGGAGTATTTCTTTGTGCCTGGACAACCATGCCCTCGACCACTAGCGGGACGCTAAGAGAAATTTCGTGCTACGAACTGAGGTTGCCCCGCAAAGAAGACCTGGGTCAGCCTGAGCGCAGCGAGTCCCGCAGTTCCCATGCGGGACGAGCGAAGTCGAAGGCGATTCGAAGAAGAACTGGACACTTCGACTCCGTCCCGACTTAGAAACGTCGGGACTGCGCTCAGTGTGACAGACTTTTGGGTCAGCCCCTCAGGGTATCAATAAGACCGAAGGGGCTTCAGCCCCAGCCAAACAAGCTGCTTTTAATGGAGGGGGTTAAAACCCATCTTGGTTTTTGTGGAATTTCTTGCCCACGAGCTGAAGCTCGTGGCTATGATTTTTCTTTCTCAACGGCCTATTAATGAATTCCAGGCTCCGTCATCCCTCGGAGATCCAGGATTCTATCCAACTGTTCAGCGCTCAACCACCCTTTGTCAAGAACAAGCTGGCGAATCGATTTGCCTGACTTGAGATACTCTTTCGCAATCTCCGCTGCTTTGGCGTATCCGATGTGAGGATTGAGAACAGTGACAATGCTCATGCTGCCCTCTGCGAACTCTTTGCATCGTGCTTCGTTCGCTGTAATCCCCTCTACACAGAGCTTCACAAATGCGTTGATCGACGTCGTCAATATCTCGATCTCGTGAAGCAGATTCCATGCAACGACGGGCATCATCACATTGAGCTCCAACTGACCCGCTTGTGCCGCGAGCAGAATCGTCGCGTCGCAGCCGATGACCTGGAAGCAAACCATGTCGAGCATTTCTGCCATCACGGGATTTACCTTTCCGGGCATGATCGAAGAGCCTGGCTGAACGGGCAGTAGATTGATCTCGGCGAGACCCGTCCTCGGTCCCGAGCTGAGCAAGCGAAGATCATTGGCAGTTCGGATCAAGTCCTGTGCGAGGTTCCTAAGGGCTCCAGACACCTCAACCACCGGTCGGAGGCTCTGCATAGCCTCGAAGTAATCATCAGCCATCCGGAACTTGAAGCCCAGTTGTGACGAAAGCTCCTTCACCATAAGCTCGCGGTACTTTGGATGTGCATTGAGTCCCGTGCCTGCTGCAGTGCCGCCGATACCCAGTTCTTTGCAGCTATTGCTCGCGAGTTCGAGGGCTCCGAGATGCTTTCGCACATTCACCGCATAGCCACCAAACTCCTGGCCCAACCTCAAAGGCACGGCATCCTGCAGATGCGTTCGTCCTGACTTGACTATGTGGTCGAACGCCTTTGCCTTTTCAGCCAAGGCCTTCTCCAACGCGCTTAGGGACGGAAACAGCTTCCTGAGTTCGAGCAAGGCACCGATGCGAATTGCCGTCGGGCACACATCGTTGGTGGACTGCGCCATGTTCACGTGGTCATTCGGATGAACGCGAGAATAATCACCCTTCTTCCCGCCAAGGATTTCGATGGCACGGTTGGCGATTACTTCGTTCGCGTTCATATTGTGCGATGTCCCAGCACCTGCCTGATAGACATCGACAACAAACCATTCTCTCAGTTTTCCACTCAAGATTTCGTCCGTTGCTTGCACAATCGCATCGGCCTTCTTTGCCTCGAGCAAGCCGAGCTCCTTGTTTACCTTCGCGGCGGCCTTCTTGATCTGGACAGTGGCGTCGACATATGAGGGCTTCGGCCGTATACCGCTGATGGGGAAGTTCTCGATTGCCCGATGAGTCTGGACACCGTAGTAGGCATCCGCTGGAACAGAACGCTCGCCTAAGGAATCCTTCTCAATCCTCATTTCCACTGTCGCATGCTCCTCTTCTGCCTTCAGTCCTCTCCTGCTAACTCTGATTGGAATTACTGCTTGTTCAGAACATCATCAAGATGTGACAAGACCCGCTTCAGGACACCCCGCTTGATATCGAGCTGCTTGATC
>JBAWAH010000067.1:0-27693 GCA_049589195.1 Bacteroidota bacterium | reverse complement strand
GTCAATGCCTTTCTGCCTCACTTCTTAAACACCTTCTTAAATAGCTTCTGCATCTCTGCCCACGACCCCTTGTCAGCCTTCTCGTTGTAAGCAATCGGCATGTTGAACTTCTTGCCAGCCTCGGTTGAGGCCGGGTTTGTGAAGCTGTGGATGGCGCCGGGGTAGTTCACGAACTTGAGATCTGCACCTGCAGCTTTCATCTCATCCTTGAGGTTCTTGATAGCTTCGGCGGAAATGAATTTGTCGTCCGCTCCATTGCACACGAGAATCCTGGCCTTCACGTTGCCTTTCTCGGCGGGATGCTGGGTCGCCAGGTTTCCGTGGAAACTCACGACGGCTTTCAGGTCAGCACCCTCACGTGCCATTCCGAGCACGACTGCTCCGCCGAAGCAGTAGCCAATTGCAGCAATCCGCGACGGGTCAACCTGCTCGTC
Source organism: Bacteroidota bacterium (assembly GCA_049589195.1). Lineage (GTDB taxonomy): Bacteria > Bacteroidota > Ignavibacteria > UBA10030 > JAHEZR01 > JBAWAH01. The sequence continues at coordinate 27,259 of JBAWAH010000067.1, read as the reverse complement.
ATTCTTAAGCACGTCCAGAGCTGCGTCAAACCTCGTCGTCATCGCGGACACATTGGTCATCACCTCGGTTGCGAACTTGCCGGCGTCGCTCGGGTTGTCTGCCAGCTTGCCGTCGCCGTACATGTCGACCGCCAGGGCAACATAGCCGAGGCCAGCTAACATGTCGGCACGTTTGCGTGAGTAGTCATTGTTTCCCCACCACTCGTGGACCACGAGAACGCCCGGGCGCTGCCCGGTGAACTTGTCATCATAAACAAGGTAGCCTTTCATCGTGAGGCTGTCGGCAGTGTACGTGACCTCTTTGCCGACGACGCCCGCCCGCGCCGCAACTGCGGCGAAGAGCAAAAGAACAAATAGAGATACACGCATTTGTTTACTCCTCCTTCCGGTGTAGTGATTCTCGAGAGAAAAAGTCTGAACCAGGATTTATAGGATTAAAGGACGGCCACGATTGTTCACTCCGATCAGGATACTCCGTTGATCAAGCAATTCATTTCGCAGAGGAGAAGAAGGTCCGAACCACGATTTGAGGGATCGAAGGACGGTCAGAATCTTTCGTTTTCATCCAGGTAATCCTGTAATCGAGTAAATCACGGTTCAGACTTCTTTGCCTCCTCCCACAATTTATCCATCTCTTCCAAACTCGCTTTCGTGATGTCCTTTCCCTGCTCCTTTAGCTTCGCTTCAATGTACTGAAATCGCTGGATGAATTTGTCGACGGTGCGGCGCAAGGCGTACTCTGGATTTACGTGGAGGAAGCGTGCATAGTTGACGATAGCAAAGAGGAGATCGCCAAACTCTTCTTCCGTTCTCTCAAAGTCACCTTTCGAAGCTTCCGCGCGGAGTTCTGCCAGCTCTTCTTCAACCTTCTTCCAGACGTCTTCCTTCTTCTCCCAATCGAATCCCACTTTCGAGGCTTTGTCCTGCACTCGGAACGCTCGAAGGAGGGCAGGAAGTTCCCGTGGAACTCCGTCCACGATGGATTCTCTTCCTTCTGAGAGCTTGATCTTCTCCCAGTTCTCTTTCACCTCCTCGGGTCCGCTCACCTTCGCGTCTCCAAAGACATGCGGATGGCGACGGATGAGCTTGTCGGTGGCGTTTTGGATGACAGATGGAAGCGTGAACTCGTGGTTGTCCTCGGCGATTGTCGAATGGTAAACAACGTGGAGAAGCAGGTCCCCGAGTTCTTTCCTTAACTCCTCAAGGTTTTTGTCATCGATGGACTCCACGACTTCGTAGGCTTCTTCGATGAGGGCGTAACGCAACGACTCGTGAGTCTGCTCTTTGTCCCAGGGACATTCTACTCGCAACTTCCGAACGACGTCGACAAGGTTTTCGAACGCAGTCATTGATGCTTGTTGCTCCTTTCCGGATGGTTGGGTCAAAAATTATGTGAATTTCCGGCGAGATGCAAACCAGCGACCGAACGGATACTATCCTAATCTGAAAAACTCTTTCGGTGGGACAGGCATTCTTGCCTGTCAAACAAGTCAGACAAGAATGTCTGACCTACTCTTGCACCGTGCAATTAGCATACCCCTTAAGTCAGGACACTACCGCCGAACTCAACCCCTTCGTGGGCGAGTTCAGCACGTTGGCTTTTTGTTCAAGTCTTTGCTATATTTGCTCGAGTCCTTGCGCCCATCATTGCCAGCCTCATTACACAAAGGATTCTCTCCATGTCTCAGTATCGGCTGCTGTTCATGTTCATCCTTGTGTTTCTTCTATCACTTTTCCTCTTTCTAAATGTGACTGAACGCGAAGCAGATCTCATCCTCACCAACGGTGTTGTCTACACTGTCGATTCGAAGAATCAAGTGGCAGAAGCCGTCGCTATCAGAGGCGATAGAATCATCGGGGTGGGGACATCAAAAGAGATTCAGAAGAAATTCAAGGCTAAAGACATCCTCGACCTGCAGGGAAAAGCGGTCTATCCCGGCTTCATCGATGCCCATGTCCATCTTATTGGATTCGGCGTGAGCATGATGGTGCTCAACCTCAGCGGAACAAACTCAATCGGTGAGATTCAGCATCTCGTGGCCGAACGTGTGAAATCGACCAAACCCGGTCAGTGGATTCGCGGGAGAGGTTGGGACCAGAACCGCTGGCCTTCAAAGGATTTCCCCACTTACCGGGATCTCGACCCGGTCGCGCCGAACAATCCCGTGTATCTCATCAGAGTCGACGGACATGCAACTTGGGTAAACAGGTCCGTGCTCGATCTCGCCGGAATCATGAAGTCGACCGAAGACCCTCCCGGAGGCAAAATCGTACGGGACAAAAGCGGTGATCCCACTGGCGTTCTCGTCGATAATGCGCAGGACCTGATTTCAAGTGTCATGCCGCCGCCGACCGAAGAGGAGACAACTGAGGCGATAACACTTGCAGTCTCTGAATGGCCGAAGTATGGCATCACGAGCGTTCAGGATATGGGTGTTGGTTTGAAGGTCATCGAGCTCTACAAGAAACTCATCGATGCAGGGAAATTCCCCGTTCGGGACTATGTGGCGGTTGCAGGAGAAAGCGACGCGTGGGAGTACTACCTTCATCACGGCCCGGAGATCGGGTATGGCAACAACCATCTCACAGTCCGCAGTGTGAAGCTCTACGCTGACGGTGCGCTTGGCTCGCGAGGTGCTGCGTTGATCGAGCCGTACTCTGACGATCAAGGAAATCGGGGGCTTACTCTCATAAGTGGGGCACAGATTCAGGCAGTGGCCGAATCGTCGCTGGTGAGTGGATTCCAGGTGTGCACTCATGCCATAGGGGATCGGGCGAACACTTTCACGCTCGACTCGTATGAAAAAGCGTTCCATGGGAAATCTGGTGAACCGTACCGATTCAGGATTGAGCACGCGCAGGTGCTCGCTGAAAGTGACATTCCGCGCTTCAAAGAACTCGGAGTCATCCCAAGCATGCAGCCGACGCATTGCACCTCCGACATGTATTGGGCGGAGGCGAGGGTCGGCCCCAAGCGGATCCGAGGAGCGTATGCATGGCGATCTCTTCTCAATACGGGAGTCGTAATCTGTGGCGGGTCTGATGTCCCGGTAGAGAGCCCTGACCCGTTGCTCGGTTTCTATGCTGCGATCACACGCCAGGACGCTGAAGGACGACCGAAGGATTGGCACGACGTGCAGAAGTACTTCGAGCTTTCCTCTGATGGAATAAACGACACTTCCGCATTTGACAGCGGGTGGTATGCGAATCAGAAAATGAGTCGAGAGGAAGCGTTGAAGGCATTCACCATTTGGGCTGCGTACGGCGCATTTGAGGAGAATCTGAAAGGGAGCATCGAGGTCGGAAAACTTGCGGACCTTGTCGTCTCGTCAAAGGATATCATGAAAGCTGAGCTCAAGGAGATCTTGGATACGTCTATTCTCATGACGTTCATTGGTGGCAAACTGGTGTACGACCGCGGCAAACCGGTGGCTGCTAGACAGACGGAGAAGTGAGGATGACACACGCTGAACAACACAGGATGATTGAGGAACTTCGGGACTACATGAATAAGATGAAGGGGAAGGACTACTACGACTTCGAGATGTTCTGGAAGCGCGACAGAGACGATGAAGACTTGGACGAAATATCTAAGAAGAGACTGGTTGAGTTGTATGAGAAATACTACAGGAGGAGGTGAATTGAGGCATGGTCGAGTTGATTGATGTCGGATGGATGTCCTTCTCGCTGATCGGTCTATTCGGGATTGGAGGCGGCAGATCGGGGTTGAAGGAGGGGGACAAAGCTCCCGAGTTCGCTTTGCCATCGCAGGACGGAGACTTGATCCGACTGGCGGACTTCCGCGGCAAGACTGTGATCCTCTACTTCTACCCGAAGGACGATACACCGGGCTGCACGAAGGAAGCGTGCAGCTTTCGGGACAATGCGATGAAGTTCAAGGGATTGGAGACCGAGATTCTCGGCGTAAGCACCGACGATGTGGAATCGCACAAACAGTTTGAGAGGAAATACGGCTTGAATTTCACTCTCCTCTCAGACCCCGAGAAGAAGGTGACGAAGCTTTATGGGGTGAAAAACCTGTTTGGTTTGGCCGATCGGGTAACTTTTGTCATTGACAAAGAGGGAGTGATCAGGAAAATCTTCCCGCACGTTGACGTGAGTCATCATAGCGAGGAATTGCTCGAGTACGTTCGGGGAATTAGCAGTATATAGAAATGCGGAATCGAGGCTTCGACCTCCCCTGTTGTCCCCTCCTCAATTGAGGAGGGGACTTAGGGGTGGTGGATTCAATGGTTTTGCAAGAACTAGAATTCTCATAAGGAATTCAATCATGAGAGCTATGAAAAGAATTGTCTCGATCTTTCTGCTTCTGAGCACGATGATTGCTTTCTCTCAGCGGAAGGCAGAGAGTCCTGACCCTGAGAAGAGTGCGACAGTCGGCGGCAGAGACAAAGTTGACCTGACCATCTACAATGCCAACCTTGCTCTCGTGCGGGAGGAAAGAACTCTCGACCTGAAGAAGGGCCTGAGCCATGTCATCATCCCTGATATCCCAGCAACGATCGATGGGACATCACTCCATTTCCTGAGCCTCACCGATCCGGGCGCAGTGAAGGTCATCGAACAGAACTATCAGTACGACCTCGTCCATCAAGCCAAGCTCCTCGAAAAGTATCTGGGGAGGACAGTAGACTTTGTGAGAGTCGATCCGTCGACACAGAAGGAATATACCGTGCAGGGAAAGCTCCTCTCGACCGGCTACCGGGCGCAGCCGCAAGGGGCGTATGACAACCTGGGCAACTACCTTGGGACCCGCGTTGACTACCAGCAGTCGTCGGGCATGGTTGCCGAAATCAACGGGAAGATCGAGATTAATCCCGCTGGCCGAATCGTTCTCCCAAGCTTGCCAGAGGGCCTGATCCTGAAACCCCAGCTCGATTGGCTGATCGACAACACGAATGGTGGCGAGCATCGTGCGGAGATCAGTTATCTCGCTAGCGACCTGTCGTGGAATTCGAACTACGTCGCGCTTGTCAACAAGGGCGACAACGCGCTTGACCTCACCGGTTGGGTGACGCTCACGAACAACTGCGGCACGAGCTTCCACGATGCGGGATTGAAGCTCGTGGCAGGTGACATCCACTTTGTTCGCGGGGAGGTTCGACCCGCTGACGTGGAGCGTGGCTTGGCAAAAGAGTCAGTGCAAGCCCCACAGTTTAAGCAAGCCGAGCTTTTCGAGTACTACATTTATACTCTCCAGCGCCATACCGACATCAACAACAACGAGACGAAGCAGATTGAGCTCGTGTCGAGTTCTGGTGTTCCTGCAAAGAAAATGTTTATCTACGATGGGCTCGCGGGCCAATGGCGGTCATGGCGGTTGGGGCAGGGCTACCGGGATCAAGCCTCCTTCGGTCAACAGTCAAACCCAAAAGTGGGTGTCTTCCTCACGTTCAGGAACGAGCAGAAGAGTGGGTTGGGCATTCCTCTTCCAAAGGGAAAAGTCCGGGTGTACAAACGAGATGATGATGGGAAGGAACAGTTTGTCGGTGAAGATCTTATCGACCATACGCCAAAGGATGAAGAGATTCGTCTCTACCTCGGCGATGCATTTGATCTCGTCGGGGAACGGGCGCAAAAAGATTTTCGCACGATTGTTTCTGGCCATGTCTACGATGAGACTTTTGAGATCAAAGTGCGCAATCATAAGTCGGAGGAGGCTGAAGTTCTCGTCTACGAACATCCGTGGCGCTGGAACCAGTGGGAGATCACGAAAAGCAGCACCGATTGGGTGAAGGTCGATCAGACGACAATCAGGTTCCCGGTGAGAATCCCAAAAGACGGCGAGAAGGTGATCTCATACACGATTCGTTACACGTGGTGACACTGAAAGGAGAAGCTGGCTATGGAGGGGAAGGACATTGATGACGAGCTGAAAGAAATGTATGAGGAAGGTCCAGGGGAACCCAAGGTCTTAAGTTCAGACGCTTTGAAGATTCCGATCAAGATGATTCCTGTCCTGCCGCCCATCGCTGTCGAGCGGGGGTCTTCGGTGCTTGCTGCAACAAAGCTGATGCAAGAAGAGCACGTCGGGTGTGTGTTGGTCGTCAAGAAAGGCAAGCTCGAGGGCATTTTCACAGAACGTGATATTCTCATGAAGATTGTCGCGAGTGGAAAGGACCTTGGAAAAACAAAAGTCGAAGAGGCCATGACCCCTGATCCGGAAACCCTTGAACCCGACGATATACTTGCCTACGCACTTAACTACATGCACTTGGGTGGATATCGACACGTTCCCGTCGTGGACGACCGGCAGCACCCAGTGGGAATAGTCTCCGTAAAGAACATCATCGATTATCTCGCAGGCTACTTTCCACAAGATGTGCTGACACTCCCGCCCCGTCCCATCCGAACGACGAATGAACGTGAGGGAGCGTAACTGGTCGCTTCATTCCACCCTAAACAAATTTCGTTCGACTGAATCCTTAGCGAGATCAAGACGCACTCAACGGTAAAAGGCGGGCAGGCGGGTTTTCATCTCCTCGAGCATCCCTCAGATTTGGGAATTGAAGCATCCGGTCGAACGATCGGTGAGGCATTTGAACAAGCCGCGCTTGGCCTGATCGCGGTGATTGCCGATGCTGAAATGATCGAAGCTCATGAAGAACGAAGAGTCGAAGTGGACGCACAGGACTATGAAAACCTTCTAGTGAGATGGCTGAGCGAGGTTCTCTACCTCTACGATGGTGAGGATTATCTTCTCAAAGTGGCACGGATCGAATCGATTTCTCCGACAAAGCTTGTTGCAGGAATATCAGGAGAGAAGTATAAGCCAGAAAAGCATAAGCTGAAGATGGACGTAAAGGCGATTACTTACCACCAGTTGTCGATTGAGACGAGCAACAGTATAACGACCGCGCGAGTATTCCTGGATATTTGAGAGGAGATGATCTATGCTCAAGAAGATTGGTGAGAATCGATATCTGATCCCAAAGTCGTACAAGCCCGGGATGAAGATTGAAGGACTGATCTACGCGAATGATGATCTCATCGGTCAGATCGAGAAGGATCAAACGCTAGAGCAAATTGCAAACGTGGCTACGCTGCCTGGATTAGTTGGGCGATCACTTGCCATGCCCGATGCTCATCAGGGTTACGGGTTTTGCATCGGCGGTGTCGCTGCAGCAGACATGGACACGGGGGTTGTCTCGGCTGGTGGCGTGGGGTTCGATATCAACTGCGGTGTGAGGCTGCTTGCCACTCCGTTCTCCGAGTCACAACTGCGGCCCAAGTTGGAGCCTCTTGTTAACCAGATTTTCAGGGATGTCCCCTCGGGCACAGGAAAGACCGGCCTCGTCAACCTTCCGAAAGCGGAACTCGACAAGGTGTTGCAACAGGGCGCGCGATGGGCGGCGGAGAATGGCTACGGCTTCGAGGACGACCTCCAGCACATCGAAGAATACGGCACGATTCCGAATGCGGATCCGGGTCTCGTAAGCCACAGGGCGAAGGAGAGAGGAAAAGATCAAGTCGGAACGCTCGGGTCGGGGAACCACTTCATTGAGATTCAGGTCGTCACGGAAGTCTTTGATGAAGAGATAGCAAAGGCGTTTGGGCTTCAGAAGGATCAGATCGTGGTGCTCATTCACACTGGCTCGCGGGGTCTCGGCCATCAGGTCTGCACAGACTACCTCGAGGTGATGCAGGAGGCGATGAGGAAGTATCAGATCCAGGTCGTCGACCGACAGCTTGCTTGTGTACCCGTCAAGTCAAAGGAGGGCCAAGATTACCTGAGGGCGATGGCTGCGGCTGCGAACTTTGCATTTGCAAACCGTCAGCTCATTACCCACTGGACACGACAGGCATTCCAGCGCATCATGGGGAATGGCGACTTGAAGATCGTCTACGATGTCTGTCATAACATCGCAAAAGTCGAAGAGCACAAAGTCAACGGAGGAAAGAAGAAAGTCCTCGTACACCGGAAGGGAGCGACGAGGGCTTTTCCTAAAGGACACCCAGATTTGCCCAAGAGCTACCAGGACGTTGGACAGCCAGTCCTGATTCCCGGAAGTATGGGAACATGCTCATACGTTCTCGTCGGGACTGAGCAGGCGATGGAAGAGACATTTGGCTCTTCTTGTCACGGTGCTGGCCGCGCGAAGAGCCGCCATGCTGCGAAGAAAGAAATCACTGCAGAGCAGCTCATCAAAGATTTGAAGGACAAAGGCATCTTCGTCCGTGGAGCATCTAGGAGTGGACTCACCGAGGAAAACCCGAACGCCTACAAGGACGTGAGCCAGGTGGTCGAGGTCGTACACCAAGCAGGGATTGCCAAAAAGGTAGCAAAGCTCGTGCCTATCGGTGTAATGAAAGGTTAATGGGGAAGCGTGGAGTGGAGACGAAAGGCCTCGAAAAAGCACGGGGTTGGGTAGGTCAGACATTCTTGTCTGACGGCTAGGCCTTATGGAAGAAAAGGAACTTCATATCACGAGGCGTCATCTCCCTCACTGGAGGATTGAAGGTGCGACGTACTTCATAACTTTCAGGACGCGAGAGCTTCTCCTCACGCCACGTGAACAAGAAGTAGTGCTGGATCGCATAAAGGAGAGTCACAAGGTCTACTACTCTCTTGCCGCTGCGGTCGTTATGCCCGATCACGTGCACATGATACTTACGCCCAATGCTGGATGTGAGTTGGAGAGAATCATGAAGGGAATAAAGGGGCCTTCTGCCCGCAAGATAAACATACTCAGAGGTACAACCGGTTCAGTGTGGCAAGATGAATCGTTCGATCGAATTATCAGGGATCAAGATGAGTTCGAGGAGAAACTGAGATATATGTTTAGCAATGCGATGAAGAACGGTCTTACGGACGATCCATGGAACTACTACGGCTGGTTCTGTGCCGAAGAGTGATTTTTGTTTTGTCGTCGACAGGCAGGAATGCCTGTCCCACCAACAAAGGGGTGATTTGGTAGGTCAGACATTCCTGTCTGACAGTGAGCAGGCAATTCCAAGAACAAGGAGGATCACGATGAAGACGTTTTCCTTCTGGGGCGCGATGGTTGCTTTGAGTCTTGCTTCCGGTTGTGCAACGAACAAGGTGTACAAAGATATCAGTGTCGCTGAAGTCAAAGCACGACTTGAGAAGGACGATAAGCTCGTGATCCTCGATGTCAGGACGAAAGACGAGTATGAGAGTCAAACTTGGCACCTCCCTGGCGCCATATTGATTCCGGTCCATGAGTTGGAGAACCGCTTTCATGAGCTTGACTCTCTGAAGGGCAAAGAGATCGTGGCATACTGTCTCGGGGGCGGGCGCAGCGCTCGAGCGAGCAAGTTTCTCGGAGAGAAAGGCTTCAGGGTGCTCAACATGGTTGGTGGAATTACGGCGTGGAATGAGATGAAGGGGGATACCATCAAGACAAGAAAAGGGCGCGAATGAAGCAACGTTTTTCCTAGGAGGCTTTATCTGCGGTACCCACGCCCGACTACACTTTTATGCATCGAAAAGTCAGAACAAGAAAACAGCTTCACCCTACATACCACAACTCACTCCCTTCCTCAAAGGGCAAACGACAAACCCACCGACGGAGGTTACCATGCGGAACAAACCAATCATCCTCGGACTCGTAGCGATCGCAGTCGCTGCTTTTGTGACAGTCCAGTTGGGCGCAAGCCTCGGAAATCAAAAAGAAGCCGGAGCGAAGAAGAAGTCAATAGTCGAGCGGGGGAAGTGGCTCGTCAACCTCGGCGGGTGCAACCATTGTCACTCTCCGAAAGTTTTGAGCCCTCAGGGGCCGGTTCCCGATACTACCAAGCTTCTCTCTGGTCATCCAGCGACCTCAAAGCTTCCGGAGATCCCACCCGGTGTCCTCGCGCCGGATAAATGGGGTGCTCTCGTTACTGGTGATCTGACGGCTTGGGCTGGACCATGGGGTGTCAGCTTCTCCGCCAATCTCACGTCGGATGTTGCGACAGGGATCGGAAGCTGGACAGATGCAATGTTCATCAAAGCATTGCGAACGGGAAAGCATATGGGTGAAGGTCGAGATATCCTTCCTCCAATGCCGTGGCCGGACATTGGTCAGCTCAACGACAACGATCTCAAAGCGATCTTTGCCTATCTGAAGTCACTGGAACCCATCGCCAATGCTGTGCCTGATCCCATTCCGCCGAGTGGTCCTGCACCAATGAAATAGACACCCAAAAAAATTCGAGTGGTGGGATAGGATTCCTATCCTGTCCGTCTAAGGAACGATCGCCGCGTGACAAGTTGGGAAACCTGTCCTACCCGTGTTTTTTTCTTTTGCAGCTGGGTAGGACAGGACTCTGCCCTGTCCACCCCGGAGACTGCAGAGTAGGGCAGGGAAGGACAGTCGTTACCATAGAGCTGAGGGAATGAAGAGCGTCAGAATTACGGATATCACGGTTCACCGTCGGCATCTCCCACATTGGGAATTGCCCGGCGCAGTTTATTTTGTGACCTTCACACTTAGAAACAGGAATATCTGTGATTTGACATCGGCCGGTATTGCTCCCATCATACTCGATGCTCTGTCATTCTACGCGAATAGACGATACTTTCTCCATGATCACACGATCATGCCAGATCATGTACATGTGATCCTGGAACCAATCGTGGACGGAGGAAAGGCCGAGAAGCTCGGTGACATCGTCGGAGACTTGAAGAGATACACAGCTCGAAAGATCAACGGCATCCTCGGTCGCAGCGGTCCTTTCTGGCTTGATGAATCATTTGACCGTATTATTCGAGACAAGAAGGAGTACGAAGAAAAGGCCAGATACATCTTTGAGAATCCTGTAGCAAAAGGTCTGGTTGAGACCGGCGAGGATTGGAGATGGTGGAGGTGTGGGATTTCGCCGCCACAAGATTCGGGGTAGGACAGTCCCGAAGGGACCCCTTGCGGGGGAGTCCTCTCCTGTCCTTGAAAAAAATCACCTGTGGACAGGTATGGATACCTGTCCTACCCGTGTCTCTTTCGTATCCGTCGGGTAGGAGAGGCAGGAAAACCTCTCCCACCAACATAGGTCGATGTGTATAGGGAGAAAGATCGCGCCATGAAAAAAGGCAGAATCGCCATCATCGTGACCGCACTCATCTGGGCAGCGGTTATTTTCGCGGCTGATATTGCGCTCAAGGATACCGGCTGTACGGGCAGGTTGATTCCCATCCTCGGCGGCGGAGTGGCTGCTACAATTATCCTTCTTGGAGGACTCCTGCGTAGAGCATGACTCCAGAGCCGTCCTGCATCTTTCAAGGATACGGAACGTATCCCAGAGTGGAACAAGCACACCTCGTCCAGTGAATCGTCATCAGTCAATTTCCTCCTGATGAAGAGACTTATCTCACGGGTGACTCACAAGATCAATCCCGAAGCCATCGTCTGGTTGGGTGCCCTGGTGGCTCTCGCTCTGATGAATCCGGATGGCACTCAACATTACAGTCTCTGCGTTTTCAAGAATCTCGGCTTCAACTACTGCCCGGGATGCGGACTCGGGCATTCGATCTCTTATTTCTTACACGGCGACCTACTCCGCTCTTGGCAGGCACATCCGCTCGGGGTTATCGCGACAATCATTTTAGTCTCACGAGCTTTCTCACTGCTCCGAATGGACTTCGTCAGGAGCAAAGGTGCAACTGTCAAATCAAACTGAGGAGAAACTTCCATGGCTAATATCATGCAGTTGATGCCCACGCTCGAAGGCGATGAGATGGTCTTCGTCCAGGGTGTCATCAAGGATTTGAACGACAATCAAGCACAGCTGTTTGCGAATGCGTTCATGGGAAGGAGAAAAGATCCACAGACAATTCTCCTGACCACGATCCTCGGCTTCATTGGTATCGCTGGTGTCCAGAGGTTTCTCCTCGGGCAGATCGGGATGGGGTTGCTGTACCTCTTCACGGCAGGCCTTTGCATCATTGGTACGATCGTGGATCTCGTGAACTACAAGAATCTCGCATTTCAACACAATTCAAAATTAGCGCAGCAGGTTGCTGTGATGGTGAAAGGCTCGACATAGCATGTCATCCGTTCCCACCCATCGACGGCGCGATTCATCTTAACCATCGTAACATCCAAAGATGGTCAGTCTCCAAGTTAACAACCTCACGAAGCACTACGGTGGAGTGCGGGCGCTGCACAACGTCAGTTTCGGTGTGCAGGCTGGTGAGGTCTTCGGCTATCTCGGCCCAAACGGCGCAGGCAAGACCACAACTCTACGCATCGTAGTTGGTCTGGTTCACCCTGACAATGGCGATGTACGCCTGTTTGAGAGGAACGTATGGGGTGCTGAAGAACGAGTTGCGCTTGGTTATCTCCCGGGTGAGTTTCACTTGTACGGCAACATGACGGCGCTGGCTGTTCTAGATTATTTTGCACGCTATCGTCCGCAACGACCTCCTATTCTCCGCAACAAGCTTCTCAAGGCCTTCGAGGTCGACCAAGCAGTGCTTTCGCGAAAGATGAAGTTCCTTTCGCACGGCACGAAGCAGAAGATCGGCTTGATCATCGCGATGCAGCACGACCCTGAGTTGCTGCTCCTCGATGAGCCCACGAGCGGGTTGGATCCTCTGATTCAACATGTCTTCCGAGAAATCGTGCTGGACTTTGCAGCCCGCGGTCGCACAGTGTTTTTCTCGTCACATGTACTTTCTGAAGTCGAGGCAGTGTGCGGCCGTGTAGCCATTCTCCGCGCCGGTGAGGTTGTGGCGGAAGAGTCGATCGAAAATCTCCGAAACAAGATGGTGCGGCGTCTCCATGTGCGCGCGAGAGGGCCTTTGCCTCTTGATCTTGGGAAGACTGCAGGGGTCGCGCGAGCGCAGATCTCCGGAGATCAAGCTGTACTATGGGTTCAGGGAGAAGTGAACCCAATTCTGCGGCGGCTTGCATCGCTTGACATTGACCAGCTGGCCTTCCCCGAGCCCGAGCTGGAAGACATCTTCCTTAGTTTCTATCAATCCAGTGGCAAGGTGAATGCGTAATCTCCTGAGACGATTGACTGCGCGTCACGCATTCTTTCTCTCGATTACCATCGCTCTCCTAGGAGGCTTCCAATTTCTGATCTGCGCGATCATCTCGACAGTGGATGTCGGCGGTGCGATCCAGGAGTTGATGAAATCGATTCCGCTGTTTATGAGGTCGACTGTCACAGAAGAATTCTTTGCTGGATTCAGCACTCGAGGTATCCTCGCTTTTGGCTGGGATCATCCGATCGCGCAGGCACTCGGCACAGCGATTGCTATTGTGCTTGGGACGCGTGCTATCGCCGGTGAAATCGAGAGTGGCGTCATGGAACTTGTGGTGAGTCAGCCACTATCGCGCAGAAGCTACCTCGCTGGACAAATACTATTTGCCGTTCTAGCACTTGCGTTGTTGAGTCTCGGAGGGCTTGCGGGTACAATCTTTGGCCAGAGGTTTTTTCAAATCGATGCGCTGGGACTGGGATCCCTGTTTAAGCTGGGAGTTAATTTCTTCCTTCTGCAGTGTGCATGGTACGGGATTTCACTTGTCTTCTCGACCCTGGGACGTGAAGCTGGACGCGTGGCCACGGCTTCATTCCTTGTCGCTCTGAGTTCGTACATCTTGAACGTGATCGGCAAGTTGTGGTCGAAGGCGGCGTTTCTCCTTCCATATGCTCTGCATACGTATTATTCTCCAAGAGAGACTCTTGTAGGAAATACGCTGGAAGGAAAATCTGTCGTGGTACTTTGTGCTGTGTTTTTCATTTGCATCGGTTTTGCTGTCTGGCGGTTCCGGCGGAGGGACATTCCGTGAGGCCGCTTGAGGGACCACGAGTGACACTCTTGAGAAAGAAACGAAGCATCGGTTACGCAACCGCTCCTTGACAACAGGTACAAAGGACTTCAGGTGAAAGCACTACTATGAGAACATTCTTTGATGGAGTAAGGGCAGTTATCTATGCGGCCGGGTTCATCGCGTTCTTTTGGTGGCTCGCGATTAACATCCAGCGGTTGGACCAAAGCATCGGAGGCGGTCTCCCGAGTTGGACTGAGATCCCTGGAATCATCTTGATGATTGCCGGGGCGATTTTGGGATTGGCCTGTCTAGGTGTGTTTGTCGTGAGAGGCCGCGGGACGGCAGCTCCATTCGATCCGCCGCGACAGTTTGTAGCAATCGGGCCATACAAACTTGTCCGTAACCCGATGTACGTTGGCGGCTTAGGAGTGCTGTTCGGCTTCGGTTTGTATCTTCATTCTCGTTCTGTCTTGGGATTCTCAGCGATAGTGGGCTTTGTCGTAAATCTTTTCGTCTTATATTTTGAGGAACCAGATCTCGAGAGACGTTTTGGAGCGAGTTACTATCACTACAAGGAATCTGTCAACCGATGGATTCCGAGATGGAAGTGAAAGATCGAGTGATGATGGAGCTGAAACTAAATAAGTGCACGCTTCGCGCATGGCAGCATGGAGACGAAGAGTCTCTTGTGCACAATGCGAACAACCGAAATGTCTGGATCAACTTGCGGGATTCATTCCCACACCCTTACACTTTGGCAGATGCACGAAATTGGATTCAGAAAGCAAGCACGGAAGCACCCGTACGGAACTTTGCCATCGTGGTTGAGGGCAAAGCAGTAGGTGGAATAGGATTCATTCCGAGAGAAGATGTGTACAGAAGATCTGCCGAGATCGGATTCTGGCTCGGAGAAGAGTACTGGGGACGAAGGATCATGACTGAAGCACTCCGCGCAGTTACAGAGTACGCGTTTGCCAAGTTCGATCTTTGCCGGTTATATGCAGGCGTTTTTGAATGGAACCCCGCTTCAACGAGGGTGTTTGAAAAGGCAAGCTATAATCTCGAGGCTCGGTTGAAGAAAGCCGTCACCAAGGAGGGGAAGACCATTGACGAATTCCTCTATGCGATTGTCTGTGAATAGAGACCTCGAGTTCCAACCGCTAGATCATAAGTGTCCAATTCCCAGTTCATGACCAAAAACAGTCTTAAGGAGCTTCCATGAAACGAATGCTTGTTGCATTTCTCTCATTTATGATCGTCGCATCGTCCGCGGGTCAGAAAAAGGCCTTCACCCTTACTGATTTGTACAAAGTCAAGAACGTCGATAGCCCCCAATTCTCGCCGGACGGGAAGAGGATTGCTTTCGTGGTCGGGGAGAGTTTCTTGGAGAAGGGAAAGAGCAACGCCGATATCTACGTGATGAATGCCGACGGGAGTGACGTCCGAAGACTTACTTCCGATCCGGCTACTGACAACACGCCGCGCTGGTCTCCCGATGGCAAGTCGCTGCTCTTCGTTTCGAACCGCAAAGAGGGTTCGCAAGTGTGGATACTGCCGATAGATGGAGGGGAGCCGAAGCGGTTAACTTCATTCTCGATGGAGACAGACGGCCCGATGTGGCTCGCTGATGGCAAGCATATCGGTTTCTCTTCGATGGTTTTCCCCGAGTGCGGCGCGGATGATGCGTGCAACAAGAAGATCGATGAGGGTTTGAGCAGCGGTACCATCCAGGCGCACATGGCTGATCGGCTTTTCTATCGTCACTGGACTTTTTGGAAGGATGGCAAACGTTCTCATATCCTCGTATTTGATGTTGACAAGGGAACGTACATCGATCTGACGCCGGGGGACGTCGATGCGCCGAATTGGTCAACAGGCGGGGGCGGCTATGCGTTTTCTCCCGACGGAAAAGAACTGTGCTACAGTTCCAATCATGATCCCAACGAGTGGGAAACAACGAATGCCGATCTCTGGATCGTCCCGAGCAGTGGCGGAACGCCCAAGAACATCACCGAAAGCAACAAGGCGTATGACGGAGATCCAGAATACTCACCCGATGGGAAATACATTGCTTATCGTACGCAGAAGATCCCGGGTTACGAGTCTGATCTCTTCCGGATCGCCATCTATGACCGCAAGACGGGGGAGACCACCATTGTGACTGAATCATTCGACAATTGGGTGGATGCGTTTCACTGGGCGCCCAACTCAAGAGAGATTTACTTCACTGGCGAGGTCGAAGGACACACTCCTCTCTATAGTGTTGATCTGAAAACGAATCAGATCAAGAAGGTCGTTGACGCAAAGACCATCGACGACTTCGTCATTGCCCCCGACGGAAAGTCGATTGCGCTTGTGCGTCGCTCCGTCGGTGAGCCGCGGGATATATACCGCGTCGATGTCGAGGATGGGAGTCTGAAGCGGTTGACATTCTTCAACAAAGATCTCGAAGAGACAGTGGACATTCGTCCCGCGGAGGAAATGTGGATTCCCTCTCCGACAGGGAAGAAGATCCACACGTTCATCGTGAAGCCCCACAACTTTGATCCTTCGAAGAAATACCCGCTCGTGCTGAATGTGCACGGCGGGCCTCAGCAGCAATGGACAGACGGGTTCCGCGGTGATTGGCAGGTGTATCCGGGTTCAGGGTACATCGTGGCGTTTCCGAATCCGCACGGCTCGACGGGTTATGGACAAGAGTTCACCAGTGAGATATCCAAGGATTGGGGAGGGAAAGTGTACGAGGATGTCATGGCGGTGGCGGACTCACTGGCGAACATCTCTTATGTCGATAAAGACCGCATGGGAGCGATGGGCTGGTCGTATGGCGGCACCATGATGATGTGGCTGGAAGGGCATACGGATCGCTTCAAGGCCATCGCCTGCATGATGGGGGTGTACGATCTGACCGCGATGTACGGAGCGACTGAAGAACTCTGGTTCCCACAGTGGGATTTGGGCGGGACGCCGTGGACTTCAGACCTTTACCAGAAGTGGTCCCCAAGCAACTTTGTGAAGAACTTCAAGACGCCCTGCCTCGTGATCACTGGCGAGCAGGACTACCGTGTTCCATACACGCAGAGTCTCGAGTTCTTCACGGATCTGCAAGAGATGGGCGTGCCTTCTCGTCTCATCGTATTCAAGAACGATGGGCACTGGCCGAGCGGAGTCAAGTCCATGCCGCTCTATTACAATGCTCATCTTGACTGGTTCCACAAGTACCTCGGCGGCGATCCCGCGCCATACGATATGCTGAAGATGGTTCGGAATCAAGTGCTTGAGAGCAAGTAGAGTCATTCGGGGTTGCCGCTCGGCCAAGTCGGCGAGACGAAGGGAGTGACGTGAACTCCATGCACTCATTTGTTGTTGAGGGAGTGTATGAAGCCATATCTAGTCCTCATTGGGATCCTCTCTCTCGGGCTTTCGCTCAATTGTCAGAACGCAAACACCCGCGGAGACTCCACGGCTCAAAACGAGCCGGGTGGGAAGGCAACTCATGGTGATGATCCTGCCGACACGAAAATAAAAGTGTTCTCAGTCGAAAAGGGGGAGTTTATTATGACAGACAAGGTCATCAAGACGGAAGAAGAATGGAAGAAGGAGTTGACACCTGAGCAATTTGAAGTCACTCGCAAGAAGGGGACCGAGAGGGCCTTCACTGGGGAGTATTGGAACAACCATGCTAAAGGAGTCTACAAGTGCGTGGCATGCGGGAACGACCTCTTCACATCGGACACGAAGTTTGAATCTGGGACTGGATGGCCAAGTTTCTGGAAGCCTGTGGCCAAGGAGAACATCAAGACAGAGACGGACAACAGTCTGCTTATGGAGCGCACCGAAGTATTGTGCGCGCGCTGTGAGGCTCATCTCGGACATGTCTTTGACGACGGACCTGAACCTACGGGTCTTCGGTATTGCATGAATTCTGCAGCACTCAAGTTCATTCCTGAGAAGTAGGAAACAGCCCTTGTCGCAAAGACAAGTTGATTGCTGAGTCAGCAGGCTCGGGAGCGGAGATCCCTCAGAACCCTGGTACCCAAGCACCCAAGCACGAGCCTTCCTTTCATCTGGACCATGTGCACCATTACGAAGTCCCATTCCTGAGTAGGACCTTTCATGGCAACATTGATCGAAGACAACGCCCGCGTGCTCTTTCAAGGTGATAGCATAACCGACTGTAGCAGAAACCGAGAAGACCCGTCGGATCTTGGGAAGGGCTATGCTATGCTGGCATCATCGTGGTACTCGGCCAAGCATCCTGAAAAGAGAGTGGAGTTTTTCAACAGAGGGATCGGCGGCGATAGGACGAGCGATCTCGTGCGACGCTGGGAGGAAGACTGCTTGGCCTTGAAACCGGACCTTGTCTCGATCCTCATCGGCATCAACAATACCTGGCGGCGCTATGACAAGAACGATCCAACATCTGTGGATCGCTTCGAAGAGGAATACCGAGCGATTCTTGACTCAACCACGAAGGCTCTGAAAACAAAGCTGATCCTCTGTGAGCCTTTTCTTCTGCCAGTGACTGTTGATCAGAAGAAGTGGCGGGAGGACTTGGATCCGAAGATCGAAGTTGTACACGAACTCGCGAGGGAGTACGATGCAATTCTGGTTCCACTCGATCGACTTCTTCAAGAGGCTTGCACAAAGCGTGAAGCTGCCTATTGGGCAGCCGACGGAGTCCATCCTTCCCTTCCCGGACATGCTTTGATTGCTCAGGCGTGGTTGAAGCATGTGGGAGCATAAGCCCTTTCTCTTGTTTCCTTGAAGCGGAATTGTTAGATTTAGAGACAGTCTAACGGCATCACTGAACACCGCCGTGTCGGTCCCTGGCCAGGGTGCAAGTTAGCGAGATTCCATTCATGAAAAGCTCGTGCCTTGGACTGTCATTAGCATTGATGGAGAAGAACATGATTTCTCTCAGAGCTCTTCTTGGTTGTTTCCTCGTTTCTACGCTTTCCCTTGCCCAATCTGTTTTTTCAGTCCGTGGTGAGGGAGAGGCACGTAATCGCTCTTACCATGTCGTTCATTACAGGCTTGAGGTGTCATTCGATGAGTCGAAGAGAATGGTCATAGGTAAGGTGACGACCACGCTTGTTCCATTCCTTCCTGATCTGGAAACCGTCGAATTCGACGCAGAGGAGATGCAGGTAAAACGAGTCACCATGGGTAAACGGGATTTGAAGTTTGATGTGCAGCCAAAGATGCTGGCGATTCATCTCGACCGGGAATATTCCTTCAAGGACACTATCACCGTTGCGATCGAATACTCATGCACTCCGCGGAGGGGTTTGTACTTTGTCCAGCCCGACTCCGGATATCCGAACAAGCCGTGGCAGATCTGGACGCAGGGAGAGGACATGGACAACCACTTCTGGCTCCCATGCTATGATTTCCCCAACGACATGGCGACGTCCGAGGTCATCGCAACGGTGCCAGACAAGTACGTGTTGGTCTCGAATGGCAAGTTGTTCAGCGTGAAGGAAAACAAAAGGGAACGGACGAAGACCTTTCGCTGGAGAGAAGACAAGCCGCACACCTCG
Organism: Bacteroidota bacterium; assembly: GCA_049589195.1. Taxonomy (GTDB): domain Bacteria; phylum Bacteroidota; class Ignavibacteria; order UBA10030; family JAHEZR01; genus JBAWAH01. The sequence goes on along the minus strand of JBAWAH010000067.1, from coordinate 7,974 downwards.
TATCACATCATGCTTGCGGCAGGGAGGTATGCGATTCTTAAAGATCATGTCGGAAGGTTGCCAGTCGAATATTACGTCTATCCCCAAGACACGGCGGACGCGCGAGAATGTTTCAAGGAGACTCCCAGGATGATCGCGTTCTTCGACGACAAGATTGGTTTTAAGTACCCCTGGGAGAAGTATGCACAGATCATTCTCTCAGACTTTATGTATGGAGGAATGGAAAATGCTTCGGCGACGACTCTGCTGGATTACTCTGCGGTGTACGATTCCCGCGAGCGAATGGACAACCCGACTACGAGCCTGATCGCCCACGAACTCGCACATCAATGGTGGGGGGATGTCGTCACGTGCAAAGACTGGAGGCATCTATGGCTCAACGAGAGTTTTGCCAGCTACTTTGATCTCTTGTATCACGAGTATTCTCTCGGGCGGGATGAATTCGATTACAGGGTGTTGGGTAGTCAGCAGGCAGGGATACGAGTCGATTCGACCTTGGGACGGAAGCCGATTGTCAGTGTGGGCTCATACATCGAGAATGTCTATCCACGCGGCGCTGCAGTGCTTCACATGCTCCGTTTCGTCTTGGGCGACCAACTCTTCTGGCGGGCGATGAACCATTACATCACGAAATACCAGTTTCAGCCGGTGGAGACGAATGACTTGAAGAACGCCATTGAGGAAGCGACTGGCCAGAACCTCTACTGGTTTTTTGACGAATGGGTGTATAAGGCTGGTCATCCGGTGTTCGCCGTTTCATATCGATGGAGCGACTCTGCGAAAGCCGTCTTTCTCACTGTAAAGCAAGAACAGACACTCGATAGCTTGACTGCCGTCTTTCATACTCCAGTTGAGGTTGAGGTCACTTGCCCTGAGGGGAAGTCGACACAGAGAGTGACCATCCTGAGCAAGGACACTACGTTTGTCCTTCCATCCCCGCGCAAACCACAGCTCGTGATCTTTGATAGGGGGGGCTGGCTGATCAAAGAATTGAAGTTCGAGAAATCGCTTGAAGAGTGGCGCTATCAGGCAGAACAAGCCACCAACCCTGTCGACCGTATTCAAGCAATCCAGGAGATGACGAAATTGTCGAGCAATGAGGAATGCGTTCATCTCCTCGCGAGTCTGTCTCTACACGATCCTTTCTGGGGTGTTCGCTTTGAAGCAATCAATGCTCTTGGAGGGATTCACGTGGGTGCCGATTCCCTGAAGGAGCAAGTCAAGAAGGTATTGAGATCGGCCTCCAAGGATACCAAAGCAGCGGTTCAAAGCGCAGCCGTCTCTGCCCTCGGGAAGTACGCTGGAAGCGATGTCGTCTCAACCCTTCACGCTGCTTTACACGACTCAAGCTATGCTGTGGTCTCAAGCGCTCTGCGATCACTGACGAAGGCGGACTCTTCCAATGCGCTCGCAACACTGACGGAATATCTAAAAGTGCCATCGCACAATAACAGCATAGCGAATACTGCATTGACGATGATCGCACGAGTCGATTCGGAGAAAGGCATGACGCTTTCATTCGAGTTGGCAAAGTACGGGCAGCCCCTATTCACTCGGTATATTGCTTTGGGCATCCTGAGCAAATACGGAAAGAACCGAAAGGATGTCCTTACACTTTTTCACTCATTGCTGAACGACAAGAATTTCCTGATCAGAACTACGGCTGTGCAGACTCTAGGTGATATTGGAGATGAATCCGTCCTCCCAGATCTTGAGAAACTCGCAAACGACAAAAACGACAGAGCTGCTGATGCCGCAGCGGAGAGCATAGAAAAGATAAAGGGCAGACAAATCGGGATGCAATAGGTTTATCAACTCCCGAATCTCACTTGAGCCCCCACTCGTTGCATCAGGGGATCTTCTAGATCAAGACACTTTGTAGTTCTACGCTAACAATCGAAGGAGGCTGAGATGAAGAGAAGCTTGTGCTTGGTGACGACTTTGGTTCTGCTTGGGTGTTTTGTCTTGACCACAATCGCCCGCGGGCAAGGCTCCGCGAAAGCAAAGGCGCCATCAGGCTTCCGGGGTGAATTCCTCACGCAGTGGGATGATTTCAGCAAGAAGATCGTGTCGCTCGCCGAAGCCATGCCGGTCGAAAAGTACTCGTGGCGTCCCGGCGAAGGCGTCCGATCCGTCGGAGAAGTTTACACCCACATAGCCGATGGGAATTATTGGTTCCTGCAGATTATTGGTGTGCAACCTCCTGAGGGTGTCGATACAAAAAGAATTGACTCTCTGAAAGAGAAAGAAGAGATCATCGAGGTGCTGAAAGAGTCGTGCGGGGATGTTCGGGAAGCAGTTCTCAAGACTTCTGATGCCGACCTGAACAAACCAGCCAAGATACTTGGGCGTCCAGGAACGGTTCGCGAGGTTTTCTTCATGATCGCGACACACCAGCCTGAACATCTTGGGCAGTCCATTGCTTATGCGCGGATGAACGGCGTGGTGCCTCCATGGACCACCGAGCGCCAGGAAAAGCAACAGCAATCCCCGAAGAAATCGGGGCAATCACTAAAGAAGTGAGCATGGACATGAGGATCGGTCGAGATGCCACACTCGATTGACACGCCCTTCAAGATCGCTGCGGTACAAGCGACTCCCGTTTTCCTGATACGTGAAGCCACGGTTGAATAAGCACGTGATCAAGACGAGCGAGAAATCTTTGGCCGTTGAAAAGACGAAGAAAACCATTGCCACGGGGAAAGCAAAGAGAAGCCATCGAAGATAAAATCGTCCTCGTCACATCCCTCCCTCGTTGTGGGGGCAACGCCATCACCTGCCGAGAACTAGAACCAATTCCTATCAAGCACGTCTAATGTTTGTCACCACCCTTCTCTGTCAACGCATTCATTAGCATTGTCTTTCCACCACCTCATGGAGGCTTAGGTGAAATCGTACATGATATGTTTGCTCTCCTTGCTTCTTCTGAACAGCATGCTCGCGCAGTCTCAGATAAGCAAAACCGATTGGGAGTCAAAGTTTCGCTCAATCCCAAGACCGGAGAATATGCGTGAGTACATGCAGCGTCTCTCAGCGCGTCCGCACCATGTCGGATCCGCGTACGACAAGGAGAATGCTGAATGGATCTTGTCGACATGGAAGAGCTGGGGGCTTGATGCTCATATCGAAACGTTCGATGTCCTCTTTCCAATGCCGAAGGAACGAGCCGTGGAGCTTCTTGAGCCGACTCGATACACCGCTAAACTTCAAGAGCCAGCGGTGAACGTGGATCCGACCTCCGGCCAACAGGCTGAACAGCTTCCGACGTACAACGCCTACTCTATCGATGGCGACGTTACTGCCTCGCTCGTATATGTGAACTACGGTGTTCCAGATGACTACGAGCAGCTTGACCGACTCGGCATTTCTGTCAAGGGTGCGATTGTCATTGCGCGATACGGTGCCTCGTGGCGTGGGATTAAACCGAAAGTTGCCGCAGAACATGGGGCAGTCGGGTGCATCCTTTACTCCGATCCGCACGATGACGGATTCTTTCAAGGTGATGTTTTCCCGGAGGGTCCGTATCGGAACTCGAACGGTGTTCAGCGTGGAAGCGTGATGGACATGCCAATTTACCCCGGCGACCCGCTCACACCGGGGATCGGCGCGACGGAGAATGCAAAGCGACTCGATCTGAAGGATGTTGAAGTGTTCACGAAGATTCCTGTTTTGCCTATCTCATACGGTGATGCGCAACCGCTTCTTTCTGCACTTACTGGACCAGTGGCTCCTCAGGCCTGGCGCGGTAATCTTCCAATCACCTACCATGTTGGTCCCGGACCTGCAAGAGTCCATCTGAAGGTCAAGTCAAACTGGGATCTGAAAAGAATCTTCGATGTGATTGTGAGAATTCCGGGATCCGTCTATCCTGATGAGTGGATTATTCGCGGGAACCATCACGACGCTTGGGTAAATGGAGCTGAAGACCCTCTCTCGGGATTTGTTGCTGAAATGGAGGAGATGCGTGCGTTCGGTGAACTGCTTAAGCAAGGCTGGAAGCCAAAGAGGACGATTATCTATTGTGCTTGGGACGGCGAGGAAGAAGGCTTGCTCGGCTCCACCGAATGGGGAGAGGAGCATGCCGACGAGTTAAAGGAGAAGGCTGTAGCCTACATCAATTCGGACGGGAATGGGAGAGGTTATCTCGGAGTCGGCGGTTCGCATAGTTTGGAGAAGTTCATTAACGGCGTTGCTCGCGACATCGAAGATCCCGAAAAGAAGATTTCAGTGTGGAAGAGGAGTCAGCTACAACAGATTCGGACCGCCAAGACACCCGAGGACAAGAGCGAGGCCCGTCAACGATCCGATTGGAGGATCGGCGCCCTTGGCTCTGGATCCGATTACACCGTGTACATTGACCATCTCGGAATCGCTTCACTGAACATGGGCTACGGTGGGGAGGATGATGGAGGAATCTATCACTCTATCTATGATGACTTCTACTGGTTCACGCACTTTTCGGATACAGATTTCTCATATGGTCGGACCCTTGCACAGACTGCAGGCACATCAGTTCTAAGACTTGCGGACGCCGATCTTTTGCCCCTCGAATTCAAGCCCGTCGCCGAGATCATCCAAAAGTATCTCGACGGACTGAAGAAGCTTCTGAAAAACATGCAGGACGAGATCCACGAGCGGAACAAAGAGATCTCTGAGGGCGTGTTTACTGCTACGTCCGATCCCAAGGAGAAGTACGTTCCTCCTTCAGTGGAGGAAGTTCCTCCCTTCTTGAACTTCGCTCCGCTTGAGAATGCTTCTGAAGCTTTGACCCGAAGCGCAGATCGATATGAAAAGGTCCTCAAGAAAGTGCGGGAGAGTTCCGACAAGAGTCCGAAGGGCAGCGCAGTGAGGACGATCAACCAAATGCTCATCAAGAGCGAACGAAAACTGACAGACGACGCTGGTCTCCCGGGCCGGCCATGGTTCAAACACATGATCTACGCTCCGGGTGCGTACACGGGCTACGGCGTCAAAACTATTCCCGGTGTCCGGGAAGCAATCGAGCAGAAGAAATGGAAGGAAGCTGAAAAGGAAATCGGTCGTGCTGCGAAAGTACTGGGAAATGAGGCGGGGCTCGTGGATGCGGCGGCATCAGAACTCGAGAAGGCTCTCCAATGAGGAGACGTTCATTCTTTATTCTGGTTTGGATTAGGCACTGGAAAATCGTATCTTTATCTGCTAAGACGCTGGACGGCATAGTCCTGTCCATAGGATCACCATATCACGAGAGGAGTTATTTGATGAGAAACGCGAGTGTGGGGTTACTTTGCATCGCATTGGTGGCATGTCAGGGCAAGTCACAAGAGAAGACGGAACTGAAGACTCAAAAAGACAGCGTGAGCTACGCAATCGGACTCGACATCGGGCAGAGGTTGAAACAACAGTCAGTGGACGCAAACCCCGATCTGATCGCACGCGGAATAAAGGACGCTAGCACCGGCGGCAAGCCCTTGTTGACGGAACAGCAAGCTCAATCGGTGATGGGTGCCTTCCAGCAGCAGTTGGTGGCGAAGAGGGATTCGATGAATAAAGTCATTGGCGAGAAGAACAGAAAAGATGGCGAAGCATTCCTTGCTGAAAACAAGAAGAAGGATAGTGTCGTCACCCTGCCGAGTGGAGTGCAATACAAAGTCCTCAAGATGGGGATCGGCAAGAAACCCAAAGCTGACCAGACCGTCAGTGTCCAATATCGCGGTACATTGGTTGACGGAACGGAATTCGACAGCTCGTACAAGCGCGGCGAACCAATAACGTTTCAGGTTGGCGGCGTGATCAAGGGATGGACTGAGGCTCTCCAGCTGATGCCTGTCGGATCCAAGTGGCAATTGTTTATCCCATCTGACCTTGCCTATGGTGAACGCGGTGCGGGACAGACGATTCCTCCGAACTCGACTCTGATCTTTGAGGTGGAGATGCTCTCAATCAAGTGAGTTTTGTGTTTTGGTTGGCGAGCTCGCTCATTTGCAGAATCAGGACGGCTGTGATATCGCACAAGCGAGTAACTCATAGAGTAAACCCAATGCTTCTGGAGCTGGCACGAACTCTCCGGTTTCGCACCGCCCTTCGGTTCGGAATTGTCGTCTCATACGGGTTGTTGCTCATCATGGTGGGTTGTGCCAAGCGGGCAGGTAATTTCGATTTGAATGCGTATCGGACCGAGATTGAAAAATGGAAGGAACCCCGACTTACAGGTCTAACTCGCGATGACGGTTGGCTCACACTGTGCGGCTTTTTCTGGCTGAAGGAGGGGGAGAATCGATTTGGAACTGATTCATCCAACCAGATTATCTTCCCAATTGGCAAAGCTCCAAAGGTCGCTGGGTCACTCTGGCTGGAGAATGGCGTTGTGCAAGTCAAGGTGCAGAAGGGCGCCAAGGTCACATCGAACGGACAGCCAGTCACTTCAATGGTCTTGCTCTCCGATGAAGATGGATTGAAGGATCCGACTGTACTCAACATTGGGACGCTGAGCTTCTATCTTATCAAGCGTGGGGGGCAGCTTGCTGTGAGAGTGAAGGACAAAGAGAATCCCCCCCGCGTGAATTTCAGGGGTCTCGAGTATTTCCCCGTGGATCCAAAGTGGCGAGTGGAGGCGACATACGAGCCATACAACCCTCCCAAAATGCTTCAGATCGCTACGATGATCAACACAGTGGAAAGCGATTCCTGTCCGGGTGCACTTGCGTTTGAGCTTGACGGAAAGACCTACCGCCTCGATGTTATCATCGAACGAGGGACAGAAAGCAATCTCTTCATTATGTTCGAGGATTCCACCAACGGCAAGGAGACGTACTCCCTGGGCAGGCAGCTCTATACCGAGATGCCAGACGCAAATGGCGAAGTGATACTCGATTTCAACAAAGCATACAACTGGCCGTGTGTGTTCACAGAGTTTGCCACTTGTCCCATCCCTCCTAAACAGAACCACCTGCCATTCCGGGTTGAGGCAGGTGAGAAGATGTATGGTGGACGCCAGCATTGAGATAGTTTCAGTTTGCTCGGACAGGAAGCTCACCCATGACGCGTCTTCAGTCAAAACAGCCCGCCGTCGAGATTATCCCCGCTAACCTACTCCTCTATGCCTACTGCAATGCGATGTTCCCGATGGCGGAGTCGAGGAATGGGCCACTCTATTGGTACTCCCCGGATCCCCGTGCAATCATACCGCTTGAGGGATTGAAAGTATCCCGCAGTCTTCGACAGGTGATTAAGAAGAAGGTGTTCGAGGTTCGTGTAGACACGGCGTTTGAAAAAGTGATGAGAGAATGTGCGGAGCGCGAGGAAACATGGATTTCCGAACAGATCGTCCAGAGCTACCTGGAGCTTCATCGGCTTGGTTATGCGCATAGCGTGGAATCATGGAGAGGCGATAAGCTTGCGGGAGGACTGTACGGAGTTGCCCTCGGTGCTGCATTCTTCGGTGAATCGATGTTCCACTCGGAGCGGGATGCGTCCAAAGTGGCGTTGGCGTTCCTCGTTGATCGACTCCGGGAGCGAGACTTTGAGTTGCTTGACACCCAATTCATCACTCCTCATCTCGCTCGGCTCGGCGCGATCGAAATCTCCAAAGACGATTATGTCGAGCGGCTCAAGCATGCGATCAACAGGAAGAGGGGCTTCGTATGAGTTAGCTCCGTTCAATTCGTTCTCCTTCCCGAATAGCGATCTCTCCGAGCCTACACTTCCAAAGTCTCACAATCTCAGAGGATAAAATGAAAAAGCTCTTCCTTATTGTTCTCTTTCTTCTTCCTTTGTCTGTGTTGGGGCAGGCGAAGAAGGAACTCCTTGCACTGAAATGTGGCAGCCTGATCGACACTAAGAACGAGACAGTCGCACGAGGTGTGGTTGTTCTAGTAGAAGGCAATCTGATCAAGGATGTTGGGAAAGGAATCACGATCCCTTCAGAGGCAAGAGTCATCGACTTGAGCGGCGCGACAGTTCTTCCAGGGCTCATCGATGGCCACACACATATAC
>JBAWAH010000066.1:0-34331 GCA_049589195.1 Bacteroidota bacterium | reverse complement strand
GGCATAAGCACTGTCCTTCATATGGAAGAACGCCACTGCCTTCCCGAGCTGTGCAAGCCCAATGAGACGCGGATCCTGAAGCTTCACCGAGAGCGTAAGCCCATTATCAAACTCACGGATCGCCTCGGCGTAGTCGCCCTTGGAGACGCGTGACATGCCTGAGTTATGGTGCACCTCAGCAATCCGTCTCGCATCTCCAGCGCTCTGGAAGTAGAGCAGCGCGCTGTGGTAGAACTTGATCGCATTGTCCCATTCACCCATGATGTTGTGCACGATTCCAAGATTCATCAACACGGTTCCCACCATCACCTTTTCCTCAGATTCCTCAAACGCGCGGAGTGCCTTAGAATAGTGTGACCTGGCTCTCCTGAGATGCCCTTGCTCTGCCGAGCAGGTACCGCGAAGGTTCTCCACCTTTGCAAGAGCAGTCCGATTGTTGGACTCGAGGAAAAGACTGTGACTCTCACCAAGATCTCTGTTCGACTCCTTCCAGAGTCCTTGACGGCAATATACCTCTCCTCTTCGCAAGAGGGCTTCAGCGACAAACTCCACGTGTCCAGTCTTCTGACTGTACTGCATCACGCTGCTATAGGTCTGCTCTGCCTTCTGCAACTCGCCGTGTGCCTTGAACAAGTCTCCGATTCCCAGCATCGCCTCAGAAAACTCGTATGCACTGAGATTCTGCTTGCACATCGTGACCAGTTGGTCGTACACGGCTTCATCGTCTAGAGATACCTCCGTTGCCACCTTCGCCGGCAAATGTCGAGCGCCCTGACGCAAGAGACGCTGTTCAACAATCTGCATTCCCTTCTGCTCGCCGACGAATTTCGAGACGAGCCTCTCGCCGCAGTAGTTTTTCAACAGGGAAAGAATCTCAGCATTTATGACGCTATCTCTTGCTGGTACCATTTGGTCAGGTCCTTAGTTTTAGCGTGAGTAGCCGAAAGCATAGCGTGAGAAGTGTGGAAGCTTCCCATTGTCGCATTGAAGCTCCCCATCTTTCACATGAAGCTTCACGTCCCCGTCCATGAGTTTCCAGGTACCGTTATCGTCGTAATAAAGATTAACGACGGACTTGTCTGTTAACCCAGATAAGTCCATGCCTTTTGCATGCACTTTGAGATTGGCTGGACGAAGGAAGGTCGTCTCATGAGGACCAAATGCAAGATCAACGCTCGACATCAGGTAACTTGCATCCGTGGTCACGCTGGCAACGAAATCATCGCTCACCGACTTGTCGTCGAACTTGAGTTCAATTTCCAAGTCGAACACCTTTTTCCCTGTTGCATCCTTTTCCTCGTAGTTCAAGTCTACCTTCCCACCCCCCTTAACGTGGATTGGACTGCTTGCCGTAATGACTTTGTTTAAGCCAGCCCGGGGTGGGAGCTTTAGGAACTGGGGAGCTTGATCCTTCGAGCTGTTTGCCATCTCGATCGGATTATCCTTTGAGCTGTTTGGTGTCCCAATCGGGTTATCCTTTTGGCATCCTACTCCCAAAAGAACGATCGAAACAAACAGAGCAACGTTGCTTACAAGACTGATGCGTTTCATCAGATACCTCCATTGAGTTAGATTGAATGTGAATCAATACCCGAACGCATATCGTGAGAAGTGATTAATCTCAGCGTCGTCGCACCCAAGGGACCCAAAGAAGCGATTGGTGCTGATGCCTCCAAAATTTTCCTTCTCGGTCACCACATTGAAGTCATTCACATAGTACAAAGAGAGCTGGGCTCCAAATGGGACGATTGAGAGATCCAGGCCAGTTGCGTTGACGTCCAACTTGGCCGGGACGTTGAACTTCAGCCCACCTGGCTTGAACTTCAACGCAAGGTACTGATCGTCCACGGACATCGTGACATACTTATCCTTGTCAATTGCACCAGGTGGAACAGACAACGTCGCGGTGACACGGAACACCTTTCTCAGGATCGAAGTGTAGCTATAAGTCACACTCACTTGACCTCCGGAGCTGCTTGTAATATAGCTCGTTGAGCTGGCTCCTTGGTTTGTGCCCCATAAGGGCAGTGGGAGCTGGAGGAGCTTGGGCGAGCAGTTTATGCTGCGCCCGGGTTGAATGGAAGCCACTGCAGTTGGAGCCTCGACTTTTGCGTTTGACCCCGGCTGGACGGAAGTCACGGATGCAGGGGAATCAACCGGAGAGAGAATAGACTCACTCTTTTCCGAACATCCACTGATGAGCATGAATACCGCAATAACCAGCATAACAATGAACACTCTTTTCATGAGAACCCCCAGTTGTTATTAGAGGATTGATTAGTGAATTGATTTTGCTGTAGCATGGCTACAGTAATGGCAAGCGCTGTGCCAGAGAGGAGAGAAGAAAAAAGGTACGAAGGGGGGTGAAGAGAATCAGAACTTGAAATGGCTGCTAATCGCGCAGGAGAAATATATCAGGGCTGGAGACCATCAAGTGACATACTACTCTGCAAAGAATACCTGTGTAGACCATCAAGTGACATCGGTATGATTCTGTAATGCTACGATCCACGTATGATTCACAAATCATTACATCGTGTCACGTTCTACATTGTTACCCATGTTGAGGATTCGATCAAGCCGAGGTCGGGAGATCTTCAGAATTTGGGCGGCGCGACGTTTATTTCCTCCGACGTGCTCCAGTACCTTCACGGCAAGCACGCGCTGTACTTCGAGAAGGGATGCACGTTCGATTGGTACAACAAGCATCAGTGCGTCTTCCTTAGAAACCCTAGGGTGCCTCTCCCTGCCTGCGGCCTCCTCCTTCGGTGATGGAGCTTCCACAGGTGAGAGAAACTCAAAATCTTCTCCGGTTAACCACTCACCATCCTGGAGCAACACGGCCCGCTCTACGCTGTGCTTCAATTCACGCACATTCCCCTCCCACTTGTGGTCCAGAAGCTTCTGTAACGCTCCTGGGTCTATTCCTTTGACCTTTTTCCCGTACATTGCATTGAAGGAACGAATGAATGACTCAACCAGCATGGGTATATCCTCTTTCCTTTCACGCAGAGGTGGAATTTCAAGAGGAAGAATCTTAAGGCGGTGGTAGAGATCTCTCCGGAACTCTCCAGACTTCATCTTGGATTCGAGATCGACTCCCGTTGCAGCCACGATGCGCGCCTTCACAGGGATATCCCGAAGTCCTCCCAGCCGGCGCATCGTGCGACCCTCGATTACTTTTAGAAGCTTGGACTGCATCGCGTGGGAGATGTCCCCAATCTCATCCAGAAAAATCGTCCCGTCTTCAGCGACCTCAAAGAGACCGAGCTTCTTTTCCCGTGCGTCCGTGAAAGCGCCTTTCTCATAACCGAACAGTTCGGATTCGAGAAGGTTTTCCGGAAGCGCGGAGCAACCGATATCCACAAATGGACTACTTCGATTGCTGCTGTTATAGTGCAGAGCACGAGCAAGGAGTTCTTTCCCTGTTCCTGTCTCTCCGGTGATGAGGATCGTCACCGCGTTGCTCTCGATGATCTTCTTAGCACAGCGTAGCACCTCCTGAAGACGAGGAGAACTCCCAATGATTTGGCTGAAATCATACGTGCGTTGTTGAAGCTCGAGGAATTCCTCCTTTCTTTTGTTCATCCGCCACTCATTCAGGAGCATCGAAATTTCTTCGCTCAGCTTCCTGTATTCATCAGGAAAGAGAAAATAGCCCTCCGCTCCGACCTTCAGCAATTCCACTGCGTCACGGTGGTCCGCAGACGTCGCCAGAGCAAGAACGAGAACTTGGGGAAAGTGCTCACAAAACTCCTTTACTGCTGACCGCAGGATCATCCGGTCCGCTTCAACGTCGATCAATACAAGGTCCGGCAGATTGAAAACCGCTCTCCCAAGCAGAAAATTAGGCGACGAGGCATAAAGGAGATGTACGTCGTTCGACTCGACAATAATCTTCCGTACTTCCCCCATCAACTCCTTTTTGCCACAAAGGAGTATCTTGAACTTATCCTTCCACTTGGACACGGGTGTCTCCTTTCTGTTGTCTCAAGTACGAGGCTATTTCCGAGAGAATCGTCGACTTGTGGTCAACGGACAGATACTGTTCCCGAAGCTTTGCCGACTTGATCCGAGATGAAATATGCTCAATAATGAGTTGGGCATTCATATACTGCCGTTCGGCTTTCTTGCGCTGTCTTCGCCGAGCGTACTCCTTAGCGATCGCATAGGATAGTTTCCAGTTGATCTCCCCAAGGACTTCGTTTTCAATCAGTTCCAATCCTTGCTTGAAGCATCCGAGCGGCCTCTCCTGTGTGGCTTCCGGATGATTCTCTGCGATAGAGCCGAGGAGGTACAAGCATTCCGCTTTGATGAGCGGAAGACTCTTCAATTTCTGATCGTGGAGCATGCTCACGAGGAGCCTGGCTGCCTCAATGTACTCACCAATCGCGATGAGAGTCTCGCCCAACCGGAGCTGCGAGAGAAGGCGCTTTTCATAGTCGCCTTCCATCTCGAAAGCTTCTCTAGCTGTCAAGAAGGCTACCTGTGCATCTTCGAAGCTCATTAGGGCAAGGGATCGCAGTCCCTTGAGGTATGAGAGTTGGGCTCGGAATGTGGACAGATCACGCTCCTCAATGATGATCTCTGCCTCCTGCAGATTGACCTGGGCTTGCTTCACCTCCCCGAAAGACAACAAGGCACGTGCAAGATGAAGAAGTGACTCCGCAATCCCGCCGCTGTCTTTCATTTCTTCGTTGAGATCAAGACTCTTCTCCCACCATTCCAACGCTTGCTCGTATTCACCTTCGGCATAAGCAACCTCCCCAAGGTTTGTCAACGCTAACGCAAGTCCGTTCTTGGACCTCAACTCTTCAAACACTTCCTTTGCCCGCATATAGCAAGCCCGAGCCTCGTCGTATTCGCGAAGCATGTAGTGAGCGATGCCCATATTGTTCTGCACTTGTCCTTCGTGGTGCAGCGTTCCCAGCTCCCTCCCGAGTGACAGGGCCTGCTCCCAGTGGTCGAGAGCACCATGATAGTCTTTGGTCACACTCAAAACATTGCCGAGATTGAGAAGTGCATCGACAGTTCGGCGTCTATTCTGCACCTCCCGGTAGATCTGCAATGCGGCTGTGAATGAATTCCGTGCGGCTTCATAGTTCCCCCGAAGAAACTCGGCTCTTCCAAGGTGCGTCTCGACAGAGGCGAGCATTTCTTTGCTCGGCGACTGTAATGCGGACTCTCGCTGAACTCGACACAGTTCCGCAGCCTCGTTGTAGTACCCAGTCGCGATTTTCAATGCGATGATTTCTTGAGAGATTTCAAACCGTGTGGATGGCTGAGATGCTAGCCTCAACGCCTCTTCAAAGTGACCGAGTGCCTGGGCATGTTCGCCCGACCGCGAGAGTGCCTTACCCAGGGCAACGCTTAGAGCTGAGCGCCTCCCGTCAGTCTCATCTGGGTGCGCCAATAGCAGTTCATATTGTTGTGAACTTTTCCGATATGAGCCGCTATCGAAATACGCTTGAGCGAGCTTCTCCTGAAGTGTTGCATACCCATGCTCATCTGACTTGCTAGTTCTCAACTCGAGGGCTCTCTCGAAGTTGTCAACCGCACGAGACAAGGATTGGCTTTGAATTGCTCGCTCTCCCGCCACCTCATACCAAGAAGAAGCAACAAGTCGATCACCCGCGAGTGAGTATTGCCGAGCAAGCTCCTCAAGCTCTGTCGACTCTCCTGCCTCCACCAAGCGCTTGAGAGCAGAGGCGATGAACGAATGAAGCTTTGTCCGCGCCTCTCCTATCGTCCCGTAAAGGTGTCGCTTTAGCTTTGAATGGCGAATAGTGCAACGGTTGCCATTGTCGAGCCGAGCAACATGCCCCTCATGCTCGAGGAGGTCAAGGCAGCTGTTCAAGCGATGTGGCTGCATTGGAACAAGGTCGCTTAACAGCTTGAGCGATGGTGGTGAATCAAAACTGGCGAGGACTTGCAGCAGGAGGAGTTCCTCTTTTGTCAACTTCCCAAAACGTCGAGCGAAGAAACCTTCAAGACTGGCGGGGAGGAACCGCTCGAGTTCATTGGCAAACTCCCCTATCCTCCCTGCATCCCTGTACGACTCCAGAGGCAGCAGATCCGCTATCATGCCTACGGCCTGCACGATGAGCGGGGGAACACCTCCGTAAAGCTCATAGAGTTTTTCTGGGATCGCAGCTAATACATACTGATCTCCGAGCGAGGCTCTGACCAGTTCGGTGACTTCTTGCAGCGAGAGTTCCTCCAAATGGATTCGGCGAGTTACGCTCTGATCAAAGGGAAATGCCAGAGAGGAATCCCCTGTTGCCGACACGAGAACCACGAGCCTAGAGCCTGTCAGCATCTCTGAAAGGTATGTGATCGTCTTCGCCGATGGGGAATCGATCTTGTCAAAGTCGTCTACAATCAGAACGAGCGGGAATGCCTTTGAAGCCGCAAGGAGAAATCGAGCGTGCGAATGAGCCACGTGTTCCACTTCTGAATCTTGTATCAGCTCTGCTATAGGCTTCGTTGAGAGAAGGTCGGCAAGCTTGCCCATCGATAACAGCTCGAGTTCGACCTGACGAAGAACGGGGAAAAGGGATTCGAATGGAGATTGAGGACTAGAAACTCGAGCCTCGACCACAGTCACACAACGAGCACGTGCTACTTTTGCGATCTCTTTCAGGAGCTCAGATTTCCCCATCTCTTCTGTGCCTGATAGTGCAAGCACCCTCGGAGCCTCCTCAGCTCGCAACGCCGACTCAAGTGCCTCGGTGATTATCATCTTCTCCTTCTGTCGTCCTGCGAATTTCGGCCTCTGTGCTAGCGTCAAGCACTGCTTCACCAAAGGCGCATGGCTCGAGGACGAGAATCTGAGGAGAACGTCGAGCGCACTCGCATGCCGGCGGTCTGGTTCTCTCTGGCAGAGTGTTTCGACTGCATCAACAAGAAGGGACGACTCGCTGCATGTCCCTTCAAGTGGTGGAGGCTGCTCTGTGAGAACTTTTTTCACGAGGTCGACCGATGTAGAAGCCTCAAATGGTGGATGCCCACTCAACAAATGATACATCGTCGAGCCGAGGGAGTAGAGGTCGATCCGATGGTCAGTGGACAGGCCCTGGAGCAATTCTGGTGCAGTGTACTCGAGCGTACCTCGCACAGGGTGATCTACAGTTTCACGTCTTGAGCTACTAAAGCCGAAATCCGTGAGCTTGACAAAGATCTTCTCTTGATCGCCAGTTTCATTCACAATGAGGTTCTGCGGCTTGATGTCGAAGTGGATGATCCCTTGACGGTGGATATACTCCAAGACACCAAGGACTTGGAGAAAGGCGACTTCAATCAGCTCAGTTCTCTCGGCACCAAAAGGAAATGCGTTGAAGTATGAGAGTGAATCCTTTCCCTCCAGGTATTCCATTGTATAGAAGTACTTTCCAACCAGGTTACTCTCGTCTGCCGCAATCACCCTCCCAAAGTCAAACACCTTCACAAGATTGGGATGAGAGAGATGAACTAGGATGGAGAACTCCCTCCGGACTTCATCGACGTCCAGCCCTTGCGCCGCCGATGACGAAAAGACCTTCATCGCTTCTCGTTGGCCGCTTAAAGCGTCCTCCACCAGAAAAACTTCTCCAACGCCCCCTTCACCTAAGTCTCCCAGTATTTTGAACCTATTATTGATCATGTGAAGGTATGCGCTGTCTTCTCGATACCTTCGGCAACAAGATTTGAAGAGATGACAAGGAGAGAGAGAGCTATTCCGGGAAACACCCCCACCCACCAAGCTGACTCGAGATATGCCATGGATTCGCCGATCATGTTCCCCCAACTGGGCGTGGGCGGCTGAACTCCAAGCCCAAGGAAACTCAAGGCCGCCTCAGCAAGGACTACATTCGCCAGCTGGAGAACAGACGCGGCGAGGATTGTTGGGGTAACGTTTGGAATCATATGGTCTCGCAGTATCTGAAGTGGCGAGCGGCCGAGAAGGCGAGCGGAGAGGACAAACTCACGTTCCCGCAACACCAAGACTTCGCCTCGGACAAGTCGGGCCACACCCATCCATCCAGTCGCAGCGAGGACCGTGATGAGCAGTGCAGTTGAGTTTCCAAAGAGCGCAACAAGAGCGATCACCAGAAAAAGAGATGGCACAGCGAGGAACAAATCTGTGAAACGCATTAGCAGTCTGTCCATCCAGCCCCCATAGACTCCAGCCAAGAATCCTATCAAACAGCCGAGGAACACCGCAAAACACATCGCAGCAAAACCGATGCCGAGTGAAATCCGAGTTCCATAAATGATTCGACTCAATACGTCTCTTCCCAAATCGTCCGTCCCCAAGTAAAATGTCCGGATTTGGGCAGATTCCACCCGCCCCTCCGCCGTGGGTAAGTCGCTGAGACGGGTGAATTTCTCTTGCCGATTGAGGAGAACCTGATTTGTGCCCTCGAGGATGCGAAGCAGCGAATTCGATGTCGAAACCAGAGAACTGCCCTCGGTCTCAAGGATACCGGATTTCGTGACAACTCCCCTCTCAAGCGGTTTCAAAAGCCGCATCGTCGTCAGGTCGCCCTGTGATGATGGTTGGAACGGTGCCACGAACGGCGCTGTCAGCGCCAAGAAAACAAAGACTAACAATACCAACTTGCCAATCCTTTCAGACGCAACGAACGGCCTCGGAGGTTCAGCGCTACCATCTGGAATCGATTCACGCTTACTGTGGAGGAAGACTGCAAATAGACACCGGATGAAGGCTAGCAGAATGAGGATCCAAACGGCAGCTGCAATCCAATACTCCCACAAGTCGGACCTCAGGAAGCGTGATGATTCAGCTTGCGCGAATATCAGAGCGACGGGTGTTAGCACAAGCGAAAGAGCACCGGAAGAGACGATGCTCCATCTCCAAACTGAAACAAAAAGGAAGACAATGAAGAACAAGCAAGAGAGAACGATGTTGGTCGTTCTTGAGAAGACTAGGAAGCCATGGCGAGATCTGCTCATGATGGCACTCTCACTCTGGGATCAACAACTGAGTAGATGAGATCCGCACTGAGATTGCCAACAATGACGACGACCCCCGAGACGAGAGTACACCCCAACACCAATGGATAGTCCCGCGAGAATATTGCCATGACAGCGAGTCTCCCCATTCCAGGCCAGGCAAACATTGTCTCAGTAACAATTGCCCCGGCAAGCAGAGTCCCGATTTCCAAACCGAGGATAGTAATCACAGGAACAAGAGCATTCGGCAACTCGTACAGAAGGAAGATCGCGCGCTCTGTGAGCCCCATACTCCGCGCCACTGTTACGTACTCCTCGCCTCGGACTCTCAAGAGACTCGACCGGAAATAGCGCGCTATTCCCGCGCCGCCAGGAATAGCGATGGTGCATGCTGGAAGCACCAGGTGCTTCACCAAGTCGACCAGCTGCGAGGGTCGTGTCAACGCCTCGGAGTTCACCGAGTGCATTTGCGACGAAGGAAATAGGCCAAGGGCGTAGGCAAACACGGCAAGCAGAACAAATCCAACCCAGAAAGTAGGGAGTGTGTATGCAACCAAACCTATATTCGTGACAGCCTTGTCAACGAAAGAATTGTGAAAACGAGCTGCGAGGCCTCCAAAGAGAATTCCAAACGTGAGTTCCAGTACTATCGCCGCGAGAGCAAGAATTGCTGTGTTCGGCAAGAATGCGGCGATAACCTGCAAGACGGGACGTTGATGGGAAAACGAAATCCCGAAGTTCCCTTGAACCGCATTCGAGAGCCAGCGGAAGTATTGGGTCAAGAGAGGTTGATCGAGGCCGAACTGTCTGCGAAGCTCCTCCGTGACTTGTGCAGGCACAGTAGGTGATAGAAAGCGGGTAACCGCATCGCCGGGCGCCAAGTGCGAGATTAGAAAAACAATTGTCAGCAGGCCCAGGAGGAGGGGGATGGCCGAAGCTAAGCGCTTTGCCGCCAAATGAGCCATCGAGACAAGAATGGGTTGTGGAAGTTTCCTATGGACGCACTCTACCTGCTTGCCAGTGGAGACTCAACGTGCCATTCCCAGGCGTGATGCAGTGTGCCGAGAACACCGATTTCGGTTCCACGCACTCGCCTATTGATGGCAACAAGACCATTGAGCCAATAAAGAAACGTACAGGGCTGTTCATCGTACAATATCACCTGAAACTCCTTCCAAGCCGCCGCATATTCTGTCTCCTTCTGAATTCGCTTCGCACCTTTCAGGATTTCATCCACACGCTTGTTTCGGAAGGAGACGAGATTGAAGGGCGACTTTCTAAGATCACTTCCCCACATCTCATCGAGCTGCATTTGAAGAGGAACACTGAATCCCGCGATCCACGCATCATATTTCTTCTGCATCAATTCCTTCCAGAAGACGGATCGCTCTACTTGTTCAATCTGAACTTCAATCTTCAATGCACGAAGCTCGGTTTGCACTATGGTAGCGATGTTCGAACGCAACTGATCACCCGCAGTGATATTCAAAGCAAAGGAGAATCTCCTCCCCGCCCTATCGAGGACGCCGTCGCCATTTGCATCTCTCCATCCTGCCTCGGCAAGCAATGATGCCGCGGCAGGAGGATCGTATCGGAGCGGCTTCAACGTGTCGTTGTATGCCCAACGGAAGAGCGGCGAAATCGGGCCAACCGCTTGACGGCCAAACGTCCGTAAGTAAGACTGGACGATCTCTTCTCGATTTGTCGCGAGAGTCAACGCACGGCGCACTCTCGCGTCACCGAAAAGCGGATGCGGACGGACCACTCGACCACGAGTCTTTGCGTATTCCTCAGGGTCAAGGTTATTCCAGTTTAGGGCATCGTAGACACGCTCGCCCGTCGGAATGATTTGTAGTTGAGGATCTTTCTCCATCTCAATGGCATCTTCCACTCGAACATTGGCAACCAAGTCTACCTCTCCCGCGCGTAGTTGAGCCAAGCGCGTGCGAGATTCAGGGATCACGCGGAGAATGATTCTGGACAACCTCCCTGGCTTCGGCAGGACCGAAGTAGAGCTTGACTCAAGGATGATCTCTTGAAGCGGCTTCCACGACTTCAACAGAAACGGTCCAGAGCCGATCGGATTCTGATTGACCCCATTCTCGCGCAGGCCCTGGCGAGGGAGCTTCTCAAAGACATGCGCTGGGAGAATTGGAAGCCCGGCGTCAAAGAGTTGGCCAGGATATGGTCTTTCAAAGTGGAATGCCACTGTAGAATCGTTCACGATCTCTACCGCCTCGTGAATATCCGGTCCACCACTTCTTGCCCTCCGCAGCCCCTCCACCGAACTCTGGCGAACACTGGCAACGGCAGTGTCACCGTAAAGTTCGAATGAAAGTTGTACATCGCGAGCGGTAACGCGGACACCATCAGACCATCTTGCGTCCGTCTGCAGGTGAAAGACGATGTCCCGATTGTTGTTCTGAAACTCCCAAGACTTTGCGAGGAGGGGTTGGTACTCCAACACACCTCGAGTGGTGTCGAACCTTGAATCCAGAAGACCAGGAAAAATGAGATCGTTGATTTCCCCCGCCGTCACATCCTCGGCAAACAAAGGATTGAAGCTATCCACGTCACCTTGAATTGCGATGACGACGTAGTCCTTCCCCTCCCCAGTTTGCTCCTTACCACCTTTCGAGCAACCTAAGCAACACAACAATGAAAAAAAGACGATGACTAACGGGCAGGAATTAGGAAAAGACTTCGATCGCCACAAGGCGAGCCAATACATGAGTCCCCCGGGATGCTGGTAGGCACTCGATTGTGCCCAAAGTTATTCAACGCATGGCACAAAGTCAAGGAAAAATGTAACACTTTGTTACATCTGAGCCTCCAGCTCGGGGATTTGCTTGATGTTAGACCTTTTTTTCACTACGATGAGGCACATTTCGTTACTCTTGACTTACTCTCATGCTCTTGGATGTCCAAGCGTTGAGCGTTCACGTGCCTCTCTATGGCAGCTCAATTGAGCTACTGCACGATGTCACTTTCTCATTGACCTCGGGAGAAGTGTTTGTGCTTGTCGGAGAAAGTGGGTCCGGAAAGACCACGCTCGCCAGAGCTTTGACAAGTCTTTTTCCTTCAGGACTCGGCGCCTCAATCCACGGGAGGGTCGAGTTTGACGGATCCGACCTCCTCAGAATCGAGCCGAGGTCATTGCGTCAGCTCAGAAGAAAAGAGATTCGATATATTTTCCAAGAGCCGGGTGTCGCGCTCAATCCAGCATTCCGCCTGAGAGCACAGACACGATTCCTGACCGCTCAAGGCCGAAAAGGTCATAATAGTGCCGGGACAGTCCGCGAACATTCCTTTCATCAGTCTCTCTTGGCAATGGGCGTCACTGACCCTGCAGAGGCTCTCGATTCATATCCACACCAACTGAGTGTCGGGACGCTTCAACGAATGCTCATCGCCGCGGCAATTGCTCCACATCCGAGATTCCTTATCGCTGACGAGCCCACAAGCGCCGTTGATGCGGTTCTGCGCTATCAGATTCTCGATCTGCTGGTCAGCATCTGCAGAAATGAGGCCATGACGCTGCTCCTGATCACGCACGATTTGGAGATTGCTCGACGATATGGCGATAGAATCGCCGCGCTATACGCTGGAAGGATACTGGAGATCTCGCGGAAGGACGAATACTTGCATAACCCGCTTCACCCCTATTCACAAATGCTATTGAGAGCCTTGCCCACTCCGACTTCTTCTCTTGACTCTATGCCTTCTAGTTCTGGGAGTGTGCCCAGCTTTATGGAGCTCCCAAAGGGGTGTAAATTCCATCCACGATGTTACAAGGTTCAAGCGGATTGCAGGAAGTTGGAGCCGGAGCTTATTTCGACTGACAACCACAGAAAAGTGAGATGTCCTTACTGGAAGTAACCCATCTCAGCTATTCACCGAGGAGCCATGTTTTTTTCAAAGGAGGGAGAAAACGGATTCTCAGGGACGTCACGTTCTCGATGGATGCTGGCTTGACATTGGGATTGGTTGGGGAAAGTGGAAGTGGAAAGACAACCATCGGTAGATGCATCGCAGGTCTCCTCGTGCCCAGCGACGGAACGATCAGTTTCTCTGGAACGAACATCTTTCCGGAGACAGGCAACCGGGCAAACTTTGGGCCGCAGATTCAACTCCTTTTCCAGAATCACACAGCTTCTCTAGACCCCAAGCTGACTGTGCGAAGGTCATTGCTTGAAGGGATGACGGAAACAACTGCGGAGTCGTCGGATGAGATCGCAGAAAGACTGCTCAAATTGGTCGAACTCCCTTCAGATGTTCTCGACCGCTTTCCGCATCAACTCAGTGGAGGACAGAGACAAAGGATCGCTCTGGCCCGAGCGCTTTCCGTCTCCCCCAAACTCTTGATCCTCGATGAGCCCACTTCGGCCCTCGATGCGTTGACGCAGATCCAAATCCTCAAGATGGTCAGGGAAGTGCAGAAGCACACTTCTGCGGCGACTCTCTACATCTCACACGATATCCTGATGACATCGCTTGTCTGCGATAGGATAGCTGTGTTATACGAAGGAGTGATTGCAGAGGTCGGAGAGACAAAAGGAATTCTGCAGGAGCCTCAACATCTTTACACGAAGCGTATTATCGAAGCGGCAGGTGTGAAGATCAACGCATGAGAGGCAAAATTGCCACTTCACTAAACTCACCCAACCAGAGCATCGGAGGAAAATCACTTCCTTATCACTAACTCGTCACCAGGTCGAATGCGACTCTTCGAGTGCTTGTTCCAGCGACGAAGGTCGGACAGATCGACTCCAAATCTCTTTGAGATACTCCAGAGTGTGTCCCCCTCCCTGACCGTGTAGCGCTGCGCATCTCCATCATCGAGGTTTGCCGCGATCGCATCTTCATCTCTGCCGACGCTCAGCGCCGTACCCGTCGTGATGTGATCAGACTCAAGATTGTTCCACTCACGCAGTTCCTGAACCGTGACATCATACATCCTTGCAATCTTGAGTAGCGTGTCTCCGCGCTTCACACGATAACGGGTTCCGGAGGGCCTCGGATTCTCCGTGGAATCCCTTGAAGTGGATGGGCTGAGGGTAGTTGCGACAGTCTTCATCTCGACCCTCGTCGACTCAGGGGAATTGGCCGCTTGTCGCGCCAAAGCAAACTCAGTCCGCCGAACCCAAACTGAGAGGGTCTCACCCTCACTGATCGCACTGCCGTAAGGGATGTTATTCCAGTTTCTTAGATCGCTCGTCCGGACAGAGAAAAGCTGAGCAATCTTTCCAAGCGTATCACCTTTCCGCAGCACATAAAGAACTCTTTCCTTGCCCGGAATCGCTTTCAATTCACGAGGTTTCTTCACCTGAGCGGATGAAGAAGCCTCAGCAAGCGCACGGTGTGCGAGCTTTGAGTCCCTTGTCACTGGAATAATCAGAACTTTGCCGATTGACAGCCTACGCGGGTTTCGAAGGTGGTTCACTTCAGCAATGACAGAAGTTGGAACCCCGTACTTCTTGGCAATGCTGCCGATCGACTCTTTCCGTTTGACTTTATGTTCTGCCCAATTCCTTTTCTGATCCTCTGGGATCTTCTTGTAGTTCGCCGCAAACACATGTCCCTTGCCATTTGGAATCCGAAGCACGTACTGTCTCACATCGTGAGGAGTATATTCCTGTAATAATTCGGGATTCAATTCCCGAAGAGTCTCAACATCCGTCTGAGCACATTTGGCAAGGACTTTCAGAGACACACTCTCGCTGATTTTTACAGTCTCGTAGTCCAGAGTGTCTGCGACGTCAAAAACCGTGAAGCCGAAATCCGTTGGCCTCATGCCCATGAGTGCCACGGCGATGAATTGCGGTACATAGTTCCTCGTCTGGCGCGGCAGATACTTTCTCAAGGTCCAGAAGTCCGTCACGTTCCCGCGCCTGACTGCACGATCAATCCGACCCGGCCCAGCATTGTACGCCGCAAGCGCCAAGTACCAGTCCCCGAACTGATGGTACAGATCACGGAGATGCTTCGCTGCCGCTCGAGTTGCCTTCTCAAAATCACGCCGCTCGTCGTACCAGAACCCAAGCTTCAAACCGTAGAGGCGTGCAGTTCCACCCACGAACTGCCAGAGACCCACGGCTTTCGCCCATGAGCGCGCCGATGGATTCAGACCGCTTTCAATCATCGAGAGGAAAACAAGCTCCTCCGGCAAACCCTCAGCGCGAAAAATCTTCTTCATGACGGGGAAGTATCTTCCCGAGAGCTGAAGCCAACGCTCAAAGTGCTCCTTCCCTTTCTGCTGAAAGAAGGCGATATTCCGTTCAACAGCATAGTTCATCACAAGAGGGATCTGGGTCTTTACCGCAATCTCCGTGGGGAACTTGGTCTTGCTGACGTCAATCTTCTCGACATCTTGGTTCAATTTCTCACGGAGAGCAAAAACCGAACTCTCAGGGCTCAGCTTATCAATGGAGATAATGTATTTCTCGTAATCTTCAATGACGCTTCGGAGGAGATCTGCATACTCCGAATTGCTTTCGATCTCTGGATCGTAGCTGAGATCATTGAGGATTGCGATCGCCTTCTCGAATTCTCGAGCGGAGAGCGTGGAGTCGACCGTGCTTTGAGCCTGCAGTGCACGAAGATAGTGATGGCGCGCCTGTTCAAGCTTGTTGGGAACCACATCCCCCTCTGATGGCGCGACGGAATCGGCGGGCAAAGAATCCCGGATCACCCGATAGACTGTGATCACGTCGCTTGATGTTTGTTGACCGACGCTCGACGCTCGGTCACCGGAAGAAGAGCCATCTTGAGGAGGGCTGTAGGACTTGCAGGAGACTAGAAGTCCAAGAACGAAGGGGAGAAACGAAGAAAGTCGTAACCGATAGTCCATTATCCCGAGGAGTTGTCCCCCGCACAGTGGATTCTTTGGAAAAATATAGCCCCTCCATGGGTGAAAGTCAAGGAAATTCTTTGTGAATTCCTCTCAGAAGGAACCATCAAGAGGGAGGCATCTCGAGAGGAAAAGCTGTGTGCGGTTGTCCGAGTAACCTATGTTTGAAACTACACCTGAAACCCGTTTGTCTTTCGTCCTGTGCCTCCTTTGCAGTTCTCTTCCACAAGAAGGTGGTTTGCAGTGAGGTGAACTCTCAGCTTATCATCTGGGGGGTAGGAACACAACCTTGCTTTGATTGTCTACGAGACCGCAGTGTTTCGAGTCTTTTTCACTCTGCAAGCCAAATCGCGGGGAAAACCCAAGTGAGCGCGTCCAGCGCTGGTCTTCCTTCAAGGACACTCCTCCTAAGCCCCCGGAATTGTTCCCGCTTTGACTTCAAGAAATTCTTCTCAGTGATTCTCATATCGATGCGCACACCGCCACAGCTTGGCAGCCAGAGATAGTACTCTTCGTAACCGTCCTGAGTTTCAGTTCGATGCCTGAGTTCCTTCACGTTGGAGACGCCAGCGAGAACTGTATCAACGAAGCATTGTTTGATAGGATATTCCTTCAGTAGGTAATCGAGGCCAATCCGTGCCAGCGAAACTGCATCTTTCAATTTCATAGCATTAGCAAGCGCGACGAACCGGAAGAGTCCTTCCAATTGAGCGTAAATTGGCTTTTGTTTTGCGACCTGATCATATCGTGAAGTAAAACTCTTGGCAAACTTCTCTGCGAGCGGATCCGGCCTTCCTGTTCCGGCCATTTCTCCCGTCCTCGAGAGGAATTGTTCTTCCGTTAGAAGTGTCA
This sequence comes from Bacteroidota bacterium, assembly GCA_049589195.1. Classification (GTDB taxonomy): domain Bacteria; phylum Bacteroidota; class Ignavibacteria; order UBA10030; family JAHEZR01; genus JBAWAH01. Next base: position 17,674 of record JBAWAH010000066.1, on the reverse strand, counting down.
CTTCAGATTTCTTGATACAAACAATCCCCTCATCCTCATAAAGGATGTTCTCCCCTGGATAGAATTCGAATCTGTTCATTGGGTTCATCGGCAATGAGACGCGATTGCCCTTGATGATATCTTCGCGTATGACATCCAGAGCCATGTCTGTGAGACTCTTGAAACCATCGACATTCAGCGTGTCAGACCCATCGACAAGTTTTTTCATATAGTAATCTGCTTCCACCATCACGCTTCCGAATCGGGATTGAGGTGGAATACCGCCTACTGTTACTCTCTGAGGCTGACTGCAGACTTCGCGCCACTGATTAAGAGACTGCTGAACACTCTCTTCGCTCGAGGATATCGAGAACTCTGCATGTACCTGCTCGAGCTCACGCAATATCCTCGCATCAGGCCGAATATCGCAGTGCGGCGGTGAATAGTAATAGGTATTGCCCCTCAGTGGAGCATAGATCCACCACGCATTTCGGAGAGCGACGACGAAATCTTCAAGTTCTAATGGAGGAGAAGTGCTATCGATCTTACCGATCAATATGATATCCCCATTTGCCACGTCAATGACGTACCCGACAAGCCGTTTGATGCCGCATAACTGGAGAATATCTTCAGGACAATTGCCCATGGCTGAGCAGTCTTTCACTTTCGCCTGTAGCACTTTCAATGAGACTGCCAACCCTGTTGATTGGGTCTGAGACTCCAGGTCTACATTGCTCTCTGCTATATTCTTCTGCGGGCCTGCGTTCACGTCCTTTGCACCGCAGAAAGTGAGCCCACCCAACGCAAAACCAATCATGAGTTTGCAGAGTAGTCTTTTCATCTCCCCTACTTCTTTGGTAGCTCTATGGGCCACTTCAGTGAATCACCTTTTGGTCGAGATTCAAGAATCTTCTTCTCTAAGTCAGAACCACCTCTTTCGGAACGTGGCGATTTGATGTCAATTCGAACACCGGCGGTTGATCTCTTTGAATCATTCTCCCTGCCTTTGTCGAAACGTGATACTTCCCCTTGTCCTTCTTTTTTGGTCGAGAGGATTCCATAGACAGGCCGACCGGTGAATTCGCGGACCAGATGTCCCCAAACACCTTGAGCGAACATGGGCGCATCTCGAACCCCGTCGGGCAGAAAGTCCGCACCATGAGCAATCAGCTCTCCATCTTCGCCATAAAGATCTCCATTCCAAACCACCAATATATCCTCGCTTGCATAGCCTTCTTCCACTAGCACTCCAGCGATCTTGCGGTTCTGTACTGAGTTGGGATCACCACAGAGAAGAATGACTGCTTTTTCACCCCGGTGTTCACGCTCATTCCTATCATGGATTTTCTTCGCAATTTCCCCAGGTGATTCGCTGGGTTCCATGACCAGTACAGGAGTGTACTCGGATTCTGATTCGCCCTCATGCCCTATAAGCACCCATCCATCCCCATCAGGAGCCACGCGCCACTTCTCACCACCAAGTGATTTGCCGACAAGTGAAGCCCTTTCGGTGGTGACTGCATAGATGCCGCGCCTCTCCAGACGCTTAACACCTCGCTCGTAGCTCTTCAACTCGTGGTCAACCTTTTCAAGGGAGATCTTTTCGATCACCTCATTTCGATTTCCAATCTTAAATTGCATCTTCAAGCCAATCATACCATCGCTCGTGGTCAGCCTGACATTGGAAGGTAACTTCGTGATGTTGTCATTCTTTCCGACCCAGACTCGTGCACGAACCGCGTGCGCAGTTGAGACCGAGCGAGAAACGTCATCCATGTAGCTGCTATAGGCAGAGCCCGGGGCACCAAAGAAGTTAATCTCCCGAGCGAGGATTCTGAATCCCTCGCCATTGAAGTTTCTAAAGACATCAGCGCATTGACTGTGGAGGTCAGCCTTCAGAAAAATGTAGAGCTTGTTCTCTAGCTTAGGATTGTACGATTTCTGTCCGATGTTGTTTGCCACTGACCTCCCAATATCCAGAATCCTGTTCCCGTCGGGGCTGGAGGCAACAATTTGGTCGTAGGGTTTGCCCCATGCATCTTCCTCACCCTCCAATAGATCGTGACGTGCATCTTCCGGTGAATGGAAGACACCATAGCCCAGGAGGTTATTGCCAAACACACACTCATCAAGTTGCTTTTGGAAGTTCAGCCAGATGTATTGCTGCACATATTCATTTTGTCGACACTCGGCCCACTTCGACGGATCATTTCCATAATTGGTGAGCAGGTACTCGAGATTGCTGTAAAATCTCTCTTGGGGAACAATTCGTTCCTGGCTTACGGAGTTGAGTGTGCATAGGCAAAACGCTAACAGAAAGTGGCACACGAATCTTTTCATTTCGCCGGCTCCTCGGCAAGGGAAGGAACAATCCAGACTTCTGCTACATTGTTCATGGGAATGGCGGCGCGGGTAGCATCTGGTCGGTGTGAACGAACGAGAAAGCATGAGATCAGAGATGTCAATCCGGTTGCCACTACCTCTGTCTCCGTGGGAACGTGTTTGTCCTACAGCAAAAACTGAAGCCCCGCTTTGAGGTAATATCCCCTAAAGATCAGATCCTTGAAGAGAAACTCCATGTCCCCGACCACATAGACGCCTTTGTTCCCTACACGGAGACCAACCAAAGCTATAGGATCTCCGAGCCTATTTCGTTTTGCGATTTCAACAGTCGGCGAAGAGAGAACAATTGATGGCTTGTTGACGAACCCCACTTGATAGTTGTCCCAACCATAACCTCCCCCGATGTCAAAGACAAAGCCTTCCTGCACTCTGAGCGTGAGGATACCCTTCGCGGACCACCCCAAACCCTCCAGGGTAAGTGTGTAAGCCTTGTTCGAGTCATTAACGACATCCTCTTTTTGCTCCGGAAGGTAATGAGCATTCGCCTCAATGTAGATGAGGCGGTTCAGCCAGAAGCCAAATGATAATCCACCTCCGCTAAATAAATGTTTTGACTTTGTCAACGAAGGAAGGTAACCATAGCGTTGGTTCCACGTATCTGACAGGAGCGTGAGACCCTGATAGTACATCCCGATCACCGGCTGAAGACTGAATTCGTTTTCCAATGCTTCGAGTCTCTTTCGAATATCGACCATCTCCGTTTCCAGAATGCTCACTCTTTGCTCAAGCCCTTCCACTCTCCTTTCCAAAGGCGTGATTCTATCTTGAAGCATCTCGTTGCAGTAGTTTATCAGCTCCTGGTCAGTCATACGATGGGATGCAACGTAGTCATGAAACTCATGCACGACCTGCTCAGCCTCATCTATCAACTGCAATTTGGATTCGAAACTTGCCGCCAGCGATCCATACTGCTCCTTTAGGCGATCAATCTCTGACCTCTCCGCCGGATCGAGTTCGCGGTTCTGGCTCCGTTTTATTGTTCCAGCAAGTTCGTCCCTCACATCCTCCAGTTGTTTCGTGGTTGCGTATCTCTCCCGTTCGAGCCCCTGTCTTGTATCTTCGATTTGGCGATGCAGGGCGAACTGATCGACAACACCATCAAGGACTTTGCCCGCTAACCAACCAGCGAAGAACTTGAGCACAGGCAACCAAGCCTGTGCAGATGCGTTCTGGACACTAGTGCCCGCAAGCACGGCGAACGTAAGCAGAAGGAGCACAGCCCTTTTCACTTTCCTTGATCTCCCAGTGGCCAGGGGCTCTCATCAGATAATTCGATTCTCACCTTCACAACCCTTTGCACCCGTCCAGACAAAGCTAAGCAGCCCAATTTATTTGCGGACCTTCGTTCATCCAGAAGATTCGATCCTCAACCTTCAGAGGAATTCGCTTGCTCCCCTGCCATGCCGAAAGAACTCGCTTTCTGACTCGGGACATTCCTCCCGTGGCGCGCGACCTTCTAGCAGGAAGAGGATATTTTTACTCTTCCATTTCTACAAATATCCCTAGGTAGGGAAAGTATATCTCCGAGATCGGAGGATTGAGTCTAGGAAAATCGGCCTTCTTCGCCTTATTCTTGCTGTAATACCCGATGCCGGTATGGCACGCGTGTTGTGGTTAGGTTCCGTAGATTTTGACGGATTTCAACATTCCAGCGGAACGCTCCATACACCGTGGCCAGAACGAATATCAGCATTTCACGGAGAGATTCTTCAGACCGCGGACAAAACGAATACCAGCATTCTAACAAGAACAGGAGAAAACAAAACCTTGGAAGCATTAGCAGGAACAGCAATTGTAAGCGCTTTTCTGGTCCTCTTGATTCTCGGGGCAGTAGTCAAACGGAATCGATAGAAGGTGGCCATTCACCACTTGGTTGATCACGGCCAACACTCCGTGGGCGAAGGCCGCTCCTTGACAGTTGTAGCAAGACATGACTGATAGCAGCTTTCAGCCGCTGTGACAACAGGTCCAATTCACTCCATCCCCTCGTCACACTCTCCAGAGTGATCCTTATCACCAAAAACCTTCGAATTGCGTTTTGCAGTCGCCCGTAGGCAGATCTCCTGACAGAGAGTGAGTTACGAACTCTAGTAACTGATGCGGATTACCGGCGAGAAGACAATGTAATCGTCGTACTGCCAGGGAGGAAGAGAGGTGTGCCGTAAGCTCTTGAAATATCGGAAGTCGAACCCGAAAGCATTGCTTAACATGATCGAGGATTTGAACGCAAAGAAGCCATATCCGGGATCGGAGCGTTCACCACGACTTACGTTCGCGTTCAACTGCGCGCTTATGTCATATTGTAACAACGGCCCAGCCTTAGAAACTCCAAACTCAAGAAACGGAATGTAGTGATCGCTGCTAAAACGTTCGTCCAATTTGGCATCGGTATCTGGCCTTGGGCGCTCAAAGAAGCTTAGACTATGCCACGATATCCCAGCACCGACATCAAACAAGTTGAAGAAGAGATGCCTCAGCTTTCCCGAAACCGTTACGCTATTGTTCACTGAGTAGAAACTATTCGGAAAGTTTTCAGGGAAGTCATTCTGTTTTTTCTCGCCGATTTTCAGAGAACCGATAAAGGCAAGCTCCAGGTACCCATTGGAACTCGCTGTGGTATGAGGCCAATTGAAGCTCGGCACGTAGGAGGCACCGAAATATATATTCTGGCTTGAACCAATAAGCCTCCTTGCTTTGGTCATTGCAGTTGAGAAACTATTATCAACGCGGAAATCGACCGGGCCTTCCCAACCAACGAAAATGCTGAATCTCTTAGATTGATCATCTAGCCTGGCAATACCCGTCGAATCAATCAACGTGATCTTCCCGCCGACAGTCATCGTTCCCTTAAACCAGAAAGGCAAGTCAAGGTAGTCGTTGCCTAGAATGCCGAAGGCTGAAATGCACCAGCGACGGTCCTGCTTAGAGGGGAGTGACCAAAACATAATCTCAGGGTTCATGAAATCCAGAATTATGTCAAAGGTATTTGACTGGCTTGACTCCGGCTTGTTTTGAGCAAGACTCGTGAACCGGTAACCTCTCCTTTTGAGCCGCTCATAGAGGTTGTATGGAGCACCCTCCAACTTCTCTGAAAGATAGACCCAGTCATCCAGCGGTGCTAATCTCGGCGAATCTTCTACAACCACGTTCAATGAAGCCAATTCCTCATCGAAGCACCTTTTCTTACAGACAAGTGCAACTCGATTATCTTCGAGTGCGGCTTCAATCATCTTGGTGTCCGAGGAATCAATGCCTGAACCATCTTCTTTCCGAAGGCCTCGATTCGTTAAGAGCTGGTTCACGATATCGCCAATCAGAGCGCGATCCTCAACAACCCATGCATCAATGGCATGTCCGGTGGGATCTTGATACTGGATGGTCCCATAGATCTTGCGCAGCGTGTCAATACGTGTCTGGCCTCTCGCGATCTCTGTAGGAGGTGCAACTAAGATCAGGACAGCCAGAAAACAGAGTCTAGCCGACATTTTTATTATCCGCATCATTCTCGTTAGTTCATAAGAAACCCAGTCTATATCGCAGTTGGAAGACGTGCCCGCTCTCCGTTTCCCACTCTCGGAACGGCCTACCGACGGGATCGGTGACATAGATCGCCTCTGCTCTAAGCTCGTGAACCCCAATTGACAACAATTTCATCCAAGTATACAGGTTGAATCTGTTGTCAAAGAACCGAAGCCTCGCACCGTACTTGGCTGACTCCGATGCATGCGTAAATTCAATCGAAACGAGGGGCTTCAGGTCCCATAAGGAAGCCTGTTGACTTTCGCTCAATAGCTTCTGCGGATTGTCATGATACTGAATCTTGTAGATACTGTAGCCACCAACGCCTACATCCAAACGAAATTGGTTCAAGAGCCTACCATGTCCGGAAAAGAAAGCAGAGTCGGTCGTTGTATTCCAGTAAAATGAGAAAGCGGCCTCACCCTGCAGAGTCGAGAAGAAAGCCAGCCCATCCTCGCTGAGAGTGTGGGGCGTGCTGAAGTCGCTTGAGCCACCTGAGAAGTATATAGTCAGAGGCGGCAATGCAGGCCAGTCAAAAAGCCTCAGGGGAGAAGTGCTCACAGAAACCGTTCCGCCCGAAGTGACGTTTAGCTTTGGAGGAGATAATGAAGAGAAGGGACGAGCATAATCTGCATATTTCACGAAGGAAGCTGTGTTGCCCCTAGATCCGCGAAACAACAGCTTGAGATCTACGAAATCCCCTGTCCTCAGATCCTTTTCCTTGTCGGTGAAATTGAACAGGAGACGTACTCCTCCGGCCCAATACGGGACTTGGTATGGCAGGAGATTAAGCAACGGGTCTTCCCCCACTCCAACCTCAAAACCAACTCCCAGTAGTCCTGGCCCCTCAGGGCGTGTCAAGACTTGATGAGAAAGGCTTATCGCTGACGGAAGCGGTTTCCACAAGTTAGCGCTAAAGCTTATGTCACAGTAGTATCCGATCGATGGTTTTCCTCTCTCAACGGTCCGTTCAAGACGACGAGTTGTATCACCTGCTGCACTTGTGTCCTTGCCAAGAGCTCTATTTCCCGGTGCACTTGTATGGTCGATTGGCCTAACCTCTCCGGATGTTGTGGCATCCCCACGGCTGATTATCTCCAGGTGTCCCACAGACTCTCTGAACTGGGATCTTCTGGCCAGCGCAGGGAAAGGATGGTTACTGTGAATTCCTGCATAGTTCAAACGGTCTTCATTTTCGGGGAAAACCCTTTGCCGCTCAAGTTCTGTATTCGCTATAAGACTAAGCAACGGTGTCCCCCTGGACTTCTTGATGAACGCAAGAACAGTATTGTATAATTCTCCCTTGTTCCCCTTGAGATCCAAGAAATCCACCACATTGAAAACTGCCTCTTTGACTGGCTTCTCAGACCTGATCTCGCCGGTCATCGGATCCACAACCTGATTTTCCGTTATCGTCCTCTCAATGGACAGGGGCATCAGGGAATCTTCCCACTGCAAATGATTCAGGTAGATCAATTCATACTCTATCACAGTTTCTCCCTTCGCCTTCCCTTTGGAAGGAACTACTTCTGTCACAAACTTAATGGAGTCACCCGAGATCTTCTTGAAAGTGGGACCGCTCTGTTCGCGACTTGCGATTGCGTAGAGGTTTGAGTAGGATCTGTCTCTGTCAATCCTCTTCATGATCCTATCAACAAGCTCATCTGCATTTTGCCCAAGACAAACCTCTGACATTACTGCCAGTGCAAATACACGCCACAGCCAAAGCAACACGCCTCTCAATCTTGTATCAATCGATTCAAACATCTCTGGCTCCAATGAGATCCTTACACGAATGGTCAATGAACAAACGCCTTATACACCCTATACACCCTCTTGACTGGTTCAAATTGAGTGTTAAAGCTTATCTCAAGTTCAACCACCGAAGGTTCTCCAGGAGGATTGGAACTCAAGAAATTTGGGTTTGGTGTAATCTGAACAGTCGATCCAAGATAATCCCTGCTAATTGCCGGGGAAGTAGGCACCAAGAAATCTGAGGGTCTTGAGATGATTCTACAATTGTAGATCTCCGGACGTGTGGCTATGATCGAATTATCTTTCTGTGTGATGTAGATGTATCTAAACCTACAGGTATAGGAATTGTTGCGGCAGTCGATATATATCAACGGTCTTCGTTTTCCTTCATCGAAGTCTCGCCCCTCAGCCCACTCCAACATGTAGGACGTGAGCATCTCAGGCTTCAGCACTGTGAAGCGCCACGAAGTTGAATCTACCTTCGACGTTCCAGGCACCTCATACTTGAATTTTCTTTTAGAGTAATATCCTTCAACAAGTAAGTTCTGCCCAACATACTCCACGTTGCTTAAGATAGAGTCCAGATTCACATAGGATCCCAACCCAGTTTTAATTGTGTCCTTCCCACCCTTATCATTACCCAAGAGAACAGCGTAGGAGTATAAACCGAGACTATCATACCCTTGGCAAGCGAAGCTGAATGACTTGGTTTCAGCGAAATAAAACAGAGAGTCTAAAGTGAAGGGTGTAATGATGACGGGCTCCCGCACGATGATCTTCCAGTGACCGGAATATCTATGCTCCACACCATCAAGTCCTGTGCCCCAGAAGACCCGCCTAATATAGTAGATCCCGGCGTTCTCAAACAACGCAACGATGGACACTTCGAAATTAACTTTTTCCCCATACAGAGACCTTGCAAATCTAAGCTTGAAGTGCCCTCTGTCCTTGATCTCCCTACTCATCGACTCTGACACCGAGCCGCCTGTCATCGAAAGCCCCCTTGTCTTTAGCGTCGCAATCGTGTCAGCGAAATCTTCATTGGCAGAGACGTTGATTTCACAGTTGACTAGCCTCCATACTGAGGTCCAGTCTGACAGGTGGAATTCAAGGCCTCGATAACTGCTCACGTCGCCGTAGAAACTTTCCTTCCTCTTAGAAACCGCGAGACTTGAGCACAACAAAATGAGCCCCCCGACCATCACAGCCGTGCGATTCCTCAACGCTTCGTTCATGATGTGTCCTTTACGGCCGGTTGAACTTTGACCATCGCTTTTTGGCTGATCCACACATACGCCTCCGAACGTCTCCAGCACAGACTATCAAATCTCTCTTTAGTCCAATCACCAAATGGCACCGGAATAATACGATCCAAGACACGGGCACTATGTGGTCTCTGCGCCGTATCGGGGATGAACGTGATCCTATCAGTCTCAGATTTGAAGACTATCTTGTAGACGCCTACGGAGTAAGGCCCTCCCCAACTAAACCTAGCATACAAAGGCCTACCATATTCGTTTGATCGTACAACACCCTCCTTGCTAATTCGCTCACGGACAACCATTGTCAAATCTGTAAGCTTCTTCGTTTGCAGGTAGGAGGGTATGGCATCGCTGGATAGGTCGGCAGGATCTTCTCCTAGAAAGAGAACTTTCTCCACGTTTACCATTGTGTGTTCCTTCTCTTCAACACCAAGCAATTTCAGAGTCAAGTCAATTTCCCCTCCCCCACCTTCAGCGTAGCGTCTTATTACCTGTCCATCATTGGCCACATAGTGCGGTCTCAACAAGTGTCCAATGAGTTCAGATTCTGCATCGTCTCGGTCCACAATGACGATCAGAATCTCGAGAACCACCATCAGGTAGAGAACAAAGTAAGCATTACTTTTCATGCTCGTGACCTACTTTAAAATTCTACTCCCACCCAGAAAATGCTCGCGGCGGGAAGTCCCCTTACCTCATACTGATTTCTTACCGAGTTGTCCCCCACCTTGCACATTCTTTCCCTGGACTCGCGCAAATCCTTTCAAGCAGCGTTAAGCCATTCACCCAGCTTCCGCGCCCTTGATAATACTAGCATAACGTAAGAGAGCAATACAAGTAACGACGATTCAAGGCTGAGCGCCAAAACGATATACGTTGGCTTTTCGATCGGGAGCAGCCTCGCTCCCCGCAAACCGACAACGAGGATCAAAAGGGCAGCTCCAAAGTAGACTAAACCTTGAACAACACTCTCGGATGTGAGGTCAGAGAATACGCCCTCTGCCCGGTACCCCACGGAATCCAACAACGCCCCATTCTTCATCCTGTCAAGCAGCAGGCAACCAATGATCATCATTACCACCAGCGGAAAAAAGTAGACAGCAAAATCCGGCGGATACCAAGAAGCTAGTTTTTCGACTTCCCAATTAGGACCAGCCCAATGTTGAACACCAATGGATAAGAAAAATGGACCAATCACAGCAGCTGCGAAAACCAAGCCGCGAACCACCGACGGCCTGGACATCTGGGATGAGATCCACCAGGCATTGCCAGAAGGGTCACTCACGCCGGCCCTCCAGCCACCATTGACCCTGGCCGGTGCCATGATCGAGATGGCTCCCGCGTGAAGTGCGCGTCTGTACACAAGTTCGGCGTCCTCGACGCCCAAGATCGACGACCCATGCCTTGGCGCGAGAGCTTCCGTTGCCTGGACTATGATAATAACCGAGTGGCCGATCAGGACATCGACATGCATGATGGTGTTGTCCTGCGCCAGTTCACGGCGGATCTCCTTTGCTCCGAACACCTCCTTCAGGAAGGTGACCAACTGCTCCACGTCTTGAACAACGAGATAGGGAGTGACGCTGGATTTCACAGCCATCGCGGCTTCCTCCTTTCCAAACTCATTCCTTATTCTCTTCCATTATACTTTTGAATTGCCAACGCTCGCAGAACGTCGGGTGTGACAACGGCGTGGGGGGATAAAGCCTAGGTGATTCCCTCCTTCATGCAAGACCATCTTCAACATGGGCCGTCACCTCGCCCCATCTCTCTATCGGACATCATAGAAACACAAAGCCCTGAACATGTTCCCCCTGCGTTATGAAAAGTGCTGAGTGAAACATCTTCAGGGCTTGTCCCGCCGAAAAAACTGGCAGGCGCCTTACTCCGACAACAATAACTCACGCACAAAACTTCGACGACTATGATTTCGTATCGTCGAGCTAAAGTTAAATCGCTCGAATGAAAAAGTCAAGAACTTTTTTGCTAAAGTTGCAAGATGAAATTGCGATGAGGTTCAAGCGAGCACTGAAGAGAAAATTTGTTGAATTCCGATCTTTAGGAAACTGCTCACTTGGCACACGAATCGAAAGTTTCCCTTGTCCTTCACAGTTCCTTTCCTATGATTACCTGCAGAGATGTAGTGTAACCTATGTCCGGACCACAATCTCGAAGTCTTACAGTCCCGCACGCAAGCGGCGATCAGATCCGCAGGTGCGCGTACTTCTTCCTCATTGCTGAGAGTGCGAATGGATAGACTACTCGTTGCAGGAGATTGAACCTGTGCATACGTGAGAGGAGGTCCACGCCGTGCTCGGCATTCTTCACTCGACCCATAAAATAGAAATACCTGCGAGTAATGAATTTCTCCCAGAGGTATCGGTTGACAAGCGAGGCACGCAGCTTCCGGCTGAAGTAAACCTTTGCCATCTCCTCGTAGCTCCTCCCTTCGAGGAGGCTTTGTGCTGCAAGAAAACCTGAGGCCATCGCGTCGCGTAATCCAAAGCCCCAAAGAAAGTCCTGTATGCCTGCAGCTTCTCCGACGTACAGCCTCCCATTGGACTGAAAGACATTCTTCAGAGCAAAGCCACCGATGCCGCCGACACTTTTCGCGTTCTGAATGTCAAGCCCGACCAAGTTCTTGAAGATCCTCGTTGTTTCTTCAAAACATCGGTGCACGTCTTCAAACCTGTCAAACAGAACAGTACACATGCAGGCGTAACCTTTGGCGACGATCAAATACGCGTAGCCTTGGTACGCTGCAGCATCGTTGATCAGGCCGATTGCCGTGTCGGGCAGATCAGTCTGAAAGACAATTCCCTTATCGACTGCGAATATCTCTTTGACGATCGGCCCTGTGGCAACGATGTCCCCTTCCGTTACAGCAAGAGACTGCTTGAAGTGAAAATTGACCCCGTGGAGAATTGCTTGCTTTTTCAGGGCTTGGTCGAAGCTATCGTTCTCGATACCCCTTTTCACTGCATAGAAAAGCGGCCGCCTGAAATGGAAATTCGCTGAGCGCAACCCGTCGGCTACAGTGACATCGCAGAACGGGTGGCTCGGGAAGTCCAGAGAGACGTTCATCCTTGCCAATTGCTCAAGAAGGTTTTCCCTGTGGGACCAATTCTCTAGACCCTCGAGATCGCCGTGGAAGCGTTGACCGACGTCTGAATTCTTTTCATATACATGAACTTCTCGTCCAGCCTTTGCGAGATTAATCGCGGCCGTCAGTCCTGATGGTCCCGACCCTATAATCTTAATGGGCTTCATCTCCGTGATCTGAATCTTGAGACTTGTGGCTTGAATCCTATTCTCTTATAGCGGTATATTCCCATGCTTCCTCTCGGGATTGGTTTCGACTTTGTTCTCGAGGATTTGCAGTGCGCGAATCAGCCTCGGACGCGTTTGCGTCGGCTCGATCACGTCATCGATATAGCCGCGAGCAGCCGCGATGAAGGGATTTGCAAACTTCTCCCGATAATCTTCGACCTTCTCGTCAAGCGCCTTCTGCGGATCAGCAGCCTTTTCAATTTCCTTCCTGAAAATAATTTCCGCTGCACCGTGGGGCCCCATGACTGCGATCTCGGCCGTCGGCCAGGCGAAATTCAAATCTCCACGAATGTGTTTTGAGTTCATCACATCGTATGCGCCGCCATATGCCTTTCGCACGATGACGGTGATCTTCGGAACGGTCGCTTCGGAGAAAGCATAGAGCAATTTGGCTCCATGTTTGATAATGCCGCGCCATTCCTGATAAGTGCCGGGCATGAATCCCGGGACATCCTCGAATACGACAAGTGGGATATTGAACGCGTCGCAGAAGCGGACAAAACGTGCACCCTTCACAGACGAATCGATATCGAGCGCCCCCGCCATTTTTGAAGGCTGGTTCGCCACAACTCCGACGGGTTTTCCGTCAAGACGAGCGAACCCGACGATGATATTCGGCGCGAAGAGTCCGTTCACTTCAAAGAAGCTCGATCCTCCGTTTTCTTTGTCAACCACCAACTCGATAATTTGCTTTATGTTGTAGGGCTTGCTCGGATTCTCCGGAACAATCAAATTCAAAGCTTCCTCCGCACGAACGGGATCATCGTCAGTCTTCCGGATTGGCGGACGCTCCTTCCAACTCGATGGGATGTAACTTATCAACCTTCTGATGAATAGCAGACACTCTTTTTCATCTTCGCAAGCAAAGTGTGCCACGCCCGATTTCGTCGCATGCGTCACGGCACCGCCAAGGTCCTCAAAGGAGACATCTTCGTGCGTGACTGTTTTCACAACATTCGGGCCAGTGACAAACATGTAGCTTGTCTTCTTCACCATCAACGTGAAATCGGTGATCGCTGGTGAATAGACGGCACCGCCCGCGCACGGACCCATGATGGCCGAGATCTGTGGAATGACGCCCGACGCCAGCGTGTTGCGCAGGAAAATGTCCGCGTAACCGCCGAGGCTAACGACGCCCTCCTGTATCCGCGCACCGCCTGAATCATTCAGGCCAATGACAGGCGCGCCCACCTTCATAGCGACGTCCATGATCTTGCAGATTTTTTCCGCGTGTGCCTCGGAGAGGGAACCACCAAAGACCGTGAAATCCTGGCTGAAGACAAAGACCAACCTCCCGTCGATCTTGCCGCTGCCAGTGACGACGCCGTCGCCAAGGTACCTTTGTTTGTCAAGACCAAAATCATGCGATCGGTGCTCAACGAGTGCATCGATTTCCTCAAAGCTGTCCTTGTCGAGCAAAAGGTCTAGCCTCTCCCGCGCCGTGAGTTTGCCTTTCTCATGCTGCTGCTTGATGCGCTCCTCACCGCCGCCGAGAAGAGCTTTTGCTTTCAGGTCTCGAAGTTCTTGAAGTCTGGCAGAATCTTTGGGTTTGGACATAGAATTTAAAGTGAGCTTGATTACCGTCCCCCTCTTAGGGGAGAGGATTATTTGCTCTCCTAAAATGAAAGCGTATCCTGCTCCTCGCCTTCTTCCCTGCGTGTTGGGCAGCTTTGACTGTAATACTCACCGTCGGCAGTTTGGGGCGCTTGCCACTGAAATATTCCTTCAGCGTAAAGAACAGCACCCCTACTGCCCGGCTGCATGCAGCACAATCCACGCGAGATAGAGCCAACCAGCAATGAAGAGGAGTCCGCCAATAGGAGTAACAACGCCGAAAAGCTGGATTCCCGTTAGACTCAAAGCGTACAAACTCCCAGAGAAAAAAAGTGTCCCGGCGAGGAAAAGCCATCCAGCAATTGCCACATTCGCGTTCGGCCAATGACTGATTGCCCACGCAACCGCAATGAGGGCCAACGCATGATACATTTGGTACCTCACCCCAGTCTCGAATGTGCTAAGGGCATCGGGGGTGAGTTTCCCACGAAGGGCGTGTGCACCGAAGGCACCTGCCGCCACTGCAGTGAATGCAGATAGGCATCCCAGAATGAAAAAGAATCGATCCATTGGGAGAAGGCACTACTGTTCAGTGCCGCTCGCTGGTTCCATAACGAGGCGGTTGTACTCTTCCGACATCAACGGGGAAGAGATGATGAAATCAGCGGAAGCGCGATTACAAGCGATAGGTATATTCCACAGGACTGCAATTCGCAACAGCGCCTTCACATCCGGATCATGTGGATGCGGTTCCAGCGGGTCCCAGAAGAAGATGAGAAACTCGATTGTCCCCTCGGTGATTCTCGCCCCGATTTGCTGATCCCCCCCAAGCGGACCACTCTTGAGGGAAGTAATCTTGAGTCCAAGCTCTTCGGACAAAACCGCGCCGGTGGTTCCAGTCGCATACAGATCATGCTTGCTGAGCAGATGCCTATTGAACTTTGCCCACTCAAGGATATCTTGCTTCATGTTGTCATGTGCAATGAGGGCAATGGCTTTCTTTTTTCCCATCTTTATCTCTTTATGCGGCATCGGTGCTCCTTTTCTCCAGCTGCTGGTCGACTATCTTGTCGATCACACCGCCACCCACGACATCATCGCCATCATAAAACACCACCGACTGTCCGGGCGTGATCGCACGTCGTGGCTCATCGAAGACAACCTTGGCCGCGCCTTCCTCGATGTGATAAACCGTCGCAGGAGATCCCTCATCCTTGTAGCGGATCTTGGCTCTCACACGAAGTCCCCCGTCGAGAGTATTGACTTTGATGAGATTCACATCCCGCGCAATGAGTGCCCGGTGCATTAACTCGTCCTCGCGTCCGACCTCAATGATATTATTCCTGTAATCGATCTTTGTGACATACACGGCCTCACCGGTCGCGATACCTACGCCCCTCCTTTGCCCGACGGTGTAGAATGGAAACCCCCTGTGCTTTCCCACGATCTCTCCATCCATCAAAGTATCTCCGCCGCCGAGGCTCTCAAGCTCAGGCATCCGCTCTTTGAGGAACCTCTCATAATCGTTATCTGCGATGAAGCAGATCTCATAGCTCTCTGGCTTGCGAGCAGTCCGCAGTCCAGCGTGTTCAGAGAACGCACGGACCTCCAATTTCGTCATGTCACCAAGCGGGAAGATCGTCTTGCTTAGAGACTCCTGAGTCAAACCCCACAGCGCGTACGACTGATCTTTGGTTGAATCCCGACCCCGGGAGAGAATGTATCTCCCCGAGGACTCGTCATATCGGACTCTCGCATAGTGACCCGTTGCGATGAAATCCGCTCCAAGAGCTGTTGCCTTGCGGATCAACTCCTCCCACTTGATTTTCCGATTACAGATGACACACGGATTCGGTGTCCGGCCCTGAAGATACTCACCCACGAAATTATCAATGACGGTTCTCGCGAACTTTTCTGAAAAATCCAGAACATAGTGAGGAAAACCGAGCTTTGCCGCGACCATCCGCGCATCGTTGATGCCATCCAGCGAGCAGCATGTGCTTTCGCGACCGACGTTTCCACCCACCTCTTCGTAGTCATACGTCTTGATCGTCAAGCCGATCAGTTTGTAACCCTGCTCGGCAAGCATCGCAGCCGCGGCTGATGAATCAACTCCGCCGCTCATGGCGACGGCCACAGTTGTGTTCTTCGGAGAATTCATGGCGACAGACGAAAGATACGAAAAACCCGCCACACTATCAAACCTTTGGTGAACACTCTGATGAGGAGAGGCAGGAAGCTCATAACCGGATGTCGATCTGAGCAGTGAGGCGGCTCTCCACATTCCCGTCGATCTGGTCTAGCCCTGAGCCGATCACTTTCAAATCATCCCGATAGGTCTGCGAACACTTTGCCGAGAAGTCGACATCGTCAAATAAGCCGTACCCCACTGTCACGTACCATCGTCTGCCTTTGCCGCACAACGCGGGGTTGGAGACGCTACCACGGAGCTCCGATTCGAACTCGTAGACGCGAGTGTCATAGGAATCAGTGTCGAAGAAAGACAGCCGTACGCTGATGCTGAACTGTGGTGTAGGCTTCCAGCGAACATCCTGATACAGAAGCACTCCGCCGCCACTGTTTCCAAATTCGGTGTATCCGACCTTCACAAGCTCCACTCTTCCCTGGACTCGGAGGTCTCGCGAAACATCAAATGTGGACGTGATCCTGCCGTTCTGCTGACGGCGTCCGACAAGTCGTGAGACTGAACGTCCGAACTCATCTCCCGCGGTAACAGCATCGCCTTTCAATTCTGACTTATACTTCAGCTCGACATCAAATCGGTCGAAGGGCCGAAGTTCTGCTCTAAGAAGAAAATCGGTTCCATCGGTGGGAAACGGAACAGTTGCAGTCTGCCAGGGGAACTTGAACTGATCGTAATAGCCACTTAAGATAACTCCGCGTGTCAGATGAAGCCGCAAGCCTGTGTAGATCCCGACTTCGTCCTGCGGCGGTCCGTTCCGTTCTCCGAATCCAAAACCATGAAGGCTGATGAAATCGCGCGGATAATCCCGGACACAGATGATGAAGTCGGCACCTTCCGCGAGTCCTATGAAAGCACCCGTGACTCCAGCGATGGCCCCCGTGTGCGACCTTGCCCATTCGCCAAAGACATTCACTCTGTCCAGATAGAGATCGAAGTCGAGACCAACAACGTGGCTCTCATTGCCAGTAAACTCATACAACCGCTCGCCCACGAAGGCGTTTTCAAATCTTGTTGTCAGGTATGTCGAACCGACAGTAAGCGTCCTCCCAAGCACGTACTGCACCCGGGCGCCCGTCGCTCTCTCACTCGTGGCGAATCGTCTTCGAAGCTCACTCTCGGTTCGATGATATCCAGTTCCATAGATGCTCGTGACACGTCCGAGAGAATCCAAGGTCGCGTCCACTTTCTTGTTCGAGTAAAATGCAATAGCTTGAACTGGAGAAACTTCCAGAACGGCAGCCACGCCCCGGTAGAATCCGGCTTCTGTGCTCGAGATCTGTGGTACAATCCCACGCCGTGATTTCTTGGCGGGCTGAATGACCTCGAGACCTTTCGAATAAGCGATCGAAGGCCACACGGTTAAGCCTTGACCTGCCTCCACCGAATAGTCACCCACGACGAGTTCCTTGAGAGGACTGTTCATCTTTACCGACACAAACCCGGAAGTGAAATCATTAATCCTGTCCTCGCCCGCATCTTTTTTCGTGAGGAGCCCAAAATCAGCAGTAGTTCCAGCGGTTCCGTACTGGTACCTCCCGAGGAGTCGATTGTACGCCTTCCATGGCGACCCAATGTAGCTGCCGTCCTGAAATCCTTTCCGCTCTTCAAGATCGCGCCCGACTCGACTCCGAAAGCTCATCCCGAACTCCGTTGGCGTCGGTAGTGG
>JBAWAH010000065.1:0-45767 GCA_049589195.1 Bacteroidota bacterium | reverse complement strand
TCATTGCACAGTGAGAATGAATAAACTAATCTCTGGAACTCTGCGTCTAACTCTCAGGTTTTCATTGTCAATGGGTCGATGCAACTGAAGAAATCAGCGAAAAAGGAAAGTCGGATGGCCACACAGCAATCTCTTTTCCGTGGAAGAAAATCGGTCTTCCTCTTGGTCACCCTCCTGGCTACAAAGCTTGCGCTCGCACAGGAGCCAGTTGTCCCGCCGAAACACTTGAATGACTCCCTGCCTGGGTTGACAGGGACTCCCCAGAACATGCCAGCGAAGATGGTGATCGACACCATCCCTTCGCAGGGGGAAAGGCGAAATGCGCTCGGGCTCGATCTCCTTGTATCAAACAGCGGGTTCGGCCTTGGTGCCTTTTATCGCCGTCAATACACGGATGATCTATCCGGGTTTGGCACGTTTTCTATCTCAGAAGTAAAAGATGATCGAGAGGTAGAGCAGTATGATTACTTCACGGGTGAGACCTTCGTCCCGGGGAAGGTCAATCGATTCCTTCTCCTTCCACTCATTTTCGGAGTGCAGAACCGGCTCTTCAGGGAAGACATCGCGGACAACTTCCGGCCCTACGTCACTGCAGCCTTGGGGCCGACCCTGGTCTACTCAGCGCCGTACGATCGGGAGTTCTTCAACAGCCTTGGTCATGGACAGGCGCATTACACAGTAGGCGGGTACGTCGGATTTGGTGCATTCTTCGGACTCGAACCCAGCAATCTTATCGGCGTAAGTTTCCGGTACTACTTTGTCCCGGTGAAGAATCAGATCGAGAGCCTCGAGGGAGTTTACTTGAAACAGTTCGGCGGGTTTTTCATTACAGTCAATATCGGGACGGTGTACTGAGGATCAAAACTTTTCAGCGACGAAAAAGCACCGTCTTGTGGTTTTGCCGACGGTGCTTTTTTCATTCTTGGAGCGTCGAGTTGACTCATGGATACACCCTGGTGCCAAAGCAGAAGTCCATACTCAAACCAAGCGGGGGTGCGATGAAGATTATCGGCGCAATCTCCAGGAACGCATCGAGCGGCGCACGTTTGAATAGATAACTCACGCCGATGACTCCCCGAGCGCCGAGTGCAAAATCGCTTCTCCGTGACTTCGCGATGTAACCCCGGTCGCCTGCCATAGCTCCACCCAGGCCATAATAGAAGAGAAAATCTGGACTGTCGGCAGCGGTGGCCTGCACAAGATAATCCACACTGATTCGGAATCGATCTCCAAAAGAATAGCCAAAGGCCCCGTCGATTGCCGTGCGGCTACTGAGCCAGTACTTCCCAGTGATCCCCGTGGGCTCACCAAGGACGACACCGATTCCAACGTGACCTCTCGTGCGCGAGATCCCTTCCGCCGCGTTCGACAGAGAGCCTGAAGAAATGCCAGGTGAATTCTCCCTTACTCCATTCATATCCTGCGCAGACATATCAATGGAATGAAGGAACGACATGCAAATGAATGAGAACACCAAAGTGATACCCCTCAGCATTGCGGCCTCCTTTCTGATGATCGATCAAGTCGACCCTGAGTTCCTCAAGTATGCTCGCAGGAACCTGCCTGTGTGGGACTTCGAAGACTTCGCTACCTGATCGGGCGTGCCGGATGCCACCACATAACCTCCCTCTTCTCCTCCTTCCGGTCCCAGATCAATGAGGTAATCAGCACACTTGATGACATCCATGTTGTGCTCAATCGTGACGATGGTATTCCCCGCCTCGATGAGAGCGTCGAAGCATCGGAGGAGTTTGGCAATGTCATCGAAGTGCAGTCCCGTCGTCGGCTCGTCGAAGATGAAGAGCGTATGCCCCTCTTTCTCCTGAGCGGCGAGGTGGGCGGCCAGCTTCACGCGCTGCGCTTCTCCACCCGACAGCGTGGTTGCAGATTGTCCGAGCCTGAGATAACCCAGCCCAACTTCATCCAGTACTTTCAGTCGGGTTGCAGTGCGCCTCGCCCGTGGGTCCCCCTGGAAGAACGCAATCGCCTCGGTCACGGTTAGATTCAAAACCTCATCGATGTTCTTTCCCCTGTAATGTATGTCGAGCACCTCGCTCTTGTAGCGTTTTCCTTTGCAGACATCACATTTGATGTAGAGATCGGCAAGGAATTGCATTTCGACTTTCTGAAAACCGTCGCCCTCACACGTTTCACATCGTCCTCCGGGGACGTTGAATGAAAAGTGGCCTGGCTTGAAGCCGCGGATTTTCGACTGCTGGGTGCTTGCAAACAAATCTCTGATGAGGTCGAACGCCTTGATATAGGTGATTGGATTCGACCGCGGGGTTCGCCCGATGGGTGACTGATCCACAAGCTCGACAGCGTCGACATATTCCGCGCCTTCGAGCTTGGCGAATTTTCCCACCTTCCCATCATATCCACCCTTTTGCTTTTTCAATGCACCATAGAAAATCTCATGGATGAGTGTGCTCTTACCGGATCCGCTCACCCCGGTCACACAGACAAAGACATTGAGCGGTATCCTCACGTCAATTCGTTTCAGGTTATGCTCGGCAGCGCCGCGGATAACAATAGCATTTCCGTTTCCCCTTCGGCGGCTCACCGGAATAGGAATCGACAGGGCGCCGCTCAAGTACTTGCCCGTCAGAGAATCCTCGTCCTTCAACACTTCCGATAGATCGCCCTTGATGATGATTTCGCCGCCGTGTTCGCCAGCACGGGGGCCGAGATCAACAATGAGGTCGCTAGCCTTCATCATATCTGCGTCATGCTCGACGACAATCACCGTGTTGCCTACATCCCGGAGCGACCTCAGGATGTTGATTAGCTTTGAGTTGTCGCGAGGATGGAGTCCGATGCTGGGCTCATCGAGGATGTAGACCGAACCGACGAGAGATGAACCCAGCGATGTCGCAAGGTTGATCCTCTGTGCCTCTCCTCCAGACAACGTGCTTGAAAGCCGATCGAGCGTCAGATACCCAATACCGACTTCGACGAGATACTTCAGGCGCTTTTGAAGCTCATCCAGGATTCTCTTCGCGACCTCCTGCTGAAATGCGGTCAATTGAAGTCGCTTGAAAAATCCATCGGCATCTGCGATGCTCATCTGAACAACATCGCGGATGTTCTTCCCTCCGACGAAGACACTGAGGGCCTCAGGTCGGAGTCTTCCGCCATTGCAGGCATCACATGTCGTGTAGCCCCTGTACCGACTCAGGAATACGCGGTAGTGGATCTTGTATGATTTCCGCTCGATGTACTTAAAGAATTCGATCAGACCATCGAAGCCCTCGTACCCATCCATGAGCACCTTAAGCTCGTCATCTGTCAGCACACGAAATGGGACGTCGACCCGAACGCCAGCCTCGCCTGCAACCCTCATGAGGTCGTGCAAATTCTCTCGCCATCTCGGGAAGTTCCATGGCTGGATTGCTCCTTCCCGAATTGTCTTCTCTCTGTTTGGCACGACAAGATCTAGGTCGATCCCGACAGACCGCCCAAACCCTTGACACTTCGGACAAGCACCGTACGGGTTATTGAAGGAGAACAGCCGGGGCTCCGGCTCTTCGTACTTGAAGCCGCACTGAGAACACTCGAACTTGTTGTTGAACTTCAGCTCCTCCCCGGTCTCGAGCACCTTCAGAACCACGTATCCCTCACCTTCGTTGAATGCCATCTCGACTGAGTCGGCGAGGCGTTTCTCAGCCTCTTCTCCCCTAACGATGATGCGGTCAACGAGGACATGGACGCCCTTCTTAGTCTTGCCCTGATACTTCGAACTGGTAAGGTCAATAAGCTCGTCGCCCACGACCAAACGGAAGAAGCCTCGCTTCTTGAGATTCTCTAACTCTTGGGCAACAGTGCGGTTCGGATGGTCGTGGAGAGGAAAGAGAACGTAGAGTTTCAATTCTTTCGAAGGTGTTGCAGCAGCCACCTCTTTCACGCGCTGGAGAACCGTACGAACAGAATCTCTCCTCACCAGATTGCCGCAGTTCATACATCGAGTCTCGCCAATTCGGGCAAAAAGAAGGCGGAGGTAGTCATAGATTTCCGTCGTCGTCCCCACCGTCGAGCGGGGGTTTCGGACGTTCGTTTTCTGCTCGATCGCCATCGCGGGACTGATTCCCTGTATGAGGTCGACATCGGGTCGGTCCATACGCTCCAGGAATTGTCTGGCGTACGCTGAAAGGCTCTCGACGTACCGACGCTGACCTTCGGCATAGATGGTGTCGAAGGCGAGGCTCGACTTCCCAGACCCACTGACACCCGTGAAGACGATGAGCTTGTTCCTCGGCAGATCGAGATTGATGTTCTTCAGGTTATGGACCCGCGCACCGCGGATGATAATGCTCCGCCCGTTCAGATCGGAAGCTGAATTGGTTCTATTCGATTTTTTTTCCGTCATGATAGTATTGAATCACTCAGCCAGCAAATCATCGATTAATTTACAATCTGGCTATGACGAATGCAACGGGTATAACTCCCTTGCCGAGGCCCACCTACTTAGTCGCAAGCTTTCGGATGACCAATTCTATCCCAAAAACAAAAAGGTGAAGCGGAAGAAATCCACTTCACCTCGAGGCGGAATTCCCTGTTCGAATCAGTGAATCAGCTCGTGGAGCAACACAGTCATCACCGAGCGAGGGTCCTCACTCGTGAATTTCAGTTTTTCGTCCGCTCTGGCGAGAGGGGCAAAGCTCTTCTCAAGGTCAGCGGAGGAGTATTGCCGCAGCTGACTCATGTACTCCCCAATCCTCCGAGGTGGTGACTTGATGGATGCTGCAATTTCGCCCTCGGACATTCTCCTCCTCCGACCCTCAGCAAGCTTCAGCAGTGTCATGAAGTGTTTCGTCAGTGCAGCCACCATCAACGGCGGATACTCACCGACTTCCATCATCCGCTCGAGGATTTCAAGTGATCGCTTGAGGTTGCGGTCACCAACAGCTTTCGTGAGCTCAAAAACGTTATAGCTTTTTGAGACACCCACCACTGCAGCCACATCCTCACTGTTGATCGCCTTCTTCTCTCCGACGTAGACAGTGATCTTTTCGACCTCGCTGTCGAGGGCGCGAAGTGATCCACCCACATACATTATCAGAAGCTCAGAGGCATCCCTGCTGATTCGCTTTCCATAGAGAGAACTCCGCTCGGTGATCCAAGCTGGAAGATCAGAATCGTAGAGCCGACGAAACTCAACAGTCGCCGCGTTCCCACGAATCGCGGCATCAGATTTCTTGGCCACCAGTACGAGAACCGTTGTCGGACAAGGATTCTCGACATACGAGCGAACCAGTTCATCCTCGTCGAGTCGCTCGTACTCCCGCAGGATCACGACTCGATGGTCTGCCATCATCGGGAAAGAGTTCGCTTGCGCAACGACATCGCGGGCATCCACCTCATTGCCGTAGAGAACATCGAGATTGAAACTCCGGCTCTCCTGCGGTAACACTTCAGCAATGAGAGAGTCCACCGCCTCGTCGATGAGGAAATCCTCCTCGCCGTAGAAGAAGTACACGGGCGCAAATTTCTTTTGACGGAGGGCACTATAGAAATCTTGCCTGGTCATTCAACGGTGCGCAGTCATTTCGTCAATTTCTTGATGTAGACTTTCTTCATTGCCACCTTTTTGAGAGGATTATCTCTCTCGTCTCGTGGCACGTTCACAATCTTGTCCACCACATCCATTCCCTCAATGACTCTTCCGAAGACGCTGTACTGGCCATCAAGGTGAGGAACGTCGGCAACGCATATAAAGAATTGACTCGTCGCACTGTTGATGTCGTCTCCCCGACGCGCAGCGGAAACGATGCCTCGCTTGTGGCTTGTCTTGCTGAACTCTGCTGGAACCGTCGGTTGCCCAGGCTGACCCATTCCATACGTCGACCGGTCGATGCCCTTCGAGTTCGGGTCACCTCCCTGAATCATGAACCCGGGAATAACTCGATGGAACGCCGTCCCGTTGTAGAATCCCGAGGTTGCCAGCTTTTTGAAATTCGCTGCATGTTTCGGAGCAACATCCGGCAAGAACTCAAAGACGATCTTGCCAAAATCCGTTTCGATAACGGCGACTTCCTTGGGGGCTTTCCCTTTATCGGGCAAAGTCAGCAAGGAAGCAACAGTGAGAATGAATGCAAGCGTCGTGACCATAGGTTATGCTCCCTTTTGATCGACATTCGATCATGTTATGACAATGGTGGAATAAGCTTCAGGAACAAAAGGAACAGAATTATCCCTCCGAGAAGAATCCTGTACCAGATGAACGCATACGTCGTGTGCGTGCGGAGGTATTTCAACAGAAACGCAATCGCTGCATAGCCGGTGACCGCGGAAACGATCGTTGCAACGGAAAGATCAAGGGCAAGGGCACCACTGATGCCGTGCCGCACTTCATACAACTCGAACAATCCGCTAGCAACCACTGCGGGGATGCTCAAGAGGAATGAAAACCTCGCTGCGGCCTCACGGGTGAAGCCGAGGAAAAGACCCGCGGTTATCGTCGTTCCAGAACGGGACGATCCGGGAATCAAAGCAAGAGCCTGGGCGAATCCGACGATGACACAGTCTCGAAGAGTTATCGAACTCACGTCACGTCGAAACGCCGAGATCCGCTCTGCCACCGCGAGGATCAAACCAAGGAGAACGAGACTGGCTGAAATCAGATACAGCGACCGCGCAGAAGTCTCTATGAAGTTCTTGAAGAGCAGGCCAAGAACACCAACAGGGATCGTCCCGAAGGCGATATACCAGGCCATGCGAGAGTTGAATTCCTCGAAAGGTCTGCCTTGAGAGATCCCACGGATGAACGCCTTGAAGAGATTGGCAATGTCACGCCGAAAGAACGCCACGACGGCGAGCATCGTTCCGAGTTGGATAATGGCGGAGGAGGCTGCTCCAGGGTCTCCCCACCCGAGAAGCGTGGGCACGAGACGGAGATGAGCTGTGCTGCTAATCGGGAGGAACTCAGTGAGTCCCTGGACCACTCCGAGAACAATTGCTTCAACAAGAGTCATAGATCAGAAAGTTAGAAATAGTAGACTAATCCGAATTTGATTCCTGCACTGGCAAAGCGCAGCTTCACGTTGCCGGTCGCTTGAGACGGACCGTTCCCGCTGTTATCCTTTAAAGCTCCGATGTAGTCGAGACGGAGATCACCGCCGATGAGTCCGTAAAGCGACTCACCAAACGCCGTGTTCCCAATGAGCTCTAACTTGAGGCCAATCCCATTGCCTGCAAACCGAGCCTCACTATTCGAATTGGGGAACAGATAACTGAACTTTCCAAAATGATATCCCATCCCACCACCAACCTTCACATAGAATCCGTCGCCTCTAAGGAGGTAATCCAAGACCGCCGTCGGCATGTGAACGGAATACTCGAAGGAGTAGACGCCCCCAAGGCCGCTGAGTGAATAGGATTTCAAGAGATACGCGTACTCCACGCGTAGGACGAGAGTGGAGCTCAGTGACAACTCCGGAGCGACGAAGAACTCGACCGCTGGCGTGAAATCGGCGACCCTATCCGCTTGACTTGCGTACTTGTTCAAGTAGTCGACAACGTTCGGTGCATTGATGTAGCTCACACCCATGCCGGCTGAAAACGCAGCAGAACTCCTCGGGCCTTCTTCCTGAGCAAATAGCCCTCCTTCAAAAGGAAAAAGAACGAAAGGCAAAAGAACAAAGAGAAGCACAGGTCGGCCGTAAGTCATACCTGGATGAATCTGAGAGTGTGCATTGATAAGATCACTTTCCAATCCCGTAGTATGTGAATCCGCGAGCACGCATTTCCTTTGAATCAAAGATGTTCCTCCCGTCAAACACAACGGGATGTTTCATCAGCCGCTTCATCCTGTCAAAGTCCGGTTGACGAAACTCGTTCCATTCCGTAACGACAAAGAGGGCGTCTGCTCCCTTGAGGACATCATAATTGTTTTCAAAGAACTGGACCTTGTTGCCGAGAATTCCTTTGGCACGTCGATTTGCGACGGGGTCGTGCGCGCACACCTTTGCTCCAGCCTCGAGGAGACGTGAGATGATGACAAGCGAAGGCGCTTCGCGCAAATCGTCGGTCCGAGGCTTGAACGCGAGTCCCCAAATTGCGACATGCAGATTCTTTATCTTCCCTTTGAAATGGGTCTTGAGCTTATCGACAAGAATCATTCGTTGCTGGTCGTTCACGCTGTCGACTGCTTTCAAGATCCGCATTTCATAGCCATTCTCATCCGATGTTCTTATCAGTGCCTTCACGTCTTTTGGAAAACAAGATCCGCCGTACCCAACACCTGGGAACAGAAACTGAGGCCCGATGCGCGGGTCTGTGCCAAGTCCTCGCCGAACCATGTCAACATCCGCACCAACCCGCTCACAAAGATTTGCAATCTCATTCATGAACGAGATCTTCGTCGCCAGCAGAGAATTCGCCGCATATTTTGACAGCTCAGCGCTTCGTTCGTCCATCAGGATGAAGCAATCGGCTCTGCGCATGAAAGGCGCGTACAAATCATGAAGTGCTTTCGCAGTCTCTTTGCCCCGAGCGCCGACGATCACCCGGTCAGGGTAAAGGAAATCGTTGACAGCAGCACCCTGCTTAAGAAACTCGGGGTTAGTGGCTACGTCGAATTCGACGTCTGTTGCTTCCCGCATGATGGCCCGCAATCGATCACATGTGCCCACTGGGACGGTGCTCTTTGTGACGATGATCTTGGCCTCTCTCATCCGTTTTGCTATCTTCCTGGTCACATCCAGGACGAAGCTCAGATCCGCCCCGCCATCCTCGCCGGGCGGAGTCGGGAGTGCCAGGAAAATAATCCTCGACTTGTCGATGGCTTCATTCAACTCGGTGGTGAAATGAAGCCGTTTTTCTTTGAGATTGCGTTTCACAAGCTCGTTAAGCCCGGGCTCATAGATGGGGACGATCCCCTTCTTCAAGTTCTGAACTTTCTCGCGGATAACATCAACACAGATGACGTCATTGCCGCTTTCTGCAAAGCAGGTCCCGACGACGAGACCGACATATCCAGTTCCAATGACTCCGATGTTCATGAAGACTTTCCTAAAGGTTTTTGATGGTGTCGTGAGTTGTCTCGGGCACCAACTCCTCGACCTCAGTCTCATCCCTTGCCCGAATTGCTTCCGAGAATCTTAAGTGATCACGCAGAAAATACAGCAGACCAACGACAGTCACCGCTACGAATCCCAGAAGGTGTGTGACAGTTGCGTAACTCAAAGCAACTTCCACATCGACCCCGAAGAGGCGAACCAGGCACTCCCTCGTAACCCAATGGTACGTTCCTGTGGCTCCCGGCACCGGGATGATGAAACCGATTGCCGAGATGACCATGATGACGATGGCTGATCCAAAATTGAGCGAATAGTTCTCTACCATCCGAAACGCGAAGAAAGGGACGTACATCATAAGCGCATACCAGAGCCATATGACGACAGTCTGAACACCGATCATCAGGTACTGTCTTGGCTCTTTGATAATGAGAAAGCCGTCGAGAAATGAGTGGAGAAGGTTTTCCGCCTTGCGCCCCAGTGCGGACGGGAAGAGCCTCGCAACTTTCCGAACCCACCGGAAGGCGAGCTCCCTTCGGCCGAGAAGGAAAGTGAACACCCCAAACGCTCCAACCGTCATAACTGACAGGATGATGCTCGCTCCGGTCAGCCATGGAAACGCCTGCACCAGTGCATCTTGATAGAAATAGAAAATGACTGCAAGACAGAGGAGAAACGAAAAAAGGTCAAGGATGCGCTCGACGAGAACGGTTCCGAGCACTGCACTCTTGGAGATGTTCTCAAGCCTGCCCAGATTGTACGGCCTCACGATTTCGCCGACGCGAGGGAGGGCGTTGTTCACCATGTAACCGATCATCAATGAAGAGAACAAATTCCTGAATGAAATGTTCTTCTTGATCGGGTTGAGGAGATACCTCCACCTCAACGCACGAAAAATGTTACTAACGAACAGACAGGGGATGAGGAGCAACACCAGGAAGTAGTTCGCACTTCCAAGAGAGGACTTCAGCTTTTCGAAGTCGGATCCCTTGAATGCAAGGTACAAAAAGACGAGTGCGAAAAGTATGCTTAGACCGACGCGGAGAATGGATTTTAGGCGAATGCTCATTCAGGGGGTAATCTCGCTGGACACGAACAGGTTAGCGGAGATCAACGACTTCGACACCCGGAGGTGCAACAAACGTGAATGTCGAATCAGCCAGAGTCGGGTTCAGACGAATGTCCGAGACCGTGTATTCTGTGAGGTTATCATTCATATCAACGACTTCGGCCTTCCACAGCAACCACTCTCCGTCGTCGACCCATAGTTTGAGAGACTTCATCGATGCGTCGTCGTTTTTCGGGGTGAGCTTCACCACGACGACATCCTTGCCCTGGAATTTCTCTCGTGCAAGAATAGCGGAATAAAAATCCTTTGGGACACTCAAGAGAAATTTCTCAGGAGAAAAAGTCCGCGGCTCCTCCTTGTACGTGTCGACAAGAACCTGCTTGTTTGCCGGGGAGTACGACCAGACAGTCTTTCCATCGGTAACGAACGTGCGGTCATCTGTAACAATCCGGTAATGATTCGTCTTTCTCATGTAGAGTACACCGCTGGATGCGTACTCAGCCTTCGAGAGGCTAAACTTGGCTTTCTGGGAGAAGTGAAGAATCGCATCATTAATTTCGGCGTACTTCTTCTGAACCTTCTCGATGATGTCCTTCGCTGAATCCTCTGCGGGGAGGCTCACCGGAAACAGAGCCACAACGAGCACGATGCTCACCAGAATAACGATCTCGCTCCTAAAGACCTTTGATTTGCTCATCTCTCTTGCCCCAAAAGATTCTCCAGCTCCTCCTCTGTCTCAACAAGGACTTCTCTGGCTTTGCTCCCATCATATGGACCGACAATTCCCAGCCCTTCAAGTTGGTCGATGAGCTTTCCCGCGCGTGAATACCCTATTGCCAAGCGTCGCTGGAGAAGCGACACGGATCCTTGCTGATGCCGGACGACAAGTCGTGCGGCTTCTAGGAATAGATCGTCGCGCTCGCCCGGAATGGCCGCGGCACCGCGCTCCTTCTCTCGAACCGACGGCAACTGAAAGGGATGACTGTACCCAGGCTGATTTGCGATGTAGTCCGTAACCCGCTCCACCTCTTCCGTAGAGATAAACGCATTCTGGATCCTGACGGGCTTTGGGCTTCCTGCAGGCATATAGAGCATATCGCCGTTCCCGAGAAGCTGATCGGCACCGTTCATATCGAGGATTGTGCGCGAATCTATTTTCGAAGCGACCTGATAGGCAATACGGGCGGAGAAGTTCGCCTTAATAACTCCAGTGATGACATCGACCGATGGACGCTGCGTGGCGACGACGAGGTGAATGCCAACAGCCCTTGCTAGCTGGGCAAGGCGTGCGATTGGCTCTTCAACCTCTCGCGAGGCCGTGAGCATAAGGTCCGCAAGCTCATCAATCACGACAATCAGGTAAGGAATCTTCTTGTGTTTTGTTCCCTGGGAGTCCTTCATTCTGCCTTCGCGGACTCTCTCATTGTAATCTGCGACGTTCCTGACACCCGCCGCAGCAAGCCGATCGTACCGCTGTTCCATCTCGTATTCAACGCTCTTTAATGCAAGGACTGAATTCTCTGGAGTGGTTACAATCAGCTCGTGGATGTCAGGGCAAACCGCAAGATAGTGGTTCTTTAGCTTTGCAAAGACTGAAAGCTCGATTTTCTTCGGATCAATGATGACGAACTTTACGTCCGAGGGATGAAGCCGGTACAACAAGCTCGCGATGATAGTGTTGATGCCGATGCTCTTCCCTGATCCAGTCGCGCCAGCCATGAGGAGATGCGGCATCTTCGCAAGGTCATCGGTATAGACTTCACCGGATATCGTCTTCCCGACGGCGATTGGGAGCGTCGCCTTGGTCTCTCGGAACTTTGTGGAATTAATAACGCTCCGAATCTGGACAATGATCGGGTTCCGGTTTGGTATTTCCACACCGACCGCGCTCTTCCCCGGAATCGGCGCCATGATACGAATGCCTTTCGCTGCAAGGGCAAGTGCGAGGTCGTCGGCGAGGCTCACGATCCTGCTGATCTTCACCCCTGACGCAGGC
This sequence comes from Bacteroidota bacterium, assembly GCA_049589195.1. Lineage (GTDB taxonomy): Bacteria > Bacteroidota > Ignavibacteria > UBA10030 > JAHEZR01 > JBAWAH01. Next base: position 33,688 of record JBAWAH010000065.1, on the reverse strand, counting down.
ACAAGCTCATACAACGTTACGACTGGGCCCGGCGTGACGCTCACGCTCTCAATCTCAACACCGAAGTTCGCCAGCTTGGCGCGGAGGAGTTCTGCGTTTCCCTTGAGCTCGTCTTCATCGAGGGTCTCTTGCTGATAAGGCGGGTTTAGGAGATCGATCGTGGGCAAAACATAGTCAATTTCCTCGTCAACGTCCCTGCCGCGCCGCACGCTAACATCTTCTTGAACCCGACCAGAAAGAGATCCCTCTCGTTTTGATGGAAGCTCAATCTCGGTCTCCTCGGATCGGGTCATCGGCTCATCCACCTCTGGCTCTTCCGGTTTCTCCTCTTCACGCGAAACGAAGATGGGCGCTGTCGTGTGCTCTTCTTCTTCCGGCATAGCTATTTCAATTTCCTCATGCTCCTTCCGGCGTACTGAGAATCTGCCCTCACCCTTTTGGAGGAGGCCCTTCAAGCGGTCAATCGATGTCTTAAGGTCAAGGTCGATGGCAAGGACGACAACGATAAACAGCGTCACACACAATGCGATGGACGCCCCAACAATCCCGATGAGGCGCGCAAGCACCGTTGCGATGAAGTCGCCAACGACGCCACTCCATTCCATTGTCATTAAGGGGGGAAGACTCAGCAAACGGACCACTCCGAACAGCGAACAGAGAAGAAGTGCCAGAATGAGGACGTAGTTTGAGAAGAGCGCAAGCTTGCCGTAGTTGCCTTCCCTCAGCAATGTCCAACCCCACGCAAAGAGGAGAATTGGAAAGATGATTACCGCGTAGCCAATTGTTGTATTGATGAGGAGATTCGAAAGGATCGCGCCCAAAAGCCCGAGCCAGTTTCGTGTGCCTTCTGCTTTCGCTCTGATCACAGGATCATTGCTAAAGACCTTCCAGAGGTCGACAAAACGGACATCTCCATTTGCCTGGTCGCTTGAAGTGTAAGAGACCAGACTCAGGAGAATGAGAACTCCGAGAACCATTCCGAGGAGGCCAATGATTTGGCGCTTGCGTCCTCCATTTGGCTTCTTCTTTGCCGAACGGTTTCGGGACTGGGCAACTCCTGATGAATTCCGTTCCTTTTCAGCCATGACTAATGCCCGAGGAGACGAGCCTATTCAGTAGTTTTGAAATCCTGTGCAAGACGAATGACGTTGCCGCTGAGAAGCGGAAGAACCGGAATTGAATCCACTGAAGAACACGTTTTCAAATCGTCTTTGAAACCAATCTCGATGAGACGCTTGCCGTGCTCGGAGTCCTCCAACATCTTGGGGATATTACGTGCAAAACTTTTGTAGAGGATGAGCGCTCCCGAGGCAGAGTCACTCAGCTCTGTTCCTCTTGTGCTTCCTTGTCTCACTTTGTGGATGATCATCCCTGCACACACCGTATCCTCAAGCGAGAATCCGCCCACCACCAACTGATTACCTGCACAGACGATGATGATGTCTTCTTTCAAATCCTTTGTGAAATCAACGATTCGTGCAATGTTCACGAATGAGGCGATGGCCATCTGTTTCGCGTGGCGCCCCTTTGACATCGCCACAGCACCGTTCGTCGTCGTGAACACGATGGACTTCCCCTTCACCACGTCTTCAACGTATTCACTCGGAGAGTTGCCGAGGTGAAAACCTTCAATGATCTTGCCTCCCCGCTCACCACCCAGAAGAACGACTTCTCCAAACAGACTTGCAGAGATCTTCACTGCCGTTTCCACCGACTCAACCGGAATAATCTCTTTTGCGCCGTTCGAGAGGGCTCTGGCAATGGTTGTTCCAGCCCGCAGTACGTCTATCACCAATACGTTCTTGTCCCGGAGTTGGAGCTCGTCGATTTGGCCGGGCGTCAGGAAAACATCAATTCTCATTTTCGTCTCGATCTTTCAATAATGCGCTAGCGTTGAATGAAAGGAAGCTTCTCAATAGAGGCTTGCACGTCCTTTGATCGTACCACCACGTTTATGGTCGACCCTACGGCCGAGTATTGAATATCAACATATCCCATTCCAATTCCCTTTTCAAGAGACGGGGAGAATGTCCCACTCGTCACGCGTCCGATCTTGCTGCCATTCAAACGAATATCATATCCGTGCCGAGGGAATGCTTTTTCCTCGACGGTGAACCCGACGAGCTTGCGTTTCAACCCCGCACTCTTGGCCTGAACCAAGGCAGCTCTACCGATGAAATCGCCCTTGTCCAGCTTCGTGATCCATCCAAGCCCAGCCTCAAGAGGATTCGTTGTCTGATCAATGTCGTTTCCATAGAGGCAGTATCCCATGTCCAGCCGAAGAGTGTCTCTGGCACCGAGACCCACTGGCTGAATTCCGAATTCTCTGCCCGCGTCCATGATCTCGTTCCAGACTTTCTCGCAGTCGGATGCCTTGGCATTCATGAAGAGCTCGAATCCAAGTTCACCCGTGTAGCCTGTCCGAGAGATAACCATGTCCACATCAGCAAGTCGGCCCTTCTGAAAGTGATAATATGGAATTTTCGATAGATCAATGGACGTGAGTTTTTTCAGCGTTGTAAGCGACTTCGGACCTTGCACAGCGAGAAGTGCAATCTTATCGCTCACATTCTGCAAGTCGACGTCTCCGGACAGGTGCTGTTGAAGCCAGGAGAAGTCCTTCAGGATATTTGCTGCGTTCACCACGAGCAGATAATGGTCGCCAAGGTGGTAGACAAGCACGTCGTCGACGATGCCACCATTGTCATAACACATCGCGCTGTACTGGGCTCGGCCTTCCGAGAGCTTGCCGATGTCGTTCACCGTGGTGTGCTGGACAAATACTCGAGCGTCCCTTCCCCACACTTCAAACTCACCCATGTGAGAGACATCAAAAACTCCTACGGCGTTTCGCACGGTGCGGTGTTCATCAATAATGCCGCGATACTGAATGGGCATCTCAAAGCCGGCGAACTCGACAATCTTGGCCCCAAGCTGCCGATGAATATCATAGAAGGGAGTGCGCTTTGATTGGGGGTTCAATTACCCGCCTTTTTCCAGTCCTCAAGAAACCGTTTGAGACCGATGTCGGTGAGTGGATGCTTCACGAGCTGCTCAAACACTTTGAAAGGCATCGAGGCGATGTCCGCGCCGATTTTCGCTGCCTCCAGTACATGGAGGGGGTGGCGAATACTCGCGACCAGCACTTCCGTCTTCATATCGTAATTCCGGTAGATGGTAACAATGTCGCGAATCAGATCCATCCCGGATTGACTGATATCGTCGAGTCGCCCGATGAATGGGCTGATGAAATATGCTCCTGCTTTCGCCGCGAGAAGTGCCTGCGTTGCCGAAAAGCAGAGGGTTACATTGGCTCTTATCCCTTCAGCCTTCAGGGACTTGACAGCCTTGAGACCTTCTTTGATCAGAGGGATCTTCACCACGATGTTGTCGTGGATTTTCACAAGATCTCGTGCTTCAGACAACATCCCCTGATAGTCGGTCGCGACGACCTCGGTACTCACCGGACCATCGACGATGGAACAAATCTCCTTGATGAGTTCTTTGAACTCCCGCTTCTCTTTTGCTACCAAACTCGGGTTCGTCGTCACTCCGTCGAGGATGCCCAGGCTGGCGGCCTCCCTGATTTCACCAACGTTGGCGGTATCGACAAACAGCTTCATGGACATTCTCCTAGCCATTAAGAATTGTATTCGTTCGTCACATCCTTGTTTTGTTTCCGCGAGATGAACTTGAACTCATCGACTGCAAGCGACGAGTCCTCCTCAAGTTTGATAAGGACAAAATACTTCACCATCATTCTGCGCAATCGGCTCAGCTTTCCCTCCAACAAGTGTGCAGCAATCGTCGGATGGACTTTGAGGACAAGTCGAAACTCCCTCGTTTCCGATTTGAAGCGCCTGATCCAGCGTTCGACCTGGCTGACGATCGTAGACTTGGACTGGACGAGTCCAGTCCCCGCACACGTGGGACAAGGCTCCGTGAAGCTGTGAAGAACGCTCTGCCGAATGCGCTGACGGGTAATTTGGACGAGACCGAATTCGGTCATTGGCAGTACGGTTACTTTCGCCCGATCCTTCCGGAATTCCTTCCGTAGCTCGTCATACACTTTCTTCTTGTTCTTCTCATCCTCGAGGTCGATGAAATCGATGACAATGAGCCCACCGATATCACGGAGACGAATCTGCCGGACGATCTCTCGTGAGGCTTCGAGATTTGTCTGCAGAGAATTGAGCTCTTGTTCTCTCTTTGCTGCGTAGCGCCCACTGTTGACATCGACCACAACCATCGCTTCCGTCTGCTCAATGATGATGTACCCGCCGCTTTTGAGCCAGACCTTTCGACTCATCGCGGTAGCGATTTCCTTCTCAATCCCTGAGACATCGAAGATCGGATCCTTCCCCTTGTACATCTCGATCTTTTCGACAAGCGATGGCGAAGTCAAGTTGACGTACGCACGGACCTCACGATAGAGTTTCTTGGAGTCGACTGTGACCCGCTCGACATCGTTTGAGAATAGATCGCGGATCACGCTGGATGTCGTCGTCATGTCTTTGTAGATCAGAGCCGGAGCCTTCTCTGCCTTCACCGTTTTTTCGACCTCTCTCCAGGTGCTGATGAGTTGATCAAGGTCGGTCTTCAAGGTCTGTTCGTCTTTGCCATCCGCAACCGTCCGGATGATGGCACCGAAGCCATCTGGAAGGATCGAACGCACGAGCTTCCGAAGGCGACGCTTCTCCCTGAAATTCCCGATTCGCTTCGAGACCCCGACCTTCCCATCGAACGGCAGAAGAACCAGGAAGCGACCGGGCAGCGAGACCTCGGACGTTACCCGGACGCCCTTCTTTCCAACCGGTTCCTTCGTGACTTGAACGATAATGTCCTGTCCAGACTGGAGATGTTTCTCCGGATGCTCAAGGCGGTCACGACCGCGACCATGATGGTCTCGTCCATGTCGCTCGCGCGCACCTTGAGTCGATGTCCCCTGCTCCGGCGCAGTGCCTCCTGCCGAGGGGGGAACACCCACTGAGACAAGCTCCTCCTCCCCTTCCTCCTCCGCATCGTCGTCCGACTCCTCACCGAGCAATTCAGAGTACTCGTCAAGCGTACTCCCGATGTCCGAAAAGTGGAGAAAAGCATCCTGCCGCAGCCCAATATCGATGAAAGCAGCCTTGATACCTGGCATGACCCGGGCAACTTTTCCCAAGTAAATGTCCCCGACAAGTCTTTCCTTCTCAGGTGCCTCGACAAAAAGCTCCGCCAGCTTGCCATCCTCAGTGATCGCAATGCGAACCTGATTGGCAGTCGCGTTCATGACCATTTCTCTTTTCACGTCAACGTCCTTCCACTAAAGTAACAGGAATCAGCCTGTAGACAACTCTTGGGTATTTTAGCGCTCAGAGAACGTAATTCGCTGAGTGTCAATATAGCACCAAGCTGATGGCAAAATCGAAAGCAGGTGTGGGGTGAGACGTGACAAAGAGGTCAAGCGGGGCCCCGCAGAGCGAGGCCGACTGTGTCACACGAAACGATTAGCCGACCGTTGCTTCCTTCCGGACCTGGCGGGGTTGAGCAACGCTCCGTTGCACAGGACTTGACCTCTTTGTGTCGTTCGCGGAATGCAAAAAACTCTTGCGACGAAAAAGTCGTCTATATACAAACCCACAAATGCTTCCCGACTTGTAACCATTGTGGAGCTGAGGGGACTTGAACCCCCAACCTTTCGGATGCGAACCGAACGCTCTCCCATTGAGCTACAGCCCCCGTGCACACCCAGAGTTCGGAAATCAACCGTGGCCGGACGCACAAAGCTCTGATCGGACAAAATTACGGTTGAATATAGAAAGAAAAGCAGAGAGAGTCAATTGCTTCGCACTTGGGCTTATTTTCGGTGTGTACAAAGATACCTTGACAAACAAGATGAAATGTGTTATTTTTAACCAAAAATAGTCACATTCCGTTATCAAAGATCGCCTCTGATGGACGAAGCGCTCACAGATAGGCAAAAGACCATTCTCCGCTACACAATCAGCGACTACATTGCCTCCGCCACGCCGATTGGGTCGCGCACGATCACACGCCGACACATGCTCGGCCTTAGCCCAGCAACTATTCGGAACGTCTTGGCCGTCCTCGAAGAACTCGGGTACGTCAATCAGCCCCACACATCCGCGGGAAGGATGCCGACGGACAAAGGGTATCGATTCTACGTCGATGAGCTTCTCGAACTAGATGATCTGACAGAGGCAGAACGGAAGGCAATCGGGAAGACGCTTGAGCACGCTTCAGAACCCGAGGAACTCTTCAAGGAAGCCTCACGAATCCTGGGCAGAATAGCCCAACAGCTGAGTTTAGTCTCGACCCCACAGCTGAGCAGCGCGAAATTCGAGCGGGTTGAACTCATTAATGTTTCAAGCACAAAGATTCTCGTTGTTATCTCTGTCATGTCAGGAATTGTGAAGACGATCATGATGGAAGTCGCCACAGAGGTCCAGCGTGAGGCGCTCGATGAAGTCAGCCGAATTCTCAACGAGAGGCTTAGCGGCTTGACTCTTCAAGAGATCAGAGAGACTTTTGCATTTCGCGTCAAAGATGTGGAGGACGAGGAAACCGGTATCATCCGGCTGCTCCTGAGTTCCAAAGACCGTCTCTTCGATGAAATCTGGAACTGGAGTCATCTCCACATCAGCGGGGCTCCACAGGCTGCACGCCAGCCGGAGTTTCAAAAGCCCGAGAGGTTTCGCGCCTTCCTTAGCCTCGTCGACGACGAGGAAGTGATGACGCAAGTAGTCGGAAACCGAACAGGAGACGAGGGAGAGAGCTCTGTCACAATCGGGAAAGAGAATCAAGAGGAGAAGTTGAAGGACTACAGCGTGATCACATCCGTCTACAAGGTTGGCGATGTCGTAGGGACGGTGGGAGTCCTCGGTCCGAAGAGAATGAGTTATTCGAAGATGATTCCGCTCGTTGACTATATGGCCAAAGCAATTGCTGCAATGTTGTCCTAGGAGAAGGGACGTCGAACCAGACCAATGGCAGAGAACATAGCCCCGAAAGATGAGGAGCTTGAAAAAAAGGAGAGCGAAGAGCTTCCCTCCGCAGAGGTGCCGGAAGAAGCCCTGCTGCCTGCTCCAACAGAGCCCCCATCAGAAATAGAGAGTCTCAGGGCAAGGATCGCTGAACTGGAGAAATCTGTGGAGTTGTACAAGGACCAGTTTCTCCGGAAGGCAGCTGACTTCGAGAACTTCAAGAAGCGAACTGAGAACGACTATCTCAACATGACGAGCTACGCAAACGAGGCTCTCATCGCAGAGATTCTTCCTGTGATCGACGATCTGACTCGCTCTCTGACAGCTGGAAAAGCACGGCGAGAGTTTGGTGCGTTCTACAAAGGTGTTGAACTTATCCACGCCAAGCTGATGAAAATCCTCGAGGCGCGTGGGTTGAAGCCCATCGAGGCGCTCGGGAAGGAGTTCAACGTCGATTACCATGAAGCGTTGATGCAAATGCCCAAAGAGAACGTTGCACACCACACTGTCATCGAAGAGATAGAGAAAGGATACATGCTCTACGACAAAGTCATCCGCCATGCCAAGGTCATCGTAGCGGGGAACTCCGAGAGCACAGACGGCGCGACGTCGGGTGAAACAAGCGAGAAAAAGGACGAGACAAAGGGAAATGATGAGAAATCTGAAAAAGAGAATCAATGAGCAAACGAGACTACTACGAGATCCTGGGAGTCCCTCGCAATGCTTCCAGGGATGACATCAAAAAGGCATATCGCAAGTTAGCCCTTCAGTACCACCCCGATAGAAATCCCGGAAACAAAGAAGCTGAGGAGAAGTTCAAGGAAGCCGCCGAATCGTATGAGGTTCTCGGTGACGAGGACAAACGTCAGCGCTACGACCGATTTGGGCACGAAGGGATGCGTCCCGGCTATGACTACCGCGGGTTCACAGACATCAATGACGTCTTCAGCGCGTTCAGCGACATATTCGCGGGAGGATTTGGAGGAGGGATCTTCGATGAGGTGTTCACGGGCGGGCGCACAAGATCCCGCGGCCCCACAGTCGGTACACCTGGCTCCGATCTGAAGATTCGACTCAAGCTCACGCTCGAAGAGATCGCAAACGGTGTCGAGAAGAAGCTGAAGATCAAGAAAGCGCGGAAGTGCGATACCTGCGGTGGCGTTGGTGCCAAACCCGGAACTGGACGTGCTACCTGCCCAACGTGTCAAGGCTCTGGTGAAACCCGCCACGTGTCCCGATCCGTCTTCGGTCAGTTTGTGAGTATCACAACGTGCCCAACGTGTGAGGGCGAAGGGAAGATTATCAAAGAGCATTGCCCTACGTGCAGGGGTGAAGGAAGAGTCCAGGGAGAAACGACGATCAAAGTGAATGTGCCTGCCGGCGTCGCCGATGGAAACTACATCCCGCTCCGCGGGCAAGGGAATGCAGGCCGCCGAGGCGGGCAAGCCGGAGACTTGATCGTGGTCGTTGAGGAACAGCCACACGAGTACTTCACGCGAAATGGAGACGACATTGTTTACAAACTCCTCATCAGCTACCCCGAGGCAGCACTTGGCGCCGACGTTGAAGTGCCAACTCTTAACGGACGAGCGCGGCTGAAGATCGAACCCGGAACCCAACCTGGCCAGGTCTTGCGCATGCGAGACAAGGGCATTGGCCGTCTCGACAGCTATGGTCGGGGCGACCAACTCGTCCACGTGGACGTCTGGGTTCCAAAGCGATTGAATAGCAAAGAAAAAGAGCTCCTCAAAGAACTCGACTCCGAAGACAACATCAAGCCGAACGAAAGCGAGAAGAAGTCCCACTCCAGCAGATCCTTCTTCGACAAAGTGAAGGACGCTTTCTCCTAAGTCATGCGCTTCCTTTCAAAATTCAACCAGTTCTTCGGTTTCACTCCAACCGAGAGCAAGGTTGTTCTCTTTCTCATTCTGACATTTGTTGCTGGCAGCGCGATAAGACTTTACAAGGTCTACTTTCCCCAGACTCTTTCCAGGCAGTTCGATTATTCTGAAGCGGATCAAGAATTTGCACAGCGGTCAAAGCGGATTGATTCCCTTGAGGCGTCACTGACTAAGGGAGAACGGGGCAACTCCGGAAACTTAATGCCAACTGAGAGGACGAGACGTTCAGCGTCCGAGGAAGACGGCAAGGTTCCGAAGGGAATCCCTGCCGGGACATTCATTGATCTCAATACCGCCTCGAAGGAAGACCTGATGAAGCTTCCGGGCATCGGCGAAGCCATGGCGGAGCGCATACTGCTCTATCGAGAAGAGAACGGAGGCTTCAAGGATATCGAGGAGCTTAAAGAAATCAAGGGCATCGGCGAGAAGAAGTTCGAGCAGATCAGACCGTTCGTAAAGGCAGAGTAAGCCGTCATGGGCCGATCCAACAAGTTCTCTGCGATCCAGTTCTCTGGCAAGAAGATGTTGGCCGTCGAGACAGCTCATCGTGGGGACGAATTTGAGCTGACCTCAATCACCGAACTGGAATGCTCCGATGATTACTCGCTGCTCCTCGCCTCGCTTTCAAAAGGGGATGCAGACCTCACCAAGACACTTGAAGATGATATCAAATCCATCCGAGAGCACGGCGACATCGATGCACCAAATATCTCCTTTTGTCTGGACAGCCGGTGGGTCTTCATCCATTCGTTTCCCCTAGACGATGACCTGTCCGAATCCGAGCGAGCAGATCAGATTGACTGGGAGTTTTCCAATTACCTGACGGCATCAACACGCGAACACTACGTCACAGGCATTGCAACACTGCAACAGCTCCCCGATCGTCATGCTTCTCTTGTGCTGACCGCATCCGCCAGACGCGAGCTTGTTTCTCTTCTTCGCCGCGTCACCTCCCACCTCGGATTGCAGCTTTGCGTTATCGATGTCGACCACTTCGGAGCGGAACACGCCCTCCGTTGGAATTATCCCGAAATCCAACAAGAGGAAGTGTGTTTGTTTGGGGTCAAGTCAAACCGTCTCGATGCAAGCAGAATCCAAAATGGAAAACCGACACGGTACCGTTGGGGAAACCTAGCCAGTGGTAATCTCAGTCAGCCTCTCCTTGATCAGGTGCTGACCGCTGGATCAAACGGAAAGCCTGTGGTGACGAGGGCCTACGTTTATGGAGAGCAAGCTGGAACCCCTACTCTCCAACAACTTAGCGGAGGGAAGGCTCCTCCGGTTGAGCTTCTCAATCCACTCCGACGCGTAAGCCTTCCACGACGCTTGCGCCATCTCGACGCAGCCAGCACTCACAGATACGCTCCAGCTATTGGGCTTGCCATGAGAGAATCCTGACCAATGCGAGTTATTTCAGGAACATACAAGGGAAGAACTCTGAAGTCTGTCCGTGACCCACGCCTACGGCCTGCAGCCGACCGCGTGAGAGAATCAATCTTCAATATTCTCCAGAATCGCCTGAGTCTCCGCGGCGCCCGTGTCCTCGATTTGTTTGCCGGGAGCGGGAGCCTGGGATTTGAAGCGTTGAGCAGAGGTGCGGCCCGGGTCGTCTTCGTTGATGATTGGCAGGGAGCAACAAAAGTCATTGAGGAGAACAGCAGCTTGCTCCAGTGTGAGGATCGGTGTGAGATAATCAAGACGGACGTTTATAGGTTTCTCCGTCGCGCCGAGGGGCAGTACGACCTTGTCTTTGTCGACCCTCCGTACCGACTGGAGAGCGCACCTGATCTCCCTCATAAGATTCTTGAGCAGGGGCTGCTCTCCCCTCCCGGACTGATCATCATGGAACACGCAGCCCGGACGAAAATCCCGACGAACGGCAGTTTCTCCCTTGTGTCCGAGAGGACTTTTGGAAGCACCACAGTCTCTTTCTTCTCCTCCATCAACACCAAATCAGTAGAATCGCCAACTGCACAATGAGACTAGAAAATGAAAATCGCAATCTATCCCGGAACCTTTGATCCTATCACGAACGGTCACATCGACGTCCTTGAGCGTGCAATCGAGATATTCGACAAGGTGATCGTCACGGTCGCACGGAACTCGGCGAAGAATCCGATGTTCACGGACGACGAACGCCTCAAGATGATCAGGAGAGTGGTGAAAAAGTATGGGAGAAAGGTCGAAGTGGACAGCTTCTCAGGACTGCTCGTTCAGTATGCAAGGTCGAAACGTGCGGTTGCGATCGTTCGAGGGCTTCGCGCCATCTCCGATTTCGAATACGAGTTTCAGATGGCCCTGATGAATCGCAAGCTCTCGAAGGGAATCTCCACCGTCTACCTCATGCCGCACGAACGCTACACCTACCTGAACTCAAGCATCGTCAGAGAGATTGCTGCCTTGGGGGGGGATATCAGCAGCTTCGTCCCGGCCCATGTCGCACGCGAGCTTCTTCGAAAGACAAAAGCCCGAGCGCACTGATGACGCGGACGATGCGTCGACCCGAAGAGCCCAGACTCACAGCTTCGGCCCAGCGGCTATCGTCTCCGGAGGACAGCGCTCCTCAAATCGCTTGAAGTTCTCGATGAACCGCGAGGCAAGCTGCTTGTACTTCTGCATGTACGTTTCCTTGCTCGGCCACGATGAAGCGGGATTCAACACACTCGCGGGAATCTCGTCGCAGGTTTCGGGTATACCAAACCCGAAGATAGGGTCCCTGCTGTATTTCACATTCAGCAGTTTCCCACTGAGCGCGGCGTTAAGGAGGCCTCGGGTGTACTTAATGCTAATCCGTTTTCCCACGCCGTATGGACCACCAACCCAGCCTGTATTGACCAGCCAGCAATTCACTCCATACTTCAGGATTTTCCTCTTCAGCAAGTCAGCATAGAAATATGGGTGATGGACCATGAACGGTCCCCCGAAGCAGGTGCTGAACGTCATCTCCGGTTCTTTTCCAAGCCCAACCTCAGTCCCTGCGATCTTCGATGTGTAGCCGGAAATGAACTGGTACAGCGTCTGGTCCGGGGTCAGCTTTGCGATCGGCGGCATGACTCCCGAGGCGTCGCAGGTGAGGAGAATAATGTTCTTGGGATGGCCGCCAAGCTTCTCCGGCACGGCGTTCTCGATGTAATCGAGAGGATACGACGCACGCGTATTCTCTGTGAGTGACGGATCATCAAGGTCGATCATCCGGGTTACGGGATCATAGACAACATTCTCAAGGAGAGTCCCAAACTTTCTCGTACAGGCATAAATCTGCGGCTCAGCCGTCGGAGAAAGCTGGATCACTTTTGCATAGCAGCCGCCTTCGAAATTGAACACGCCGCTGTCACTCCAGCCGTGTTCGTCGTCTCCGATCAGCCTTCGTGCCGGATCGGCAGAGAGGGTCGTTTTCCCCGTCCCTGAGAGACCAAAGAAGATAGCAGCATCACCGTTCTTGCCAATGTTTGCCGAACAGTGCATCGGCATCACACCTTCGAGAGGGAGCGTGTAGTTCAGAATGGTGAAGATCGACTTCTTGATCTCTCCAGCGTAGGCCGTATTGCCAATGATGCACAACCTCTTCTCGAAGTTGAGCACGATGAAAGTGTTCGTGGCCGTCGCATCAATCTGTGGGATGCCCTGAAACGATGGAGCTGCGATGACGGTGAAGTCGGGGACGTGTCTTCGATATTCCTCGTTCGTTTTCGGCAGAAGGAACATGTTCCGTGCAAAGAAGCTTTGCCAAGCATGCTCCGTTATGATCCGAACCGGCATCCGATAGTCAGGATCGGCTCCGACGTAGCAATCTTGCACGAAGACATCCCTTCCCTGAAGATAGCCTTGCAGGCGCCCCAAAAGCTCGTCGAACTTATCCTGACTGAACGGGCGGTTGTACTCTCCCCACCAGATCTTGTCCTCCGTTGTCCCTTCTTTGACGATGAACTTATCTGTGGCTGCTCGTGCCGTGTGCTTGCCAGTGTTCACAACAATCGGACCGAGATGCGTAATCCGCGCTTCGCGCCGGAAGGTCATCTCCTCGTAGAGCGGCTCTGTCGGCAAGTTCCAATAGACCGCGTTGAGGTTCGTCAGTCCGTGATTATCGAGACCGTAATCGCTTTTTAGCGCCGTCGCCTCGCTTTGTGCTGGCGTCCTGATGTTGAGGAAGTTGTTCATAGCCAATCCCTCACAAGTTTCCTTTCGCCGATGTAGATTTCATTTGGAGAACTCGGATCGAGCGCCCACTTGATTCTCTCAATTCCCTGCCTGATGTCTTTGATCGAGCCGCAGTAACTGAGTCGAAGATGGCCCTCCATTCCAAACTCTTTCCCTGGAACTGTGACGACGAGGGCTTTCTTCAACAAGAAGTTCGAGAGTTCGACAGAGTTGGTTTTGTAGGCACGAAAATCCGGCAAGCAGTAGAACGTCCCGTCCGGTTTTGTCGTTCGGACGCCGTTGAACGAATTCAGCTCCTGCATCATGACGTTGCGATTGTTCTCGACCGTCAAGCGCAGGCTCTCCACGATGCTTTGAAGTCCCATCAACGCGCCTTCCGCCGCTGCCTGAAGGATCACGGAGGTGGTTGTCGTTATTTGGCCTTGAACGTTCGTCATGATCTCTACGAGTTCCTTGCTCGCGATCGTCCAGCCAATCCGGAATCCCGTCATCCCATAGAGCTTGGAAATTCCATTGACCAAAATCACTTTTGTCGATTCGACATCCTTGGTCGTAAACTTGTAGGCGGAGACCGTCTTCTTCCCGTCGAAGAGCAGCTTGTGGTAAATGTCGTCCATGATCAGATAGATTCCTTTTCTCTCACAGAACTCGACAATCTCTGCAATGAGCTGCTCCGAGTACATCACGCCTGAAGGGTTGTTTGGACTGTTCACGATAATTGCCTTCGTGTAGGAGCTTACCACTTGTTCGATCTCTTTCATCCGAGGATGAAAGCTGCCATCTTCGGGCGTAACGATCACAGGAACACCGTACACCATTCTGACCATCTCTGGATAGCTCACCCAGTATGGGGCAAGGATAATCACCTCATCCTGAGGATTCAAGATGGAGTAAAGCAGATTGAAGACCGATTGCTTGGCACCCGCAGAAACGATCACATTCTCCGGCTCAACGATGCGGTCGTAGTTCTCTTCAGTGTATCTGATAATCGCTTTCTTAAGCGAAGGGATGCCATCCGTCGGGGTGTATTTTATGCTCCCTGTGACAAGCTTAGCTGCTGAGCTCAGGATTGCATTGATAGGCGCTTTGTTCTGTGGCTCACCCGCACCCAAATGAATAACCGCCTCGCCACGATCTCTTAAGATCCTGGCCTCCTCGTTCAGGCGTAGAGTAGGAGACTGGGCTATCGAACGTGCAAGCTGACTCACACTCATTGGAGAAACGACCTCGCTTTCTTTCCCGATTTCTACAGTGGTACTAAGAACGGAATGCTGTCCCGGAGGTGTGATGCTCGACGAGCTTCTTACTCGTCATTTATATCCTACAAAAAAAAAGTTTTGGATGCAACGATTAAGAACAAAAAAAGGCGCCCTTCCGCCTGGCGACAGGACCGGTTGCGTGACCATGATTTCTGTGGTTGAAGACGAGAGACGGGACGCTCGTCACGATGACACCCCATTAGTTCCGGTTGCTCCAGAGACAGAACGGTCTCGAGGACAGGGCAGACGAGTTTCACCCCTTGACTTTGCGAGCGATTCTTACCGCCTGGTTCCCACGGTCACCTCACGAAGTGATGCCTTCGGCAGTGGGAACGAGAGGCACAAGACGCTCTGCGTCACCGAAGCGTTCCCACGCGGGAGCGTGGGAACGAGCTGACGGGGGGCAAGTTTCACCCCTTGACTTTGCGAGCGATTCGTCGTAACATTCCGTCGAGCCGCGCCCCCAAGAATTCGGGGGTTTGCCCCAGACTCCGCTTCGGGCGGGGGGCTTGCTCTCATTCACCCAGAGTCAGGCTGCCTTCGAGACCGAACACTGCCGATGCCTGCCATGCAGATCTTCAGACGTGAGCAGCAAAGTACTTGGCAAGATTCTCAATCCGCTCCATGCAGCACTGCTACAGCCAAGAGCGAATTACACGCCATAGTTCATTAATGCAGTAGTTTGGCACAAGCCCAGCGGAGATATCACATGACAGAGTCCATTTACACTCCCATAGCCAACCGAACCCGACTTATCTTGGAGAGAATCGGGGCGAACGGGTTGGCACAATCTGTTTTCGACCTCTTTCGGCAAATTGAGCAGCGTGCTAACAAGCCAATTCTAGAGGCATTAGAGTCATATGCAGATTTGGTTCATGACTTCATAAGAGCAGTTAGCGAAAAAGGAGAGATCTCTAAGGAGCTCTACTCCCAGATGCGTGGTATCCACGGAGCTATTCAAAGCGCGCTTGAGTCTTCAGTTTATGCTGACTCACCTTCGTCGCAAAAAGATCGAAGAATTCTTGAGGCATTGCATTATATGGGTGGGCTCACTAGTCTCGGGCAGACTTCCGCTCTTTCATTCTTCCTGCTGCCTGAAATGCTGCCATTATCTCTACGACTCATTTCCCTCCTTGATTCACCCGCAAGGAAAAAACACGTTTCCCAGATATACAAGCTTCGGGGCATCGGTGAAGACTTAACAAAGGATAAGCTCAATAACATTGATTCTGATGTTCTCGAACCTGTTGCGAAGGATTTCCAGGTTATTATCAAAGACGTGGTTGGTCAGGAAACTGAAAGGATTCTCTCACAAGCAGAACTGGAACTCGTACGTGTCGAATATCTCCCAACGTCGGCTGATTTCTACCAATCGGGCATCGCCTATTATAAAAATCCCAGGTGGATCAAACAGTCATATTTCATATTTGCTACGACGAGTGGTGTACTGCTACCCGAAGACCACTACGGAAGCGACTATTTTCGAAACACTCTGCCGATACTGACTCTCTACGAGGCTTCCGGCAAACATCCAATACGCTCGGACTACTTTGAGGTACTCGGTGGGTCCTCTCAACTAAACAGGTTCTACTACTTCGAATGGACTAGAGCAGCAAAGGCCTTCCAGAGCACCCTTGGAGCAATAAGACGAGAGGCCCCAAAATTTGGCCTTGATCCTGAAAGCTCGGTCTCTCAATACAAGCAAAGCGCGCGAGAAAGTATCGTTTCCTTCCTCGGGAAGCGAAACTTCGGCTTGGTCGGCATCAATTCTTTTCCCTCACAGTTCAACTACCTCACTCTTGGCAACGGGCAAGCAGTGCTCGTCTCCAGCCGCGATGGAGATCCTAGCAAACAGATTGCCCATGGCTTTATGCTTCACCCAACATCGGGTCTGGCCAAATACATTCGAGACACTCTCTCACCTGAGAAACTCATCCGGGATGCAATACCAAAGCCTTCTGATCTGATTCTCCAACATTTAGGTATTGCACTTGTAAAGGGTTTTGTCCTCGTTATTACTGGAGGTCTCCGATTCCTTTCCGCCAAAAGACGTAGAGAGGTAGCATTTAACATGGTCGACCGACTCAAGAATTCCATCGAAACAAGCAAGACCTCGTGCAACGTCATCAAGTTGCCTGGAGGTCGTTCTACAAATTTGTCTGACCGAGCGGAAGGAATAATCGATAGTCTAGAACATTGGGAGTTGTGATTTTTGAACTCAAGACCACTGTGCCTGCGTCTAACACGCGGCACTACGACGTTCGCTCTTCATTGGAGGATAGTTATTTTCACTCAACAGTTTTTTGGGCGGTTCGGTGTGCGAAGTCTAGTCTGAGGAAGTCTCTCTAGCACCAAAAACCACTGCGTGGTGCGGCGACACGTTATGCGCCATGCCGCCGCGCTTAAGGTTGCGCAATTAACTTGAACTCATCAACGAAGGATTACATATGCCTAAAGTAGATAGAGTTGTAGTAACGGAACATATCCTCGAGGTCAGACACGCCGCTGTTGGCAGCTTCCTAGATGTCAGAGGATTTGTTGCTGACTATGTGAGAGAATCTGGCTTCTTGCCGCACTGGAAGATCGATTCAAATGTCGTTGCGTTCCGAGACAAGCCTAAGAAGCCCTTTGGGGAGACCGCTTTCGCCGGATACAAGAGCTTTGGATACACATCTCAGAATCCACCGACCAAGAACTTCTTCCAGGATCGAGCCGGAGTATTCGTGAGGCTAATTCTCAAGAATCAACACTACAATATTCCCGAGCTGACCCGATTTGGATGTCGCGCAAAAGCTTTCCTTCCGTGTGACTTAGATTTCGCTACGCTTAACAAGCGTATTCATGACTCCTTCTTTTCAACAGACTTCCAGAAATCGGTCGCCAACAAACCCACAGACATTTTGGTAGTCAGCGAGTTTGATCATAGCGCATTCAGCGGGAGAATCTCGTTTGGCCCCATGCACAAAGATGAAGTCTCAAATCAGTTTGAATTCCAATCTGAATACTTCTCAAGTGTTGGCCTCTTTCTTGATATTGACTACTTCCTAACCGAGAGTGTCGTCGCGTCATCTCTGCAGAAGCATCTGAAGGAATCAATGACCCACATTTGGGGCAAGATTGATGGCATAAGCAAAATCTTGGGAGTATGAGTCATGGCCATCAAACGACTAACGCTGGAAATCGATGACTCGCCCGAGTCCAGCCCTACAACAGGGGCTATGCTTGAAGCTACTCCCAGCGCAAAAGCCTTTACCAGAAACGAGACCACTGCCGTTGAGCATTATGATGACAATGATGCAACGAAGGTTGACAAGCTTAAGTCACAGAAGACCACGACTGGCCGAACTTTTGGAGATATTCTAGTTGAATTCAAAGATGACCCTCGATTCATGACCGTCTTCTTGGTCGTCGTTTCTTTTGTTGTCTTCATTAACAAACTGGACTCGGTGTCGAGTTTTCATCTGCCTTTGGCGCTCAGTGTTCTACTGAATGCCATATGGCATTTCGCTCCTTTGGTTATTCGAAAGCGCGCAAGCAAACAGCCTGTCTAGCCCTGTCTCGATGGCCAGTTACTCGTCGCTTAGGTAATGAGAAACAATTGAAACTCGACACGAAATGAACAGGCAGTGCAGTCGGCGCGCGGGGGCACGGGCGCATAACGCGCCCAACAACGATGCTCCATTGCGTCCCGCCATCCAGACGAGAATCGTCGGGACGGGCCGCAACGGCGGTTTGCCTGAACGTTATGCAAAACGCCAACAAGCATAGAGGAGAAATACAATGTCACTTGATAGAAATGCTGCACGGTCTTGGTCGAAGGAGCGAATAAAGGAGGAAATCGCTGATCGCAGAACCGATATCAGCGATAGAGAACGGAATATTGAAGATATGGATGAACAGTACTCAAGAGATCGGTACCGAGGAGCTGAACCTGGATGGTCAAACCAATTGTGGGCTAACGTTAGAGACATCGAGGAAGAGATACGTTTCCTTGAGTCGCTTCTCTAGTTGCGATTGACACACTTCGATTCTTTGCAGTAGCCAAACCATTCATCAGGAGATCATGTTGTTTCTTAGCACTTGACTATCATGCTTTCAAACGCTAATTACCTCCAGAAACCATAATCATTTGCACTTCACATAACAACGACAAGCCAGCGCTCGCTGCCTCGAGAAGCGAATCATTCATACGTGGCAGGCCGCAACGGCGGCTTGCCTAAACGGTAGCTGCAATATTGCCTTATGACCGAAGACCAAGCAAACAAAGAGACTTCATCCCCAAAGGACGAGCAGGAACCACCAGATGATGACTATTGCTCGAATTGCGGGACCCTTAATCCACAACGTTGCAAGCATTGCGATGGTTGTATGGTTTGTCTGGGCGATGGTGGCTGGGGGGAATGCTGGCCGTGCTCGGACGATTGACGCTTCAAGGAACACTTGCTGAATGAACAGACTTAAGAAAGGACGCTTGGGAGAGTACTTTGTGATTCTC
Source organism: Bacteroidota bacterium (assembly GCA_049589195.1). Taxonomy (GTDB): domain Bacteria; phylum Bacteroidota; class Ignavibacteria; order UBA10030; family JAHEZR01; genus JBAWAH01. Next base: position 14,886 of record JBAWAH010000065.1, on the reverse strand, counting down.
CAAGTGATAGAGAAGGGTTTCGCCATCTATCCCTCTTTAGTCAGCGACCGAGGACTTGATGTTGGTGTATCGGAATTCCTCAAAAGGCTAATCGCGAAAGGAGAGCCCGAATGGCTGAAGGCCTCAAGCCACCTTACCTGAAGAAGGTAGGACAACGTGGGCGGATGAGTATCTGGATTGTGGAGGGCACGTATGTACGCACGCATATCGATGAGGAGTTCACAAATTACGGTCAACACTATAGGTTTCCCAACATCCCTGAAGAGGAGTTTTGGCTGGATAAGGAAGGCAAACCGGACGAACAAAAGTTCTTCATTGACCACCTACTCGTCGAGCATCGCTTGATGGCAAGAGGAATGCCGTACGATGACGCGCTCGACGCAGCAGACAAAGCCGAGCTCGCAGAGCGAAAGAAGGCAGGGGATGTAAGAAAGATGACGAAGGGCGGCAGTCTACCCGATCCAAAGCAAGTACACATCCGCTTGTGGAAGAAGCTTGAAACGGAAGTGAGCGTGTGGATTGTGGATGGCCGTCTCGTCCGAAGCGTCTTTGATGTTGATTACACGGAAGGCGGTCACGATTACGTGTACGAGTTTGTTCCGGAGAACGAGGTCTGGATTGACAATGACCTCGAAGAAGCGGAGCGCCCCTACGTGCTCCTCCACGAGCTGCACGAGCGGAATCTGATGGCCAAGGGCTGGAATTACAGCGATGCTCATGAAGATTCCAGCAAAATCGAATACCACTGTCGGCATCATCCGAATGAGCTCCACCAGGCTCTGGCAAAGGAGGGCTGGGAATGAAGGGCGGTTGCATTCGTTCAATATCGTGGCGTCAGACACCCTTTTCTGACACTGACTAGCCATCGTGGATTCAGCTGTCAGAGAGGCCTGCTCGCCGCAGGCGAGGATCTCCCTACGGGACCGTAGGTCTGACAGCACTCGGTTAAAATCTGTCTCCTATCGATGCGCATACGCATCGGTTACCTATCACGTATCATGCGTCGGTGACGCAAAGGAGGTTGTTATGAAGACCTTGGTGATTCTCACAGCATCGCTTTTGCTCGCATTCTGCAGCTGCGCTCCAAAGCCTGACATCCAAGCTGAGAAAGCAGCGGTCCGGGCCATTATTGATAGCGTAAAGACCGCCTCGGAGACAAACAACTCTGACATCTTGGCGACAATTTTCTCCCATAGTCCTGATAACATTTTCTTTGGCACAGACTCAGCCGAACGCTGGATTGGCTACGAACCCTTCATTGACGCCCAAAAGCGCGGCTTTGCTTCCATTGAACAAGGAAGCCAGATTACAATGCGAGATGTCGTTGTCGGTATCAGTAGCAGCGGAGACGCTGCTTGGGTCTCCTGCCTGATGGATTGGAAAGGCAAGTCCGAAGGGCAACCATTTGCTTTTACCGGTCTCAGGTTCACGGCCGTCCTTGAAAAGCAGAATTCCAGATGGAGCATTGTCCACGTCCATGGCTCTGTTCCCGTATCCGGTCAAGCGATCAAATACTAGCCCGATAGCGCGACTTCAGGCATACTCATTACATATTCGCGCCCTCAGCGCTTTCCTAGCAACTGCAGGCGGCGGCAGCTAACAAACGGCAAATCCCAAAGGGATCCCTTCGGGACCGGTCCCGACAGGAAACGTCGAGGTAAACGCTTCCGCCAAAAAGATGGCGGACAAGCGCACACCGGATAGGCGAAGGTGAAAAAAAGTTTGGCTAAATATAAAGTGCTCGCTCAATGGTTTTTGGTGTCATTTGATAGGCTCACTTGATGCGAAGTCAAGTTTTGGTCACCAAAAACCACTGCGGTTTGCCTAAACGTTAGCTGTCATTTGCAGCAAACAACGGGATCCGTTTCGTTGCGAAATATGACTCAACTAATACATTGGAGATAAGCATGAATAGTGTTGCTCCGGTGTCAAATCGATCAGTGATTGTCATTCGTTGGTTGGCAAGAATTATCGGGACACTCTCAGTAGCTGTATTCTTGTTCTTGTTCGTGGCAGAATGCGTGGAAAAAGGACGAATAGATATCGAGAGCGACCGCATACTGATGACCATCTTCGCGTTTCTTGCATTCATCGGTCTCATCATTGCATGGAAGTGGGAGGGAATTGGTAGTGCGATGGCATTGGGTGCTTTGATTGCCTTCAATATCCTTGCCCCTGCATCAGTTGGCCGGGCAGCAGTTTTTGTGGTGACCGGGCTGTACGGATTGCCTGCCTTGCTCTTTGTGTTTTGCTGGTGGCAAACCAGAAAACAACCTAATCCGAAAGCCACATAGAAACGATTCTTCCGTCGGCTTACTAAATGGATTTCATGTTGCCATCGGAGATTCGTGGCTGCAAACGGCAAGCCGGTCCGATCCCGCAAGGCAGGATCGAGATCTCGTCCCTTAGGGACGGACGCTCGCACACTTGGTTAGTGCGGAGAGAAAGCTAAGGTCGGCTAAATGTAAAGTGCTCGCAACGGTCAACGACTCAACGACAGAGCCTGAATCGTTGGCTCGTTGAGCGGTTTGCGTAAACGTTAGCTGCCACCGCTTGCTTCGAACGCTCAACATCGTGGTGTCAGACACCCTTGTCTGACACTGACTAGCCATCGTGGATTCAGCTGTCAGAGAGGCCTGCTCGCCGCAGGCGAGGATCTCCCTACGGGACCGTAGGTCTGACAGCACTCGGTTAAACTCTGTCTCCTATCGGTGCGCATACGCATCGATTACCTATCACGTATCATGCGTCGGTGACGCAAAGGAGGTTGTTATGAAGACCTTGGTGATTCTCACAGCATCGCTTGTGCTCGCATTCTGCAGCTGCGCTCCAAAGCCTGACATCCAAGCTGAGAAAGCAGCGGTCCGGGCCATTATTGATAGCCTAAAGACCGCCTCGGAGACAAACAACTCTGACATCTTGGCGACAATTTTCTCCCATAGTCCTGATAACATTTTCTTTGGCACAGACTCAGCCGAGCGCTGGGTCGGCTACGAATCCATCATTGACGCTTTCAAGCGTACCTTTGCTTCCGTTGAACCAGGAAGCCAGATGACATTACGAGATGTCGTTGTCGGGGTCAGTAGCGATGGAGACGCTGCATGGGTTTCCTACCTGACGGATTGGAAAGGCAAGTCCCAAGGGCAACCATTTGCTTTTACCGGTCTCAGGTTCACGGCCGTCCTTGAAAAGCAGAATTCCAAATGGAGCATTGTCCACGTCCATTGCTCTGTTCCCGTTTCCGGCCAAGCGATCAAATACTAGCCCGATAGCGTGACTTCAGGCATGCTCATCATATTCACGGCCTTAGCGCTTTCCTGGCACCCGCAAGCGGCGGCAGCTAGCAAACGGCAAATCCCAAAGGGATCCCTTCGGGACCGGTCCGATCCCGCAAAGCGGGATCGAGATCTCGTCCCAACGGGACGGACGCCCGCCGGACAAATGGCGGGCAGGCTCGCACACTGGATTACATTGTTTTGCTTCATAACCTACAATTTGAAAGCATGGAGTTATGGAAAGATGTTTTGACGTCCTCCGGGCACATATCTCAAAGAAGATTGACCTGACGGAAGAAGAGTTTGCACGTTGCACCACTTTCTTTGTACCTAAGAAGCTCAGGAAAAAACAATTCCTCTTGCGCGAAGAAGAAGTGTGCAGACATCAGGCGTTCGTTACAAAAGGATGTTTACGATCCTATACCATCGATACAAAAGGAAAAGAACATGTGCTGGTATTTGCTGTTGAAGGATGGTGGATATCAGATATGCACAGTTATTTGACCGGGGAACCAGCGACGTACAACATTGACACTCTCGAGGATTCAGAAGTGTTATTGCTCAATAAGGCAGCAGACGAAAAACTCTGTCTTGACATCCCAAAGTTTGAGCGGTATTTCAGATTGCTTTATAGGAGCAGCCTTGTCTCCTGGCTTCGAAGAACTGACGCTTCCTTGAGCCTGTCAGCGGAAGAGAAGTATCTATGGATGCTTCAAACCTATCCCAATATTCCTCAGCGCCTCCCCGATCATCAAATTGCTTCGTATCTGGGCGTCACGCCGGAATCATTAAGCCGCCTCCGTAAGCACCTATCGAGAAAGAAGTCACTGGAGTCTTAACATATATCAACGAGATTTCCTGACAAACATCAATGAAGTAGGGCTCCTTGTTGTGGTATATTGGTTGTGTCGTTCATAAGTTCACGGGAAGACAAAATTATCCATCACAAGGAGACGAAAGATGAACACGGTTCAACACAAAGTTTTAGCCCGGGGAGAGGGATTAAGGCTCCAGTCTGGTCCTGGCCGGGATCTCATTTTCAAAGTCACTGGTGAAGATACAGGTGGGGCTTTCGACTACTTTATAGTCGAGGTTGCGCCCAAAGGCGGGCCACCATTGCATGTCCACCACAAGCAGGAAGAGACCATCCAGGTCCTGAAAGGTCGCTACAAAATCAGGATCGGCGACGAGATTTTTTATTTGGACGAAGGCGGCTTTGCCTACCTGCCATCAAAAGTTCCTCATGCCTTCCTGAACTTAACTGATCAGCCTGGCGAGATCATCGTGGTCTATACTCCCGGCGGTGGGCATAAGTTTTATGAAGAGCTGGGACCGCTCACCCGTAACGGTAAGCCGGACCCCAAAGCTGTCGCCCAATGCTTCACGAAATATGACATGACGTTGCTCGGTCCACCTCTGAGCCCGGATTGAAATAGCCAGTGCTTGTACGCTATTCATGAAAATTTCGACATCGTGTCGGAAGCGAGAAGCATTGCTGAACGGGGAAGTTACTCGACTTGAGGTTCGTACACAAAATGGGGACAAGTCAGAAAGGAGAGCCTGAATGGCTGAAGGCCTCAAACCACCTTACCTGAAAAAGGTAGCACAACGTGGGCGGATGAGTATCTGGATTGTGGACGGGACGTATGTACGCACGCATATCGATGAGGAATTCACAAACTACGGTCAACACTATAGGTTTCCCAACATCCCTGAAGACGAGTTTCAACACCGTGGTGTCAGACACCGTGCCTGACACAAACTAGCCATCCCGGATTTGCCTATCAGAGAGCCTGCTCGCCGCAGGCGAGGGTCTCCCTACGGGACCGTAGGTCTGACAGCACTTGGTTGGAGCCGGATGGAACATCCCCTCAGCCGCCTCCGTACAACCCCGAGGATGACACATTCATAGTTTCAACACCGTGGTGTCAGACACCCTTGTCTGACACAAACTAGCCTTCCCGGATTTGCCTGTCAGAGAGCCTGCTCGCCGCAGGCGAGGGTCTCCCTACGGGACCGTAGGTCTGACAGCACTTGGCTGAACACATTCATAGTTCGATCAGGATAAACGCTGTCATCCGACGCTTAACATTCCACATAAGGAGGAAAACATGTACACAGGATCATCAGCCAAACGTATCGTGATTGCCACGCTTTTCGGATTAGCTCTCGGCGTTGTGTGCGCAGTCGCTGGCTTCTCGGCGGGTTTCCTGACGTTCACGACTGTCAATCTCGTGTGGGTGTTACTGAATAGGGGAGTAATGGGATTTGCTATCGGTATTTCCGGACTGAGACTGCACTGGGCATGGAACGGCATCATCGTGGGAGTGGTGGTCGGAGTTATCTACTCGTACTTCCTTTTCATGAACATGGGACCTGTTCTGATGCCATTTGGCAACGCGATTGTGAATGGGATATTCGGTTTAATCATCGAGTTTTTCACGACGGTAGTGTTCAAACAGCCGTCGATCCCTCGCAAGATGGCATTAGCTGGAGCGGCATAAGAACTGTGCTCACGCTGTCCGGATCCGCTCTGCAGAGATTCCTGAGAGATCGTGCATGGTCATAGCTATCCTAGTCTCGATGCTCCTTTGCACGGCCAACTGCCGAGCCCAGGATATCACGGCCCCAGTATCACACCGCGCTGGAGCGATAGACGTTGGCGGAACAACGATGTACTACGAAGCATACGGGACCGGGCAGCCAATTCTTCTCATTCATGCCGGCATAGCAGACTGCCGAATGTGGGATGAGCAGGTTCGTGAACTCTCGAGCCGGTATCTGGTTCTCCGCTGCGATTTGCGCGGGTTCGGTAGGACCCAAAGAAGATCTGATCGCTTTTCACATCACCGCGATGTTGCCACGTTGCTGGACTCTCTTGGAATTGACAAAGTCCACCTTGTGGGCGCCTCATTCGGTGGGAGAGTGGCCATCGATTTTGCTCTGGCATACCCTGAACGAACACGCTCGCTTATATTATGTGCTCCCGCAATTTCCGGGATGATTCCATCCCGTGAGTTGGAGGCAATTGATTCGACAGAAGATGCATTTCTGAAGAAGGGCGATCTCGAAGGCGCCGCTGAGTTCAGTATTCGGACATGGGTGCTCGGGCCAAGCCGTCGACCAAGTGAAGTGTCATCTAATCTCCTGCAAAAGGTCAAGGAGATGCAGCTGCACAATTATGCAATACCTTCTCCGACCAGCGCACAGAGTATTCCCCTTGAGCCGCGAGCCATCACCAGGCTTGAGAAGATTGGCGCACCAACGCTGATATTGATCGGTGACAAGGACGTGCTGTATTTCCAAAGCTTGTCGGCAATCGCCGCGGAGAGAATTTCCAACGCAAAACGGATTGTGATGCCAAACGCGGCTCATATGATCAGCATGGAGAAGCCAGAGACATTCAATCGCATTCTGATCGACTTCCTTGCCGACAAGTAGGTCGCACAACTGGTTCGACTGACATACAGGACATCACGTGGAACTGACTGACCTTGGTTTTGACTCTTGGTGTCGAGATAATTACCGCGACCGCCTGCGGCCGGACTTTGCTCTTGCACGAGTGACAAGAGTGGATCGGGATCGCTATCTTGTTCGCAATGAACTCGATGAGGTTCAAGCAGAGCCTACAGGCAAACTTCTGTTTTCCACCGACTCAAGCCAGGACCTCCCTTGCGTGGGAGACTGGGTGTTGGTTCAATACCACAACGATGGCACACTTGCCATCATTCACGATGTGCTCCCGAGGAAGAGTTACTTGCGCCGTAAGTCTGCCGGGGACAAGGTGGAATACCAGATGATCGCAGCGAATATCGATGTTGCCTTCATCATGCAGTCCCTTGACCTCAACTTCAATATTCGTCGATTAGAGCGGTACCTCGTGATGACCAACGAAGGCAAAGTCGAGCCAGCGATCCTACTCAGCAAGAGCGATCTTGTAAGTGCCGAAGAACTTGTGCTAAGAGTGTCAGCCATCCAACAGGCACGGATCGACGCACGGATCATCGCATTCAGTAACAAAACAGAAGCTGGGCTCGAACCGGTCAAGCAGGCGCTCCAATCTGGAAAGACATACTGTTTGCTTGGCTCATCAGGCGTGGGTAAGACGACGCTTCTGAATCATCTCCTTGGTCGCGATGCATTTGAAACACAGCCTGTTCGTGAGAAGGACAGCAGGGGAAGGCACACGACAGCTCGTCGTCAGTTGTCGCGCCTTGACAGCGGAGCACTCTTGATTGACACCCCTGGCATGCGAGAGCTCGGTCTCTTGGCAGTAGGAAACACGATCGACGAGAGTTTCACTGACATCTACGAACTCTCAAAGCGTTGCCGGTTCAGCGACTGCTCGCATTCGGTCGAGCGTGGCTGCGCTATCCTGCAAGCTCTGGAAGCCGGTGAATTGAGCCAGGATCGATACGAGAGTTACATGAAGCTCGTGAGAGAATCTGAATTCCACGAGATGTCGTACACGGAGAGACGCAGGAAGGACAAGCAGTTCGGGCGTATGATCAAGACAGCAAAGCAGCAGTTGAAGAAACGGAAGCCGTCGTCTTCCTAGCCAGAGTCGGCTGCCGCAGAGCAGTCGCCCGCCAAACAAATAGCGGGCCAAGTCGGTCCGTTGCCTCCAGCCACGACAGACCTCATTGTGGATGTCGTTCACACCGTATGAACTCAAGGGCAGAAAACAAGTTAGCGGATTAAACCCGAGCTGGTGTCTATGTGTCAGTTTGATTGTAGAGTTTGTCGTATATTACCAATATGGGACTTCGAAGCCTTAGACCGGCAGCACTGTCGCTCGTTCTTCTCATTTTTCCTTCTACCGCGATGGGGCAGGAAATAAAGGAGAATCATCCGAACAGTTCAGTGTTCAGAGACTACAAGTCCCCCGACCGGAACGAGTTGATCCGTCCGAGTGATGCGACTTACCAATTCTGGGAGGGACTGCTACTCATGCGGCGCGCGAACAGCGGTGATCCCGTCGCGCAGGAAGAGTTGGGATACCGTTATTTTCTTGGGAAGGGTTTCAGCGCAGACACAGCCCGGGCAGCGTATTGGATCGGCAAAGCCGCCGACCAGAACATGCCCATCGCGCAGTATAATCTCGGAGTGTTCCTCAACAACGGCTGGGCTGTCCCGTGGAATCCCTTCAAAGCCTACGAAAGGTTCAAGGCAGCAGCGGAAGACAGCCTTCCTGAAGGAGAGTTCGCATACGGCCTCTTCTTCACCGACAACCTGGTCGTGCCGCGCGACTGGCCCCGTGCGTACCGCTGGGTAAAGCTGGCGGGTGACGCAAAGTATGAACCGGCGCAGAAGGTGATCGCAGAATTTATCCGGAGGGGAATTCCGCTGAGCCCCGACACTACGGGAGGACGAACAACGCCGACACACGACTCCGTTTCCGCGGGGGCGGTTCGTTCGATCGAGCCTCTGTACCTTGACTATGGACCCGACACGACGTCCCATGTCGACGACCTTACACTTCTCAACGAAGCCTTCCGCGAGGGAAACGATAAATTCCGGGAGGCGCTTGGCGTCTCACATATTTTTGACAAGGAGACGGAAAAGGACACGACAGCGCTGAGCGTGATAGAGTCGGCGGCTGGAGCTGGAAGTCCGGAAGCGCTCACAGTTCTCGGCCGCTGCTATGAGAGAGGGGCCGGGGTACCGCGCGACAGAATCCTCGCGGCGGAACAGTATCTCCAGGCGGCGCGAATGGACTCGCGCCACGGGCTGGCACTGCTCCTTCAACTTGTGCGGGAAAACGGCTTTGCGGGGGAAGTTGAATCTCGCGCGAAGGCAGGCGACGACGACGCTGCATTCGTGTGGGCGGGATTAACGGAGCTTGAGTTGGATCACCGTCTCCTCGATGATCAGGCACTGAATCTGCTCGTGGCGGCGGCAAACCACAACCACCTACCCTCCTTGATTGAAGTGGGACGATGCTATTACACCGGCCAGTGGACCGCACGCAATCCTGCCGCGGGAGCAAAATACTGGCGGCGTGCCGCCGAAGACGGGAGCCGTGACGCGGAGATCAGACTCGCAGCCGCTGCCGTTGTCTCGGACAGCAATGGAGCCGATTCGACCCTTGCCGATTCCATCCGCATTCTGTTAACCGGGTCGGGAGACGGTTCTACAATCGCCCAACTGGCGCTCGGCTACTGTTACGAAAACGGTGTGGGCGTAGCTCAGAATACCCCGCAGGCCGTGAGACTGTACCGCAACTGCGCCCAGCGAGGAAGCGAAAGCGCCTACAACGCACTCAAGCGGATGTACGACAAGCTGAGGCCGAAGGGCCGGGAGTTCGATGTCGACTCCGCCAAAGACGTGGGGGATTAGCCACGTCCAAATCTCAGAAGCCTGACCAATGGGACAATGCGGAACGTGTAATCGAATCAGCAGCCCGCTCCTAAAGCGGAGCGTCGGAACGAGGTACCCACGCACTTCACTCGCTTGCTTCTTCTTTCCCCTCTGGCTATATTTGAGCGAACTTTGAGGGTTTCTGTCACACTGAATCGCTGACCAAGCCAATTGGCTTCCATCCGAAGATCCTTCCTGCTGTTATCTTGTATCCTGCATCTTGTGTCAACATACTCCCAGCGTCTTCCCGCCTCCCATGACTCGACGTCGACTCAGTCGAAAGCTGATTCGCTCCCTCCGTTGAGGCCCTTCCAGACCGCAAGCAGCATCCTCTCCGCCGGAGATTCGCTCAATGTAATCAAGCGAACGACAGTCAGGTGGGGTGACTACAGCTATCTCGGCGATCTCCTCTGGGAAATCCCGGGTGCATTCATCCGCGACCTCGGGAGCGCTGGACAACCAAGTCAGTTGACTCTCGGCGGGCTGGGCTGGCACGAGATCGCCGTCTTCGTCGATGGACGAAGCATGAATGAGCCTCTCACCGGAACCATGAACCTGAACCTCTTGCCGATCGAGGCTATCCAGAGAATCGAGTATCAGACGGGAGCGAGAGCGTTTCTGTACGGCCTTAACAGTACCGGTGGAGCAATAAACGTTATCACGCAGGACTTCAACACGAGCCACCCCTACTCGAGAATACGGTATAGTGAAGGGGGCTACGGGTTTACCTCACTGGACGGAATTTTCGCTCAGAACCTCACGAGGAGGCTCGATCTTGCGGCAGCGTTCCAACGCCAAACGCTCGACGGAAGATTTCCGAACAGCAATTATGACGCATGGAACGTGCGCCTGAAGCTGAGATATCTGCTCTCGGACCGCGCGAACCTTGTACTGTCTGAGGTCTATAACCAGACTGAGGCCGGTCTCAATGGCGGCGTGGACTTGAGTAAGACCCTGCCATCAGATGTCTTCGATGAGCTGCGCGCAACCATGGTGAACACCGACTCCTACGAAAAAGTCCACCGCCACGACATCACCGCGACGATGGCATATCGCTGGCTCGGGGATTCGTCGGTCGTCTCAACTGCGACCGCGTATTACTCGCATAACCGTCGAGAATATCGGGATGAGGAGAATCGGCCGAATCCCAACGGGATTTTCATCCAATCAAATCATAGCACGGCCTGGTACGGGGTAAAGCTCAACCAGGACTTCCAGGAATGGGGGAGCCAAGTAAGTCTTGGTGCTGAGATCCAGAAGCGGAAAGTCACCGAGAGTCCAAACGTCGGCATTCATGATGAGACCGCTGCAAGTCTCACAGGAAAGGTCGAGCTGGGTATTCCAGTTGTCAAGCCGGCAGTCTTCGCCCGGTACGACCACTACCGAGGTGAGAGCTTTGGCTCATACGGCGCGGATGTGAAGTGGGTTCTTGTGCCAGGGCTATCGGTGTTTGGGGGGCACTCAACATCCTATCGTACACCGACGATCCAGGAACTCTATTGGCAGAGCGAGAAGCTGTGGGGGTTCGTGAGCGAAAAGGAGAAACACGAACTCGCGGAGGCGGGTATTCTCGCTCATATATCCGATATGTTTAAGCTTAGAGCGACCTACTTTCATCGTCGCATCGATAACGCGATCGTTGCCAAACATGGCACGGCCGCGGAATATCCCCCGTCCTGGTCGATCTTGAATATCTCAGAGGAAGTGGTGCAGGGCGTCGACGGGTCGGCAACACTCAAAGTTGGGAGATTCTCTGGCGAAGGAACTTGGACTTACCTCACTGACCGTCGAGGGAGCGTCGAGACAAGGATCTACCCAAAATTCTGCACCTCAGGTGAGATTGCGTACCGTCAGGAGTTGTTCGACGGACACCTCGACCTCAAACTAGGGCTTAGAGGAAAGTTCTTTACCAGTGACTTCGGTGAAAGCTACAATCCGGAGACAATGATGTACGTGCAGAATCTAGATGCCGAACTCAATCAGCACGGGAGTGCCGATCTTTTCCTCGTCGGGAAAATTGGCAGCGCCTACATTCATTTTATGCTCGAGAACATCACCAACGAGCAGTACATGTTGACGCCGTTCTATCCCATGCCGCCGCAGAAGATACGTTTCGGAATTGAGTGGGAATTCCTAGATTGATATGAGCACATCTTTCTCGTCGCGAAAATCGGGCGCGCCTACGTTCATTTCATGCTCGAGAATATCACCAACGAACAGTACATGCTGACAGCGTTCTATCCTATGCCGCCGCAGAAGATACGTTTCGGAATTGAGTGGGAATTCCTAGATTGATATGAGCACGTCAAAAGTCGTGACAATCTTTGGCAGTTCCAAGCCCCATCAGGGCGAGCCCGACTATTTGCTCGCACGCGAACTCGGCAGACTTATCGCAAGTGCTGGCTACACCATCTGCAACGGGGGCTATGGCGGGACAATGGAGGCGGCAGCCCGCGGGGCAAAAGAAGCTGGCGGCTTGACAATCGGTGTCACGATGGAATTCATCAGGCCGCAGGCAAACCAATGGACTGACAAGATTATCGTCGTGAAGACGCTCGTTGACCGGCTGATGAAGCTCATCGAGCTCGGGGATGCGTACGTCGCTCTTCGAGGTGGGACCGGGACGCTGCTCGAGCTTGCTGCGGTTTGGGAGTTGATGAACAAGCGAGTGATCAAGTCGAGACCGGTGGTAGTAGTCGGAGAATTCTGGACCTCGACTGTCGAGACGGTGAAGAGGGAACTAACACTCGAGGGTTTGGAATGGAGTACGAAGCATGTGACCGTCGCGAAGACCCCCGAGGAGTGCGTGCGGGTGCTGAAGGACTTGCTGCGGTAAGAGGCAAAACCTCACCCTATAATCCCTCTCCTCTTCGAGGAGAGGGATGGAGTGGCTGACACAACCGTCTTCTCTAACACATCAAGTGTTTTCCGAGCGGAATCTTCCCACCGGAATTTCTTTGACCACTCAAGAGCGTTGTCGGAGAGACGCTTTCTTAGCTGCTGGTCGCGCAGGAGAAGGGAGATTTTCTCTGCAAGCTGCTCGATATTGCCATACTCGTAGAGTAATCCCGTCTCACCATCGATGACGGCATCGCGAAGCCCCGGGACATCGCTGGCAATAACGCACGTCCCACAGGCATTCGCCTCCAAAACTGTCAAGCCCCACCCTTCCTTCGAGGAAGAATTAACAACGAAGTGCATCTGCTGAAGATACTCGACTTTCTTCTCCCCACTGACATATCCGGTGAACTCAACGCTGTCACGAAGCCCAAGCTCTTGAGCAATTCTCTCTAACCTTGCGCGGTCATCCCCATCCCCAACGATCACGAGTCGAGTTTGTGGAAAATCCTTCCTCACAATCTTGAACGCCAGCAGAAGATGGTCAACGCTCTTGTACTTCTTCAGTCGACCGAAGTAGCCGACGAGCGGTGCCTTGCTCCTCTCGACGCCAGTGGGCCGGTAAATGCTCGGATCGATGCAGTTCGGCGCGATGACAAGATTCTCCTCAGGAAATCCGAGTCGCCGAAATTCCTCGCGTGTGCTCTCTGAGACAACGAGAAGCGGGATACGAGGGTAGAAGTATTTTATCAACTTCTCGGACAGATAAACGTAAAGTGCCGCGAGAAAGTGGGTCTCGAGAAAAATCGTCTTCCCGAACAAGTGGTGCGCAATCCCGACAACCGGCTTCCGTGCGTAGAGGGGTGTGAAAAACGGAATTTTGTTTATGTCATCGATCACGACATCAAAGTGCTGAGAGCGAAAGGTCGTCCAGTACTTCAGTGGTACCCAGAAGTTAAACGTGTTCCTCCCACCTTTCCGGATGACCTCAATGGAATCAATCTTCTCCCGCTCTGGTGCCCCGGGGTAACTCGAGCAGAAAAGCGTCACTTCGTGTCCGAGCTTTGCAATGCGAGAGAAGATTTCATGGAAGTGAACTTCCGCCCCGCCTCCAAGCGGGTTCTTGATGTCCTGCCAATTGAACGCGAGAATCTTCATGCGCTGTATGCAGAATCAGCCTTTCTGACCGATGACCCCAATGGAGATCGACGTGTAGAGCGCGAGCTTTCGGGAGAGCGCCGTCTCTCGGACGCGATTCCGAAGCCGCGTGATGACACCGCCGACTTGGGGATACATGGGAAGTCTCACACCAGCTTTCTTGAAAACCTCCCGGGCGATTCGATAGAAAAGGCTTGGATACATCCATTCACCATACCTGCGAACGGGGATCAGCCCGAGGTTTTGGAAAATGCGTTCGAGCTCGCGAACTGAGAACTCTCTCTCCCACCCCGCAAACCAGCGGTGGAGAGTGATGAGGATGTGCTTAACAACCGTGTAGATATGGTACCGCTGCGGGACGTCCACCAACAGAAATCCACCACGCTTGAGAACTCTTACGTTCTCGCTTAGAAGCTTCTGAGCTTCGTCTTCTCTGAAATGTTCGAGGAGGCCTTGGTGGAAAACTACGTCGAAGGTGAAATCGGGAAATGGCAGTGAGAAGGCATCCCCCTGCACGATGTGGACTCGAATGCCTTCTTTCTTTGAGAGGGAACGGATGATCGCTAAGGAACTCTCCACATAGTCGAGCTGAACAACCTCTGCCCCGAGTTTGACCAAGCCAAAACTATCTCGACCCGTCCCTGCACCAACTTCCAGAACGATTTTCCCCTTCGGATCGGTGACGGCATTCAGGTTGCGAAGGATTCTGTCAGCGTTGGAGTAGACTTCATGGACATCCGTTCTTGACTTCCAGAAATTCTCCCAATTCGATTTCGTCGATTGCCGCAACGTTGTCCATCATCTGTGTTAGTGCTTTGCAGGTTGGGCCACCGTCGACTCAGGGGTGGTGGAAGCACTCTTGAGACCGGCCAGAGAATCCAACTGTCTGATCCGGCTTCTCAGAGACGGATCATTCGGATACCTGGTCTGCACTCGCTCAAGAACGTCCTTTTCCTTTGCGTAATCCTTCCGGTCCTCGTAGATCTCGAGGAGCGGGCGGTAAGGGTTGTAGTACTCGGTGGGATCGCCATAACCCCCGTTGATCAAATTCCAGCAAGTCGTTTCCAGCTGTGCAGCCAGCTCGTTGTACGTTTCCATTCTGCCAGCTTGGCGATACATTCGCGCGACGTCAGACATCAGTCGATAATCCATTGGAAAGATAGAACGAGGAATCCGCTTTTCCAGCATGTCCATCGTTTCGACCATCTTCGTCGTGTCGTTACGCAGGTTTTCATAGTACAAGGCGAGCCTCATG
>JBAWAH010000064.1:0-72330 GCA_049589195.1 Bacteroidota bacterium | reverse complement strand
GTCCGGTTCAGCCACTCAGAATGGTTTTCGAGGGCAATTCTTGCCATCCCCATCGCCCGAGTTTCTTCATCCTCAAAGCTCTTGACGTACTTGCGTTCGAAGGTCCTGCCGTCAATGTACCTCTGCTGCGGAAAGTCCAGAACGATGGCGACCGGTATTTTCACCGTTGCACTTGGTTTCAAAGTGAAAGTTAGACTTACCGCTGCTCCATAATCTTGATTAGGGATAGGCTCTCTTTTTTCATAGAAACTTCCATCACCATTCAACAACAAATCCTGTTTGAGCCTGTTCAGGCAAAAGTAAGGTTGTGTGTCTATTGTCATGCCTTCCATTCCAGGGACGGCGACAACCATCCTATCCGCACATTCCTTGCTTCCCATCACCACTCCCTTTGCAGCCGAGAGGCAAAAACCTTCGTGCACATGGCCTTTCACGGGTGCAGAGCACACATAGACAGTGTCCTGATCCGTCGGCTTTAATTCCTTCTCCTGAAGATTTACCAGAGATGGCCTGGGGATTACTAAGGTGATTTGTTGTTCCTTGTTTGAAGTATTCTTTACCTCGTATTCCTCCACCCCGATGGGCATTAGTGCCTGGGCATTGCCGGATAAGAGAGGAGAAATCATCCTTCTTATCACTTTGACCTTCCCCAGGTTATATGCCATTTCCACCAAGGGTGTAGCGAGAGAAATTGAAATCTGCTTTTCAGACAGTGCGGGATGGTAATAATTCTTCAAGGCAGGCACATCATCAGGACCTTCAGCCGCCTTGGGATCTTTTGTGGTAAGCATCGCATACTTATCCCCGATGCGGATGAATGGCGCAGAGCCAAGTTGAATTGCATTCTGATTCAACAAGATCAGTCTGCCGGCATCATTAAGTCTGTTATAGAGACCATCGGGAGATATGCCTATCGAACAGGTAGGTGCACCCTGAAGAGCAATCGTGTGAGGGAACTGAAGGGTCTTTGACATCCCCTGGAAATGGACCAACATCTGGTTGTCAACATAGATCTCGGATATCTGTGACCCCGAGATTGTGAAGATGTCGCTGATCTTCAGACTACCTGATCTTGGCATATTGAGCATTTCCTCTGTCAACGCTCGGACTGCCAGGGGAACAGCGTTGGTTAATGCGAGACTTCTGTGCCGAAGAGATCCAAGATTCTATCCATTGCTAACAATAGGATAAGCCCCAAGGATTCTTCTTCGTCTTCGGCGGCTTCTTCAACGGAGCTTCTTTCTGAACACCCAGCGTTATGGGAAGCTTCGTCTTGGGCGAGGGCTTGATTTTTCCGAATAGAAGATCCGTGGAAACTCTTATGGAATCCGGTGTGCCGCTGAAATTACAGACAACAACATCGGCTTCGTTTGTCGTACCCTCAACGTAAGGATTGTTGGTCACGAGAACGATTTTATGCCCTGCGTCTTTCAGCTTCTTGGCAAGAAGTCGGTTGTTCCCCGCCTTAACAATTCGTGCGTAGTAATTCGTCATAACAACAAGGTCCGCCTGTTTTGCCAGCTCGAGACACTCGGCAATCTCCTGCTCGTTCGCAGAGAAATCAGTATCGGCCAGAATCAAGTTTGTCGAATGACTCACCATCGCCTCGCAGAACATATGCGTGTGCATATAAGGGTCTTTTCCTACAAACTCATAAGGGATGCGCTGCTCAATGACCAACATTTTCTGCTTCGGATCCAACGGCAGCATTTTCTTATCGTCCCGCAGTATCATCAAAGCTTTCTTGGCAACATCCCAGGAAAAATCCGTGACTTGTTTGCTGATCGCATACGCTTGAGCTTTTTTCGGATCCTTCTTCCCGGCTGTCTTGAACAAACCCTGGTCGTACTTCATGTTCAAGAGACGCCTGACGGACTCGTCCACTCTTTCTTCAGACAGCTCGCCCGTTTCGACAGCCTGCTTGATTCCAAAGAAGCACTGCGATCTTGATTCATCGTCGGCCTTCAAGAGTATCGTGTCGCACCCTGCCTTTATCGCCAAGGCGCAAGCTCTCGGAAGGGGCCACTGTTTGAGAATGGCAGCCATACCGATCGCGTCAGAAACGATCACACCATTGAAGCCCAGCTCTTCTCTTAAGAGCCCGGTAAGCAGCTTCTCCGACAACGTCGTCGGGTACTTATCGTCGTACGCAGGATAGACCGAGTGCCCCGTCATGATGGCGTTCACACCAGCGGCTATCGCCGCTTTGAAAGGAACCAGCTCAACCGCCTGCATCCTTTTCTTGTCGGCTCTTATTACATCGAGGACATCGTGGGCATCCGTTGCTGAATCACCTCTTCCGGGGAAATGCTTTGCGGTTGCCGCGATGCCGCCGTCCTGCAACCCCTTGATCAAAGCAACAGCCTGTGTTGCACAGATCTCAGGATCGTCGCCAAAGGACCTCACTCCGATTTCCGGGTTCTTAGGATTGATGTTGACATCGCAAACGGGAGAATACATTTGTGTAACACCAATGGCGCTCAACTGCTTTCCGATGATCAGACCAATCTTATAAGTCAATTTGACGTCGCCGATAGCGGCCATCCCCATTGGAGGCGGAAACTGTCGTATTCCACCGGACATATAATCGTTCTTGAAATCGCCCTCGAAATCAATGGTCATGTGGAGAGGAATCCCGGAAGGTCTTTTCACTGCGAAGTTCTGTAATCTGTTCAAATCTTCTGTATACTCTCCGGGTGTGATACTGATACCAAACGTCTTGCCTGCAAAATAGGAATTCGCTATGGTAAAATAATCCGCCGGCTTCTTAAAATTCTTGTCAATCTGGGAATTGCCCCAATAGAGGTTCTTGCAGGTCTCAAGTGCATAAGGTTCCAGACAAAGACCACCGCAGTGCAATCTTGTGATCTGTTCGATTCCGCTTGGAGTCAGCATTGCGCCGCGCCTGGTGAAGGTCAGAAGCTGGCCGACTTTTTCCTCCAAGCTCATTCCTGCGATTATCTTACTGACAAATGCATCTCTTTCCTTTGCTGACATCCTTATCTCCTGCTTCAAGTTTGTTTAGGATTCCCATTTACCGCGGTTGCCAGGCCCCACCCAAAATCCACGCTCATACCTCCAGCCAGGCTCATCGATCTTCGATTCCTTCGTCTTCCACCCCGCCTTAATCCGTCTAGCTAAATCATCAAAACCCTTGTTCCACGTGAGACCATCAGGAACAGTAACGTTCATGCTTCCTGCGGCGTTTGCATACCTCAAGCAGGATTCGATCGAATGGTTCCAGACAAACGCGGAGAGGAATCCTGCAATCGCTGAATCACCTGAGCCCAACGCTCCCACGAATTTCTCCTCCTGATAGACGGGGAACCACAGCTCGCGGTTCGCCCAGTTTTCAAGGTCGGAACATCCTGCTGCGCCCATCTTGTTGAGCCTGTCCTTGCCAGCGGTTTTGACATACAAGCCCCTGTGGCCGCACTTGACCATCGCTATTGCCGCGCCCATGTCTATTAATTCACTTCCCAAGGTGGAGATCTCTTTCACGCTCAAATGATCAAGGACGCTTTCTTTGGGTCCAAGCTTAGCCTTTTTCTCAAGGAATTTTTCTCTGTGAAGGAAATAGAAAATCTCCTCAGCGCTTGGCACCATGATATCTGAAAATGGAACCCAGTCTTTGAGAATTGCGAACCAGTCCACCTGGCCTGCGTAGCCATCCACATCGGGAAGCGAAAGGTCAAGCGCAGTTGTCGTTCCCAACTCTTTGGTCTTCTTAAGAATTCTTGTCAACTCGCGACCCGTGTCTCCATAAAGCTTTTTCATCCAGGGCGGATAACCAAAGAGCATTAGTCTTGAGCGCCGCACAAGATCGAAGTCCATATCATCGTAGCCAAAGGTATCATTGGCGCCGCAATGATGCAGATAGAACCGGTCTATTCCAGGAATACAAACTGCGATCGTGTAAGATGTCGACTCACCATCGACCATCTTGATCCCGGTAAAATGGCCTTCATGCTCTTCATACCAGCTGAGTATCTCTTTGCCAAAATCATCGTTGCCGACTTTGCCAATCAGTTCCGTCTTCACTCCAAGTCGCCGAATAGACACACCAGCGTTCGTCACAGGACCTCCCGCCACAACGACGCAGTTACCCATATCAATCATTTTGCCGGGGACAAGGACGTCTGTAAGCTTGTCCACATTACCATCAATCCTAAACGCTGGTATTAAGTCGAGGCACGTATGCCCTGCAGCTACGATCTCAATATCTTTATTGTTCGCACCTTTCTGATCCAAATGGTTCTCTCCCGTCTAATTGTTCAATTCACCTGTTAGCAGTTCTGCGCTCACTGTGGAACCACATTGAGAACCGCATCGAAGGCTGGCTTGGGCTCACAGTTACGGTCGAACAACATTGGATAGTCAGTCCGCCCCCTTATCGGCAAGTAGCTACGCCATGACTGGCCGTCGTGGACGGCCCAAAACGTTACCCGGCTGATCTTGTCCCTGTGCTTGTGAAACAGAGAGAATAATTCGGCGTATCGAGTTGCTAGATTTTTTTGAACAGCATCCGGCAAGCCATTGGAATACGGATTATGCTTCTTCTGCCATTCAGCATCAAAGGAGGAGATGTCCACGGCCTGAGCATCAACAGGATAATAAGGTAGCACGCTCACGTCCATCTCTGTGATCATCAGCTTGACGCCTAATTTGGAAAGAGCCAGGATGTATGACTCAATGTCCTCGATTCGCGGATAGTCGAGGAACCAGTGCCCTTGTATGCCAACGCCATCCAAGCGGACACCTCTTGACTGCAGATTCTTGATGAGCCTGATGACACCATTGCACTTAGGCTGGAGCTCATAATCGTACTCATTATAGTAAAGTTCAGCATCTGGATCGGCTTGGCGGGCGTACTCAAACGCCTTCAGCACGTAGTCATCGCCAACAATCTCCAACCATTTGCTTTTGCGAAATTGGCCGTCGGAGGCAATTGCCTCATTGACGACATCCCAACCGTGGATCCGGCCTTTGTAACGGCCCATCACGCTGAAGATGTGCTCTTTCATACGACCGAGCAACGCCTCACGATCCAGCGGTTTGCCTGACTCATCCTGGAACACCCACTCCGGCGTCTGAAAATGCCAGACGAGAGTGTGTCCCACAATGTGCATCTTGTGCTTCTCTCCAAAGGCCACATAGCGGTCCGCCGGCTCGAAGTCGTACTTGTTTGGTTCGGGATGGACCTCTTCCCATTTCAGGATGTTTTCTGGCGTGATGCTGCTAAAGTGTTTCTCAACAAGAGCGATGGCGTTCGGCTCATTGCCTGAAATCTGACTTAGGCTGAGGGCAACACCGACACTAAAGTCGTCCTCAAACGCATCCTTCAACGCAGGTCGGTCGGCGTATTTTGCGGTGCTTGCGGCTACTGTCGTGGGAGTTTTGAAAATAAAGAAAAAGCAAATGTACTTGTTTGGTTTTCCTTCTGCATTATTGAATATATGAATTCAAAATGTTCTCAAGCATTTCCTGTCGACCACTCTGCAGGACCGGGTGATCTTCACTCATGATCCATTTCTCCAACTCCTCTAACCCAATCTGTCCCGACATGATCTTTGCTCCGGTACCCGACTTGAAACTACTGTACCGTTCGTCAATGAACTTTGCGATTACCCCATCATCGATTATTCTCTGAGCGATGAGGAGACCCCGGGCAAATGCATCCATCCCGCCGATGTGAGCATAGAAAAGATCCAACGGGTCAGTCGAGCTGCGCCTTACCTTGGCGTCGAAGTTGAGTCCGCCTTTGCCTAATCCCTTCTGCTTCAGGATTATCAACATTGCCATCGTTGTGCTGTAAATGTCGGTCGGGAATTGATCTGTGTCCCATCCAAGCAACAAATCGCCCCGATTGGCATCCACGCTGCCTAATTTCCCGGCAGCCGATGCGACTGCCAATTCGTGCTCGAACGTATGACCGGCGAGCGTGGCGTGATTTGCTTCTATGTTCAATTTGAAAACATCAAGTAAGTCGTATTCTTTCAAGAAATATAACGTCGTTGCCGCATTGGTATCATACTGATGTTTCATCGGTTCACACGGTTTAGGCTCGATGAGAAACTGTCCATCGAAACCAATCTTCCGTTTGTAATCTGCTGCCATGTGCAGAAACCGAGCCATCTGTTCCTGCTCTCTCTTGATGTCTGTGCTGAGCAGAGTCTCGTACCCTTCACGCCCACCCCAGAAAACATAGTTCTCTCCGCCGAGTTCTTTCGTAGCATCGATCGCGTTCTTCACCTGTGCTGCGGCATGAGCGGCCACATGAGCATTGGGGCTGGTGGCAGCGCCTTGTGAATAGATGGGGTTGCTGAACAGATTTGCTGTGCCCCACAAGAGCTTAGCACCAGTGCTCTTCTGCAAGCCTTTGGCAAACTCAACCATGGTCTCCAAGTTCTTGCAGGTTTGAGAGAACGTGGTACCTTCCGGAGCGATGTCTCGATCATGAAAACAATAAAAGTCAATGCCCAGCTTCTGAAATAGCTCGAACGCTGCCTCCATCGTCTCCCTGGCGCGACCCATCGGGTCTGAGGCCTTGTGCCACTCCCTCTCGAAACTTGGACCGCCGAACATATCAGAGCCAGTACCCATGAGCGTGTGCCAGTAGGCGACAGAAAAGCGCAGGTGCTCACCCATGGTTTTTCCGCCAACTCGTTGGTGTTTATTGTAGTACTTGAAGGCAAGAGGATTCTTCGAGTCTTTACCTTCGTATGGAATCTGTTTGTCAACTCCCGGGAAATACTTGTCTGGCATATTCACTCCTTGTTTTTGAGGCTCAATGTGGACTGGATGAAGCGTGATGGAAGGAACTTGCGGCAATCTTCTGGGTTGCGTACAAAACGAATTGGATGATCACCAAAACCAATACTCTGCGCGACCGCTGTACTCAAGGAGCTACTTAGGATGAACGCCATAGGTGGGACGATTCC
Source organism: Bacteroidota bacterium (assembly GCA_049589195.1). Lineage (GTDB taxonomy): Bacteria > Bacteroidota > Ignavibacteria > UBA10030 > JAHEZR01 > JBAWAH01. The sequence goes on along the minus strand of JBAWAH010000064.1, from coordinate 65,389 downwards.
TCAATTCCCCAGCGCGAGCACTCGCATCACATCGTCTTCAGCTTCCTAGACAATCTGCAAAGGCGGGAGAAGAAGCCTGCAAGGACTCTTCCCCCAAAGGTCGATACCACAGTCTAAATTGTGATTTGTTCAGCTAGAATTGAACCATTCCAATATAACAAACTATCGCTCCAAAAGTCAACAGAAAAACAATTGAGTCGGTCAGTATTTTCGTCACGGGCGCAGACTCAGAAGGCCTGTCTGAGATTTGAAAATCGCATCTACAGACGTTGCTTTGGAGAGAATTGGACCTCGCGGCCACGGCATTGTCCTCTCACCAAAAGACAACTGGGGGATCCAGGAGAACGAAGCAAGCAGCTTTTGACCTCGAGATCCTGAGCACACTCTCCCAGCGAGTCAATCTCTCGATGGTTTCGCTAATTCAACCTTCTGCCGCGGGCGGGACAATGCCACCTCAATAGCAGTGGGACTGCACTCCAACTCTTGTCTCGGAATATGTGATCTCCGTGGATCAAATATCGACTTTGCAGTCTCTCTTTCAAAATTAGTTTTTTCTTCTGATATTTCTCCAAGCAAGTTGAATGGAGGTCCCATGCGCTTAGCTCTCTCACTCATAGTGTTGTTCTGCAATTCTCTGCTCGCACAGAGAATCAATGGAAGACCGGACTTTCTGGATCCCGGCCTTCCGATTGAACAGCGCGTCGATGATCTGGTTTCTCGAATGACTTTGGAGGAAAAAGTCTCGCAGATGGTCAACAATGCAAAAGCCATCCCTCGACTTCAGATTCCCGAGTACAACTGGTGGAATGAGTGCTTGCACGGCGTGGCACGCGCAGGCATCGCAACTGTTTTTCCACAGGCAATTGGGCTTGCGGCTACATGGGATACAGATTTAATGCTGCGAGTTGCTGACGCGATTTCCACGGAGGCCAGGGCCAAGTATCACGATTTTGTCCGACGCGGTGAGCGAGATGTTTTCAAGGGGCTCACCTTCTGGAGCCCAAATGTCAATATCTTCCGGGACCCCCGCTGGGGGCGAGGCCAGGAAACTTACGGTGAGGATCCGCATCTCACTGCACGCATGGGCGTTGCTTTTGTAAAGGGGCTGCAAGGGAATGATCCCAAGTATTTCAAGGTAATCGCGACTCCAAAACATTTTGCCGTCCACAGTGGTCCAGAACCCGAGAGACATCGATTCAATGCTGTTATCAATGACCGCGATCTTTTTGAAACGTATCTGCCCGCGTTTGAGGCGTGTGTCAAAGAAGCCGGCGCCTATTCAATAATGTGCGCGTACAATCGTTATGCGGGAGATCCTTGTTGCGGATCAACCAAACTACTAAGAGAGATTTTGCGCAACGATTGGGGCTTCAAGGGATACATCGTGTCAGACTGCGGGGCTATCAACGACATTTCAGACTATCACAAGACAGTGCCGACGGCACCTAAAGCAGCAGCGCTCGCGGTGACAGCAGGGACGGACTTGGAATGCGGCAGCACATATGACTCTGCCTTAACTGATGCGATCAAACATGGATTATTATCAGAAGAAGAGATTGATGTGTCGGTAAAGCGGCTGTTCACCGCTCGCTTCAAACTTGGGATGTTTGATCCGCCGGAATTGGTGGGGTATGCTCACATACCAATCGAGGAGAATGATTCGAAAGAGCATCGTCAGCTAGCCATTCAAACTGCACAGGAGTCAATCGTGCTCCTCAAAAACGCCGATAACACCCTACCTCTGAGAAAGGATTTGAAGAGAATAGCTGTCATTGGACCAAATGCTGATTCCTATTTCATGTTACTGGGAAACTACAACGGTACTCCTTCAAAGTATGTGACACCACTTCAAGGCATACGGAACAAGGCTTCCGGAGGCACGGAAGTGGTTTATGAACCTGGGTGTGACCTAATCGAAAAAGGAGCGGTCACCAATAATGTCTTGATGGAGATGGTGAGCGTCGATGGCCATCCAGGGCTGAAGGCAGAATACTTCAAGAACAGAGAGCTCCAAGGCGAACCATTCTTCACGCGAGTCGATCCGATCGCCAGCTCGAACTGGGTGTCGGGTGCACGAACACCGGCTTTTCCTGGAGCAGCCGATGTCTCCTCGATTCGCTGGAGCGGGTCTCTCGAGGTTCCTTCCTCGGGAGAGTTCAATCTCAGCGTCAAAAGCGATGGCGGGTTTCGGTTATTGGTTGATGACAACGTGGTCGTCGAAGACTGGGCGGTCCATGATCTCGTCACAAGGAGCAACCATGTTCATCTGGAAATGGCAAAGCCGTACAATTTCAGGTTGGAATATGTCCGGACTGCTCAGTGGCCGCAATTGTCTGTTCGGTGGGAACTGTTAGGCATCGATCATTTCAAGAAAGCCGTTGATCTTGCCGAACGATCTGACGTCGTGATCTTCGTGGGAGGAATTACCTCCCAACTCGAAGGCGAGGAAATGCGGGTGGATTATGATGGATTCAAGGGAGGTGACCGAACAGACCTCAAACTACCTGCCGAGCAGGAGAATCTGCTGAAGTCACTCCAGTCAACCGGGACGCCAATCGTACTCGTGCTCACGAGTGGCAGTGCACTTGCAGTCAACTGGGAGAAGGAACACGTTCCTGCGATCCTGCAACTGTGGTACCCGGGAGAAGAGGGTGGCACTGCGTTAGCCGACGTTCTTTTCGGGGACTACAATCCGGCTGGCAGATTACCGGTGACGTTCTACAAAACAGTCGACCAACTGCCTCCTTTCGAAGACTACAATATGACGGGCCGCACTTACCGGTATTTTGGAGGCGAGCCGCTGTTTCCGTTTGGATACGGACTCAGTTATACGAGGTTCGAATATCACAACTTTTTAGTCCCGAAGGAAACGGCAGCGGGCGCGGAGGTAAGAATCTCTGTGGAAGTGAAGAACACGGGAACGGTCGCAGGAGACGAAGTCGTTCAGCTCTACGTCAAGGATCTCGGAGCGTCTGTCCCGACACCTCTCCGTTCTTTACAGGGGTTCAAGCGGGTCCACCTAAAACCCGGCGAGACAAAGGTGGTGGAATTTAGACTTCAGCCTAAACAGTTGGCGGTGTTCGGGGCTCGAAGTGGCGGTGAGCATGCTGGGTTTATTGTCGAGCCCGGCGTGTTCGAGATTGCCGTGGGGGGAGTCCTACCAGGGGTAAACGTCGCGACGACTGGATTCGTATCAAGCGAAATGAAAGTTGTCGGAGAGCCTTATGTCATTAGAGACTAAGGTTCTCTTGTGACGATTCAGAACTTTCGTGGACTCTCTCACGATGAATTCCGTATCTAAGACGACTCGTTCAATCTGAAATTGCGTGGGAGACTCAATGTTCCGGATGAGGATGTCTGCTGCCTTTCTGCCTATCTCATGTTGAGGAGCCCTGATTGTCGTCAATGGAACTTGATACATATTCGCATAGTAGATGTCATCATTGCCGACAATAGATATATCATCGGGCACGCGGATTTTTAACTCTCTTAGCGCTGTCATGACTGCAAGAGCTTGTTGATCATTGAAACAAACTACCGCCGTCGGATAGTCCTTGCGGCTCCTGCTCCTAAAATACTTCAAGGTTCTCCCAAAGCTCTCCTCGTGACGTGATCCCACAGACACAATCATGCACTTGTTGAAAACCAAAGGACTCTCACTGAACGCATGCCGGAAGCCTTCGATCCGCTCCTGTGTGTGAGATGAATCTGGAGGACCTGCAAAATGCACGATCTTTCTGTGGCCGCCGTCAATCAGGTACTTGACCGCTTTCTTTATCGCTTCTGAATTGTCGATCGCCACGACATTCGCTTGGATTCCTTCGACGGCCTCCAACAACACAAAAGGATAATTGATCATCTTCAGCCGGAACAAATGCTCGATTTCTGCCGAGCCTTGTACCACTGGAGCTATGATGGTGCCTTTAATATCTTTTGAAGAGAAAAGATGAGTAAACTCCTTTTCACACTGATGATCGTTTTCTGAACTTGCAACAATCACAGAGTATCCTTTGCTATTTGCATACTCCTTCACACCAGTGGCGATTGAAGTATAAAAGGGATAGTTCAGATCCTTGATGATGACAGCGATGCTTTTGTCTCGACTACCATTCCTCAAATTCCTCGCCACCCCCATAGGACGAAAGTTCAGTTCCTTCATAACATCTAATATATGATCTCTCGTATCAGGCCTGACAGTGTTCTTGCCGTTTATAACAAGCGAGACAGTACCCTTCGAAACGCCAGCTCGTTTGGCGACATCAATTATGGTGATTCTCTTCATCGGCTTTTGGCATTCTCTTTAAGAACGCCCCATTGTTGGAACGGTTCGATTTCTGGAAGGATCCAGAGTGCGTAGTGAGTAGTAGGAGAAATCAACAAACGAAAGTTATGTTGATAGGCCGTCCGCGTTTCAAAGATCGCCCATCAAGTCTTCGGTCGAGACTCGCGATGATCGTCACCGTCGGTCAGCACGCGGCCTGGAGTTCAAACATCCCCGGAGAATATAACTATAATTCCTTCCACAAACAAACTTTTGATAGGATTGTTGTCCCCCGTCCCACGGGAAAGTCCGACCGACCGGCTCGTGAGAATCCCCTGAGCTTCTCCTGATAACCGTTGGCCAATCGTCTGCACCAGCCGTTTCTAAGAAATGAGACGGTGGCTCTGGATCAAGCACTGTGCGCCACCCATCCGCTTGGGCTAGTTGATTGCGGTACACCAACGATTTATGCTTGCGTTCTTGAAACTACTTTCATATTATTGGAACGGTTCGAAGATTTTTTGACCCATGAGATGAAGGGAAACCATTAAGGTCTGTGTAGAGGAGCATCTAACGACGTCTCTTCCACTTTCGGGAATGCTAAAGTGAACGAACACACCGCGATAGGGACGCTCAATCCTGGAAGCACCGGCGTCCACTGACTTATCCTGGAGCAGCGATTCAATTGAAGATTCAAGCTACCTTCAGAACGCAGAAAACTCTACGTTCCCACTCCTCTACCTCATGACGTTGCGTATGAAATACAGAACGCTTCGTGGAGGCATCTTTCTTATAGTGTGCGCCTCTTTGTATTGTTGTCTCGGCGAGAGAGCACTTGCGGATGATGGCTATCAGCTCTGGCTGAAGTATAAGGAAATCGACGACGTGGAACTACTCAAGCAATACCAACGGTCAATTTCGTCCTTCATCGTCATGGGTGAGTCAGAAACATGCCGCGTAGTACGCGACGAATTGACCAGAGGCCTGAGCGGATTACTTGGAAAAGAAATCCCTTCTGTGGGATCGATAAAAGAAAACTCCCTTGTCGTAGGCACGCCCCGGAACTCTGAGATCCTTAAAAGATTGCTTCATGGGACTTTGGTCGAGGCACTCGGGCGAGAAGGGTTTATGATCAAGTCGACGGAGATCAACGGCGACAAGTCTATAGTGATTGCTGCAAATGAAGACATCGGCCTCTTGCACGGGACGTTCCGACTGTTACAGCTCATCCAGGCTCATCGGTCGCTCGGTGATCTCGACATCGTCTCAAAGCCGAAGATTCAGTATCGCCTTCTGAATCACTGGGACAATCTTGACGGCTCCATTGAGCGTGGCTATGCGGGCAAATCCTTGTGGAAATGGAGTGACTTGCCAGACAAGATCGAAATGAGATATCGTGACTACGCACGGGCGAACGCTTCCATTGGAATCAACGGCGCTATCCTCAACAACGTCAACGCCAATCCGATCATCCTGACCACTGAATATCTCAAAAAGGTTGCAGCATTGGCGGACGTCTTTCGCCCGTACGGCATCCGAGTCTTCCTTTCAGTCAACTTCGCTTCTCCGATCTCGGGTCACTTTGAATTGGAGGGCAACCGAAAAGGCGGGATCGGGAATCTTGACATCTCCGATCCGTTGAATCCTGAAGTCAGACTTTGGTGGAAGAACAAAGTGAAGGAAATCTATCAACTCATCCCCAACTTCGGCGGCTTTTTGGTCAAGGCGAATTCTGAAGGCATGCCCGGTCCACAGGACTATAACCGGACGCACGCCGACGGAGCAAACATGTTAGCTGAGGCACTCGAACCATATGATGGCGTTGTGATGTGGCGAGCGTTTGTCTACAATCCCGAAGTGGACCCCGACCGAGTAAAGCGAGCATACAAGGAATTTGTCCCGCTCGACGGTAAGTTTCGAGACAACGTTTTCGTCCAGGCAAAAAACGGCCCGCTTGATTTTCAACCGAGAGAACCTGTCCAGCCTCTCTTCGGTGCTATGCCCAATACTCCCCTGATGCTCGAGCTGCAAATCACCCAGGAGTACCTTGGCCACTCAACCCATCTCGTCTATCTTGCTCCGATGTGGAAGGAGTACCTTGAATTCGACTTTCATGCCAAGGGACTCGGCTCAACACTCGCGAAGACTGTGGATGGCACACTCACTCACTCCCACATGACTGGCATCGCCGGAGTGGCAAACACCGGCGACGACCGAAACTGGTGCGGGCATTTGCTTGCCCAGGCTAACTGGTTCGCATTCGGCCGCCTTGCTTGGGATCACACACTGACAGCGGACGAAATCGCGGACGATTGGATAAGGATGACACTCGGCAGCGACTCCCGGGTCGTCGCGACGGTGAAGTCAATGATGCTGGCATCTCGCGAGGCCTGCGTCAACTACATGACGCCGCTTGGCCTGCACCACATAATGCAGCCGGATTTCCACTATGGCCCCGGACCGCAGCACGACACAGGGAGAGTGGACTGGAGATCGGTTTATTATCATCGTGCCGACAGCATCGGTCTTGGGTTTGATCGCAGCTCTTCCGGGAGCAACGCCGTGGCGCAATATTATTCTCCTTTGCGTGAGACATTCGACAACATAGACACTTGTCCGGAAAAGTACCTGCTCTGGTTCCATCACGTGAGTTGGAACCACAGAATGAAGTCGGGGAAGACCTTGTGGGAGGAGCTTTGCAGGAAGTACGATTCAGGGACTGAGTACGTTGACGATATGATCAGGAAGTGGAGGTCTCTCAAAGCGTCCATCGACCCTGAGATTCATGCGCACGTCAGAGCAAAACTGGAAAAGCAAAAGGTCGACGCTGCCATCTGGAGGGATACGTGTCTTGAGTACTTCCACCAATTCAGCCGAAAGGCCATCATTCACCCGCAACAGTAGCAGCTCGGCGTTCATTGATCATGAGAAGGAGGCAAATCGTGAGAAAGAAGAACCTTCCGGCCATCATATGTGCGACATTCATTTTGGCTGGCACCACTCATTCCATTCTGGGCACGGATCAGTCTGCCCTCAAAGATGTCTTCAAGAATCACTTTTTGATCGGCGGAGCCCTTAACGACAATGTAGTTTCGGGCAGAGATTCTCAAGCTGAGGCCATCGTTGAAAGACACTTCAACACGATCACGCCCGAGAACGCAATGAAGTGGATGTCTATTCATCCAGAGCCGAACAAATATGACTTCGAGGCTGCTGATCGGTTCGTGACGTTCGGCCAGAAAAACAATATGTTCATCGTTGGTCATACTCTTGTTTGGCAACACCAGATACCCAGATGGACATTTGTTGACAGCTCTAACGAGCTGTTGAGCCGTGAAGCTATGCTCACTCGCCTGAAAGATCATATTCAAACTGTCGTCGGGCGATACACAGGCCGGGTCAACGGATGGGACGTCGTCAACGAGGCGCTCACCGACGAGGGAAAACTGGTGCCAAGTGGATGGCTGAAAACGATCGGGGAAGATTTCATTGCCAAGGCTTTTGAATACGCCCACGAGGCCGACCCCAACGCCGAATTGTATTACAACGATTTCTCCCTCGACAAGCCAGCCAAGCGTGACGCCGCTGTTCGTCTTGTCAAGGACCTGCAGTCTAAAGGTCTGCGGATTGACGGCGCCGGGATCCAGGGTCACTGGGGCATGGATTACCCCATACGCGAAGACTTTGATGCGTTTGTCGATTCAATGGCAGCACTCGGCCTGAAGGTGATGGTAACCGAATTGGACGTCGACATCCTCCCCAATGCTACTCGATACATGGGCGCCGACATCAACATCAGAGTGGAATTGAGGAATGAGCTTAATCCGTATGTCAGCGGGCTACCCGACGAGATGCAGCAGAAACTCGCGAACCGCTACGCCGAGCTGTTCTCGATGTTGCTCAGCCACAAAAATAAGATTTCGCGCGTCACTTTCTGGGGCGTGTCCGACAAAACTTCGTGGCTCAACAACTGGCCCGTTAGAGGACGCACAAGCTACCCTCTCCTGTTTGATAGGGACTATCAACCCAAGCCAGCCTTCTTTGCTGTCGTCAAGGCGGCCCAAGACCACAATTAACCTATAGAGCAGGCACACAAATGAATTCGGTGTCCGATTTGTCTGGTTCTAACGCCATGGATTCCAAACTGTGGAGGCACCCTCTTCACGCTCTATGGCGACGAAGACGGGCTGTGCTCTTCAGTTTCCTTCTCCATTCTGTAGCCCCACTCTTTCCAGTCCTGGTTCTTGCCTCGCGACAGATCGCTCTTGCGGGTGAAAGTGAATCCTATGTTACGAGCAGGAAAGGAACGGGAGCTTTCGCGCTTTCTGCTGTAGGCAAATCGACTCCGTTTTGGGTCAGCTCCAAAGACTATCCCGGAGTGATCCTCGTCTTGAAGCAACTTCAGAGGGACATCGAAAGTGTGACAGGCGTGAAGCCCACCCTTTCAATAGATACGATTCCAACATCAAAGGAAGTGGTCTTCGTCGGGACACTGGGCCGGAGTCCTTTGATAGATAGTCTGGTGAAGGAGAAGAAACTTGATGTTCAAGGCCTTGAAGGAAAGTGGGAGACATTCCTCATTCAGATGGTTGACAAACCGCTTCCCAAGGTAGATCGCGGTCTTGTCATCGTTGGGAGCGACAAGCGTGGCACCATCTACGCTATGTACGATCTCTCGGCAAAGATAGGCGTCTCACCATGGTATTGGTGGGCAGACGTCCCAGTGAAGCATCACAAGAACATCTTCATCCTTCGTGGGCGACATACAGACGGCCCACCTTCGGTCAAATACCGTGGGATCTTTCTCAATGACGAAGCTCCTGATTTGACTAACTGGATTTATGCAAAGTTCGGGACAGTTCCGGTCAGCCAAAACCCACCTATTCCACCGGGCATTGCCAATTACGGCCATCAGTTCTACACAAAGCTGTTCGAGTTGATTCTCCGTTTGAAAGGCAATTACCTCTGGCCGGCGATGTGGAACAATGCGTTCAACGAAGACGACCCGGAAAATCCGAGGCTTGCGGACGAATACGGCATCGTGATGGGGACGTCTCACCAGGAGCCGATGCTTCGGGCACAGAAGGAATGGGACAGACGCTATCAGCATTCGCTCGGAAGTTGGAACTATGCGAAATATCCAGACACTCTTCAGGACTTCTGGCGTGAAGGTATCCGCCGCAACAAGAACTATGAGAGCATTGTCACGATCGGTCTCCGAGGTGCTAATGACACGCCGATGGCTCCAGGCGGCCCCGAGGCGAATATGTCGCTGCTCGAGAAGATCGTGGGAGTACAAAGGAAGATATTGACCGAAGAAATGAACCCGGACGTCACAAAAGTGTCTCAGCTTTGGTGCCTGTACAAAGAAGTGCTGGATTTTTACAATGCCGGCATGCGGGTCCCCGACGATGTGACCTTGCTTTGGCCGGATGACAATTGGGGGAACCTTCGCAGGCTTCCGACTGCGGAGGAACGCATGCGTAGCGGTGGTGCGGGGATTTATTATCACTTCGATTATCACGGCGGTCCTCGGAGCTACCAATGGATTAACACGAACCCGATTGCAAAGATATGGGACCAGATGTCCCTGGCGAAGGAATATGGGGCTGACCGAATATGGATCGTGAACGTTGGTCACTTTAAGGGCTATGAGTTTCCGCTGGAATATTTCATGGATCTTGCATGGAATACAAACAGGTGGACGAACAACAACATCAATGAGTATACCCGGCTTTGGGCGGAACGCGAGTTTGGACCGGAGTATGCCAAACAGATCGCGGACATCATTGCGCGATACACGAAATACAATGGTCGTCGTAAGCCCGAGCTCCTGAGTCCGACAACGTACAGTCTTATGAACTATCAGGAAGCCGAGAGAGTCGTCGCAGACTTCAAATCCATCGCATCCGAAGCAGAAGAGATCTTTCGGAAGCTCCCCGAGAACACGCGCGACACCTTCTACGAACTCGTATTATTCCCGACGAAGGCCTGCGAAATCGTGAATGCGTTGTACGTCGCTGCCGGGAAGAACGCTTTGTACTCCAAGCAAGGCCGAGCCAGTGCAAATGATGAAGCTGCCAAGACAAGAGCGCTGTTCCAGGCCGATACAAGCCTGATGGGATATTTCAACCGAACGTTCAAAGACGGGAAGTGGAATCATTTCATGGATCAGAGTCACTTAGGCTACACAAACTGGCAGGATCCACCCACAAACAGCCTCCGCGCAATCCAGCTTTCTGAAATCAACGTGCCGGACTCGGCTGCAATGAGCGTCGCCATCGAAGGCTCGGAATCCTCCTGGCCTGACTCCGCCGGGACGGCCGCGGCCCTTCCGGGGTTCGATGTGTTCAACCGACAAGCTCACTACATCGAGATATTCAACCGAGGGAAAACGCCTTTTGACTTCGGAACTCATGCAATAGAACCGTGGATTCGGATTTCTCCTTTGCATGGAAAAGTGGAAGACCAAACCAGGATCTGGGTCAACATAGATTGGAGCAAGGCACCGAAACGCAAAGCGGAAGGAACGGTGAAGATCAGCGGTACAGGTCGCAACGTGATGGTAAGAGTGCTCGCGTTCAATCCCAGTACCCCCATGCGTGATTCTCTCAGTGGCTTCGTTGAAGGCGAAGGGTTTGTTTCGATCCATGCAGAGCACTACACGAAAAAGACCGACTATGGCACGAATCACTGGATCAATGTTGAAGACTACGGGCATACATCGTCCGCGATGAGAACGACGGGGCAGGTGGATGCGCCGAGCGCCACACCCGGCAAGGACTCACCTTGCCTTGAATACCGGATGTACTTGTTCAGCATAGGCAAGGTTGACGTTCAAGGGATCTTCGGCGCAACACTGAATTTCATGCCCGATCGGGGGCTCCGATACGCCGTATCTTTTGACAACGAGACACCAGAGATGGTCACCCTCCTCCCACAGAACTTCAGCGCTCAGAACGGCAATCGGGATTGGGAGAAGTCTGTAGAAGACAACGCGCGATTCAGTCATACGACGCACACCATTGCAAAACCCGGATATCACACACTGAAGATATGGATGGTGGACCCAGGAGTTGTGCTCGAGAAGATTGTTGTCAATACGGGAGGCGTCCGACCGAGCTATTTGGGGCCGCCTGAGAGTTTTCATGCCAACATCATGACTGAAGGGAGATAGAGAGTTGAATCAATCAAACGTGGTTCTTCTATCGTTAATCATTCTCGCCGCTGCTCTTTCACTCAATCCTGGAAAGTCGGCTTCAGCACAAACAAAAAACGGATTCACCAACCCCATCCTGGCTGGCTTCTACCCTGACCCGAGCATCTGCAGGGTCGACAGCGATTACTATTTGGTCACCTCCACGTGTTCCTATTTTCCCGGCATACCAGTCTTCCAAAGCAGGGACCTGGTCAACTGGAACCCGATCGGACATGTGATGGATAGGCCTGAGCAACTTAATCTCGACGGCCAGGGAGTCTCGAGAGGTCTCTTTGCTCCGGCAATACGATACAACAAAGGCACGTTCTATGTAACCTGCACGTTAATTGACAAGGGTGGGAACTTCGTGGTCACTTCCAAAAGACCAGAAGGCCCCTGGTCGAATCCAGTGTGGATTCCGCAAATCGACGGGATCGACCCTTCTCCATTCTTTGATGACGACGGCAAAGCTTACATCGTGTACAACAGCGTTGCACCCGACAACAAACCGCTGTACGACGGTCACCGGACTATTCGCATGTATGAATTCGATGCCAACCTTCTCAAAGTGAAAGGCCAGGAAAGAATTCTCGTCAATGGCGGAACGGATTTGTCAAAGAAGCCGATATGGATCGAAGCTCCTCACATCTTTCGAAAAGACAATTATTACTATCTCATTTGCGCGGAAGGCGGAACGGCTGATTTGCATTCAGAGGTTGTCTTTCGGAGCAAAGATGTCTGGGGGCCATACGAATCCTACGAAGGAAATCCAATCCTCACGCAGCGTCATCTCCCGATCCCGCGCGAGAATCCCGTGACAACAGCCGGTCATGCTGATTTTGTCCAGATACAAATCGGTGGATGGTGGGCGGTGTTTCTTGCTTGCAGACCATACCGTCTCCTCTCTGCTCAACAGGAATATTACAACACTGGAAGGGATACATGGCTTGCGCCCGTTGTGTGGAAAGACGGGTGGCCGGTGATCGACATCGGGGGTCCGGAGGTGAAGTACCGGTATCCGGCCCCGAATCTTCCTGAGGGACCGAAACCGAAAATTCCGCTGAGCGGGAATTTCACATACCGCGACGAATTCGATGAGACAGCACTGAGGCCGAACTGGATGTTCCTCCGCACGCTGCATGAGGAATGGTACAGCCTGAGAGAAAAACCCGGGACGCTCGCTCTTCGCCTTCGGCCTGAGACGGCCTCCGGGAACATGAACCCGACGTTCTTGGGGCATCGTCAGCAACATCTCCGGGGATCTGCGAGCGTGGCAATCGAATTCACACCGGCAGCGGAGAACGAAAAGGCAGGCCTGCTCATCTTTCAGAGCGAGCCGCACTACTATCTGCTCTGCAAGTCGATCGAGGGCGGAAAACCGGTTGTGCAGCTCTACCGTTCAGCCCCGGATGATCCGAAGAGCGAACGCATGGAACTCCTCGGTTCTGAGGACCTTGCGAGGGAGTCGACAACTCTCTATCTGAAGATCGAAGCAAAAAGGGATAATTATGCTTTTCAATACGCAGTCAGGCCGGGAGCGTGGAGAATGTTGAAGGACAGTGTGGACGCGACCTTTCTCAACACCCGATATCCCCAAGGATTTGTGGGCTGCATGTACGCGCTCTATGCGACCTCTCTTGGCAAGCCGAGCCAAACATCAGCTTACTTTGATTGGTTCGAGTATGTGGGAGACGATGAGGTGTACAGATGATGCTCAGTGCGCCCTTCCGTGCCTACTTGATTCTCCTTTTCACGTCCTCAATCAGAGCCAGCGCACGGGGAGGACTGGCCCTCCTTGTGGGGAGAGAATGAATATGTGATCGGCGTTGCGGACACCTACATCTTTGCGGCAAATGCAGTGAATGATGTGCTGAATGAAACGAAGGCAAGGTGAGAATATGGATGAGAAAACAAAGCTCAGAAGCCAGGAATGGTTCGGCGGTGCAGATAAGATGGGATTCGTCCACCGTTCGTGGCTAAGAAACCAGGGGTATCCCGACGACTATTTCCGCGGCCGCCCCGTTATCGGCATATGCAACACGTGGTCAGAACTGACGCCATGCAACGGACACTTGCGTGACTTTGCAGAGATCGTGAAGAAAGGGGTGCTGGAGGCAGGTGGGTGGCCACTTGAATTCCCAGTGATGTCGCTGGGTGAGACCATTATGCGTCCCACCACGATGCTGTTCCGGAATCTGGCAAGCATGGACGTCGAAGAGTCCATTCGTGCAAACCCATTGGATGGTGTCGTGTTACTCACCGGCTGCGACAAAACCACTCCTTCAACACTAATGGGAGCGTGCAGTGTTGACCTGCCCACGATCGTCGTTCCTGGCGGTCCGATGCTTACCGGAAGATTCAGAGGAGGCACGATCGGCTCCGGCTCGTTCAACTGGATGATAAAAGAGAAACAGAAGAAGGAACATTTCAATGAAGAGGATATGCTTGAGGCGGAAATCTGCGCCGCCAGGAGCAGCGGGCACTGCAACACCATGGGCACCGCTTCAAGTATGGCCACAATGGTAGAGGCGTTGGGGTTGACATTGCCTGGTATGTCATCCATCCCCGCTGTTGATTCCAGAAAGAAGGTCCTCGCTCAGTTGTCCGGGCGGAGAATCGTGGAGATGGTGCGAGAAGAGATGACGCTCTCAAAGATTCTCACCAGAGAAGCGTTCGAGAATGCGATCATCGCGAATGCCGCAGTCGGCGGTTCCACGAATCTACTCATTCACCTTGTGGCCATTGCCGGCAGAATCGGGATACAGTTGGAGCTGGAAGATTTTGACAAAGTCGGAAGAGACATTCCCCTGTTGGTAAATCTCATGCCTTCGGGAAAATACTTGATGGAAGATTTCTTCAATGCAGGTGGTCTGCCCGTGGTACTGAGAGAGCTTGGAGACCTTCTGCATCAGGATGCCGTCACCGTGAACGGAAAGACAGTGAAGAGAAACAACGAGGATGCTGAATGCTATAATCGGGACGTCATTGCATGTAGAAACGCGCCGTTCCAGGAAAAAGCGGGAATCGCTGTGCTCAAAGGAAACCTCTGCGAGAACGGAGCCGTGATAAAACCCTCAGCAGCGACGCAGGCACTCATGAAGCACAGGGGCAGAGCGGTCGTCTTTGAAAGCATGGAAGACTACCATGCACGCATCGATGATCCGAATCTCGATATTGATGAAGCGTGCGTTATCGTTCTGAAAAGTGTCGGTCCCAAAGGATACCCCGGGATGCCGGAAGTGGGAAACGTTGACCTTCCTGAGAAGTTGATCTTGAAAGGGCTAAAGGATATGGTGAGAATCTCGGACGGCAGAATGAGCGGCACGGCGTACGGAACGGTGGTGCTGCACATCTCTCCCGAATCAGCGATCGGCGGCACGCTTGCGCTGGTGAAAGACGGGGACATGATTGAGCTCGATGTTGAAAACCGCAAGCTCCACCTTGACGTCTCCGACGGAGAATTGCGCAAGCGCAAAGCCGCATGGATTCCACCCAAGCCACATACGGAGAGAGGCTATGTGCGGTTGTATCTGGACCATGTGGAACAGGCAGAGAGAGGAGCCGACCTGGATATCCTGGTCGGAAAATCAGGCTCTGTCGTCAAAGGAGACTTGCACTGATATGCTTGTTCTGTGCCTAGTTGGTAGTACCTCCGGTTCCCGAGCTGTTTGACTGCAGCTTGGTTTCTCACAATGAAACTCTACAAAACAAAAACTGGCATTCTCGTTGAAAAGAACGGATCGTTCTTTTTGCTAGAAAACGAAGGTTGGGATTCGTTTATCAACGATGATGATTTGTATCGCAAGGTGTCGGAGCGATCACGGTCAAACAAGCCGATCAGGAATGGCCAATCCATCCTCGATGCTGAATTGGAGGCACCGATCCAATCTCAGGAGCTGTGGGCAGCAGGCGTAACATACATGAGAAGTAAAGTCGGTCGGCAGGAAGAAGCGGAGGTTGCAGGCGGTGGGGATTTCTATGCACGCGTGTACGAAGCTGAACGGCCGGAACTGTTTTTCAAGGCAGCGCCACATCGGGTAGTCGGTTCTGGAAAAAAGGTAAGAATCCGGAAGGACTCCAAATGGAATGTCCCGGAGCCTGAACTCACGCTGATGATCACTTCGAGCGGCAAGATCGTGGGCTACACGATCGGGAACGATATGAGTTCACGAAGCATTGAGGGTGAGAACCCGCTCTATCTTCCGCAGGCAAAGACGTATGACGGCTGCGCTGCTCTTGGGCCTTGCGTCTATGTTTCAGATGACCCGTTGCCAAAAGAGACGATTATCAGCCTGAAAGTCGAAAGAAAAGAACAAAAAGTGTTTGAGGGAAGCGTGGAATTAGGTCAGATAAAAAGAAGATTTGAGGAATTGGTTTCTTTTTTGTACTCTGAATGTTCGTTCCCCCAAGGAAGTCTGTTGATGACAGGCACAGGAATCGTCCCAACGAGTGATTTCACACTACAGAGCGGAGACACAATCCTGATTACCGTTGAACCAATTGGTACTCTTGTGAGCATTGTCGAATGAACTATGGCGAACGATTCCCACACTTTCAGAGACGGAGTGGACTGATCATGCGGCGATCACCGGCTGAAGAAACTCGCCTCGAAGGAAGCAGATTGTGAACGAAAGCAGCTCGACGGCCATTTTGTTGCTTTCCTGCAAAGATCGAACCGGATTGATCTCACGCATCTCTCATTTTGTGTTCGAACGCAAGGGGAATATCCTGGACTTGGACGAACATGTCGACGTGGACGACAAACAATTCTTCATCCGAATTTCCTGGGATATGCGAGATTTCTCAATACCAGAGTCTGAGGTAGCTGAGGCGTTCGCTCCTTTGGCCAAGGAGTTCAACGCCACATGGAGGATCAGGTTTACCGGCAAGAATCTGCGTGTTGCCATCTTTGTCTCCAAACTCGATCATTGCTTGCAGGAAATTTTGTGGCGGCAACGCCTTGGCGAGTTTAGCATTGAAATCCCGCTCATCATCTCCAATCATGAGGAACTCCAGCCATTGGCCCAGCATTACGGCATCCCCTTCTTTGTGTTTCCAATCACGAAAGAGAACAAGCAGGAGCAGGAGAAAAAGGAGTTGGCTTTACTGAAACAACATGGGATTGACACCGTCGTGCTTGCGCGTTACATGCAGATCTTGACTCCGTGCTTTATTGATCAGTATCCGAATCAGATTATCAATATCCATCACTCGTTCTTACCGGCCTTCGTCGGCAGCAACCCGTATAAGCAAGCTTATGACCGAGGCGTGAAGATCATTGGCGCAACCAGTCATTATGTTACTAACGAGCTGGATGAAGGCCCGATCATCGAGCAGGATATCATCCGGATCTCTCACAAAGACACGGTGAGTGATCTAATACGAAAAGGTCGGGACCTGGAGCGCCTGATCCTCGCGCGGGCATTGTACTCTCATTCAGAACACCGAATTCTGGTGCACGGCAAGAAAACGATTGTTTTCGACTGAGCGTGGATCCGGAAGAACAGACTCCTCAATAAGCTTCCTACAAGGGAAATACGCATGAGACCTGAACAATGGGAGACTTTCAAGAAAGCTGCGCGGCTCGAGAAGTTGGATAAAGTCCCTATGGCCTTGATCATTGATAGTCCATGGATACCCGGTTATCTCGGCATCAAGCACATGGACTATTTTCTCGATCCAGAGTTATGGTTCCAATCAAATCTAAAGATTCACCAAGAGTTTCCCGACATCATCTTTGTTCCCTCGTGGTGGATGGAGTATGGGATGGCAGCGGAGCCGTCCGCCTTGGGCGCGAAGATCAAATTCTGGCAGGACAACACTCCCAGCGAATACCACACGCTGTATCATATCGAGGACGTGGAGAAATTCCCCGAGTATGAGGTTGAAGCGGATGCATTCATGGGGCTGACTCTGCATCGCATTCGGATGCAGAAACAGCGCATCTTAGACACCGGTGAGATTCTGCCATTGGTTACGTCTCGCGGTCCGCTTTGCACGGCAGGATTCGTTCGCAGCACGACAGACTTGATGACTGATCTCGTCGACAGACCGGAATGGTCGCACAAGCTGATCGATCTCTGCACGAATTTGATCATTGACTGGCTCAAGGCTCAACACAATGCGATGGGAGACACAGTTGAAGGCATCTTCATTCTGGATGACATCGTGGGATTCATCAATGAGGAGCACTACACGGAATTCGCACATCCATACCTGAAGAAGATCTGCGACGCCTTCCCGAAAGACTGGGTCAAAATCTACCACAACGACGCGGAGATAACTGCCTGTCTTGACTATCTGCCGGATTGCGGATTCAACGTGTTGAACTGGGGAAAACAAACCGACATCACGGAAGTGAAGGAGCGAGTCGGAGACCGCATGTGCCTGATGGGCAATGTGAATCCGCTTGAGATCGGTGTCCGCGGCACTCCAGAAGAAGTGCGTGAAGCTACCCTTGATGTACTCGAGAAAAGTGGCGGTGAAGGAATCATTCTTTCCGTTGGCGGCGGAACGAGTCCTGGAATGCCTCGCCAAAATATCCTCGCAATGCTGGAAGCGTTGGAGCAGTTTAATTCGAAGCGCATAACCGCGTAGAAAACAGAAAGGGAAAAATGAGATGCGTGACTATGCTCTGATGAATCAATATATCTATGAAGGCAAAGCCAAGGAAGTCGAACAGATGACGAAAGACGCTTTGGCTGAAGGGAGAAGTGTCAAGGAAGTCCTGACGGACGGCTTGATCGCCGGCATGAGTGTCGTGGGAGAGGATTTCAAACACAATATCCTTTATGTGCCTGAAGTGCTGATTGCAGCCCGTGCGATGAAAGCCGGCATGGCGGTCCTGAAACCATTGCTCACGGCAAAAGACACTGACGTCAAGCCCGCAGGAATCCTCTTGATGGGAACCGTCCGCGGCGACCTGCACGATATCGGAAAAAATCTGGTCTGCATGATGGCTGAGGGAGCGGGTTTTCAGGTGCACGACATCGGCGTGGATCAAAGCATCGATAAATTTCTCGCCGCTGCCGAGAAAGTGAAACCGGATATCATCGGCATGAGCGCGCTGCTGACTACAACCATGGCATACATGAAAGTGGTCATCGACGGTTTCAAGGAAAAAGGCCTGGGTCATATCAAGATGGCGATTGGCGGCGCTCCGATAAGCCAGATGTATGCGGACGAAATCGGAGCTGATGGCTACGGTGCCGACGCCTCCAGTGCGGTCGATTTGTTCTTAAGCCTTGTCGAAAAGGCCAAAGGGACGCCGTCGGAAGGCAAAGTTGCCTGAGGAACAACACGAACACAAAGGTTTACGCTATGGCCTCTTACCAAATCCTCTATTGGCAGAACATTCCCTCTCAAGTAAAAGCCTGGGATGATCTTGACGAAGTCAAGGTCGAACTATCTCCGCGGTTCGTTGCGCGAATTGATCAGGCAGCCCAGGCGCAGGGTCTTACTCAGACAGACGATTACCTTGGCCAATGGAAGTGGAGTGAAGAACTGGAGCGCGAAGGAACGGCGGAGGAAGTCGCTGAAACCGTCAAGAAGGAATTGGAGGCGCAATTTCCCTAACCATGAAGAAACTTCTGCATGAAGCCGTGCTCGAACGGCGACTCGTATCTGACGGGGCGATGGGCACACAACTCATGTTCGCGGGACTTGAGCCGGGAAGCTGCGGAGAGTATTGGAATCTGACGCACCCCGACCGCATCTTGGAAATCCAACGACGCTATGTGGAAGCCGGCGCCGACTGCCTGATCACCAACACGTTTGGCGGAAGCCGCATCATGCTCAAACGTCATGGGTACGATGATGAAGTGGTGGCGATCAACCAAGCAGCTGTTAGGATCGCTCGGGAAGCGTTCGGCAGTCGCGACGGTTACGTTCTGGGAAACATCGGCCCGCTCGGAGCGATTCTGGAACCGTACGGCGATCTTCCTGAGACTGATGCTCGCGCTGCCTACGAAGAACAGGCCGCAGCTCTCGTCGGAGCAGGTGCTGATGCTATCATCATCGAAACACACACATCCCTTGAGGAGGTCGGCGTCGCGATTGACGCCTCCAAAGCAGCTGGCGCGCCTTGCATCATCGCTTCACTCGCTTATGATTTGTCAAAGGACACGACTTTTTTTGTGACGATGATGGGCGCGCTACCAGAAAACGTCGCTGCCTTCGTGGAAGACCGTGGCGCTCACATTGTAGGGTTGAATTGCGGTACAGGCGTAAATATGGACGCCGTGGCGAAGGTCGTCCAGGTTTATCGCGAGAACTGCAAACTGCCTACAATGGGACAACCCAACGCAGGACTGCCCGTGCTGGAGAAAGGAAAAGTAGTTTACAAGCAATCACCGGCTGACATGGCGCTCGGAGTGCCGGGGGCACTGGCGGCAGGCACGAACATCGTTGGTTCCTGCTGCGGCAGCACGCCCGATCATACACGAGCTATCCGAACAGTTGTCGAGGAGTTTAATCGAAAGAGCTGATCCTGCTACACTCGGTGAATTGATGCAGACGCTGCATGAGAAGTTGTATCAGACGTCACGATTCCTCTTCGGTGTCGAACTGGTTTCGATCCGCGGCTCGATGTCGGAGACGAAAGCTGTAAAGGCCCGCACCTTCGCTAATCAGCTCGTCGATTACCCATTCGTTGACTGGATCTCCGTCACTGATAATGCCGGCGGTAATCCTCAACTGGCTCCGCAGGCTCTTGCGAAGCCGATTCTGTACGCTGGAAAGGAAGTTGTCATCCACCTTACCTGCAAAGACCTAAACCGGAACGGGCTTGAGAGTGAAGCGTGGGAGCTCAGTAGTGAAGGCTATCACAACGTCCTGGCGATGACCGGCGATTACCCGGTCACGGGCAATGAAGGCATGGCGAAACCCGTTTTCGACATCGACTCCATCGGGTTGATTTCGCTTCTCAACAAGATGAATCATGGATTCGATGAGCACCATGAGAAGACGCGGTTTTGTATAGGCGCAGTTACGTCGAACTACAAGCTTCTCGAGGGTGAGGTTGTCCCTCAGTATCTGAAGCTGCAAAAGAAAGTCGACTGCGGCGCTCAATTCATCATCAATCAAGTTGGCTTCGATTCCCGCAAGGCCCATGAACTGCGGCTGTACATGGATCTTCACGGGATGAAGCATATCCCCTTGATCGGGAACGTCTATGTTTTGAATCCCAAAGTCGCACAGATTTTCCATGATGGAAAGATTCCCGGCATTGTTCTTACTCCCGCCCTCGCAGATCTCTGCCAGAAGCAAGGCCCATCGGCAGATGGAGGGAAAGCATTCTTCCAGGAACTTGCAGCGAAGCAGGTCGCCGTCTTTCGCGGCCTGGGCTTTCGCGGTGCGTATCTTGGAGGAGTGCAGAGTCTCGCAACCATAGAAAAAATCATGGAGATTGAGCGGACGTTCTCTCCTGATGATTGGAAACAGTTCGCCCGAGAAATCAAGTTCTCGAGACCAGCTGAGTTTTTCTATTACGCTGAAGATCCTGTCTCCGGCCTCGCCGACGCAGCCAAGCGAAACACAGACTCCAAGGCAAGCCGAAATCACGTTGGCCCAGCCTTTCATATCTCAAAGTGGACTCACGACATTATGTTCACACGGGGGAAGGCTTTGAGCAATTTGGGAGCGAAGGTCTGTGAGAAATCCAAAGATCCAGGTCAAGGCCCCGTAGCGCTCCGAGCTGTAGAGAAGCTCAGCAAAGCCATTCTATTCCGGTGTAAAGACTGCGGCGATTGCTCGCTGCCCGACATTGCGTACCTCTGTCCCGAATCTCAGTGTGCAAAGAACCAGCGAAACGGGCCTTGCGGAGGCACGCGAGAGGGACACTGCGAGGTGGCTGGTTTTGGTGAGTGCATCTGGCTGCGCGCTTACGAGCGGTTGAAGCACGACGGAGAAGAAGAGACGTTGCTCCAACACGTTCCTGTAATCCAGAATCAAGGGCTGCGCGGGACGTCCTCTTGGGCGAACAACTGGCTGGGGCGTGATCATTCTGCAAAGAAGACCGACAAGATTGCCGTCAGTGAAAGAGACGGGTAAAAACCTGGACTTATCCCATAGAGTGATAATATGGCCGAAAAGAAACTGCAGATCGTTGGCGATCTGATAAACAGCGCTTATGGGCGGGCTCGCACCGCCTTTAGCAACAGAGATCTAAAGGGATATCAAGAACTGGCTCGAGTCCAGACGGAGCTGGGAGCGGATTTTCTGGATGTTAATATCGACGCGACAAAGCAGATAAAGGTCAAACCGCAAGAGATGCTAGACTTCCTCCCCGATCTCATTCCAGCGATCCAGGAAGTTTCATCCCTTCCTCTCTGTATCGACAATCCCTCAGTGGAATATCAGAAGGTCGGGTTCAAGCATTATAACCGAGCCAGAGGAGGCACACCTATCCTGAATTCTCTGGCCGCATCGCGTGAACGTCTTGAGGAGATGATTGAGCTGGTGGCATCGTATGACACCCTCGTCATCGTCATGGCCTCGGAACGGTTTGTCGAAGGTGGAACAGCTCAATGTCTTGACCCTCAGGATGTCCATGCCGCCGCGAAGAGTTTTGTCGAACTCCTTGCGACCAAGGCAGGCCGCACCAATGATCAGATTCTTATTGACCCGGGATTGGCCCCGGTCGGAGCGGACACGTACGGACTCGTAAACATCGGACTGGATGCAATGCGATTGATACGCCAAGACCCAGACCTCGCGGGTGTTCATCTAACCGTGGGGCTGTCAAATTTCGCCTGGGGTACACCGAAGCACATCCGTCACGACCTCGAAAGAGCCTATCTGACAATTGCGACGCAAGCGGGCCTGGACTTTGCTATTGCAAACCCGGAAAGACAACCCGCTCCGTTGCCCGCGGGCCACTTAATGGTTGAGCATCTGCAATATGCTTTGGACCAAGGAAGAGCGGCGGAGGGAGAGAGCAAGGAAATGGCTGGATTTCGCCAAGCTGAGGCAGTCCTGAAAATCTGGGGAGATGTCGAGGATGACGGTGGTTGATCGAGAAAAGAATCTTCCCCCCCACAATCAGCTTACGACGCATCTAGCTTCATCATGGAACATTGATCGTTGGGATTAGGTGCGAGACCTCTTCACGACTGCTGCCTTCAAACTCCAACAAAGATCTCACTCTCGGTAATCTTTAGCTCGACTCCCGCCGCCTTTGCAGCCTCCTGAAGCGCAGACTGCAACATCACTATAGGATCTCTGCTGACCTCAAGTCTCCGCATGAGCCCCTCACCTTTTTTCATCCCGACAGTGAGCGTGACTTTCAGTCCTTTGCGTTTGCACACTATACGGGTGCCATCCTCCAGTTTGGTGTTCATCGGCTTGATAAAAGCATCTGTATAATGCACGCCAATGCCGGATTTGTCGCTGGAACCCGGAGGGAGTTTTTCTTTCGCGGCCTGATTGATGTCACAAAGCTTCGTCATGTGTATTCCTTTTTGGATTATGTCCTGAATGATGTTGACTTGTTTGCGATGATTTGGATCTGGAGAACCTTCAACTTGATTTTGGATCTCCGCTCATGCTCATGATCACGTGTTCTTTGAGTCTTCGTCTCCGCGAACAGCGCCGCCCTTTTGCGAACTATCAAACGACAAATTCATCGTGAGCAAAACGGTGAAACAAACACTATGATTTCATTTGAAAAAAGGGAGTGTCGTTGTTTGCCGTGTTCTGCGCAGAGGCTTACAACGGATACTCATTTCCGCTCCAGTGGTAGCCAACGAGATTTATCAACTTGTCTGAATCGAAGAAGAGGCAACTGGTGTCCTGCAAAACGGAGTTGAGTTGAGTCTTAATCAGTCGGAAAAGATCACTTGCTGCTGACTCGATGCAGAAGATCACGAGAAAGCGATTCTGTTTGTATCCTGCAAACCAACCATTCCCGTCTGATTTCAACCAAAGCTTTATTCCAACTTCGAGTGGTTTGATATTTCCAAGTAGACTATCCAAATCGAAGTCTTTGTCGTGTGCATAGAAAGGGAGCGCAAGGATTCGCCAATGAGCGTCGCGTGGGAATCCGTGTCTCTTAACCAAAAAAGCCGCCGTACTCTTTGCCAGAGTAGAGAGAGCTATGTTAGTCGGTATCTGGAATGGATTAATCATCTGTTTGTCTGAGAGATGGTCTCCGTGAGTCCAATCTTCATAAGCAACTCCTGCGAGATCGATCAGCTTAAAGAATTCTATGTCTTGTTGGGTAAAATCCTTAAACCAAGACGAGTTGATTGCAGCGACCCTAAAGTTTGGATTATCACGCCTTACCTTGAACGCATCATCTCTGTGAAGAGCTTCAAGTAAACGCAACGCCTTTTCGCATATCGCCTCCGGTGCTTGGGTGCCGGTTCCGAACTTCTTGTTGCAAGCGACGTGAACAGGGAGAACACCTGCGTAGTCGAACCCTTTTGCTTTCGGTTGATCACGTGTCACAAATTGTTGCTGGAAGACGTGATCGAAATTAACGGGAGCATTTCCGAGTTGGCTACCACACAAATAGCAGATTTCGTTCGGGTCGTAATTCATCTTCCTATTGTAAGCCGTTGCGGATAACATACTGCACTAACGCATAATGGAGTACCTCAAGCACCAATCCCCATTTGTGGTCGCGGCTCTCAACGTTACAATAACATCCAGAAGGATCGTACGGTCGCTCCCAGGTGAACACATCTTTCAGCGATCGACCTACGAGCGGTTTTTCACTTGCGATGCTTCTCATGAGCGATTCGGCGTTGCTTGTGTACTCGCACATGTAGGTGTGACCTGTGTCGCCCGTCGTGGGGACACAGCTTGCATCAACAATCTTGTAGCCTTCTTTCGCAGAACCAAGCTTGATATGATAGTCAAACTCCAGCGGGCGACCTGAGTTTGAACACGTCGTGCCCTCATACCTGAATCGAGCCTCGACTGAGCGGTCATCCAAAACCTCGAGCTGCAAGCGCTCTCGAGACCACTTTTGAAGCGCCTGGGTGCTGACTGAATACTTCGCGTTCGGATCCAAAGCCACAACCTCATTCGTTCTCGTCCCTGAATCCCGATTCCCGCTGGGCTGCAGTCGGAGGACGTTCTCTATTTGCGGCAGAGAACGCCTGTACGGGACCCTGCGGTATTGACAGGATGGTAGAGAGCAGTTCTCACAGGGGATCAGTCTCGTCGGGCGCTTTACTTTCTCAAGGTGTGGGGTAATTCCGAATAGAGCCAGCAACGATTTCTTCGGCTGAAGCATCCCGGTATCCATGACGCGGATCTCTTCGGGGAACTCGCACGTCATCCGCTGTCGGATCAATCCGAGAATTCTGTTCTGATCCGAAATGTCCCAACCCGGATAGCCCGGGCTGTAGTGCGGCAGTACCGCGAGCTGATGCTGATCTGCCCAGTCACAGATTCGATACGCCGCACCTGCGATGAGGTACTCCACCACCGCACTGCCATAGACTTCCAGAAAGAAATATTCATCGGGTTTCTCTTCCTGCCACAGTTGAAGAGCTTTTCCTTCACATTGTTTCCCCGCGCTCACAGCCACCAGAACAGCGTTCTCAGCCTGTGCTTCTGCGAGTTGCTCGGAGAGTCGCTTCGAGGAGAAAGTGACTCCGTTGATTCGAACATGCCCGTCCGCCAAAGCAAGTCCATCCGCTTGGAGAGCATAGATCCACGGCTTTCCGTGTCCCGTATACCATTGCCTTGCCCAATCCGCGAGTTCTTTGGTTCGTCCAGCAAGTTCGTATTGAGCGGGAAAGCCCAGCAGCCGTTTGTACTCCGACTCTTGAACGCTGACGTTCGGATTTGTGTCAATCAGTTCAAGCATCTCAGATATTCACTTGGATGGAAATAGTCATTCGCGGGGAATCTCCAATGCGTTGATGGATTCAACGGGATTGAACAGACACCCTTCCACGAAGTAATGGAAAAAGGCCGGGTGGGTCTCTAAGCGGCAATGACTAACTCGCTTGACAAGTTCCTCCAACCCCATCCGTTTCTTTCGTGACAGTAAAGCGATGCAGGCACCCTCAATAGCTGCGTTACCCACCTGGAGAATCTTTGATTCATCAAGGTTTGGGATAAGACCGATTCGCCTGGCGGATTTTACACTCAGATTCCGGCCAAAACCACCTGCAAGGTAGAAAACGTCCAGATCCTCGAACCGAGCACCGTATCGCTCGAAGACGATGTAGAGACCGGCAACATTGGCTCCTTTTGCCTGAGCCAACTCGTTGATGTCACCCTCAGAAAGAGAAATCACCCGATCCCCGTTCGAGGACAGAACAAACCGACTTCCCTTCTCCTCAAAACGTCCCAAGAAATTGATCTGCCCGGTTCTAAGAAGCTCACTCAGCACATCGACAAGACCGGAACCACAGATCCCCTCCGCGGGAGTGTCTCCAATCACTTGACTCACGACTGAACCGTCGGGGTTGATCTCCACTTTCTCGATGGCGCCTGGAAGGCCAGGCATCCCACAGGAGATTTTTCCTCCTTCAAATGCTGGTCCTGCGGGACATGATGCCGCGAGAATCTTGTGCTTGTTACCGAGGATCAGTTCTGTGTTGGTGCCAATATCCATGATGGCGACGAGGCGTTCTTCGTTCGCGATGTCCACTGCTAACATACACGCTGCTGCATCGGCCCCGACATGACCACTGATGATCGGCAAGCCATAGACTCGCGCATTGGGATGAACGGGCAGCAAAAGTTGTTTGGCCTTTTTCGCCAGGCTCGTCGTAGTCCGTTTCCCCTTCTTCATTTCCTGTTCGGTGACAGATTGATACGGGTTCTGCCCGATGGAATAAACGTCCATGCGAAAGAACAGATCGCGCATGGTGGAGTTTCCTACTATGACCACTTCATAGATCGATTTCGGATCAACGGGAAATCCCTCGATGGCATGAGTGATATACCCGGCAAGCGTTCTCTGAAGCAACTTCCCTCGGTGTTCCGTATCGTAGTGAATCCGGGACATCACGTCAGAGCCGCCAAACCTTTGTGGATTCTCGAATGAAGAGTCGGCTACGACTTCTCCGGTTTCCAGGTTGAGGAGCCGAATGACAACAGTGGTTGTTCCAAGATCGATGGCAAGTCCGTGGATCGGCCCGTCTGAACGATCGATCACGTTTCCGTCCAAGAGAATCTGGTCCCCTTTACGTACCACGCAAGGATCGACATCCAACTTTTGATGATCAACAGGGAGCAGCATGGCGTGGCGTTCGATTCGCATTTCACCACGCCGCATTGTGTGGCACCGCACAACGCCCGAGGCTCCGATGATTCGACATTGGCAAGACAGTCGGAAGTTTTCCTGCAGGTGACTTTCTTCTGGAGATCTCGCTGAAAGATTCTCCATTCCCTCCGCGATCTCAACCATGCACTCCTTGCATGTCCCCTGTTTCAGGCAAGACGTTGGTACGTATATCCCAAGCGATTCTGCGTAGTCGAAGAGCGAGGAACCTGGGGCAACGCTGGTTTTCTGATTATTGAAATGTAACTCTATGCTCATATGATTGATTATTGATTACTGTCGGCGAACGATTGACAAAAAGACAATTCCACACTTGAATATAGGGATTTTTCTTATAACATTAAAACGGTTCGATTTGTTGCTCAAGTTAATGTGGCTACTTGTCTTGGATCTTGAAGAGCATGCCCTCTTCAGGACCATTGAGAAGCTCTTACCCACAAAACTCCGAAATAACTGTCGCCATGTTCATCCCGATGATCGGTCAGGAGCCAATTGAATGAGACGGCGTGAGTTTGTGAGGTATACCGCCCTCGCTTCGGGGGCCTTGGCCTTTTCGCCCTTGGTCAGTTTCGTCGACGCGAAAAAGAAGTATGCAAGTGATCTCGTAACCTTAGGCAAAACTGGAATCAAAGTGTCTCGGTTGGCGATGGGAACCGGGACGAATGGATACAATCACCACTCGAATCAGACCGAACAACTCGGCGTGAGAGGACTCTCCGATTTGCTGCATGCGGCGAATGAACAAGGAATCAACTTTTGGGATTCGGCAGATCAATACGGCACGCATCCTCACCTGAAACAAGCACTCAAAGGCATACCCCGCGAGAAAGTTGTTGTCCTGACAAAAACACACGCCACGTCAGCCGACGAGATGAGGGATGATCTCGATCGTTTTCGCAAGGAGATTGGGACAGATTACCTTGATATCGTGCTCCTGCATATGATGACTGACTCCGATTGGCCGGTCGAAAAAGAGGGTGCCATGGAAGTACTCTCAAGAGCACATGAGGATGGAATTGTACGCGCTCACGGTGTCTCCTGTCACACCCTGAGGGCACTGGAGGCAGCTGCAAATTCGGATTGGGTGCAGGTTGACCTGGCCCGGATCAATCCTGAGGGCGTTTCAATGGACGCAGATGTACCGACAGTTGTGAAAGTTTTGGAGAGAATGCACAGGGAAGGTAAAAGCGTCATTGGTATGAAAGTCTTTGGAGCGGGGCGGCTGGTTGATCGGGTCGACAAATGTCTGCAGTACGTCTTGGGCCTCGATTTCATCGATTCGTTCAGCATCGGACAAGAGAATCAGAGTGAAACGCGGGACCTTGTGAGGCGAATTCCGGAGGCAAGCATCAGATTCTAGAGCATCCGATTTCTGAATACTGCTCTGGTTTCAAATAATCATTGCTGGCAAGAACCTGTGATCACCTAATCCTGTTCTCAATTTCTCAGAATTTATCCCAGGCGATTCCCAACATGAAACTGATACTTCGAAGAGCCGGCTGCAATGCTAGTGTGATTTGCAGCATCACTTTTCTTGTTCTCACCTCCCTTCTTGAATCGATGACCGCTCGGGCGCAAAATGCGGCTTCGCTTCCCGAGGTTCAAATTCCCGGCACTCAGTCACTCAAAATTACCTCTTCCATTGCCGGAGAGGATTATGCTCTCTACGTCAATCTGCCAAGATATTATGATGACAAAACGAGGGTCTTCCCCGTTCTGTATCTCCTCGATGCGCAATGGGATTTCCCATTGGTGAATGCCGTGTTCGGCGAGCAATACTATGACGGATTCGTCCCAGAAATCATCACGGTCGGTATTACATGGGGAGGGAAGAATCCCAACTATGACAGTCTTCGGGCAAGAGATCTTACCCCGACCAACGTCCAGCAGGTGCCACAGTCGGGAAACGGTGCGAAGTTTCTCTCGTTCATAAAAAAAGAACTCATTCCGTTCATCGACTCAACGTATCGCACAAAAAAGAACGACCGGACGCTCATGGGCAGTTCTTTGGGGGGACTATTCACGTTGTACGCGATGTTCCATGAAACGGAGTTGTTCAACCGTTATGTGCTGACGAGTCCGTCCCTGGGATGGGATAATGAGATCATCTACACCTATGAAAAAGCCTATGCCGATCAGAAATCTCAACTCCCCGTTAGGCTCTTTATGGCTGTAGGAGGATATGAGGGTGGAATAGCAAGTTTTCAGAAATTCGTGGATCACCTTAAGGCCCGCAATTATCAAGGGCTGGATCTCCAAACCAGAGTCCTTGAAGGCATCGGACATTCTGGAAGCAAAGCCGAAGGCTATGCACGGGGTTTACAGGCCGTATTCGCAAGGTCAGCATTAAAGATCGCTCCGGACACCTTGCAGCTGTACGTCGGCGTCTACCAGCTTAACCCTGAGGTTAGGATTAGGGTCTCGAGGGAGAATGATCAACTGGTCTTATACACTCCCGACAGCACGAGAGTCTTGATGTATGCAGAAACTGAGAAGGATTTCTATATTAGAGGGGCCTATTTGTTTGTCCGGTTCGAGAAGAATGAGATGGGGAAGGTCACAGGCCTTCACGCGAAACAGTTCTCGGGAGAGTTATTTTTGAAAAAAGTCAATGAATAGACCGCTCATCCCGCTAGTCCCATTCGAAAGCTGCTGATGCTCATGGCCAAGAGCCAACCGCTGAAAAAAGTGCTTCTCGTACTTACTTCGTTCTGTCTCTCCTTGTACTCCGCGCGGGTTGTGGCGCAGGCTGCATCAAGCCAAACAGACAAGCTCCGTGTGGTGGCAGACGCTGTGCTCAAAGATGCTACATTTCTCTTCGTCGATGAGAAGACCGGGAATCACTTCGCATCTCCGAAGGAAGCGAATCAGGACGTACAACTGAAGCTTGAGAGCCGTTACAATGACTGGCGCTACTGGAATGGGGTGCTCAATCTGGCAATGATGAACTTAGGAGAGGCACTGCACGAACCAGCTTACACTGAGTTTGCCGTCAGAAACATCGCGTTTAGCTTCGACAACTACGGATACTTCGAGGCCAAGTACAAAGGCCAGTGGAAGTGGGAATATCCCTTCGGTCAGCGCTTCATCATGGAGGAACTTGACGACTGCGGCGCAATGGGCGCGAGTGTTATCGAGGTATACTGCCGTGACCCGCAAACCCGATACCGGCCACACATCGATTCAGTTGCGAATTTCATTCTTGAACGCCAAGATCGTCTGGAGGACAGCACACTCGTCCGACCGTTCCCACAGAAATGGACGATCTGGGTAGACGATCTCTACATGAGTGTCGCTTTCCTTGCACGCATGGGTGAATTGACCCACGAAGGACGGTACTTCGACGATGCGGCCCGACAAGTCATCAACTTCCACAAGCATCTCTTCGACGAGAACATGGGGCTGATGCACCACTGCTGGTACTCGCATGTTGACCGACCCGGCGTGGCATTCTGGGGACGCGGCAATGGATGGGCCATGCTCGCGCAAGTGGACCTGTTGGATCGGCTCCCCAAAACCCACCCGCAACGGCAAGCGCTTCTGGCGCTGCTCCAACGGCACATCCTTGGCATCGCACGGTACCAGAGTGCCGAGGGCCTGTGGCATCAACTGCTCGACAAGGAGGATTCGTATTTGGAAACTTCCTGCACGGCAATGTTCGCGTATGCGATAGCGCGGGCTGTCAACAAAGGATACATCGAGCCGCGTTATGCATCGATAGCGCAGCGCGCGTGGGAAGGGCTGCTGTCAAAGATCCATACAGATGGACAAGTGGAAGGCGTTTGTACCGGGACGGGAGTGAGTGATGACTTGGTTTATTACTACCGGCGCCCGGCGCCACTTAACGACGTGCACGGTATCGGTGCAGTTCTGCTGGCCGGGGCCGAGGTGTTGCAGTTGCCAAAGTGACACATCCAATATCAAATCGCAGCTAATGTAATGTGATAAAAAAAGGAGACTGAAGATGAGATCGGATAACATTGAAGACATCTCAAGAAACAAGTTTTCAAGGCGAAAATTCTTGGGCACCCTCGGCACTGCTGCAACGGGTTTGCTCGTTGTGCCGTATCTGAAACCGTCCGGAGTTTTTGCTTACAATCATAATCCTTTCTCTTCTCCAAAGAATCCCTTGGATTATCTTGCGACGGTGGCGATCACCAATACGAAAAATACCCCGGCCGATGGCTATACCTACGACGATTCCAACGGCGGTGTTAAGCAGAAAGTAAAAATTTTGTTGGACCTACTCAATCAATCCGGTGAAATCTCGGCTCTATTTAGTAAGGGCAAGAAGGTTGCGATGAAAATAAATATGACTGGAGGTTCGGGGAACGCTACAAATCCAAAACTAGGTGGCTATACAATTACCCAAGCAATGTGGACTCATCCTGCTGTTCTTCAGGCGGTAGGTGAATACGTTCTAAGTTGCGGCGTCAATCCCGGAGACCTTTACATCGTAGATTCTTTCTGGGACACAGGATGGCAAAACTCAGGATCCAAGGCGCCGTTTGGCTCCAATGATAGTTTCGGGTACGCCGCTGTTCAGAAAGCTTTGGGCTGTAACGTGGTCGATCTCAACAGCACCCCGTATGTTAGCATGCCTGTCGGAACTAACGTCTTCAATTTTCAATCATTCCAAATGAACCAGATACTTTCTCAGGTTGACGTTTACGTATCGATTCCCAAATTGAAGCAACATGCCACCGCAGGCCTCACCTGCTCACTGAAAAATCAGGTCGGGGCAGTTCCCATATCATTGAACACGATAACGGGCGATAACGGTCGCAGAGGAAGGCTCCATCATCCAACAAGCACTGCAACGGAAGGAAATTATTTACCGGAATCGATTTGTGATTTGAATGCTGCGCGCCCCGTGCATCTTGCAGTCGTCGATGGAATAATGAACGCAACCGGCGGAGAAGGAGCTTGGAACCCGTATTTCGCGCCCTGCTCGAAGCATGCGTTGTTTGCAGGAATGGACCCGGTTGCAACCGATAGTATTGGAGCTAACATCATGGGACTCGATTGTGAGGCAAAGACTCTTCGATTGCCCGGGCCGCTGACGGACGGCACCACGACAGTCACGGTTTGCGACAACTATCTTGATCTCCTCAGCACGAAAGGTGTCGGTACAAATCAGCTGAAACAGATCCAGATTCTTGGTGACGGAGCAAATCTGATTACGTCGGTGCGCCCAAATATCGAGACAAGACAACCGGCTGATTTCAAATTATGCGCGAACTTCCCTAATCCATTTAATCCGTCCACAATGATTGTTTTCTATTTGCCGAGAACCGAATTTGTCACGGTCAAGGTGTATGATGTGACTGGCCGAACAATTGAAACTCTGGTAGAAGGATCGGTCCCCGAAGGCGAACATCGTTTGCAATGGAGTGCAAATGGATTGGCAAGCGGAGTCTATATCTGCAGGATGCAAGCGGGAGGTTTCGCTGAGACAATAAAAATGGTTTATCAAAAATAAACTCGGTGTAGAACTGCGTAATGGTCGCGAGAATGGGAGGCAAGGGGTTTCTGTACACGACGATAGTCATCGCACTTTCGGCGACGTGCGTGTTCAGTCAAAACCAACGAGATCTGGTCAAGGGCAATCTGATCCAGTTCAATGACAACGGTGCGTGGTGCTGGTATCAGGACGAGCGGGCGGTGATCGACTTCGCAACCAACAAAATGGTTCTTGGTTCTGTCGCAAGTGGATCAGGTGTTGGGGGGTCAGCTCGAAACGGAGTCATTGATGCGGTAATCTTTGATCTTCAGTCCGGTACATCGCAGAGATATCCGCTGGCACAGTTTAGCTGCGACGATCATAACGCACCGGGCATTTTGGTCCGACCCGATGGCAAGTACATCGCAATGTACGCTCAGCACTACGATCAATACAATAGTCGGTATCGCATCTTTAGCGGCTCTACGTGGACTCCCGAACAGAGGTTCGATTGGACAACAATCCCGGGTGGCACAGACTATACCATTGCCTATTCGAATCTCTATTATCTCTCTAAAGAGGGACGAATGTACAACTTTGCCCGCGCCAATCACCGGTGCCCGAATCTTCTTTATTCGATGAACATGGGAGACTCATGGTTGTATGGCGGCATACTGGCAACAAACACGAGCAACACATACAACAAAGGATATTACAAATACTGGGGCAACGGCGTTGATCGGATCGATTTCATCTTCACAGAGCAACATCCACGCGACACAACGACGAGTATCTATCATGGTTATATCGAAAACGGAAAGAGCTATCGGTCTGATGGAGTAGTAGCCGATGACAATATCCTCGATACCTTAAGTATCCCATCGTTCGGCAATTTCACAAAAGTGTTTGGAGATAACACGATGCTTGCCGGTTATTTGATGCGACGATGTTGGAATACTGATGTTGTGCGCTATGCTGATGGCACCATTGTCACTATTGTGACGGCGCGGACGAGCCAATACAACGGGAGTGATGCCAGCATCAATCCGGAACATGCATACATCTATTGTCGCTACAATGGTTCGACTTGGACATCCACATATTTGGGGAAAGCGGGATACAAAATGTATTCGAGCGAGGCGGACTACGTCGGCAACGCCGCCGTCCACCCCAATGATCCGAACACTATTTATATATCAACGTCGTTTGATCCTCGTGATAGCACGGTGAATCTCGGAGTGCGCGAGATTTTCAAGGGTGTGACGTCTGACGAAGGAGCAACATGGACGTGGACACCAATTACCCAAAACTCTGTGAGAAACAATTTCCGCCCCATAGTTCCCCGATGGGACAACAACAAAACTGCTTTGCTCTGGTGGCGTGGAACCTACACCTCCGCTCAACTTTTTGATGCGGCTGTTGTCGGCATCATTGACAGCAACTCAGAAACGATCAGGCCAAAAAGTTACGTCGATGCCACTCCAGCAAACACCACGCTCGCGACTGGAGATTCGCTTGTCGCCACCGGGCCAGATCCCAACCAGGGAGCGGCTGACAATAGGTGGCATATCCGGACAGGCTATGGTAATGGCGGTTCCGTTCTAACATCAGCGGAACCCACCGGCAGTGGTGAGAATGCACCTGCCCTCAAAACCCGAGTAACCGTACCGCAAGCCGGAACCTATGATGTGTGGGTCAACTTTTGGGCAAACCCGAGCACTGGCAATGACTGGCGAATCAAAGCGGGCCTCTCCCCAAGCAGCATGCAATTGTTCCGACAAATGGCCTGCAAGGAAGTCGAGTTGGGCGATCATGATCGCACCCTCGTCCTGTCGGGCAGCGGTAGCACCTTTCTTTACCAAGCGTACCTCGGGCGGGTTCAAGTGAGCGGGGGCGACACTTTTGACGTGTTTGTAGATGATTCGGCAGTTCAGGTCGGCACGCCAAACACCCTCAAAGGGGACATCGACCGCACCTGGTACGATGGGGTCAGCTACGCCAATCTGAGCTCGGCTCCTGCCAGAGTCCCCGTGATCAGTATCTCAGCAAGTGCAATAAACTTCGGAACAGTGGCACAGGGTATGGGAAAGAGAGACAGTGTGGACATTTCCAATTTCGGCACAGATACGCTGAAGGTCACTTCGATCTCGTCTACAGACTCGTTCTTCAGGTTCGCTCCTGCAACCTTCAACATCGCGCCTTCCGCGAATGTATACTTGGTGGTGACATTTGCTCCAGGTGATACATCGAATGCAGCGGGTTTCATCATCCTCACTCACAATGCGATCGGCTCACCGGATTCCATTGCACTCAGCGGGAAAGGGATCCTGACGGATGTGACGAACATTAGACAGAAGATCCCCACAGCATATGCACTCAGCCAGAATTATCCTAACCCATTCAACCCGGCTACGACGGTATCCTACTCGTTACCACAGAACACCTATGTCGTTCTTAAAGTGTATAATCTCCTCGGGCAGGAGATGGCCACATTGGTCGATAAAGAAATGCCTGCTGGCACTCACAGTGTTGTTTGGAATGCTCAAGATGCACCTTCAGGTGTGTATCTCTACAAGATTACAGCCGGCAATTATACGAAGATGAGTAAGATGGTGCTGATGAAGTAGATTCACGCTCTTTGAGCATTCTTGGTCACGGTCGTGAGACAAGAGGAAAATTGATGACAAGGTCTTCCATGCTGAAGCCTGCACAACTTTGGAAGATAGTCTCGACGAGGCTCGCAAAGAGCACCGAGAGGTACATATGGAATATCGCGAATTAGGGCGGACCGGATGGAAGGTGTCCACAATCAGTTTTGGCGCCTGGGCCATCGGCGGCGCGTGGGGCCCCGTGGATGATAGAGAATCGTTGGCGGCACTCCATCGTGCCCTGGACCTAGGAGTGAACTTCTTCGACACCGCGGATGTGTACGGCGACGGTCAGAGTGAGCGCTTGCTTGCAAAGCTTCGCAAGGAACGGCGTGAGAAATTCTACATCGCAACTAAAGCAGGTCGCAGGCTCGACCCGCACACTGCCAGCGGGTACACGCGGCAGAATCTCAGAGCCTTTGTCGACCGCAGTCTGAAGAACCTGGAAGTCGACGCACTCGATTTGCTGCAACTTCACTGCCCTCCGACCGAGGTATACTACATGCCAGAGGTTTTCGATGTGCTTGATGATTTGACCAAGCTGGGAAAGCTCCGCTACTACGGAGTAAGTGTGGAAAAGGTTGAGGAGGCTTTGAAAGCCATCGAGTATCCGGCGGTGCAGTCCGTGCAGATCATCTTCAATATCTTCCGGCAGCGGCCTGTTGACCTGTTCTTCAGAGAAGCAGAACGCCGACGCGTCGGGATTCTGGCACGATTGCCTCTCTCGTCCGGTTTGCTGACTGGCAAGTTCACTCGATCCACGACCTTTGCTCCGGATGATCATCGCGCTTTCAACCTGCACGGTGAGTCGTTTGACCGTGGCGAGACGTTCTCCGGACTGGATTACGACGTCGGCCTCCAGGCTGTCGATGCCCTCCGCCCTTTGGTGCCCCCCGGCCAGACTATGGCACAGTTGGCGCTCCGATGGATCCTGATGTTCCCTTCGGTCACGTGTGCCATCCCTGGTGCAAAGCGCCCGGAACAGGTGGAGGAGAACGTCAAGGCCGCCGACCTTCCGCCTCTTTCCGAACGGACCATGAAAGGAATCGGTGAAATATACAACCGGGACGTCCGTCGGCACGTTCACTTCTATTGGTAGAAAGTGTCGTGCACGCTGCTTAACTCAAGCCTCACGGTATACAGAGGTGTTCACTCAAAATAATCGTTGATTCCAGATCGACCATCAACAGGAGCTCACAATGCTTTCAATTGGTTACGACATAGGCAGTTCCTCAATCAAGTGCGCAATCCTCGACTGCGGGAACGGGAAGGTGATCGCGCACGGTTCCTATCCTGCAGAGGAAATGGAAATTCAATCGCCCAAACCCGGCTGGGCAGAACAGGATCCAGAGCTGTGGTGGCAGTACACCGTCACACTGACTCAGAGATTGCTAAGAGAGAACCACCTCGATCCGGCGTCGATCAAAACCATTGGCATTTCCTATCAAATGCACGGGCTCGTTCTTGTCGATGATCGACAACGTGTCTTGCGTCCGTCGATAATCTGGTGCGACAGCCGGGCTGTCGATATAGGCCGTGCTGCTTTCTCAACGCTTGGCGAGGATTTCTGTCTCCAACATTTGCTCAACTCTCCTGGCAATTTCACCGCATCGAAGCTCCGATGGGTGAAGGAAAACGAGCCGGATATCTTCAAGCAGGTACACAAATCAATGCTGCCCGGTGAGTTCATTGCCATGAAACTCACGGGAGAGATCTCGACCACTGTGTCAGGTCTATCGGAAGGGATCTACTGGGATTTCGTGAAGGATGCAGTGTCAACGAAGCTGTTGCAGTATTTCCAGATTGATGACCGCCTCCTCGCGCCCATTCGACCGACATTCTCCGACCAGGGACATCTGACAAAGTCTGCTGCCGAACAGCTTGGTTTGCGCGAAGGAATCTCTGTGGCATATCGTGCCGGGGATCAGCCGAACAATGCATTCTCGCTCAATGTACTTAATCCGGGCGAGGTGGCTGCCACGGCGGGAACATCAGGGGTTGTGTACGGCGTCATTGACAAGATTACGTACGACAAGAAGTCGCGCGTCAATCCGTTTGCTCACGTGAATCATTCTACTGCTCAGCCGCGGCTCGGCGTTCTTCTTTGCATCAACGGCACGGGCATCCTGAATTCATGGCTCCGCAAGAATATCACCGCAGGCATGTCCTATGTTGAGATCAACAACGCGGCAGCGAAGATTGCCCTCGGATCCGACGGGGTGACGGTCATCCCGTTTGGAAACGGGTCCGAGCGAATCCTTGAAAACAAAAACATCGGCAGTCAGATCTTAGGAGTCGACTTCAACCGCCACTCGCGGTCGCACGTCCTCCGTGCTGCACAGGAAGGCGTAGCGTTCTCCTTCAAGTATGGAGTCGACATTATGAAGGAGATGGGAATGGATATTCAGGTAATCAGGGCAGGATACGCAAACATGTTCCTGAGCCCCGTCTTCCGACAGACCTTGGCGAATATCACTGGCGCGACAATCGAGCTTTACGACACTGACGGGGCACAGGGTGCCGCAAGAGGTGCAGCAGTCGGCGCGGGGCTATTCGCATCATTCCAGGAGGCATTCAAGTCATTGAGAAAGACAGATCAGGTAACCCCCTCGAGTACCGCGATTGACGCGACACGCAGGGCATATGATTCCTGGCTCTCCTGCCTGCAACGGACGCTTGAACAATAATGCAGTCCAGATTGGAATGATTGATGGAAACTCTAGCGAATCTGGTCGGCTACACTGCGGCTGTAGTGGGCACGTTCCTTATGTTGCCGCAGGTTGTCAAATCGTGGAGAACCAAACGGGTGGAAGACTTGTCGCTCGGAATGACGATTCTCTATTTTCTCAACTGTCTCCTCTGGCTTATCTACGGGCTTCTAATAACCGCAGTGCCAATGATCGTGGCAAACTCCACCGGACTCGTTATTAGCATCATTCAAGTAGCTTTGAAACTGAAGTACAGGCAGAAAGCTGTTTAGGTTTCAAATTGAATCCGATAACCTGTGCAAGGATCCACCATTGTGGACAGCGCGAGAATTCCACCAAGCAGGTGGTAGATAAACTCCCTCGCGACACGCGGCTTTGCGTGCACAGGATTCTCCTCTCTTACTCTCTGCTTTGGCGGACCTCGACTAGAAGCGATAGACTTCTGCGAACACGTTCAACGTGAGCTGGTCTGTTTTGCTTTACTGACAGCAGACTCTCAACTCCCATTGAGACTCAGGTCAAACCACTCGCCCTCGGTCGTTGTCCATGGACCTGATGGACGAGTTCGTCATGCATCAACCAGCCACTCACCTCTTGATGAGGCGGAGAGTTGTATCCCTCACGACGGTGTAACTGGAGTCTGCCTTGAGTGAGTCGATCGGAGCGCATGAGTTGAACCTGCCGACATTCCACAGGTTTCCTTTCACCGAATCTTGGCTCAGTGGAAAAAGCGTGCAAGGTCCATATTGGGCAAGCTTCTTATTCCCTTGAAAGACAAGGACCGTTGCTTTCGCCGGAGGCCCATTCCTGGGACCATAGTAGTGGACTTTCAGTTGAGCAACGCTATCGCAGTGTGCAGGTGGAAATGGCAGCGGCAAGGTGATCCGTTCTGGACCAAACCCGTCCCTATCGTCGACATCCAGTCGTCTGATGCCGGCCACTTTTGGTTTTCTCCAGTAAATCGTGTCTGGGCTGTTCGGTGAGTATTTCAGGAAAAGGTAGAGGTCGAGATCAACATTCGGCTTGTTCCAGCGCAACTCAAAGCTATATTTTCCAGAATCGGCGGGCGGAGCTGTACATCCAAATATTGCACGTATGCCGAGGTCACAGCGTAGAGGTACCAGACTATCCGGGCTTGCCATGTTTTGATAGCTCCGCCTGGGAGTATAGTTGGCCGCCGAATCACCTAGTCCAACTGGAGAAACGGACGTATCGACCCAGCCTGACACCCAACCTATGAAGAAATCCGAATCCATTCTCACAGGGAGGGGCCTCGCAAGTATTACGGTTGCAGGACTAGACGGATATACAGCAAAAGATTCGACTTGCGAACCGACTCTCCGTGTAGCACGCGTGCCAGTGTCCGCTTGATTTACAAACCCAGTGGCTTGACCATAGATTGAGGAAAAGAAGTATTGGACAGCGTATAGCGAACAAGCTGCTGTTCTCTGTGGTGGCGTGAACCAGACCCCAAGCTTGTCGCCCCGGTTCACATTTGTAATTCTCTTGACCAGCTTTCCATCATCGTATTTCACTGTGTCGAAGCGCGAAAGAGTCGTGGTAGCTATTGACTTGGCTGCCGACCCTTTCCGCTCAACCGTTTTGGAATCCTGACCAAAGGTGACACAAACCCAAAATGTACTGAACATGAACACAAGGAACTTGGATGGGAGTGACATATTGCGCCTCCTTATCATGTTGAATAAGCTACGACAGACTGCTCTCTTTCAGTTGCCTTAGGCAACTTAGGCTATCATCTCATATCAACTTTCTCAGAACTGAATTGCTTGAAGAGGAACTCATCCACAGATGGGTCCCGTCACATATGGCAGAGTTGATGACCTCTTCGAGGGGGGCGGAACCTAAGACCTGATTTGTCACCACATCGATTCTGCAAATGAGATTCGGCTGAGGAGAACTTGAGGGAGGGATAGAGACATTCTTGGCGAAAACCCACATAGATGAACCATCGAAAGTCATGGCTGTAAGGGCGGAGGGAGCATTCACCGGTTGCATTCTTGGAGGATCATTGATATCGATCTTTCGAAGTCCTTTTGTTGAAAGAACCCAGACATCATTTCCGTCAAATGCCATACATCCCTCATCATATTGAAAGTTGTCGAGTTTCAGATCCTCAACATCTCCCCAGGGCTTTTCAATTCTCAACAACTTAAACTTATCGCTGCTAGCAGCAACCCAAATGTGTGTCCCATCAAAGACTACACTATCTGGAGAACACTTGGACTCCTGCAAACTCTCAACCCGAACGACCTGGCATGTCTCGACGTCAATCGCGCTAATACTCTGTCCCTCGTAACTACAAACCCAGAGAAAATCGCCATCGAAAACAATTCCTCGGGGATCTCCTCCAACTTGAATAGAGTCGATTTTCTTACCAGTCTCAGCGTCAATACGTACCACAGTTCCATCCAGAGCAGTAAACCATAGGCAACAACCATCATATGCCACCGCTTTGGTTGGAGATTCCAAATCGAAATATTCAATGTCGCTCTTATCGGTCGCCTCGCGGGGAATCCTAGCGACTGAATTACCCTTGGTGTTGGCAACCCAGATATTTTCTCCGTCTGTTGCAAGTCCTGATGGAACGAAAGATTTGTCAACAGCAACCTGAAGATCAAATGTCTTGTTTCGTCCGTCGCGATACTGCAATCCCTTGATGGAGTATGCAAGCAACGGCACAAACTGCCGGCGATCGGGACGGTCTGCAGCAATATTTGCAGCATTGGTTTGGACTTTTTCGTCGAGGTGTGTCAGGTCAAAACGGACGTCAACGATGCGTTTGATATCCTCCTGGTAGGTGGAGATGACTGCAATAGCCGCATATTTTTCAGGCAACTCACCTTTGGTTATCAATCTCACCTGACCCTGATCGTCCACCAACAAGGTTTGGTGAGTTGTGCTTGCATCAACACTGATCGAAGCGCCGCTAACGTCGTACCAGCATCCAGCGACATAGGCTCTGCCGCCTGTGTAAGTGATCTCAAGCGAGCCCGCTTTCCTCACCTCGAATCCCATTTTGCCATCGGGTCCACGTACGATGCCGTCGCATCGCAGGTCGTCTAAGAAGCCTTCGCATCTCTTTCCGGCACATAGGTTGTCAATTGCTTCTTGCACAGTCTTTGTATTCATTGCGGCCAGTGGGCTACACTTGCCAGGCTCATATGCTACCTGGCTGGCAATGCTCAGGTTCGCGTTGAAAATGATCGGAGGTGACACCGGCTGGTTCGTCGCATCAAGCAGTTGCGCCACGACTCGTTGCGACGGCGTTGTGCCATCGAGGTAAAAATCGCATTCCGCGAGTCCTCTCGCCGGATCGATGGTGACTTCCGCGACTTTCGGCGTTGTTGAACTTGGTGTGCCGCTGAACGCGGCCACTTGTCCACTGCCAACTTCCACTGTGAACCGAACCTTTGCGGACTGCCTGAGGCACTGCGCGTTTGCCACGCCGACGATCAGCGGCTGCAGCAGTTTGACTAATGCTTTCGGCTGCGTTAGGTCCGGCATCACTTCCTGTCCGTCGCCGCTAACATAAAAGAGGCGGGGGATAGATGTGAGTGCAGGCCACAGGCAACGGCAATCGCTCACCAGCCTCACCGTGCCGTTCACCGACACAATGCCGATTCGGCAGTAGTGATGCCTGATGCCGCGCGGCGGGAGCGGGATCGGCTTGCCTTGATCATCCCGCAGCCACTCGATCTCACCTGCCGGAGCCGTGGCTGTCGCGGCGCGTGCTGGTATTTGCCAATACTCGCCCGTGCGATATTGGGCCGCCGGATCGTCGAATTGGATTTGCACGCCGCTTTCAAGCGGTAACCACTTACCAGCCTCGAGCGTGTCTGTGCCCTCCCAGCGCCGCAGCTTCGGATGCCGCGCCGGATCCACGCCGTCGGGAAACTGCGTCGTCAGCACCTTTAGTGCGTCGGTGGGTTTGAATTCGAGCATGCGTTGGTCGGCGTTGACACTGGCCACTCGCAAGAGCTGGCCCGGTTGGCCTTCGAGTTCGATCGCGTCGTCGAGGATTTCGACCCAATCGCCGCTGCGGAAGCCTAGCCGTTCGTCCGGGCCAAGGCTCGAGACCGTGATCGTGTCGCCGTCAATCCTTAGAATTGGTGTCACGACCGAGCCGTTTTCACGTGACCATTTCCAAGTCGCGGGCGTTGGATTCCCAAGATTGTCCTTGCTGCCCTGATGGATTTCGACGCGGTAAAGCTGGTTCTCCAAGCCCTTGTAACCTGCACTTTCTGGCACCTCACATGGGTCTTCACTGGTTTTGACTTTCGCTGTGTCCGCCTTCAGTCGCGCGCCAGAAGGCTTCAGCAAATCCGCGAACGCGTCCACCTGTGTTGAGCAAGGACCGATTGCACCGACTTGCGGCAGCTCCAGTGCGCGAACCTGCCAGACGGTCTTGACCCGGGTAGCCGTATCCGCCCCACCCAGTGCCGCCTCGCGGATATCGCCATCCTCCACAGCCGTCACATGGCGCAGCCACACATCGAGATAAAGCAAGTAACTGTGGTGGTTGGCAAGCGCTGGGATGTCGGAGCGATCGGGTTGTGCCGTGTAAGGAATGGCGAACTCATTCTCGCATTGGATGCCATCCACGTAGTAGCAGCCCGCCGATATGAAGAAATCACCTCCTCGCTTGAATGCAAAGGTGGGTGCCTCCCCTGACACGTCAATCGGCTGCTGCGCTGCAGGCAGCGCACCGAACAAGGCCGTGAGCCGCTCCTTGTCCCGCGCAGTGAGTTTCGTGGGATCGGTGAAGCAACCAAACGCCGCGTTATCAGCTGGTCCGCCGCAACACCCGATGATGTCTCGGGTAGTGGTTTTGTCGCGGTGCACGTTGATGGCCGCCTGCTCGTTCCAGTCCGCGTCGAGTTGCGCACGGCCTTGCTGCATGCGGACTTGTTGGTAATGCTTCTCGGCCTTGAAGGTATCGCGCGTGAAATCGCCTTTCATGGGTTCTTCCTCTGTTGAGTGATTCAAGTTGCGTAGAACACTCCGGCCTCCAAGCCGAAGCGCAGATACTCCGCCAGCCGGCCGCGCAGATACGCCTCTCGCTGCGGCTGGAACAAATCGTGAAACGCACCCATCTCAGACTTGTCGTCTGCGCCTGTGCGAATCGCCTCGGGGCAGCTCTGACTGAGCTGACCGTAGGCAGGATCGCCGAATCGGCGCGACGTGAATACGGGCCTGACGTCGGGCGCGGCGGCGGTCGGAAGACATCGGTATCGACGTGGCACGTGAGAGTTCGCCGGCAGCCAGCAGAAACGAACGCATCCCTGCTGGTGCCGCTGGGCGTTGACCGAGTCGCCGAAGAAAATCGTGTTGGATGCGAGCCCCAGCACGCGTACATTCACCGCGCCGATGACGGTGCTGTTTTCAATACTGAGCGCGCCCCCGGCGGATGTTCCGTTCGGCGCCGCGAATGCAGCCTTCGTCTCTTCAAGCGCATCAACGATGCTGTTGGTGATTGAAACCCGCGCATCTTCGTTGACGCCCAACCCGCCAACGATGATGCAGTGATCAATCTCGACAGCCACGCCCGGAGAATCCACGATGAGACTCTGGCTACTGCCAGTGGTGGCTGGCACGAGCGTGCAATGCCGCAACCTGAGCCACCCTAACTCCCCGTTGACTGTTAGCGTTCCATTACTGATGAGCAGACCATTGAGCGTAACCTGTGCGTCCGCATTGCCGGTGATGGTGAGTGGATTTTTGAGCACGAGGTGCGGACGCTTTCCATTTGCCGCACGCAGTTCCAACTGACCATCTGCCACATCCAACGTTTGGAGTGTCAGTTCGTAGCGTCCGCTGTCCGTGATTTCGACCAAGCCTGTCTTGGGTTCAGCGCTCGACAGTGTTGGAATAACGGCGTTCAGCGCTTCATCAAGGCTGTCGAACGAATTCTGATTTGTTGTGACATTAGGCACCGCTGCGCTCAGGCGCGGCACACGCATGAGAAATGAATTCAGGCGTTCGTATTCTCCACCGCCCATGTCGGAGCTGAAACCGTAGTGGAATGACGCCAAAGGCGGCCGGTCCGGGTCTTGCTCTTCTGAGAAGACAACCCGTCCGCGTTGCGGGTCGAGGAGCACCATGTTTTGGTCGAAAGTTTCATGTGCCCAACTGGTCACATTCCCTGCCCCGTTCTTCACATCGCCGAGATCAGCTACGAGAATCCCAGCTGCAGCAATTTCCTGAAGGCCTCCGTCAGTTTGCCGTTCCAGTAGGAGACTTTGGCCGGGCCCGTAGTAGTCCGCCGATGGATAGAATTGCTTCGGGTCCGTAAGAAAAGGATCACCGCAGAGCATCCGGCGGGTAATCGGCATCGGGACATTGATCGGCTCGGCGAGGTGTGTGATCTCATCTTCAGTTTCCGGCTGGCTGAACAGCGGTGCGTCGAGGCCCAAGGGATGGAAACGAAAGTGTGTGTTGCTGTCTACGTCGTTGATCTTCGCCGCCGCGAGCGGCGAGCGGGTCAGCGGATAAGCGTGCAAGCGATAGAGGAATATTCCGACATTGGGTATGTTCCACTTGCCCAAGCCCGGCTCGATGCGGCGCACCTCGACCGTGCGCATGGCCTGCTCAAACGGCGTGTTGAAAAACTCCAGCGTGGCCGCATCGCGCAAGCTGGCGAAACCACGGCACTCCAGACGCAGGTGGTTCCAGTTTTGCGTCGCTGCCAGCCGTTGGAAAAACTCGACCGCGCGTGCGGGCCAGCCCGTCACATCCCGCGCCAGCAACTCTAGAATTGCCGCCGTTCCTTTGCGCCGACGATAAGCCACCGTATGCCCGACTTCGGCGCGGGGACTGCGTGCCATCAGGCCGCCAGCGCTCAGACCACGAATACCGAGCACATCTCCGATATAGGGCAACGCCCACGGAGTGGCGGTTTCTACGAACTGGTTGTCGTAGAGCTGGTTGAGGTTCTCGTCCAGGACTGCGACTTGATCTGCGATGACTTCGATGAACTGGCGTAGCGGATAGCCTTGGTCGGCATCGCGGATGCGATAGATGGCGGGAAGCAAGTTGTAGAGTTTGTCAGCGTCGAAGCTCATGCGGACTTCACTTCCAAATTGCTGAGACAGGTTTCATCGAGTGTGAGTACTTCAGCGGGATTGACACTACCCGCGGCGGCGCCGTTCTCAGGTTTTGCAGCCGGCAGATAACTCTCGTCTTTGCTCGGAAGAGGAGGGAGTTTTATACCCCCGCGGAACAGCGGCGGCACGGTTTTCTTTAGTGGTTGAAGCAAAGATAATTGAACTGGCTTAGAGGGCGATTTGATTAAAAGAGCTGGATTCGCAGACGAACTTTGAATGTCCAGAGACTGCAAATCCGTGATTCCTACTGCCTCGACGCCAGGGACGCCCTGTATCGCGGCGAGGACTTCGCTCAGTG
This sequence comes from Bacteroidota bacterium, assembly GCA_049589195.1. Classification (GTDB taxonomy): domain Bacteria; phylum Bacteroidota; class Ignavibacteria; order UBA10030; family JAHEZR01; genus JBAWAH01. Next base: position 20,462 of record JBAWAH010000064.1, on the reverse strand, counting down.
CAACCCCTTGCCCAAATTCACGGGCATCAAACGAAAACTGTGTCTTGAGGAAATCCTTCACTGCTGCACCGACTGTGTCCGGATCACGGTCAGCCGCGACATAGACAATGCCCTGGATTTGGAATTGTTTCTTAACATACGACCTGATGTCCACGGGAACCAGCGGGTTGCCTCGTTGTGCGAGCGACGCTTTCAGATTTGCGATTGTTGTGTCGTCAGCTCTTTCGCCATTGGTTCCGGCAACCGTGATGAAAACGCCGCGCGTGTTTTCGTTCCAAGTCCAAATGGCAAGCGCCTTGGCGATGCCGAAGAAGTTGCGGGCAAAATCCTCGTAGTCCTGGAGCGAGACGATGCGGTCGAGCGTCAGCACTGTCAGGGGGGCATTGCAGCGGGCATCGGCAAGCTGCTGCGGGTCCGCGCCATTCTCGGAGGGTTCGGGATTGGTGACCGACTTCACGCCGAGCGGTCGGGTCATCAACAGGCTCAACTGGTCGGCTTTGACCCTTCCCTCGGTGCCGCTGCCTTTGCGATAAATGGCTTTGACATTTTCGATTCCGGTGGGCAGCCGCGCGCCGTGGATGCCGTCCCCAGATTCTACCGACACGGTGCCGTCATCGGCAAGGCGAGTGATATAGACGCGGTCGTTTGGCCCGGCATTATAGAGCGAATCCACTTCCTGCCACTTGATCTCGTTGACCCAGATCTCAAGGGTCGTCGTGCTCCTCAGATCCGACGACGGCGTGTAGGTCAAGGGTTTCTGCTTGAGCGTGAACCGTTGATTCAACTGCGTCGCATCGCCGCTGCCGAGGATTTCGTTCTTGACCGATTCCCCGTGCGTAGTGCGGGCGACGTTGGCATTGATGGTCACGGTCGAACGGTCGTAGCAGTTTTGAAGTGATTCGGAAAGGGTGATCGTCGTGTGGTCCCTGTCGGAGGAGATCGCATCTGAACGACTGTCAATGAAGGCAATTTCGCTGACTATCGGGTCGTCTTTTGCCGCCGGCTGCAAGGAGATTTGATCCGACGGGACCGTCACATAACCGACGAAGCCATCTCGGTCCACCAACTGCCATGCAGTCGATTGTGGAGGTTTGCCGGCCAGAATCTGAACGACTTCGTCGGGTTTGAGCACGATCGGTTCTGCCCCGCCGGGGATGATCAGCGCGGGCGGGCTCATGACCATGAGCAGGTCGCTTGGGCTGAGATCTCTTTTTGTACCATCAGTAGATACAAGTTTGAGGCCCTTCGCAGTCGAGGCGATCTGGACGCGCGTGCGCTTGCCGCTCACGATAAGTGTCTGGGTAGGCATGAGCTCCTGTGCAAGTTGACTAAGGACAATCTGTTTGCCCCAGATCGGGTCGGTAATGGTTTTTTCGATGAGCACCAATTGCTCGGTTTGAGCTAGGACGAGGGTATCGCGTAGGTCGAACCAACTCAAATGCTCGGTCGCATCCAGCTTGATGCGGGTGACTTGGGCCGTCAGCGTGAAATCAGTGCGGGACGAGGTTCTGGCACGCTGTACTCTGTACAGTTCGGTGTAACCCGGCTTTATCAATGCAACCCAACTGCCGACAACGATCTTGGGGTAAGTGGTATCCAGATCAATCTCGTTTTCTTCGGTGATCTTGAGCCCGAAATCGGGCCACTGGGTTTTCCGCCTGTCAGGACTGTCCGGGTTGTAGGTTGGATCATAGAATCTTTTGACTGAGTCCGGCATTATGCGATAGTCGGGCGCACTCTGGCCGAACAGCGCCGCCCGCTGGCGAAAGGCAAACACCTTGGGGTTATCAGCAGGACATACCGTCGGCTTATCATGGCCTAACCCAGTCTCCCAAGTGACAAGCGTATAAGTCTTGTCGGGATCACCGCCGGGGTATGTCGTCACTGTCTGCACAATGCGCACGTCCCACACTTCACTACCGGGAAAGCCTTCGCGCTTGTCGCCGACCAACAAAATGGCATCGCCGGGCTTGAGCTGTGTATTGACACCTTTGAGGTAAAGTTCTCGGAGTCCCTTGTCGATTCGTTGTTGGTCTGTCTGCTGCGGCTGGAGCACGTTCCATTCCGCGCGCGCTTCTATCTTCTCGATCGTCTCATAAGTTTGCGGCTTTTCCCCCGGCCCCGGAATGCTCTGAACTTTCGTGCCGATATCGACGGTGGTGGCCAGCCGAGCGCCGGGCGATTCGTCCATGGTGAATGCAAGATAGGTCTCTGCCGCGACGCCGGGTTTCAACTCGTAGCCGATGGCGCGGGCCAGTTCGAGCACACTGCGTCGCTCGGTGGCGGTGCGCAAGTAGGATTCATTCGCGATCCGCTCGCTATAGAACGAGAGCACATCGGCAACCGTGACCCACGCATCCAGCAACGCGATACTGAAATCGTCGTCCTCGCGCGTCCTGAGCCGCGCCAGCACCGGACGCAAGGCATCGGACAACGCAGCCAGCAGGGTCGTTTTGAATCGCGGCTGGGTGCCAACGCGGAACGCAATAGCAGACAGCCCGGGACGGTTGTCAATAACCGCGGGCGTTTCCGGGGTCGTCCCGGCGCAGCAGCCGCAAGCGTTCAGCTCTCTCAGGGTTGGATCAAGAGGATTATTGTTCATCCACATTCCGTGAATTGCAGCAAACCCCGATCGGGGAAATTCGGATCATTGTCGAGTCGGATGATCTCGGCCGGCTGCACAGTCAATACTCCATTGTCGGGAACAGAATCTTTGGTGGCACTGAGAGGCTGGAGGGCGGTTACTTCCACCCGGCCCACGCCCTGGACTGCCTGGGCGGCTGCATAAATCCAACTCAGATAGACCGGATCACCAAATGTGTAGTTGTCCGGATGGAAGAAGCCGCGCGTGCCGTCGCTCCGGAGACGGGTGCTGAAGACATCGAGTAACTCGGCTTCGACATCACCCCAGTAGTAATTCGGTTTCAGGCAGACGGTCATCTTCATCTTCAGCGGTTCAAACACCGGCTCGACAATCTCGAGATCCTGGCCAGCCATGCGATACGGTTCCAGGTAGCCCAGCAGATCATCTTTGAATGTCGAGTCCACCTCCCGCCCGCCAAGACGATCTATTGCGAGGAACACCGTATGCCAACTGCCAGTCCAGCGCATCGTAGCGAGGGCGCGCTGGACTTCGGGATTCTTCTCGGCGAAGCGGGCATAATCGTCGGGCGTCACCGCGCGGAGATTGGCGCGGAACGCCTGCGGCGCATATAGTCGCGCTTCCTCCGACGTTTCCGGATCGAGCCCGCCGCGGGCAGGAAGCGGGTTGGTCACGCCGGTGATCGACATCCACGGCGCGGTGTTCGGCGGCCCACCGATCAAATGGACGATGGACTCGGTGCCGACATTGCCAGCTGTGCCGTTGCCAACGCGGCAGAGCACCCAAAACTCCCTTCCTTCGCCGGGCCGCATGCCGTTCTCGTCGTCACCGAAGCGGATGTGCGCGCGAGCGTCATTGTCCGTTTCCACCACGAATTCCGTCGCGAACGCTTCGCTTGACAGCAAATCGCGCTGGGGAAGCCAAAGACTGCCTGAGTCGTCGCCCAGCCGGATCTCGGGCATCACGTGCTCCGAGTCCCAATCGAAGACTGTGGACGCGGGCGCGGTCGAGTCGAAGTGCAGTTGTACGCGTCGGCCTTGAATTTCTTGGGTCTTCACGATCCTCGCGGCTTGAGTGAGTGGACCGTTCTGAAGCAAGGGCTGGAAACGCAGCGGCGTGGACCTCAATTCTTCATCGCCACATGCGCAGCAACTATTGTCGCTCGCAGGAGCCAGCACCGGGTTCGGTGTAGGCACTGAGCCGAGCGACTCTGGCCGGAGAATGGTCATGCCGTGATCGGCGAGCACGATGTTGCCGAGCGCGACACTAACACTGTCCAGCCGCTTGCCTTCGTCCGTGACGCTGGAGAGGCAGAAGGGAAACGGCAATGCATCCTTCGCATCCCACTCGATTTCAACATAGGGAGTCGGATTTTCATCGGTTTGAATTACTTCGTCTTCGCCGGGCGTCACCCGCGTCAACCGTACGGCATGCCGGCGCATTGGATCGGCATCAGCTTCGTTGCCGGTTTTCGGTCCGACTTCTTCTTTGAAGATCAACACGTCGCCTGGCTTCAGTTGAAGTTTGCGCCCGGCCTCTCCGTTTGTCCAGGAGTCTAGCAACGCCGCCTTCGTTGCACCTTTCGGGAGGCAGCATCGTGCGTCACCCCATGTGTAAAAGGGGATTCTGTTGTGTGCCGGGTAAAGGGTGACATCTTCCATCGGCTCAAACACTACCGGATGGTTCGTGGAAAGGAGTTTTTCGAGGTCGGTTGCGTCGATCAAGGTCGGGGCAGGCATTTGCGTCGCAAAGCGAGTGCGAGTCACGTTCTCCTCGCTTTTCTCCGCGGGCACCGGCTCGTTTTCCGGCTGCACAGTTGCCTGATTCACAAGCATACGCGGTAAGACTACGCCCGTAGTCAACGCGCCAGCCTCGCTATTATCCAGGCGCACCTGCACCCAGACACGCGCGTTGTAGCCGTCGTGCATCGGGTAATCGAGCAGACGGGTGTGGCGGCGGACCGAGATGCGCTGGCGAGCGGTGCCGAGATACGCCTCGGTCGCAATTGCATCCTGGCGGTAGCTGAGGTAGTCGCCGACATAGGCGAGCAGTTCGACGAGCGTGATGCCGAGGTCCGATGGATTCCGCTCGGTCCATCCGGGCACAAGTGCCGACATCCGGTCGAGGATGAGTTGCCGGAAACTGGCGTAATCCTTTGCTAGGTAGTCGAACTCAGGCACTGGCAGGGGCGTCGGCGGACAGATACGTTTTTGTAGGCAATCAAAATCACTTGGACATTCGACCTTGAAGGAAAAGTCCACGGAGGCGAGTTGCGGGTCAAGTCCCTTGAGCGGAGCGCCAGTGCCCGGTTCGACGAGACTCAGCGTGTAGGTGGAATAGTCGCCGCGCGGCGAGACGTGCACTTCAAGATGTGCGGGTAGTCGTTTTGTGGCGCGCTTCCACGCGGCCGAATCAACGCGAATCTTCTGCACCCGCTCCCCACCAGTGACACTGACTTTCGCAGCGTTTGCTTTCCTATCATCGACGGTACGGCTTGGGAAGCGCTTTGCCAGTCCACTCATCAAAGTTGAAGGCTTGGGAACGAAAAAGACCTTCAGGACGCGCTGCCGCAAATCCTCACCGAGCGTCTTCTTCCCAGCAACCTCGAGGTAGTCAATGCCGTCAAGCGGACACTGCGGGTCGCGCACGAGGCGTCGCCGGTTTTCGTCGCAGCAGAAATAGATCACGGCGTGCCTCTCGTGAATTGTTCGACGCGTTGCTGCTGCGTCCGCCGGATGATGTACCGGACGGTGACCGCGAGCGTGGATTCCTCGCTCTGAACGTCCACACCTTGAATCTGGATCAAGTCACCGAGCCAGAGCTGGAGGGCGGCCTGGACCTGGAATTGGGTGGCGGCCGCGAGTTCCGGGCTGTTAGGGGCGAAGACCAGTTGCATCAAACCGCTGCCAAGGTCCGGCCGGTTAACGCGCTCGCCGGGCATGGTGAAGAGTAACTGTTCAATCAAGTCCCGGATGTGCTGCTCGTAGTCCGCTTCAGCGGTGCGGCCGCGCGCATCGAACTGGAATGGGAAGGCGATGTTCATTGGGCTTTCACCCGCATTTGAGTCATGACGATATTCACGCCCGTACCGTTAGGGGTACAGACGGCCTGGCTGTCCTGAAGGAGCAGCGGTTGGCCGCCGGATTTCACGCGCGTGGCGGCGGATGTCCACTGCGCGGTGACACAAGGCATCGGATTGGTGGTCGTGAACGGACAACCCGCCACTGTCCAGGGATTAGGCTGCTGGACCGTTTGCTGCCCCGAAACTTTGACCCGTGGATTCGGGACGGTTGCCTGCGCTTGACCCGCGTGCATGCACATCACCGTCGCGCCTTGATGGAGCAGGTAGCCGGGCATTACGTCACCTCCAACGCCTGGTCGTTGATTTTGACGCTTGGCCCGCTCAGCTTGATCGTCGCGCCGTTGCCATTGTCGATCTCGATACCGGTAGCGGTAAGCTTGATTTTCTGGCCGCCCGAAGTCTCCATGGTAATGCCCCCACTGCCCGGTGTATCGTCGAACGTAATCCGGCTACCACCCTCGGTTTCCAGCACGACTTTTTTGTCGGGCGCAGGCAAGAGAACCGAAGGCATGTCCGCCGGGGATCCCCACCAGCAGCCCGACCAGACAGGGTAATCAGGGTCGCCGCCAATAAACTCAATCCACACGCCGGCATTGACCTTGGGCAGGGCGCAGAAACCACTGAACGGCGCACACGGCAGCGCCCAGCCGCTCTCATCATCACCATAGACATCTGGCACTTTGGCTTTGATCCGGCCGAGATGCATCGGGTCTTGGTTGTCCGTAACTACACCTTGGTACTTACCGCAGAAAAACTCGTTATCAGATTCCCCGTTCATGTTGTTCTGACCACCGGTAGCAAGGAGCCGGTGCCTTCGCGTTGGAGACCGAATTCTTGGGTATAACTGGTGAGCGTGAGGATATGTTTTACTTGCTTGACGTAGTAGTTGCCGTTGTAAGCCAGCCCCACTCCGCGCAGGCCCACCAGCCGGCGTGCGCGCAAAACATAGCCGTAGCGGACGGAGTCGAGCGTCCCGGTACAGTCCACCGCGTCCGGGGCGTTCATCATGCTGGCTAGCAGATCAGAGGCAGCTCGCGACGGACTGCGGTTGGCTGCGCGGCGCATCAGGCGCGTGCGACGAGGGGTAACGGGTTGCGCAACGAATGGCGGCACGCGCAAATCCGGGAGGGCCGGAATGGAGATGCTCCGCTTCGTGATCGGCTCGGTGAACTTGCCTTCTTCTGCGACTGGAGCAAGAGCATCGTTCTGAAAATGGATCTGCTGCACGTTTGAGGCCGCGCCGAGATTGTAACTGAGCGCGGGCTGAGGCAGGCCGGTGCGCACGCGTGGTCCCCAATACGCCAGGTTGGTGGCGATGGTGAGCGGCTCGGTGTAGAACACGAACCCATTCCGCTCAGCCAAACGATTAATGAACGCCAAGTCAGTTTCACGTTGACGCGGAACTAACTGGGTCTGGATCGGTGTGTCTGTGGTTGCTGTCACATTCGGCACAAGTCCGTATTGAACATAATTCATGAGAATGCGCTGTACAATCACCGAATCGGCTTGGTTAGGGTACTGGCTATTGACTTCCTTAAGACTGAGCATGACCCGAACATCGCGACCCATGACTGTCAAAGTTGAGGTGCCAGGCTGATCGCCGGGTACGAGCTGATGATGGTAGATGACGCCGTCAATCAATGGTTCGGGGGTGACACCCATGATCACGCCGATAATCACCCGCGAGTCTGGGTCCAACGACCCACTTTGCAGGAGGTCATACTCGCCGGTCTTTTGCTTGGTTAGGCCGAACGTGATCTGGAACCCATCTTCGCTTTCGGCTTTGTTGGTGACCTCTACACGGCTGATCGCCCGCAACAACTCTGGTGCGGCAGGTCGCGGCACCGTTTTGCCCACCCACAACAACAACCGAATACCGAGTTGGCTAGTCAACATCGCAAACGTCCTATATGCCGAGCATCGCGATCCGGATCCGGTGGCCGACTTCGTCTGTCAACTCGGCTGGATCCATCACCTCGTTCGCGTCGCACACCCGCCAGAACTGCGTCGGATCGCCGAGGTACCTGGCGGTAATGTTGTCCAAGCGATCACCTTGCGTGACAGTGTGCTCGACGATGGTTGCACCTGCTTCGGCGGCTTGCGGCAAGAAACGGCGCTGGACATAACGGATGTCACGCGCTTGGCCATCGGAGCCCATCACGGTCAATGTCGAAATAGCAAGTTTGGCATAGCGGCTGGTCGGATCAAACATGGTTCATCCTCCAATTGCACCGAGAATTGCCGGGGCGTTGGCAACGGTATTGAGCGTGGCCATGACTTCCTTCGCCACCTGATGCGTCATGAAGAGCGCACCACCGGGACTGAGTAGACCCAGGTCTTTGTAATTCAGCACGCGCAGGCCGAGTGACACCTTCGCATGGATGGGGTTCAAGTTCGCGTCGAACATCTCCTCGGTAATCGAGAACGACGTAAGCCGTACTGGCACTACACGCTTGGCGCCCCAGACCAGAACCGTCAGCGGCGCTTCCGGCGGAATGATCTCAATAACCCCGGCCTGCAGCAACGCCTCGTTGGCGATGACCACTGCACTCTTCGGATACAGCAACATCTCGAGGGCCGAGACCTGCGGGTAAATCCCCATCTGCGTCGCTGTCGGCTGTGCTTGCTCCAGTTGGTCCGTGGCGTCGATCTCAATGTCCAGCTTGATCTCTTCTTGCGGCGGGCCCGTCAGCCGCATCGCCTCGCCGGGCGCTGACTGCCCTCCCTGAGCACCCCCACCGCTTGTTTGCGGCGCCAGCGTCCGCGTGACTGTATCCGGGTTGTATTGGAAAACGATGATGCTCGCCAGCGGATTGGCTGGATCGAGACCGACCAATGCACCCTTTTGTAATCGCGGTGAACCTGGAAAACTACTCATCTCCTTCACCCATCAACGTATTCTTGAGCTGATCGGAATGCGAAAATTCTTCTTTGCTCCTCCATCATCTCCGCCGATATGATTGCTTCCAATGCCACGGTCATCCTCCTCATCTCTTGAATTCAAGCATCCGCCTGAGTTTCAGCGCGTCCGTGTGATTTGCATCTCGCTTGAGAACGGAATCGACGAGTATCTTCGCCTTCATTGTGTCGCCAACGATAGCATGAGCATTTGCCGCTGCCACAAGAACTGCGTTCGACTTGTTTCCACCCCTCTCAAACGTTGTCAAGTCGTGCATCAGACTCACCCTCGCTGCCTGATCAGCAGGATGCCTCGCGACTTCCTGCGCCCGGTTCTCAAGTCGTTCGAGTGGAGCACTGAATGCTCTCTTGAGCATGCTGCCACCGGGAACCTTTGGATCAAGATGCAGAGCAGAGTCAACCACATTGAGAGCCTTGATTGTGTCTCCGAGAGCCGCTTGTCCCTGTCCTATCTTCAGCAGGATACTGGGATTCGATGTTGACCTTGGTTCCACTGAGGCCAACGTCTTCTGCAGCTCCTGCCGTGCTTCCGCATTGGAAGGATTGGAAGAGAGTTCGTGAGTGGATTTTTCTATTGTGATAACGTCTTTGTCGAACGTGATCTTTTGATACCCCGGGAAGCCAATCATGACAATTGGAAAGACGAAGAAAGTGCTGAGCACCTTCAGTGGCCGCTTTTGTGCCACAAAGAAGATGAGGACTGTGAGGAGCACGAGAAACAACAACACTCCCAAGATGAGGAGAACAAACTCATATAAGTACATTCCATCAGGTAGCGACATAAGATTGTCCCTCCAAATCATTCTCTGTTTTGTCTGAGGCTCAGTTGTATCCCGAGACTTTGGCGATTGCCTACTTTATGTAGACGGCACATGTCCGAACCCGAGAAGTTGAACCATGCGGCTGAACACATACGAAAACCCTTGAACTCTCGGACTCCGATTCCCCTCAATTGTGTAGAGCATGCCGTCCTTGAGTTGGTGCACCAGGCCCACGTGCCCCTGCCAACTGCTAAGCTCCACCCGCCACCATGTCACAATATCGCCCGGCTCGGGTTGGTACCCACTCTGCGGGTCATGTGCCCAGCCTTTGTCCTCGAACTCGCCGAGCAGAGCCCGCGCCCCAGGGCAATACTGGATTGGCATCGCGTTGCGATCGCCCCCGCACCCATTAAGGTAGCACCAGCTCACAAAGGATGCACACCAGGAATTCCCCTCAGGTAATCCCGCGGGTTCCAGATACTTTCTCACCCACAGCCCACAGTTGTTGCCGCCGACTTCGCATGCACCGGCCTTCAGCTCACCGATAGCTGTCGACAACGCTGTTCGGCCAATTGCACCGCCACCCATCTCCGCGGGCGGCATCTCGGTGTAATCGACGGCGCTGAGCGGTCGAACATCCGGTTTCGGATGCGTTAGACTCCACCAAGTCAGTGGGCCCACCTTCCCATCCACGACGAGCGGTTGCCCGTGCTGATCCAGGTTCTGCGATTGAAAAGCTCGAACCGCTTGATAGGTTCTGGCGCCAAAGTTTCCATCCACATCCACTAGATATCCGCGCTGGGTGAGCAACCTCTGCAATTCTGAAACATCCGGACCTTTATCAGCTTTCTTGAGTGTCGCAGGCATTATGTCATCCTCCGTTTGCAGTGGCCCGCTCCTCACCGGCCGCGCAGGACCGTTTCGTATTTCTTCTCCCGGAGATACTGTGTAAACTCCGGGTCGCCAAAGCCTTCTGAAATTTCGTCGTACGACTCTCGCCTGTTGCTCCTCCACCAAGCCCATAGCGGTATCAAACAGGACATGAGTGTGGAACAGAAAGCCACCGCAGGAGAGCTAGCGAGCGCCAAGGTCCCCTGAGTCTCCAGACTTGGCCACAACAGCAGAGTGATACAGGACACAAGTGCAAGAACAATCATAGGAACGAGATAATAGAGTCGAATATAGCGGGCCATTCCGCGTTTTCTGGAATAGAGGACCATGAGAGTGCGGATAGGAGGAAGAGTCGGATGAAGGTATTCCATCCTGAGTCCAAGCAAGAACACAGCGTTCAACAGTCGGTGATAGACGAGTTGATCAAGAATCCAGAGCACCACAAGGCCGATGTTGCCCATCAGACAAACAACGGGAACGAGCACCTTCGGAGCCACCAACGGGCTGGCAGCGCCACCGCGAACCAGAAAGGCAATTGCCCCCAATGCTACGAGCAACCATGCGGAGGCAAACTTGCGGATCTCGGTTTCGAGATTGTTAAAGTGGTGCTCGTACTCTTTGATCTGGTTATACTTGGCCTCAGTTCCCTCGGGCGTCCCTGTTACACTTCCTTTTGAAGATGACTCATTCTTCTCCATGGTCAGATTCTCCTCACGGATTGAAACACAAGGCTCTTACCTAATTGTTGTTCCACGTCTCCAAGAAACTTCAGACACTGTTTTTTCAGATGCTGTCACAACTCCCTGTGGAGTCGCCCGGGTGCGCGATCTGAAGTTGTGGTGCACGGCAATGATCGACACAATCGCCGAGGTATCCGGATTGGTCGGCACGATGCCGGCTTTGAGCAGGCGCGGGGAGTTTGGAAAGGTGGTCATGGGAATTGTCTCCATGAGCGCGCTGGCGTCTCACCGGTGCAGGCGCGTTTGGGTCGAACGATTCCAATACGCGCAGATATATAAGGTGATCTGGCTGAGATTTTGATTTGCGCTTGCACTCTGTCATTCTTCGGCATCACTCTTGATCTCGCCCTTGCACACCAACGGAGCGCAGAAACTGAGTGATCGAAATCATCGGCCCTTTCCTGACCAAATGCCTACACCTTTGGTGCGGGCTTCGTGTTCGTGTTGCAGATATTCCTCTCGTTCCGGGAAGTCTCCAGCGGTGACTCGTACAAGTCCTTCATCTAAAAGTGAGACAGCAAGATCGATCCAAACGTCCCCAGACTTGTCCTGCCAACCATAGTAGAATACCTTAGCGTACGCCTGACTTGCTGGTCCCTTTGATTGCACAATACAACGAAGTGGCTTTCTGAGTCGTGGGATTCTTTGCGTAATAATCTCAGAATAAAGCTCTGGCAACGGCTGGGAAACCTCGATTCCGTGGATTTTGACTTGCTGTTCGCTATCCCTCAGTTTCACCACAAGGCTGCCATCAGGCAGTAGTCGAAGGAATTGACACTCCTCTTCATTTTTCATAATAGCCTCCTTTTGCGGAGTCAATTCTGGTTGATGCTTATTATCAGGCGCCTTAGTAGCTCTCTCCGAACAAATACACGACCAACACAGCGTGAAAAGCATATAAGCCCTACCCAAGCGATTCATAGTCCAAGCATCCTGACCCTGATCCTGTGCGATTCTCCATGCGACAGGCCTTCAGACTGACTAAGGCTTCAATTCCTTCGGCATGAACTTCGTGATAATCTGTGCAGAGCAAGCGGTGATTGCCTTGTCGCGTTCATCTGTCTTTGTTTTCGCACACGCAATGTCTCGACATTTTTTATAAGCTTCCATGGCTTTGGGGTTCAAACGCAGGATCTCGTTGACAAAGGTAACAGTCGGTCTGCCCACTTTCGACACTTTGATATTCTCTCTTAGAATCCCTATGATCATCTGTTGAGCGGTTTTGTTGATGTCCAGGAACTCCTCGCACGGATTGCTTGCGCCGGGGCCAAGCTCCGTCATGAGTTTCTCCTCTTCCGGTTTCCCTGCGACCTCGGCACGAGACGGTGGAGATGCAGTCGCGGCACCTCCCAGTGGCGGCGCCGGAGAACCGGCCTTGACGCAGGCGTTCTGAAGATCATCAATTGCATGGATTATTTCGTGTGTGATCGTGTCTACAAGCTCTGTCGGGTTAGACTTGTGTTCAGGTTTTGTCGGATTGATTTTCAATGTTCGCGTTCCTGGAGAATAACCGCCGAAGCGTTCGACTCCTTCAAGTTTTAGCCCCGGTGTGACTTCTAGAACTAGTGGACCCAAGTCTTTTTTGGGGGTTGCTGTACACTTCTTCAAGTATTCCCAAAGACTGAGGAAGGTCTTATTGGCAAACAAGGCATCAATTGCAGTTTTTTGGTCAGGCGTAGCACCCAAGTTTTTGCGAAAGTCTTCAGGCGTGAGGAACATAACTGATGGAGCAAGGCAACTGTTGCTCACGACAACTGGTAACCGACCAAATCCGTTCACCACGGATGATGCGGCAATGTCAGCCTGATGCTCATAAATGTCAGACCCTTCGGATTCGATCTCCAGATCACCAGCAACAGACTTGTTACCTTGCTGCACCACATGAGCTAGTTCGTGTGCCAGCATCCATTGTCCTGCGGAGGTCGTCGGGTTGTACTGACAACCCGCAAAGAAGAGATCGCGACCGACTGTATATGCCAACGCGTTCACGGCACGCGCCGATTCTGCCGCCTTTGCATCCGTGTGCACACGCACGTTGCTGAAGTCGTGCCCAAAGAGTGGTTCATAGAACGCGCGCGTGGCCGCGTCCAGCGATGAGCCAGGCGAATTCAACACCTCTTCTGCAATCGGGGGCACGGAGCTAATGGACAAGTCGTTGCGCATCGCGCGTTGCAACGCTCTACTTGTTACTAAAGTGAAAGTTGGCTTGATTGCCATTTGCGTTTGCACCATTGTCGGTCTGCTCATCTAAGCGAATTCGTAAATGAGTTTATTTTTGCCTAATGCTTCTATCAGTTCATCGAACCTCTCCCTGAACGGAAGAGAGTCTTCCAAAGTGTTTCCTCCGGAAGGAGTATGTTGGATTATCAGGGTCACTTGGATATTTTTGTAGGTTCGGATAGTGTCAAGTATTTTATCAAAGCCTTCATCATCTTCACCGACTGGAGAGTTGTCAATAAAATACATGACATGGTGAATATCGCCTGGGGCATGTTCCCAGCGTACAGTCATTGTCTTCATGATGTTAATCCACATTCGTTGGATTTCATATCAGACCAACCCAATTGTCGGTCGCTTCCTGACATCTTTTGTTTCTGCGCCACCGTGCCAGCCCTTGACCTGATCGAACCATTCTTTAAGCGTTTTGTATTCGTTGCCAGGGCCAAAATGTCCCCAAAATTTGTCTTTCCCTGTATAAATAATATTCTCTCCTTCCAGACCAGGAGTGCCGCCGGATGGAAATTTTGTATTTGTGATGTACCCCCAATCGCCGGGTATCCAGTCGGTAACGGCAACACCCATGTCAGGCGTTAGCGGAGACTTGCTTCCGCCCACCATCGTCAATAGAGATGCCGCTGCACAATAAATCTGGTACTCCTTGGGATGCACATTTAAATCCTGAATTGCTTTTTCTTTGTCTACACCTGGCTTCAATCTCGCATGACCGGATGGATCAAGGACTTCCCAAAACTTTGGATTCATTTTGGCTCCCGAATCCCCGGGAAAGGTATACCGTTTTTTCGAAGCGAACTCGACAATTCCGTGTCGGGCAGTTCTGTGTTTATCGAGGTTTCCATTTATTTGTGCATTGGATGTTCCATCTATTTTGAAAACACGGGGTGAAAACAACAAAGATGTGAATATTTCATTCCAAGTCGAGTTTTTTACGATTGAGGGACATGTGTAGACATTGCCAGTTTTTGTCGTGGTAAATCCCTTGGTGTCTAGCGATAAACCTGCGCCTACCTCAAGCTTCCTCTGAATTGTTGGCTTCAGACCTCTCGTTTGCTGCAGTGTGTGCGTCAACTCGTGCGCCATTAGTCGCTGACCCACTCTCGTGTTCGGTGTGTATTGTCCTGCGCCGAACACCATATCATGACCGCCTGTGTAAGCCAGCGCATTCATAGCTTGCGCGGACTCCGCCGCTTTTGTATCCGTATGTACCCGCACTTGGCTGAAGTCATGCCCAAAGCGCGGCTCAAAGAAAGCCCGGGTGGAGACGTCAAGCGGCTGACCGGGCGAGCGCAGCACTTCGTGAACAATCGGCGGCACACTTGCCTGACCGTCTTTCATCGCTCTCGTTCCGCCGGGAGATTCCTTCTTCTGAAGCGTCTCATCTTCATCGTCACACTCTGCACATTTCCGCTGGATCAAGCGCTCATGCGGCGTCGAACGAACAAGATCATCCTTCTCGAGATGTGGTTCCGTCATACGCATCACGCGTCCTGCTACCTCGTCTGCCTCGCGCTCGTAGATGTCACCGGGTTCATTCACAATGAGCTTCGTCTGCACCCGCGCAGGACACGGGTGGCATGCCCCGCCAAATGGGCAGGTGCGCGGCGTCAAACCGCAAGACTGAGTGGTGTCCGATCGGGTTGCCCTGGCTGGGGATTGGACAGCGAGGCCGCTGAAGTCTTGCTCGAAGCGAGACTCGGTCAACGTGCTGGGAAGATTGGGCTGAGGGACGTGATCTGCGTGAGGGTGCACGGCTGCGTGCTGCAACGAGACCCTTCCCGGCGTAACGCTCCCCTTTTTATAGTCTTGAACGGCCAACCGGCTTTTCATGACCGCAGCCCTCCGTACACTGACCGGGCATCGATGTCAACGCACACACCGCTCAGATCATGTGTCAATGGGTTCCCCTCACGACAATGCAGGGGCGCTTCCTGCTGGAGCAAACGCACGCTCCGGTTCAACCGCTGAGATTACAACGCCGCGGCTGTGTCTGGCTGTGTTTCTTCAGTTGACACTGTTGCCTGTTGCATAAACATTCTCATGGGTGCCCGATGCACTTGACCAGCTACTCGTTCTCAAACGCACGGATTGTCCAGAAGTCATCCGCGAGGTTGGAGTCCGAGGCGTAGTCATAGGGCATCGTGAAGTAGCCTTTGAGCCCCCAATCGACTCCCCAGGAGTTCCGAACCAACACACGTTTGGTCGAGTCATCGTAGCCCACCGCGCAGACGGCGTGGCCACCCAACTGTTTTTCTCTCGGCTTGGGCAAGTTCAGCTTGCCAGTCTTGGCGACATTCTCGGACTCAAACGCTTCATAGACCGAGAAGCCGAAGACGAACGGGTAACCTTCAGCGAGGCATTGCTTCATTTGCTGCAGCCCGATGATGCGGTGGTACGACATGACTTGGCGATTGGCGGCTTCCTTGTAGCACGCCGATGAGGGTTTCTGCGTGAACCTGGCGATATTGTAAGGCCAATCCTTCTCGCTGCACACACCGAGTTTGACGAGCGACTTGACTCCATCGCGAATCATCGCACCGGCGTCTTCGCCAACTGTACCTTCCATCGCACGTTCGTTGTAATAAATGAAGAGGCGACTCAAGTCAGCAACGACATGGCCCGCTTTCTTCTCGAGGAATTCCAAGTTCCCTACAAGCGCGTTGGCCGTGCAACTGCCGAGCTGTCCCTGATTCTCCACGGGCGAGCAGCCCGCTCGCAGATCCACCTTGGTCGGCAGCTTTTTCGGCGGTGCGGCGATGGCGGCGTAAAGCTTATCTCGATGGTCAGGCCGATCAGGGACCCAGCCGTACCAGGCATTCACTCTTGAACTAGGCATGTTGTTACCTCCTTGATTTGTTGGTTGTGTCTTCGGATGAAGTCCATTTCATTCTCTCGACGATATCGAATGTGATTCGACTGATCGGTTGAGGCCGGCGTGGATCGCTCGCCCGATCTGCTGCCCGAGTTGCTTCGGACTTATCTGGGGACTGAGTTGCAGATCGCTGCCTTGGACGCTGGGCAGCGCGCCGCCAGTTACCCCCGGCATTCCGGCGGCCAGCAAGCGCGTCAGTTCCCCCTCGACTGCGGCCCGCACTAACACACCCTGACTGCTCGTCAGGGGCAAGCCGTCCAGGATCAGCCGCTCGATATGAAGGTTGATGTTCAAGCCAGCACCTCAGCTGGTTCCAGCCAGCGAAAATCAGCCTCGTTGATAGGCCGCTCCAGCTTTCGAAACTCATCACGCGCCGCCGAGAAAATCAGTGGCATTGTCACTGCGGTACGAGCATGAGCAGCGAGAAAAGCAGCATTGAGAGCAATGCTGTGAATACTGCCTCCGGTCAAGTTTAGTCGGGCAAGGCGGTCGAAGTCTAGACCTGCCCTCGGCGTCTCTTGGGGAAAAACTTTCTGCCATATTGCCCTGCGTTCAACTAGCCCGGGGAAGGGAAAGTTCACCAAGAAGCGGAGGCGGCGCATGAACGCAGAGTCCAAAGCGGCCTTCATATTGGTCGCAAGGATTGCGAGTCCGCGATAGACTTCCATCCGCTGCAACAGGTAGTTGATCTCAATGTTGGCATACCGGTCATGACTATCTTTCACTTCGCTGCGCTTCCCAAACAGAGCATCCGCTTCATCGAAGAAAAGAATCGCTCCACCATCCTCAGCCGCATCGAACAAGCGGCGCAGATTCTTTTCCGTCTCACCAATGTACTTGTTTACAACCGCAGAGAGGTCGATGCGATAGAGATTCAAGCGGAGCTCACTCGCAATGACTTCAGCCGCCATCGTCTTGCCTGTCCCGCTATCTCCTGCAAACAGTGCACTGATCCCGAAACCACGGCTCATCTTCCGTGCAAAGCCCCATTCGCTATGAACCTTAAAGCGTTGGCCGACCTGCGAGGCAATTTGCCTTAGGATATTAACCTCAGTTGCTGGAAGCACGAGATCATCCCAAGTCGCTTTGGGTTCCAACCTTTGGGCAAGGCTATCGAGTCGCGGACACTCGTAAGTGCAGCAAACCTCCCACACTTTTTCGCGCAGGCGTTGGGATGAGCCGTTTACTTCTCCTTTGGCGACCTCCGATAGGTGCTGTATCGCGGAAAGGTTCAGATTGAATTGCCCAGCCAAAAGAGCCGTTGTGTCTTCCTCATGTGAGTCGAGAACCCTTGCCCAAGCCGCTTGCTGTTCCTCGTGCAAAGGCTTAGCAACATCGAGAGAGATCTGATTCCATCCCAAGCTGGGCACAGTCTCGCGAACACCGACAAAAAGAATTCCACTACTGCGCATCAGAAGACGGCTGAGCGATGTGATTCGTTCCGCATTGGCGCTATCCAGCTCTTGAGCATCAAGATACAACGCAATCGGCAACAGGATGCTCTCCCGCTGCCAGAGCCGTGCAAGCGTCTCCTGTTCAGCAGGCTGTGCAGGTAGCAGCTCCACTGGGATACGATAGAGTCGTCGACCAACTTGCGCTGAAGCGTGATGTGCTACGAGTTGCTTGCTCGTGGGATCGATCCCTGTCAGTTGGACGACTGGGATTAATGCGGCGTCATCGACCTGTTTCCAGAGCCGGACAATCCTCTCAACGACCTTCTCCTGCGAAGGTGCGAGATTCATCAGACCTGGGTCCAACTGCAACGGCACTAGGAAGGGGGTCAACCGGTCGTCGAGGCAGTTCATTCCTTTCAGATAATTGACGATCCGTTCGTCGGCACGCAGTGGACTACTTGTGAGAGGCTGGGCTCCAGATTGATTGATCTCTATTAGACGCCAGTAGCGCAATGGGCGTTCGGGCGAAAGAATATCCCAAGTCGGTGCATCAAAAAGTGCAAAGGCCAATGCGAATGTTGGACACGGTTTTTGTGGATCGTCCTGTGCCCGAGCACAAAGCAAGCGAATTCGGGTGTCTAGCTCCATCGCTACGCAGAGGAGCAAGACATCTTCTTCGAAAGGAGACAGCCCGAGGAGCTGGCTCAAGATGATCAAGGCGGGAGGTGGATCGAGAGTCCGCGCATGGCTGACGGCAGCGACTGCTTCTGACACTTCGGCGTCAGTGAGCACCGCTGACTTATTAAGTCGTGCCAAGCGTAGACGGAGCCAGGCCAGCGCAGCCGCCAAGTATTGATCATTGTGCTTTTCCCATTTGGCTGCGTTGTTCATCACGTGATCGTCACCTTCTGGTTTACGTCGAATTCAAACCGCGTGGGCGGCGGCAAGTCCACGCGCTTGAAGGGCAAGCTCTCGATTCCGTCCACCCGCAAGCGGATCAGTTCAGCAGCCGCTGCAGGCGCACGCTCAATGATAAAAATCAACTTGTCCGGATTGTCTTGATTGATCTTTCCGACCACTTCCTTCCCGGCCACGAGCAAGACAGCCTGCTGCTGGTTGCGCACACGAGGCTGGCAGGTAATGATGATGGTTGCAGTTCCTTGAGCGTCCCGGGGAATGGTTGTGCCCGGTTCGATGGCGCTGATAATGGGGGAGAGAGCAACGGGCAATCCGTTGCTGGAACGTTCACGAGAGCTTCCGGACTGTTTATCCACAGCCGTCACCATGTACAGGCCGGGCGCCCAATCCTCTTGGGAACTACCAGAGCCGGGCGACGGCAGCAGGACCTTGAGTTCTGTTGTCGAAAGATCCGTCACCGCCACTGGAAGCTCCTGAGTCAGGGCGAGCTTGGAGTGGGAAAAGCGCATGACCACACTCTCGCCCCAAAGGTTGCGTCCGGCCACAATCAGCGCCAGTCCGAGTTGTGCAGTCGGCAGCGACGGAGGCCGTGGCTGTTGAATGCCGTCTTGCGGCATGCCGAAATAGACGCTTTCGAGGAGCGGGAAGGGCCCCAATAGAGTGTCTACCCCTCGATCCGTTTGGCCACGCCTCAACACGGGCAAAGCATGCTGTACCGCTTCTTCGCTCTGGATTAGAACCACAGTGCCTTGATAAGCTACGGAGAGTGCATAGGGTGTTTGAAAAAATACGGACCACAACTTGGATAGTTCTTCGAGAGAAACGGCCAGCGGCGTGAATTTGACCTGTTCAAAAGCATCCGCCAGATTGGATCCGGCCAAAAAGGATTGGCTAGCGATCGCATTCTGAATCATCGCACTGGTCAAAACGGGCTTGGAATGCAGATCGCGCACAACCGCGCCCAGCATCCGTTGTGTTTCCAATTGGGTCTCGTCGCCGTAGAAGGCCAACAGGTAATGCAAGTCGAGCGCGACCGTAGGGCGCGAGACAAGCTTGCCGTCGGGAGAGCGTGTCGGGAGATCGTCATTGCGCATCGCTCCGTTCGGAGACACCTGATAGAGGAACAGATGAATGCGATGCCCCGGAGTGGCAGTCGGATCGGGGCGTCCAGTAACTACTTCCGCGCCATCCACAACAGATTGTGCTGCAGAGCGAACAATCTGGGCTAATGCGGTTGTCACCGTGGCGATTGCCAGGGCGTTGCTCATCGGGCGCCTCCCGAAGAGTGTTGCCGAAGGTAATCCTCCAAGCTCAGCACTGGCACCGTGGGGGTTGGTGGTCCAGGCCGACGAGGCGTCGATGTTGCTCGCACCTCGACGCGACCAATTGTCACCTGAATTGTCGGCGCGGGTTCCAGCGTTGAATCCTGCAATCCAGAGGTTGGCGATGTTGGTGGCGCTGGACGCCTCACAACGTTTGGATGCACGACCACTGGAGACGGTGTCAGAGCATGTGTCGTCTCGTCAGGAAAGGATTCAACTCCCGAGTTGGCTCGGAGCACAAGCTTCTTGAGAGAGGCACCCTGCTCCGCCGCTACACGAAGGATGACCGGTCTCAGCGCCGACTGGGGTTGTTGACCAGTAGCAGCTCGAGTCAACAAGCGCTTTGTCTCGTCTAAACCAGTTGCAGGAAGCTGGAACGCAGGCTCAGAAGCTTGTGCACGTGGAGGCTCTTCGGAAGAGGTTCGAGTCACAACTGGGTGGACATCGCTGTTCGTGATCGCTGGAGGGTGAACTTGATAGTCGAGGGTCTCTGGCCGTATTGCCCCTTCAGCGAGCGGCTCAATTTTCGAGCCTAATGCACGTGAAGGAGTTCCCGGCGTTATAGAGCTTGCCGATCCTCGGGTCGCGCGGATGCTTGATTGTTGAATTGCGTCCTTAGGCGGTTGGAATTCGGCTGCGGATTCCCCATTCCCTTCGCCGACATTAGAGCGCCAAAAGGATGCCTTCTCAGCCGTAGGCTCAGCTCTGGAGTCTGATGCTCGTGAA
>JBAWAH010000063.1:0-61083 GCA_049589195.1 Bacteroidota bacterium | reverse complement strand
CTCACGGACATCGTGTTCTCAATCGACTCGATACTCGCAGCCGTAGGGCTTTCGCTGAAAGTGTGGATCATTATCACCGGAGGTGTGTTGGGGATAATCGCGATGCGGTTTGTCGCGGGCGGATTCTTGCGGCTCATCGAGCTCCGACCTAGGTTGACAGAGGGCGCTTACATCATTGTCGGCTGGATTGGGGTGAAATTGATCATTGAGTTCCTCTTTCAGGAGCAAGTGATAGGCTTTTCCATTCCTAAGGAAGTCACTTACGGCGTAATCGCTGGCGTCTTTCTGCTGAGTCTTCTCTCCAAGAGAAGAACTCCAGAAGAGACCGAGCGGTAATCGCTGCGCTTCGGGGTAGGCAGGTTCCCAAACTTACGCTGAGAAAGAGGAGAGTCACCCTGAGCGAAGCGAGTGCTTTCGACGAGCGGAGTCGAAGGGTATTCCAAGCCGAAAGCGCATCCCTCTCGGTGAGATCCATCCCCGCAAATTGGTCGCTGCGAGCCTAATACGAAACGTCTCTTCCCTTGGCTCTCAAGAAACCCGAAGTCGTGAGTTCACATGCCTCGGCGCACGGACTGCACCGCGTTGCAACTCAGTTCGCCTTTTTGTATTTTGCTTCTAGCATGCGCGGAACTTCCCTCCTCACCTTCTCTCTCCGAGAGAATCTGCTTGCTGTCCTCGGAAGCAACTGCACGTCGAAGCAGTTGAACGCAGTCATCAACCTCTGCGTCGCATTGGCACTGGAGCGTCTCGGTAGAAAATCAAACAGCAGAAAGCTCTGCTCTGTTCAAGGAATGAGTGAAAAAGACCTCGCCTTTGATTCGATAGCCGACCTCTTTCGGCGTGATGAGGAGGGATGTTTCGTTCGACTCGAGGCCTATTTTGGAAGCTTCGACGTCAACAGCGTCTCAGACCAAGAGCTTCTCACATATCTTCGCAGGCTCGTTTATTCCCGGGTTAACCAAGCGCTGTTCAGAATGTATCAGGATGTTGATCCGGTTCTCTCCAAGATTCTCCGTAATATCAAAGTCGCCGTCGAGGCCGTGAAGCAGTTTGACGAAGTCGAGCGCTTCGGGGAGATTTGTATTGTGCCCGCCTTTTGTGATACTCTTGAACACCTGCCCGGTCTTGATGCTGAAGATTTGCAGCGCCATCTGCTCTCAGCCTGCACCGGCAATGAGAACATCCCTCAAATGCTGGGCAAGCTTGCAGTCTTCCTCAGACAACAGAAATGCAATTCCCGGATCATACCGATTATAACAGTCGCTACGATTTTCCAGTCGGTCTATGCAATCAAAAATGAACCGCTCTTGGCACCCCCGTCAGTTGAAACTAACCTGTTTGCTGATGACGCAGTTGAGACCATTAAGTCTGTATGTCGTGCTGTGAAGGGAGAGTCGTTCAGGCGATATGTTGGAAAGAAGAAAATCAGCGAGAAAGTCTTTAATGCGTATTTTGAGGTCATAGAAGAGAGCCTCCTGGCGCGTTTTGCTGGGGACGTTGGTGGTGATCATTCTTATTTTGATTTGCTGAAAACGCGGCTGCCAGATCTGACCCCGGATGAATACAAGAATGGGCACCGGGCAAAACTCGAGTACCTCGGAGCGCAAGCGTTCAAGCAGGCACTCAAGAATCTGAAGTCGAGCATTTAAATGATGTCGGAGTTCAAGCCAAGCATTTTCGGTACGACTTGCAGAATGTCACTCATTTAGGAATGTATGCAGCATATTGACCAACATATTCTCGAGCTTTATGTTTTAAACGCCGCATCTGTGAAGTCACGGCTGACAGAAATCGAGGATCATCTCGCTGAGTGCGCGGGGTGCCGCGGACTTGTCGACCAGATGACTGAATCGTACCGAGCGGTCCAAGAGAAGTTCATTGAGTTGGAATCGAGTGGAGAAATCTCTGAGAAGAGTCTTGCCCCTGGTCGCCTGAGGTTAATTGTGCCCAGAAGGCCGGAAGCGATGCCGTCAGTTTCCTACCGTCCTGTTACGAACGTGCAGCGTTTCCAGTATTTTGTCCGTCAGCATCCTGTGATCACTGTGGGTGGATCATTCGCAGCGTTTGCGGCACTCGCGCTACTGGCGACCCTGATGTTCAAGTCTTCTGCAATCAAGGATACCAACCCGGCCTATGTAAGGTACAACGAAGGCTCGAATTCAGCAGAAATTCTCAACAAGGAGAGCCAGCTTCTATGGCTGATTCCTTCACGCAATATCCCACTGATTGTGCATGACGAGGCGTGGTTTGGCACGCCCTACGTCGTCGTTGATGATATTGATGGAGATGGAAAGAACGAAGTTCTCACTACACTCTGGCATCCTGGCGACGGACTATCGAGGGATGCGCCTTTTCTTCGCGTCTATGATTACAGGAACAATCTGCGCTTCAAGACAAGTTTCGTGGAGCCGATCAAGTATCTTGAACGACAGTATTCAGACACGTGGACTGCGGAGAGAGTGATTACTGTTGAAGGTGGCGTGAGCGGTGAGAAGGACATATTCGTAACCTGGAGCTGTGGCAGATCTCCGACCGTCATTACGCGATTCGACGCTCGGGGCAAAGAACTGGGACAATACTGGCACTTTGGAGTATTCCCGGGCATGTTTGCCGTTGATGCGAATGGAGACGGAACCAGAGAACTCATCCTCACTGGAGAAAACGATACACTTGATTCACTTCGCCAAGAATTCCCAGCTGTTGCGGTGCTTGATCCGAAGCGCATTGTCGGGACAAAGAAATCGGCCGCCTCGCCGGGGTTCGCGTTGCAGGCGTCGGATGCCGAAATCTATTATCTTCGTTTGCCCGTTTCTCCAATGTCTGCAACTCTGGCAAAACATGAAGGGGTTCATCATCTTATTCAGAATAGAGATGGTACTTTGGAATTCTGGATTGGAAATGCGACGACCTCTGCAGATCCTGATCGCGCCGACTATGAATACAGATTTTCGAGAAACCTGCAAGTCCTCGACGTTAAATCGACTGATGTTACCGACAGACTCTACGCGAGAAAGGCGCGTGAAGGCCTAGTGAAAGGAAGGATTGACGCAGCCTACCTCAGTGCTTTGAAGAACGGCGTGCGATACTGGGATGGGAGGGAGTGGAGGAGAGAAGCGGTCAAAGTCCAACACCAGGCTGTCACGATGAAATAGCTAACTGCAAAATACAGACTTGTTCTGCAATCCCGTTCCTTCGGCATTCTTGGAGGGGCGGGATTTTTTTTGCGTAGTTATTCGGCAGAAGGAGCGGGTTGAAATACAATACTTAATGATTGGTTGGGTGCAACGCCATGGGGTTGACCCCAATTGCTGAGACAAGCAGGACCCTCCAACTCAAACTCACCCATTATAGGCCGTCCGATCAGCCAAAAGTGTAGCCCCTGGAGACCACTCGCACCCCTTGCCCAAGGCCTGATTCCATTGGTAGCTGGCATTTGCTGGCACAACGTAAACCATCATCAATCTTGGAGGAACAATGCGAATCACAATTCCCTTCCTTTTCGCGGTATGCTCCTCCATCTGTCTTGCGCAAACTGATTCAATGTTTGTCGAGAAGATGGATGGAACAATCCGTGGCTATCCGATTTCTTTGATAAGCTACATTTCCTTTTCTGGAACACCAACGAGTGTGCGTGAGCAACAGCTTGTCCAAAATGTTCTCACTTCATTTGCCCTCTATCAGAATTATCCTAATCCGTTCAATCCAAGTACGACTATTCAGTACAGCGTACCAAGTGCTGGTGAGGTCGAAGTGAACATTTTTGACATTCAAGGTCGTCTAGTCAACACACTCTTCAAGTCCTACCAACAGGCAGGTACGCACTCACTTGTTTGGGATTCCCGAGGTAGCGGCGGTACCGTTGTGGCAAGCGGCACCTACTTTTGCCAGGTGCTTTTCAATGGGTCTTCCCTCCTGAAAAAACTTGTGCTCGTTAAATGAATTCTGGAATCAATATCTCAAGGAGACAACAATGAAACGTATTATTTTCATCCTTTTAGCTTTTGCTTTTTTGCATTCTGCTTTTTCTCAAACCAAAATGATTATCAACAAGACTGGCGGAACAGCTGATTCTCTTCTGCTTTCCGAAATCAAGAGCATCACGTTTGGAACAGTATCTGGTCGTGAGATTACCTCAATCCAACTAACGGGGTCGCAGGCAACTGCGAAAGACGCCAGTGGAAACGCACTTTGGACGTACACAGCACCCAGCACGATTCTTTGCTATGAACTGTCCGATGTTGACAAAGATGGAAAAACCGAAGTCCTACTCGGAACGAGTCTTGAATCAAAGGGCTTAGTCATCTGCGTTGAGAACGATGGCACGAAAGCATGGGACTTCCAAACGGGGGCTACCGGAGTTTATTGGCCTGATGACAGTTTCAATTGCTGCGATATCGATGTCGCGGATGTTGACAATGATGGAAGCAACGAGATTGTATCTCTCTCCCAAGAGTCTCCGTGGTATCCACAGCGCCTGTGTGTCTTATCTGTCACCGGTAGCCTGGAAGGTGACTATTGGCATCCTGGGTATGGGCAGTGTGACGAGGACAACTTGATTGTCGGCGACCTCAATGGCGATGGTGTTTACGAGATCATCGTTGGGAGCCACAACAACGACCTGGGAGGTATTGAGGTGATTTATTTGCTGGAGGGTAATAATGTTCATGGTCAGGCGCCACCTTACTACGGCACGGGAGCAGCACATGGAACTGAAATGTGGTACAAACAAGGGATCTCAAATCCTGTGCAAAAAATCGAGGTTGTGAGTGATCGAAATAGCGACGGATGGAAAGACCTCAAAGTCACTCTGACGAACTCGACTGTCATATACGTCAATGGCAAAACAGGTGGGACGATTTCTTAGAATGTGTCAGGCAAGATTTTATCTTTGATTGGGTATTTACCGGGCTCCCACGAGGTTCGGCATTTGATATCTTTCATTCGCTTACACTGATTCTTTTTGCCATTCACACAGTGAGACGACGGGATAAAGTGTCCTTCAGCGTCAAGGATTCGTACAATAGGTGGAGTGCATCCAAGCAGGTAACGTTTAAATTCAAGCGGAACTAAACACCCAAGTACGAGGTAAAGTACTGCGGCGGTGGATAAACTCAACCGCAGGAGATGATCTTCAATGCCCCGAATGGCTCTACCTCTGTATTTGTAGCAAGAAAGGGCCGTGTCCTTTTTGATTCTCGGGCGCCATCTATGTTCGATTCTGGACAACGGAAAGATCCCAGAACAAATGAACGCATGAACCGGCGTCTGTTGTGGGAGTGACCGAAAGCAGGGATGAATTATCAAAGTAGTACGCTCTGTGCCAGAATTATCCAACCCCCTTCAACCCGACCTCTGTCAGCAGGCACGACTTGCCGCAATCATCATTCGTGACAGTCAGAGGTCTTGATGTGCCCGACAGAGAGTTCAGCAGGGTTGTCAACGAGAGACAAGAGCTGGGTGTGCAAGAGGCACCTGGCAACCGAGTGAATTTGCGTGCGCAGTATATTTCTATCGGCTGCGGACGGGGTCGTTTGTCGAGACAAAGAACCTCATCTTGCTTCCATGAGCGCGAAGGCGACTCGGTCACCGTGCACATTCAATCGTCAGTGAATGTTTGGATTCTGTCAGATAGAACCTACCCAACGCACTTCAACGGAGGTACACATGCAAGATCTCAGAACTTTGTGTGGCACTGTGATAGCTCTTTTGCTATTGACTCCACTATTCACTAACGGACAACCTGAACCTTCCACGAATGGATTGATCGCATATTATCCTTTTGGAAACGGGAATGCAGATGATGCGTCTGGTCATCAGCACAACGGGATCATAGCGAACGCAGTTTCCACTACCGACGTGTCGGGCCATGCTAACGGAGCATTGCTCTTCGACGGAATGACCAGCTTGGTCAGGGTAGATAATGTTCAGGATCTCGCTCTTCAAACGTACACAGTTGCAGCATTTCTTAGGGTTGATGATTTGCCTTCGACGGGAGGGATCCTCACCAAAGGTAAATACTATGGAAACTACTCACTAGAAATAGAGAACGACAGTTGGTATGGTTGGCCAATCATTATTTATCAAGTGTCAGGAGGAGGGAATTTTGAGACTCCCCTGATGAATTCCAGTGTTCCCATGAATCAGTTCTTTCATCTTGCTGTAACGAATGACAACGGCACTATTGTGATTTATATTAACGGCCTCCAATGTGGGACAGTAAATGGTCCATCATGTGTGACAAACAATGATCCACTTTACATTGGTCTTGGCTATAATGGCGGGTCAAACAGCATGTTCTTCTTCAAAGGTGTAATCGACGAGGTCAGGATCTACAACAGAGTGCTCGATCCCACCGAGATAAGCACGATTTACAACTATGGATCGCCCGACCCAACATTACCTCTCCCTATCCAGCTTGCCACCATTACGGCTTCTGTCATCCACGACAACGAGGTGGAAGTGACTTGGAAGACCGTAAGCGAGACCAACAACTACGGTTTCGAAATCAATCGGAAACGCGGTGAGAAGGGTGAGTGGATGAAGATCGGATTTGTCGAGGGACATGGGACAACACTTTCTCCGCAATCGTACTCTTACGTAGATCGCTCAGCTACATTTGGGAACTACTCTTACCGCATCAAGCAGGTCGATCTCGATGGGAAGTCGAAGACTTTTCCTGAAGTGGAAGTCGCTGTGGGCATTGGACCGGACAAGTTCGTCTTGGCACAGAACTATCCAAATCCCTTTAACCCGAGTACAGCCATCGATTTCGCTCTACCAAACAAAGGCTATGCGACTTTGAAACTGTACAACATCCTTGGTCAAGAAGTTGCAACCCTGTTTGAAGGGAAGGCGGAAGCTGGGAGGATTTACACAGCTTGGTTCAGAGCTTCGAGTCTCGGAAGCGCGGTGTACTTCTATCGAATTGTTGCGGGCTCATTTGTAGAGACGAAGAAGATGATCCTAATAGTAAGTAGCGCCATCTAGCAGAATCTCAAAGCCCACCTCTTGCTGTTGGGGCGGGCTTTTCCATTTTAGGGCTTATCCACTAGAGGGCGAAGAACTTAGCTCTCAACGAGAACGATCGGGCAAAACCCTAATCCACCACCCCCACGAACGCACTCCTCACGGGCGCGGGCATCTCTGAGTTTGCCCCCCTAATTGCCTTCCAGATAATCTCGTTCAACTCGATATCAGGCGCAGCGTCTTCTTCTGTCAGGTTTAGCATCGGCCTGCCTGTCGCTCAAGCACGCTCGGCTCGATTTGCGATCCGAGCGGGAAGAGCCTTCACAGAGTTGATCCTTCGGATAGCTTTCTGGCCCGCTATCCGTCATAGTCGCCTGTCGGAAGGGGACAATCAATCGGCGAGATGCACTCGGAGCTTCTTGCCAAGAGCCATGGCGTATCTTCCGAGCGTGGAGAGACGAATATCTTCAGCGTGGTTTTCGATTCGAGATATGGCAGATTTCCTTGTACGAAGTTTCTTGGCAATAGCCTCTTGCGTAATGCCAGCTTTTTCTCTGGCCTGTCGGAGCATCACACTGAATTCAAATGCTTCGTATCCAGATTCAAAGTTCTCGGCAAACCTCACGCTGCGTTTCTTCCGCCGTTCGATGTATCGTTCTGCATCACTCATGATTGCTTCCTCCTTTGAGAGTATTCTGCCCGGCGCCTTTGGGCCAGTTCGATTTCCTTTCGTGGCGTTTTCTCTTGTTTTTTCGAGAACCCGTTTGTCACAATCAGAAGAGTGGGACCAGCAAAGAACCCTAAGATCCGGTAGCTATTTCCACCTATCTGCGTACGGATTTCCCAGAGCTCTTCTGTGCCAACTAACTTTTTGAAATACTGTTGCGGAACAGTATCCATTCTTTCTATCAGTCGGAGTACCCAGGCGATCTTCTGGGCATCACGATCGGGGAGAGAATCCAGAAACTCCTCGACCGGGCATTGCCCGGAGGACTTTCGATAGAATTGAATTGACCGCACGGTGAAAGTTAACATATCTGTGAACCAATTGCAAACGGGTGGCCGCGAGCAAGCCCATGCACGACGCACAAAGACATTCTTTCACCACCCTGCCAGACGTCCGACAAGAGCGGAAAAAGGAACCCACCCGGCATCTACTCCACCGCCCTGACAAACGCACTCCTCACGGGCGCAGGCATCTCTGAGTTCGCTCCTCGTATCGCCTTCCAGATAATCTCATTGAGTTCAATATCGGGTGCAGCGTCTTCCTCTGCAAAGTTCAGCTCTCCTGCCTGCGGTAGGCAGGCCTGAGCGATCACTTCCGTACGCTGACGCCGCGTTCTTTTGTTCAAGATCGATGTGCGACGCCAAGACGATGTGTGGAAGTCTTCAGGTTGGACGAATGCAGCCCGAGGGTCAGAACAGGCTCATGTAATCCCGTGCACCGTGAAGGATGCGATGCACGTAGATCGTCTGTTCTTCGATGGTGTAGAAAATGAGGTAGTTCTGCACAACAACATACCGGTATCCCAATCGAGCGAGTTGCTCCTCCTTTGGGACCCGTCCGAGGTAGGGGTTTCTTGACAGCAGGTTGAGATTCTTTTCAATCTTGTCTGCGAGGGCTTCTGCGGCTGACAAGCGGTCTGCGGCGATATAGGTGACAATCTCGGTGAGATCGTCCTCCGCGATCCGAAGAAGTCGGACACTGTACTCACGCTGACTCACGTATTCGCTTTCGGAGGTCTTTCATGACATGAACGAGGCTCCGTCCCCTATCACCAGATGCTCGTTGAGCCTGAGCGACAGCGAGTTTACCGAAGAGGTCAAGCTTCAGCTGCAGCTTGCTGTACTGAGCCATGGACATTACAACCATGTCTCCCTCGCCGTTGCGGGTGATGAAGATTGGCTCATCGGATTTGTGAGCAAGGTCTGAGATTTCATTGGCTTTGTTTCTCAGGTCTGAGATCGGTTTGATGAGCGGCATCGCATCCTCCAGAATTGTCCTATCAAAATTATATCATTTAACTGAGAAAGTCAAGCTCCGACCCCCGGAACCTTACTCCGCCACCCTCACAAACGCACTCCTCACGGGCGCGGGCATCTCTGAGGTCGATCCTCGAATTGCCTTCCAGATAATCTCGTTGAACTCGATATCAGGCGTAGCGTCTTCCTCTGCAAAGTTGAGTTCGCCTGAGCGATCACTTCCATAAGCTGACGCCACGTTCTTTTCATCAAGATCGACTTTGGGCGGCAGGGCTGTGTACGACCCCAGATCGTACGACGATGTAAACGAGTTGCACATCGGCGTGGCTGCAGCGTCAAACTGCGTCATCGAGGGCAAGCCGAGGATCAGCTCAATCGTTCTCAGCATGCTTGAGGTGGAGTACATCGTGTGGTCGACGAAATGATGCCTTGCGTATGGACTGATGACAAGCGCGACCGTTCGGTGCGCGTCGACATGATCGGGACCGTTCTGGGCGTCGTCCTCGACCACGAAAATCGCAGACTCCTTCCAGAACTTGCTCCTGGAAATCCTCTCCACGAGCAACCCGAGCGCGTAATCATTCTGACCGAGATGAGCCTGTGGAGTAAGCGATCCCTTGCGAGTTCCAGATGTGTGGTCGTTTGGCAACCATATGATTTGGAGCGCTTCCAGCTTTCCCTCTCTCTCGGCTTCGTCAAACTCTTTCATCCACTCCTTCACGCGGTTGACGTCACTGTAATCCAGGTCCCAGCTTCGGAAGAATGGAGCGATGTGGCCGATTAGTCCATCCACTTCGGGCTTCACGGAATCTGTTTCAGTCTTTCCATTTACCGCGAATTCCCCATAGTCTCGATAGGTGACGTTCCTCTTCCGACACAAGTCCCAGAGGTAGCCGCTGCTGGGCCGAGAGAGCTCGTTTTCCCCTTGGAAATCATACTCTCCACCTCGACCTCCATAATTCGTGGGCCACGTCTTCTCGACGTAATCCGTTGCGTAGGCTGCCGTGACCCAGTTGTGCCCGTCCGCGCTGACTTCCGCGTCGTGGTAGAAGTTGTCGAGCAACACAAACTGCTTCGCCAATGCGTGGTGGTTCGGCGTGATTCGTTCCGGGAAAAGACAGAGAGTGGAGTCGCCGTTGCCTTCGGGAATATCACCGAACACCTGGTCGTACGTCCGATTCTCTTTGATAACGTAAAACACGTGCTTGATCGGAGAGGCTTGGCCTCGCTTCCGGGGGATCGGGTTTGGAGAAGGGCATGGGTTTTTCCGAGAGGCGCTCCTCACGTAGGGGCAATTCTCGTAGACCTTCTTGGAATAGTCCGCAAGCTCTCTTGCGGAGGGCAAGTCAATGACAGAGAGACTGCCTACGAGAAGCCTCCCAATATACTGCTCATCCTTTGGCGGATGGCGAAGCGTGGGGTTTGGTCCCTTCGGATTGGGAAGGGATGTCAAGCCTTTTCCATTCAGAACCAAGATCTTCTTCGAGATTGGGTTAACACGGACGCCAGTTGGATACCAACCAACTGGAATGAAGCCACGGGCTTTTGTCTTGCCTGGGTGGGAAATGTCAAAGACTGCGAGGCAATTGTTGTCCGCGTTTGCCACAAGGAGGGTCTTTCCGTCTGTAGTGGCGACAACGGAGTTCGGGGTGCTTCCCAGAGGAGCGTCCGGCGTGAGTGAAGTACGGATGGTCTCAGTCACTTTCCACTTCTTCACATCGACGATACTTACGGTGTTACCGTTTGCATTCGCGACAAAGAGCCTCTGACCGTCAGAAGACAGAGCCATGTCGTTTGGGTGTCCACCGACATCAACATGGATTTCGATGCTCAAGCTCTGGATGTTGTACACAGCAACCTGATTCCGATCCCAGAGAGAAATGTACACGCGCTGCCCATCCCGAGATGCGAGGCAGGTGTAGGGACTGGCATCAAGAGGCTTCTTCTTGGTAGCTTCTTCGAGTTTCTTGAGATTGACGATCCTCAAAGAGCTATCCCCTCGACAAGCAACATAGAGAAGGGAGTCGTTAGTGTCGATATCGAGACCGGCGACGGACATATTCGCCTTCGGATACGGTCGCGAGAATCGGATTGTGTCTCCAAGTTCGGCAGTATCTCCCATGAGGCGGTACCAATAGACGGCATTCTCATTTCCACCCGAGACGAAGAACGACTTTCCATCATGGGCGAACTTTACACCCAACCATGCATTCTTCACCGGGATTGTCTGGGTGACTCTCTTCGCGTTGAGATCGACGATCGAGATTGTTGGCCGGCTCACTCCATTGTTCGTGACAGCGGCGAACTGTCCGTTCGGGCTCAAGTCGAATCCGAGAGGAAGGTCACCAAGTGGAATTTGCGTGCCTGCCGGTGAGAGTTTCCAGCCATTTGGCAAAAGAACGTCTCCGTTTGAAAGTCGGCCGGGGAGCAAAGCTTTCTGTTCTTGTTGGCCTTCGCTGAGCTGCTGTAGAGCCAACGAAAAACAAATGACAGAAAGGAATCGAAGGGTACGAGTACGCATTTCATTGCCTCCTTCCTAGAGATCGAATGCACTTATATTCAGTTGGGTCGGAAGAAAAACAGTCAAACGCAGAAGGTGAGGAGAGAGAATTCGGGAGGTTTTCTACACAAAGTCGCACGAAACTGAATCGTATTCACTTCAAGGACATAAGGCGCAGCTTGGTTACTCGTGGATCGATGATCACTTCATCGTTTTCGAAGTCCAATTTCATGCGCCAAGCCTGAAGAGTCTTTGCACCGATGATCACTCGTTCAGAGAGTTCTGGTATTAGCATGAACTCGTCAGAAAAACGGTAGCCCTCCAGGTAGAAGTCAAGACTCACTCGGTCTGTCGTAATGAGCCTCTCCCCATCCTTGGCGGTTCCAAATGACATGGGCTCCGGCAGAGGCTCGATGTGGCCTAATTGGTGCGCGAGCGACGGTTGTATACAGGAATATGTGGCGCCGCTGTCAAAGAGGGCCAGTTCTTCTTTGCTCCCCAGCGAGCCTACCAAACGAATCGTTTTTTGAATGACCGCCATGGGCTCTCACAATCTTCACCTTGAATATACTATGTGCGAGGCTGAAAAGCAAAAAGTCGTATTGCGTCATTGAAGACCTGGCTAAAACGATACCGGCGCATCCTGTGGTCGAACTCAATCTGCAACTTGAAACGACGCGTCGTTGTTATTATATTCAAGAACAGGAATC
This sequence comes from Bacteroidota bacterium, assembly GCA_049589195.1. Taxonomy (GTDB): domain Bacteria; phylum Bacteroidota; class Ignavibacteria; order UBA10030; family JAHEZR01; genus JBAWAH01. Next base: position 48,924 of record JBAWAH010000063.1, on the reverse strand, counting down.
AGCCAGAAATGAGAATCTTGGCCACGAAAACACGTACCAGTGCGAGTCAGCTCGTTCACGACCCGACCTCAATCCTCAGCCGGATCGGGAATACGCCACTTGTCCGGATCATGAACCTCACGAGGGATTTGGAGGACGTTGAAGTTTACGCGAAGGCGGAATGGTTCAATCCGGGCGGTTCGGTTAAAGATCGTGCAGCGTTGAACATGATTCTTGCGGGAGAGCGGTCTGGAGCGTTGACGGAGGACAAGACCATCATCGATGCAACGAGCGGGAACACGGGGATTGCCTACGCGATGATTGCGGCTGCGCTGAGCTACAAAGTTCTGCTCGCCCTTCCATCGAATGCGAGCATCGAGCGCCAGAAGATTCTCAAGGCCTATGGTGCCGAGCTTATACTGACCGATCCTCTTGAAGGAACTGACGGGGCACAGAGGACCGTGAAGGAAGTAGTAAGGGCTGATCCCGAGAAGTACTTCTTTCCGGATCAATACAACAACCCCGCCAACTGGCAAGCTCACTACCAGACCACAGGGCCGGAGATTCTTCAGCAGACTGGAAAGCGGCTGACGCACTTCGTTGCTGGTCTAGGTACAAGTGGGACTTTCATGGGTGTTACGAGACGACTCAAGGAGCACGATCCAGGAATTCGATGCATCACGTTCCAGCCGGATTCTCCTTTGCACGGTCTCGAGGGTCTTAAGCACATGGCAACGGCGATAGTCCCCGGAATATACGATTCGCATCTTGCTGACGAGAACATTGAAGTGTCCACCGAAGAGGCATACGAGATGACGAAGCGACTGGCGAGGGAGGAGGGCCTGTTTGTTGGCATATCATCGGGAGCAGCGATGGCGGCCAGCTTGCGTTTGGCTCGGGAGCTGAGTGAAGGTGGTCAAAGTCCAGCGGGCTCGTCGAGCATGATCGTGACGGTTCTTCCTGATGGCGGAGAAAAATACGTGAGCGAACGGTTCTGGGATGAGGCGTGAAAATCCCAAATGACATTTTGAAGAGAATCGAAGCTCACGGAAAGAGATCATACCGCGACGAGTGCTGCGGCGTTCTTCTCGGAAAAGTCATTGACTCTGACAAAATCGTGGAGGATATCCTCGAGATCGAAAACGAACGCCAAGATGAGAGGCAGAGACGGTTCCTCATTACTCCGGAAGCATATGTGAACGCCGACAAGGAAGCGCGTCGGCGCGGATTTGAGATTCTGGGATTCTACCATTCGCATCCTGACCACCCGGCCCGGCCATCACAGTATGACCTTGAACACGCGTGGGCGTGGTTTTCATATATGATTACTGGAATTGAAAGAGGGGAGCCAAAGGAAACAACTTCGTGGGTGCTCCGAGATGACCGCTCGGCATTCGACGAGGAAAAGATTGAGGAACTCGTTCCAACTCAGAATTAGACATCTGAGTGTTTCCACTCATCGGCTGTGGCCAGCGCAAGCGAGGGAATTTTCAGCTGGCGTAATGTGTTAAGAAGGTGGAGTTCAAGGAAATCACAATAAGCGAACTATCAAGCGATGACAACAAAGGTTCTAATACCCACACCACTTCGTCAGTATACAAATAAAGCGGATGCTGTTGAGTTGAGTGGAAATACCGTTGGAGAGCTACTCAAGAACCTCACGGAGCGCTATTCACCTCTCAAGAAACATCTGTTCAGCGAGGAGGGGAGGCTGAGAAGCTTCGTAAACGTGTACGTTAACGATGAAGATATTCGTTACCTCCAAAAGGAATCGACCAAGGTGACTGAAAAGGATGTTGTGAGCATTGTCCCTTCCATCGCGGGTGGATCCTGAGAAGAAATAGGAGAGACTAGATGAGTAGAGATTTCAATCACGAGCTAGTTGAGGATGTGACACTTTCCAAGGAGGAAATCCGTCGCTACAGCCGACACCTTATCATGCCGGAAGTGGGGATGGATGGTCAGCGGAAGCTAAAAAGCTCGAGTGTTCTCCTTATTGGTGCGGGGGGTCTCGGATCCCCGCTCGCAATGTATTTGGCTGCCGCGGGCGTTGGGCGAATTGGAATTGTCGATTTTGACGTCGTCGATTCCTCCAACTTGCAGAGGCAGGTCGCTTATTCTACTGCGGATATCGGCAAGCCCAAACTCAGAGCCCTGCAGGAGCGCATCACTGGAATCAATCCTAACGTTCACGTGGACACATACGCAACGCAGCTGACCTCCGAGAATGCACTTGAGATTCTGAAAGACTATGATGTGATCATTGATGGGACTGACAACTTCCCAACCCGCTACCTCGTCAATGATGCTTCTGTACTGCTTGGCAAGCCAAATGTTTATGGCAGCATCTTCCGCTTTGAAGGCCAAGCATCAGTCTTCTATGCGAAAGAGGGGCCTTGCTATCGTTGCTTGTATCCAGAACCGCCTCCGCCCGGGCTCGTTCCGAGTTGCGCAGAAGGTGGAGTCTTGGGAGTGTTGCCGGGAATTGTCGGAACCATCCAGGCAACCGAGGCAATCAAACTCATCGTGGGACAGGGAGAGCCCCTCATCGGGCGGCTGCTCCTGTTTGACGCGCTTACGATGAAGTTCCGAGAGCTTAAGCTCAGAAAGAATCCGGCGTGTCCGGTGTGCGGAGACAATCCGACGATCCACGAGTTGATTGATTACGAAGCGTTCTGCGGTGTCGAGCCTCCACCAACAAATGGAAAGAGCATGAGACAGTGGGAAATCACGCCCGAAGAATTGAAGGCGAAACTCGACCGCAAGGATGATGTTTTCATCCTCGACGTTCGCGAGCCACATGAAGTTGAAATCTGTAATATTGGTGGGTACTTGATCCCACTGGGTGAGTTGCCAAATCGGATGAACGAGCTTGATTCCTCGAAGGAGATCGTTGCCTACTGTCATACGGGCCGACGCAGCCAGCGGGCGGTTGACTTCCTGAGAGAAGCGGGCTTCAAGAAGATTAAAAACCTCGTTGGCGGTATCGAGGCTTGGTCCACGCGCATTGACCCCAGTGTTCCGAGGTACTAGCGGTGAACGTTTTCCACAACTCAACGTGCGGTCGTTTCTTTTCCCGATTTCACTTTTTGGCCGACGGCTGTCAAGTGCGTTGTTGTTGTAGTCTAGGGATGATGCATGCTCCGGGAATCGGGCAAGGGGGATAAATGACTAAGCTCCTCAAAATCGTCACCGCCTAATCGCCCTTTTCCAGAAGAAAAGGGTTTTTGCTATTAGGGCAGCAAACAAGAAGCAGAACACCATGTGACATCTACACAAAGGAGGGAAGTTATGACAACAACAACCTATGCTCATCCGGAAATGCTTGTGAGCACTGATTGGGTTGCTCAGCACCTCGATGACAAGAGCATTCGACTTATCGAGGTCGATGTCGACACAACCCAGTACGAGCAGGGACATATCCGCGGCGCCATTGGCTGGAACTGGCAAACGCAGCTGCAGGATCCTGTACGACGCGACATCATCTCCGCAGATCAGTTAGGAAAATATCTTTCTCAAGCAGGCGTCACCGCGAACAGCTTAATCGTTCTCTACGGCGATAACAACAATTGGTTCGCAGCTTACGCCCTGTGGCTTCTCCAATACTATGGCCACAACAATGTCAGACTGATGGATGGGGGGAGGAAAAAGTGGGTACTGGAGAGTCGAGAACTTACCAGGGATGTTCCCGTCTACACACCAACAAAATATCAGACGGTAAAGCTGGAGCCCACATTGCGAGCTACTCGTGATTTCGTGTTCAACACCCTTGAGAAGAAGAATGTGGCTCTTGTCGATGTAAGGTCCGTCGACGAATACACTGGCAAGATTATCGCTCCTCCCGGCATGAATGAGACCGCACAGCGTGGAGGCCACATCCCTGGCGCGAGAAACATCCCTTGGTCGCAGGCAGTGAACGAAGATGGGACCTTCAAGTCATTTACCGACCTGAAGGCATTGTACGAGGGCAAAGGAATCACAAACGACACAGACGAGGTCGTCGCATACTGCCGGATTGGCGAGCGGTCATCTCACAGTTGGTTTGTGTTGAAATACCTGCTTGGGTACCCGAAGGTTCGAAACTACGACGGGTCGTGGACGGAGTGGGGAAACCTGATAAATGCGCCGATTGAGAAATAAGCGAGTTGAGGAGCGGAGGGAGAGCCCCAGTCCGCCAAAGGTGGACGGGGCTCTGGTTTTGTATCACAGTTTCTCGAACCTCGCCTGAAAGAACCGCAAGTACTTCGGCTCGTACACCATCTTCAAGCCCCGAACCGAATTCCTTTTGTCCCAAACTTCTTGTATTGACTCGACAGTGACATCGCAGTGTGCCTGTGTGTAGACTCGACGCGGGAACGTGAGTCGCACAAGCTCCAACTTCGGATAGTAGTGGTCGCCAGTCTCCTTGTTCCGTCCTGCAGAAAGAATCCCACGCTCCATCGATCGAACCCCGGAATCGATGTAGATTTCGGCGGCGAGCGCTTGGGCCGGAAACTCGCGTTGAGGAATATGTGGAAGGAATCGCTTCGCATCCAGGAAGATCGCGTGTCCACCGATTGGGACAACGATCGGTACATTGCCTTCAAGTAGCTTCTTCCCAACGTATTCGATCTGACCTACGCGAGCACGGATGTGATCTTCCTGAACGGCTTCCTCAACTCCTCGCGCCATTGCTTCCATGTCTCTGCCAGCAAGTCCACCGTATGTGTGAAGCCCCTCGTACACGACGACGAGGTTGCTTGCCTCATCAAAGACTTCTCGTTCATTGAGTGCAAGAAAGCCGCCGATGTTTACAAGAAGGTCCTTCTTTCCACTCATGGTGCAGCCGTCGGAATACGAGCAAAGCTCATAGAGTATTTCGGCGATCGATTTGTTCTCATAACCTTTCTCACGCATCTTGATGAAGTACGCGTTCTCAACCGCACGCGTCGCGTCGAGGATTATCCGAATCCCATGCTTCTTTGCAAGACTACGAACTTCTTTCATGTTCTCCATGGAGATTGGCTGGCCGCCAGCCATGTTCACGGTCGCTGCGACGCTGATGTAGGGAATCTTCTTTGCGCCCACTTTCTTGACCAGATCGTCAAGCTTTCCGAGGTCGACATTCCCCTTGAATGGGTGCATGTTTGTCGGGTCGTGTGCCTCATCAATGATGACATCGACGAATGTCCCTCCAGCCAATTCTTGGTGTAATCGCGTCGTTGTGAAGTACATATTTGCCGGGACATAATTGCCAGGCTTGATAAGAACCTTTGAGATAATGTGTTCCGCTCCACGTCCCTGGTGGGTTGGCACAACGTGCTTGTACCCATAGTACTTCTGAACAGCTTCCTCGAGATGGTAGAAATTCCTGCTCCCCGCGTACGCTTCATCGCCCAACATCATGCCTGCCCACTGATTGTCGCTCATCGCGGAAGTGCCGCTGTCGGTGAGGAGGTCGATGTAGACGTCCTCGGATCTCAGCAGGAACGTATTGTAGCCGGCCTCTTTCATTGCCTGTTCACGATACTCGCGCGTCGTCATCTTTAGCGGCTCGATGACTTTCACTTTGAATGGCTCCGCCCATGAGCGGTGTCTTTGTTCGTTCATTAGGAATGCTCCGAGATGTGGTTTGAATTGTTTTGAATATAGATTTTTTTCCGCCGAAGTGCAATGAAACCGAGCTCCATCGTTGATTTTGCTCAGTGTTCTCCCTACATTTTGACGTCATCCTCTCACATTCCCTCGGAGGCCTCTTATGGATCCAATCAAGCGTCGAGACTTTCTGAAGACCACCGCATTATCAGGTGCGGGGATTCTCACTTCGAATCTCTGGTCTGCTCGCATCCTCGGCAAAGAGTTGCAGGCAGCCCAGACAAAGCCCATTGCAATAGCAAGTGCGAATGGACCGAGAGCGCTGGAGAAAGCAATGGAGATGATCAAGCAGGGCTCCGACGCACTTGATGCAGTAATCGCTGGGGTGAATACCGTAGAGGATGATCCGAACGACATGAGCGTGGGATATGGCGGCTTGCCAAACGAGGAGGGAGTCGTGGAGCTTGACGCCGCCGTGATGCACGGCCCGACATATCGTGCGGCAGGCGTTGCAGCGCTCCAGAACATCAAGAACCCTTCGAAGGTCGCACGCATGGTAATGGAGCGTTCTGACCACGTCCTCCTCGTGGGCAAAGGTGCGCTGAAGTTTGCAAAGGCTCATGGCTTCAAAGAGGAAGACCTGCTGACGGACAAAGCTCGCGAGGTGTGGCTCAAATGGAAGGAGAATCTCAGCAAAGAGGATGACTGGCTTCCCCCGCACAGCATCGAAGACAAGGACATCGGAGAAGTATTTGAAAAATACCTCCAACACTACGGCACCATTCACTGCAGTGCGATCGACCTCAACGGAGGTATCTCGTGCGTCACCACCACAAGCGGCTTAGCGTTCAAGATACCAGGCCGAGTAGGCGACTCGCCCATCATCGGAGCAGGATTGTACTGCGATAACGAAGTCGGTGCTGCCGGGTCAACAGGGCGCGGCGAAGCAAACCTCTTGAACTGCAGCTCTGTGATGATCGTCGAATGGATACGACAGGGAAAGTCGCCCGAGGAGGCTTGTTTGCTCGCCTGCAGACGTATCAACGACCGTTGCCGGGAGAAACGATTGCGGGATGATCAGGGGAGATTTAAGTTTGATGTGCGGTTTTATGCTCTCAACAGACGCGGCGAGACTGGGAGCGCTTCGATCTGGAGTGGGGGATATTATCTCGTTCACGACGGCGCTTCAGTGAAGAAACTCGAGTGTGCGTATCTTTTCAAGAAGCCGGAAGGCAAATAGGCGATTCACAGTTTCGCTGGCCAGGGGCTAGCTCCAAGTTCGTTCTCTCTTTGGCGTACTCATCGAACAAGAATAACAAAACCCTAACGAGGATGAACATTACAATGAAGCTAAGGACAAACCCGACTAGAAGCGGCGACAAATCGATTGTTTTCTCCTCTCTCACCAACTTAAGGGACTATTACCTTTGGCTAATCTCAACGATGAAGAACAAAAACGCGCCGACAAGTGGGCGAGGAATCTCCGCGACGAACTTAGTCAGCGAGACAGCTTCGCTTACTGGATGTTTGTTCTGATATTCTTGGGCATGTGTTATCTGATCGGAGATGAGTACAATTGGGTCATTGGGGGCTTCATCTTCGTCCTGCTCGTCGCGGTTCTTGAACTGAGCTACCGTCTCCGGAAGAAGAAGGAGCTCGAGCCAGAGGGCACCTCTGCTGCTGCCGAGCAGAAGAAGTGCGAGAGCGCAGGGCAGAGAGCGAACTTCGCCGATCACTTCGTGGACTTCGTCAACTGGCTCTTCCCAGAGCACCGTAAATAGGGTCCGTTCTATCACACACGCGGAACAGAGGGCACGCTATGCTTAAGAACAACTTTCCCGACATCAGTTAGGGCGTAAAAAAATAGACGGAGAGATAATGGGACAACTTGATAAAGAACAAGCTGGCAAGGAGAAGCGTGATCTTGAAGTACCACCTCCGCGGAAAGAGACTGAGCGGGATGAGAGCGTACCCAATAATGCTACAAAGCAAACCCACCCACCCCAAGAAATCCTCAAACCAAAGTGGTTTCGAACTGCCAGCATCAGCGAGCGCGTACTCATACTGACAAACATGCTTCTTGTGATCTTCAACGGGATACTTGCTTACTCCACGTATCAGCTTGCCAGGGACAGCACGATACAGGCCGAAGCTGCCAAGAACGCTGCCGCTTTCGCTGACAGTGTCTACAGACTCTCCAAGAAAACCCTCGATTTTCAAATAGAATCCCTTAAGGAGCTTAACAGGCCACGGATTTATGCTAGCGGATACCTGTCCGGTCCTCCTTTCGGGCAACCTCAGAAAATCGTTGCTTACCTGACCTTCAAAAACTTGGGAATTATGCCAGCGCTTGGCATCAAAGTATTCGGAACAGTCTCGCCAAACAGCCGATTTCCAATCAGCCCATCGTATGACACAACGCATTGGGTCAGAACATCGGATATTTTGAATCAAGGAAACGACCTACGTGTTACGTTGACCAGTCCCAAAAAGATCACACTGAGGCAAATTGATTCGATTGACTCCGGCAGGGATACGGTCTTTGTTTATGGCGTTGCGACTTACAACGATATTTGGGGAGGCCGCCATTGGAAGAGATACTGTCTCTTCAGGACACCATACACCGAAGAAGGTACAGCCGAGTTCTACAGCAGATACAACGACGAGCAGTAAGCAAACGCCACATCGAAAAAGGAATCGCCTGACAGGCGAGCATATTTCCATTGCCCACATACCGTGCACCACTGGGTGCTCCTTTATGAATGAAAAACAAGTCACGTCAGCTTTCATTGCCTGGATGAGAGCGGATCTCATGCTGAGTTTGTTTGAACACTACAGAGACCAGCGAACAAAGGAACACGGGAATGTCGTGCCAGATATAACAATGGTCAAGGATCATGATGGCATTTGCCTCTTCCTCTGGCAGGCCTGCCTTTTTGCGGTCTTGGACTTTCTTGACAAGAGGCATTTTCTTCCAGAACCGATTGCTGCAGAATTTGCGACCATCCGAGATCATCTCAACAAGTTTAGAGATTGTGTCTTCCATGTCAGGGATGAATTCCTCCATCCCAATCAGGACGCGCTTTTTGACACGAAGGATGCAATCGCCATCACGAGACATCTTCATGTGGAAGTGGGGAAGTTCTTGCGTGCTGAGCTTGACGCCTCTGAACCTCGGTAGCAGCGGCCAGGTGAGACTCTCTGATCTGAAGATCACAGGCTAGAGGAGGTAGAGTCAGATCAGGACACTACCAAGCCTTTCGCTTCCTTGACATTCAAGCCATTAATGGTTACTTTTTTCACGGCAAACAAATGCCTGTTTGAAGTCACGCGATGATTTCTCCTACGGTTCTGAAAAAAATCAAAGAGATAGTCGGTCCAGAGAATTTTCTTGATTCCCAGGAAGATCGGATCGCGTACTCCTACGACGGAACACCTCTCTTCCGAGAACTTCCAGATGCAATCGTGGTACCCCAGTCAGTTGATCACATCTCTCAAGTTCTGAAGCTGGCAAACGAAGAGCGGTTTGCAGTTGTGCCACGTGGCTCTGGGTCTGGTTTGAGCGGAGGATCGATCCCGGTGGAGAATTCGATCATCATCCTCATGAATCACTGGAATAACATTCTAGAGATCGACGAAGAGAATCTCACCGCATGGGTTCAGCCGGGAGTTATCACAGGACAAATCCATGCTGCTGTAGAAGCGCTGGGACTCTTCTATCCTCCCGATCCAGGCAGCTCCGCAATCTGCACGATCGGCGGCAATGTTGCTGAAAACGCGGGAGGTTTGAGAGGTCTGAAGTATGGTGTCACGAAGAATTATGTCATGGGGATGGAGATCGTCCTCCCTTCAGGAGAAGTTGTCAGGACTGGCGGCAAGTCAGTGAAGGACGTTGCTGGATACAGCCTTAAGGACTACCTCATCGGCTCAGAAGGAACGCTCGGGATCTTCACGAAGATTCTTTTGAAGTTAGTCCCGAAACCCGACAGCTCGAGGACAATGCTGGCGTATTTCGGGAGCACTTCTGAAGCTGCTGAGACGGTTTCAGCTATCATCTCAGCACGGATTATTCCAGCTACATTGGAGTTTCTTGACGCGACCACAATCAAAGCCGTTGAAGATTACGCACACATCGGATTACCGACGAACATCGAATCGTTGCTCCTGATTGAAGTTGATGGACGTCCCGCAATTGTTGAAGAAGACGCCTCTCGGATCATTGAAATCTGCAAAGCCCATCGTGCACAGGAAATGAGAATTGCGCAGGATGAGCAGGAGGCTATGAAGCTCAAGGCAGCACGCCGGACTGCATTCTCTGCGCTGGCTCGTGTTCGACCCACGACGATTCTAGAAGACGTCACGGTTCCGAGGAGTGAGGTTGCCCCGATGCTTGAGAAGATTCAGAGCATTGCCCGACAACGAGACGTAACGTTCGGCAACTTCGGTCATGCGGGCGATGGCAATCTTCATCCAACTTGTCTGACCGATGAGCGCAATGTTGATGAAATCAACCGAGCGCACGCCGCATTCGAGGAAATGTTCAACGCGGCGATCCAGTTCGGGGGCACCATCACCGGAGAACACGGTGTGGGCTTGGCGAAGAAGAAATTCCTTGCTCAAGCCGTCGGCCTCCCTGCAATCGAAATGATGAAGCGGATCAAGGAATCGATTGACCCCAATAACGTGTTGAACCCTGGAAAGATTTTCTCACTTAAGCCGCGGTGCGAAGGACCTCTTCCAAAGAGCCAAGACCAAGTGAAGAAGTTTGTGGATCAGGGGGCGTGGGTGTGAGAATCAAGAGCAAAAATCAAAATGGAAAAATCAAAAAGGGGTTCTGCCTCAGCTTTGGTTGAGCTAAGGAGCTTTTTGAGCATTTCTTAGCAGGATGTTGAATAACTCTTAGTGCTACGAATTGCCACGACCTTTAGGTCGTGGTTTAGGGTATATAAAAGCGATGGGGCTTCAGCCCCGGCAAAACAAGTTGCTTTCTGTGGAAAGGGTTAAAACCCATCTTGGTTTTTGTGGGATTTCTTTTCCACGAGCTGAAGCTCGTGGCTATGATTTTCCTTTTTCAACAGCTGCTAGAGAATGATTCCGCTTCGTGATACCATACCCTCCCGATCTTTTCCAATCGTCAGCGTCACCATCATTGCAGTAAACACGGTTGTGTTCCTCTACGAGGTCTCTCTTGGCCGAGGTTTAAACTCCTTTATTGACCGGCATGCTTTGGTACCCGCAAGCATGGTCTCGATTTTTGAAGACCAAGGTTTCAGGGTCCGAGCCGTCATTCCCGTTTTTTCATCGATGTTTCTTCACGCGGGTTGGATTCATCTCATCGGCAACATGCTCTATCTCTGGATATTTGGTGACAACGTGGAAGACAAGATGGGTCGTGGCCGGTTTCTCTTGTTCTATCTTCTTTGTGGGACTGGAGCTGCGGCACTTCATGTTTACATGTCTCCAACGTCGGGCACTCCCACGGTCGGTGCAAGCGGTGCGATCGCTGGAGTTCTTGGGGCTTACTTTCTTCTCTTCCCGCGGGCTCGTGTTTTGACACTTTTCCCAATATTCTTCTTGATCCAGTTTATTGAGGTGCCTGTCTTCTTTTTTCTTGGTTTTTGGTTTCTGATGCAATTCTTTAGTGGTGCTTTGTCAATCGGCGTTGAACCGTCTGGCGGAGGTGTAGCGTGGTGGGCACACGTCGGTGGGTTCGTCACGGGCATGGCATTGGTATTCCCATTCAGAAAATACAGATGAACAAGGTCAGAGAAAATACCTCAGTGGTATCAGGTTTTCGTGGTGTCGATGTTCCGAGCGATGATTTTCTCACGAACTGCATTCATTGCGGTTATTGTCTTCCGCACTGCCCGACGTACGCTTTGACGCTCAGAGAAAAATCTTCACCTCGTGGGCGAATCCGATTGATGAAGTCCATTGCAGAAGGAGAGATGGAGATCACCCCCGGCTTCATTGAAGAGATGTACTTCTGTTTGGATTGCCAAGCGTGTGAGACGGCTTGCCCCGCGGGTGTGAAGTACGGGGCTCTTGTCGAGGCATCACGGACTCAGATTGAGCAGCAGCATCTTCTGAGCTGGCATGAGCGGTTCTTGAAGGCGTTTCTGTTAAGGTGGGTGTTCACCTCCAACCGCCGAATCAAGGGTATCGCCCGCCTCCTCAGATTCTATCAAATGTCGGGGATTGAAGCCTTCATCCGTGCCACGAAGCTTCTCCGAGTCATCTCTCCCAAACTGGAAAAGGTGCAGCCGCTCTCGCCGAGGATTTCCCGGCAGTTCTCGGATGATAGATTTGCCGAGATCGTCCCATCTCGCGGCGCAAGAAAATACCGCGTTGGGTTTCTCACTGGGTGTCTGATGAATGTCATGTATGCAGACGTGAATGACGACACAATCCAAGTCTTGCTTGAAAACAACTGTGAAGTCGTCATCCCACACGGCCAGGACTGTTGTGGTTCGCTCCATGCGCATAACGGATTGATGGACACAGCTCGCTCTTTAGCCCGTAGGATGGTCGACAGTTTTGACTGCTACCGTCTCGATGCGATTGTCATGAACTCAGCCGGTTGCAGCGCGTTTATGAAGGAATATGGCCGTGTCCTGTCCGACGACAAGGAGTATGCTGAGAGGGCAGCGAGGCTTGCGAGGAAGGTGATGGATCTTTCCGAATTCCTCGTGACCATTGATTTTAAACACCCCACAAATGAGATCAAGAAACGCGTCGCTCATCATGAAGCTTGCCATCTTGTTCACACACAGAAAGTCAGCCAGCAGCCGAAGCAAGTCTTGGAGCGGATCCCGGGACTTGAATTGGCGGAGTTAAACGAAGCGACATGGTGTTGCGGCAGTGCTGGCATATACAATATCATCCGGTACGAGGATTCAATGAAGCTCCTGGAGAGAAAGATGGAGAATCTGAAGGGGACGAATGCGGAGATGGTCGTAATGGGAAATCCAGGCTGTCTTGCTCAAATCAATTACGGCGTTCAGAGAGAAAAACTGAACATCGAGGTCGTCCATCTGGCTACATTGTTGAGGCGTGCGTATGGAGTTTAAGATGCACCTTGAATCCATTCAACTCACGAGGTGGAATTTGTGAGAGCCTATTTGTCGGGCGGCATGGAGCATGCGCGGAATTCAGGTTCCGGCTGGCGATCGCGACTTCACAAGTGGATCGAACGCGAGCTTGGGCATGAGGTTTTCAATCCGGCCGTTGTCAGTAAACAGTATTTGAAAAAGCACTATCCTGGTGTCAATCAAAAACGCCTGAAGCGAACAGATCTCAAGAGATTCCAGCGGCTTGTCTCATCGCTCATGAAACTCGACTGTCAGGAGATCGCCGATCGAACGGACTATGTGGTTTGTCTGTGGGATGACAGCGCTCAGAGAGGCGCTGGAACGAAGGGGGAGTTGACGATGGCAAAGTATTTTGGGAAGCCCGTCTACGTTGTTACGGCGATGAAGCCCGTTGAAATTCCCGGCTGGATCCTTGCATGCACGACGAGGCTTTTCTCAGATTTTGATGAGTTGAAGATCTTCCTAAAGCAAAAGTATCGGAAGTAAGGCACACCTCGACTGGGGAGACAGAAGAACGTGCAACCAGTTGTGCTCATTCATTATGGTGAGATAGGCTTGAAGGGGAAGAATATCGACTTTTTCAAGAATAAGCTCCGTGACAATGTCCGGAAGGCTCTCCGAGGACTTGTGTCTCCTCCTCGGGTGAACCTTGGCCGAAGCAGGATCACTGTCGAGCTGTCGGAAAAGGATTTCCAAGAAGATGGATTTGCCGAGGCATGGAAGAGTCTGTACGACATGCGTCAACAAATGGAATCACGGCTTCAGAAAGTGTTTGGTATCCAGTATTTTGGGCTAGGCCTTCGATGTTCCCTTGCCTTGGAAACAATTGAACGTGTGTCGGCAGGCATGCTTACGGGGGAGACTTTCAAGTCGTTCAGGGTCGACGCGAAACGTTCGAACAAAGCGTACCACCTCACATCGCCCGAGATTAACTCAAGAGTTGGGGCGTTTCTTCAGAACATGTTTTCAGCGGAGGTAAGGCTTAAGGATCCCGACATTACTGTGTACGTTGAGATCGGAGACCGGGAGTCGTATGTGTACACGAGAAAAGTACCGGGCCCCGGGGGATTTCCCGTGGGAGTCAGCGGAAAGGTTGTTGCGCTGCTCTCTGCTGGTTTTGATTCGCCCGTTGCTTCGTATCAGATGATGAAGAGAGGCGCGGAGGTTGTGTTTGTTCATTTCCATAGCTATCCTTTTATTTCAAGAGATTCAATCGACCAGGCGGCAGCGCTTGCTAAAGTTCTCACGGCGTACCAGTTTCACTCTCGACTGTATCTCGTGCCATTTGCTGACACGCAGCAGATCATCGTTGCGAGCACGCCCGCGGCTCTCCGCGTGATTCTTTATCGGCGCATGATGGTTCGAATTGCAGAAGCCATTGCCAAAAAGGAATGGGCGGAAGGATTGGTCACGGGCGAGAGCCTCGGCCAGGTCGCATCGCAGACGCTTCGTAATATCCGCGTGATTGATGAAGCTGCATCTCTGCCAATTCTCCGGCCGCTCGTGAGTTTTGACAAGAGCGAGATCATCGACATAGCAAGAAAGATTGGCACATTTGATCTTTCGAGCGCGCCTTACGACGATTGCTGCTCCTTCCTTCTTCCAAAGAGACCGAATACGTGGGCGAGTCCAGAGGAAGTTACCAGTGCCGAAAAATCTCTGGACATCGGACAGCTTACAGAACAAGCGCTCTCAAAGGCACAGGTTGAGGAGATCTCGTGTTCGTGAAGGAATCTTCCGCCATCGCGCAGGCGTTCCGCACATGCGAGAAGATCGCTTTTCGCCACTACGAAAACTTCCCTGTTGCCTCGTACCTGATTCCGAAATCCAAGCGAAAGTACGTGGCAGCGATCTACGCATTTGCCCGGACTGCCGATGACATAGCAGATGAGGAAGGGCTGCAAGAGGATGTGCGATTGAAAAAGCTTTCAGAGCTTGAACAAAAGCTCCGTGACTGCATCAGCAGCAGAGCGAGTGATCCAGTGTTCGTCGCACTGGCGGAGACTGTCGCACGATTTGATCTTCCGATCACGCATCTTCTCGATCTTCTCGTCGCCTTCAGGATGGACGTTGAAAAAAAACGGTATGCGGATTGGGGTGAACTCCTGACGTATTGTTCTCTCTCTGCTAACCCCATAGGCCGCCTAATTCTTCATCTCTTTGGCTACGATGGAGAGGAAAGGCTGCATGCTTCCGATGCTATCTGCACGGCCCTGCAACTAACAAACTTCTGGCAGGATCTCTCTCTCGATGTGAAACGGAATCGAATCTATCTCCCGCTCGAAGACATGAAGAAGTTCAATTGCACCGCGGAAGATCTTCTTCAACAGCGATACAACGGGAATTTCCGTAGTCTTATGTTGCATGAAGTTGAGAAAACCGTCTTGCTCTTTGAATTGGGCAAGCCGCTATTGAATTCTGTTGGGAGAGATCTCAGATTTCAGCTGAGACTCACCTGGCTGGGAGGGATGAGAATCCTTCAGAAGATCCAGCGGACCAACTACGATGTTTTTCGGCAGCGACCAACGATTTCAGCTTGGGACAAATGCTACCTCATTGTCCAGGCGATTGGCAGAAGGGGGGAGAAAAAAGGGTTACAGAGTCTCGGGGCTGATAACATCCATCAAGAAGTATGAAGCTAATCCCGAATCCGTCTCGAAAGCCTCGGCGCAGCAACTTCTATTACTCCTTTCTTCTGCTTCCGAAGGAAAAGCGGGACGCCATCATCACGCTTTATGACTTCTGTCGCAGGACTGATGATATCATTGATAACAGCAATTCTCCAGAAGAACAATCTGTTGCTCTGCGAGAATGGCGAGAGCAACTCCTGCATTCACTCAATGGAAAGTCCAAAGAACCGAGATTGACGGACATATGCTCTGTTGCCAGGAGATTCAATATCCCGGAGGGATTGTTCTTGGAGTTGATCGACGGTGTCGGAATGGACATTTTAAAAAATCGGTATGAGACATTTGAAGAACTGTACCCTTATTGCTATCGTGTCGCCTCGACTGTCGGTTTGATGAGTATCGAGATCTTCGGCTATCGCAGCCCAGAGGCAAAGCAGTATGCAATCAACCTCGGGATTGCGCTCCAGCTCACAAACATTCTCCGCGACCTGAGAATCGACCTTGCATCCGGGCGTGTCTATTTGCCACAGGAAGATTTGCGGAGCTGCGGGTACTCAGAAGGAGACTTACTTTCACAAAAGGTTAATCTATCCTTTCAAGACTTGATTCAATTTGAATGTGACAGGGCAAGAAGATATTTCCAGACGGCGAGAAGCTACCTGAAGCTGGACGATTTACGGTTCCTTTACCCTGCAGAAGCGATGGCATGCATTTATGAGAGGCTATTGGCTGGGATCGAGAAGGATCCGAGCCTGCTATTCCGGCAAGAGATTCGACTCACTAGTCTCTCAAGATTTGGGATTGCTCTTAACACCTGGATGAGGTATAAGTTCGGTTTCCATTATGCTGACTGATGTGATTGTCATCGGAGGGGGATTGAGCGGCCTGTCGGCAGCAGTCGACCTCTGCGACCACGGCTACACCGTCAAGGTTCTCGAACAGAAACACCGATGTGGGGGACGAGCCTACTCTTACACAGATAAGAAGACCGGTGATGTTGTTGATAACGGTCAGCATCTGCTGATGGGCTGTTTTGGCAACACGAAACGTTTTTTCCAGACGATTGGCTCTCTTGATAAGGTCACCATGCAGAAGAATCTCGAAGTCACGTTCCATCATCCGGAGAAAGGGCTCGTCACATTTCGCTGTCCGAGTGTTCCTAGTCCGTATCACATTATTCTCGGAATCCTCCATCTTAAGACACTCTCGTTGCGAGATCGCTTCCGACTGTTGTTCCCGCTAAAACAGATCTCCCCACGAAGTCATGGAGCGCCTGTCGGAGATAGCATGACTGTCGATGAATGGCTAACATCCTGTCATCAGACGGAGGAGTGCAAGAAATACTTCTGGAATGTCATCGCGACTGCTACTCTCAACGAAAGTCCCCAGCAAGCCGCTGCCTCGCTCTTTGTCAAGGTTCTCCGAGAAGCATTCCTCAACGGCCGTGAGAGCTCCGTGCTTATGATTCCAAACAAAGGACTTAGCGATCTATATGTTGACGATGCGCAGAGATTCATCCGCCAGCGTGGGGGAGAGGTGCTGAATCGAGCTCGCGTGAAACGGATCATTCTCTCCCGCGAGGGGGCTGTCGCAGCCGAACTAGTGAGCGGTCGACGTTTGCGCTCCAAAGCTTTCATCAGTTCCATTCCGCTTCTCGATCTCCTCGGAATCACGCCGAAAGATTTCGGTGCCTCGGTGAGAGGTCGACGGAGCGAAGATGGGATGCGCTATTCTGGGATTGTCACGATCAACCTCTGGTTAGATCGGCAGGTCATGGAGAGAGATTTTGTAAGCTTCCCCAATTCTCCCATCCAGTGGGTCTTCAACAAGAACAGGATTCTTCTTGATGGAGCAAGAGAGGGAAGCTACCTCTCTTGCGTTGTGAGTGGTGCAGGTGAATTGCTTGTTTGGGATAAAGACAGACTTGTCTCGCTGGCGCTTGAGGAAGTGAAAAGACTTTTTCCTGCAGCACGCTCAGCGAAACTAATGCATTCTCTTGTCGTCAAAGAAAAGCGGGCAACGTTGTCATCGTCACCAGAGATGAAACGATACAGGCTTCCAGCCGAAACACAATGCAAGAATTTATTCCTCGCAGGCGATTGGACGGATACAGGATTGCCTTCAACAATCGAGAGCGCGGTGACGAGTGGGTTCAAGGCGGCGAGATTGGTGGGAGAGTACCTCGACAGAGTGAACTGAGAATTCGGGAGCGGATTATAACAGCTGATCCATGCCTCGGGTGGACAGGAAAGGATTCCCCCGAAAGGGGTCTCTTCGAGACTGTCTTACCAGACCAAGATCATGTGCCGAAGGTGGGAGTCGAACCCACACCCGGGGTAAGCCGGACTGGATTTTGAGTCCAGCGCGTCTGCCAATTCCGCCACTTCGGCGACAGGTTCAGACAATCGATCGGAGACGATCTTTGCCGATTCCTGTTTTAAGATACTTCTCTCTTTTGCGGGCTTCTAGTCTTGAGTTGTAGCGTTCTACCAGCAAGGTTCTGAAAGGAGCATAAGAACGAGTGGTTCTTTCTTTTCCTCTGCTGTGCTCCTCGATTCTCCGTTGAGGATTGCTTGTCAATCCAACGTAGATGTAGTTCCTCTTGCAGCTCTTTATGGCATATACATAGAAGCAGTCCATGGCACGAGATGGATTTTGAGTCCAGCGCGCCTGCCTGCGGTAGGCAGGTCTGCCAATTCCGCCACTTCGGCTGTTGTTTGATGAGAGTTATCCTGGGTTTCGCGTCCAGCGCACCCCGATCGCATCGGGACAGGTCTGCCAGCGGAGTTTATCCCGACGAAGTCCCGATGTCTCGGGACGAAGTCGGTACTACTTCGCCTTGATTGTTTCTGGATATTCGAGGCACGGGAAAAAAGATAGGAAGAATTCAGTCCAAGTTCAAGCAAGACGTTCACCTCAGGTTTGTGATGGCTGGCAGGAGGCGCAAGAGGACTCATTCGATACGATGATAATGCCAATAGCACCGTAACGTGGGAGGTCGGGTCTTGGATGATCCGCTCGCTACACATGCACGCTGAGTTCTCTCTCAGTCGCTTCGTTGCTCTCACCATTTTTGCCGGAGTGTTGGTCTCCTCCTCGTTTGGTCAAGAGGTAATCTCTCCGTCTGGCGCGCTTGAGTCCCACAGCTTTGCCCTGACAGACAAGGACACGACGCACAATCTCCCGCATGAGTTTGTAATTGAAGGCAGCGACACTGTGCTGCTCGACTCCCTCAGCGTCCTGACAAGAGACAAGGACTATTCTCTTGACTACAGGTACGGCATCATGCGGTTTTCTCAGGATTGGATTCAAGAGATTCTGCGCGATTCAACACGATCCGTCCACAAGATATTCGTGACCTACAAGAGGTACCCATTCCAATTTCGGGAGAGATATTTCCATCGTGAGATGCTGGTGCAGCACGACACTGCTCGCGGAGATACGATCCGGATAAAGAAGGCCGAGCCTCCTCTGACGATCGATCAGATCTTCGGGCCAAATCTTCAGAAGAGTGGAAGCATTGTACGTGGGATCGACTTCGGGACGAACCGGGATGTTTCCCTTACTTCAGGTTTTCGGATGCAGCTCTCAGGCAAAATTGCGAGTGATATCGAAGTAGTTGCTGCCCTCACGGACGAGAATGCTCCAATCCAACCTGAGGGAAACACACAAACACTACAGGAAATTGACAAGGTCTCTGTGGAAATTAAGAGTCCCAACGTTGGGGCCACGATCGGAGACTTCAATTACTCTTCTGATGGCACTGAGTTCGGTCGGATCAACAGGAAGCTGCAAGGGGCAGAGGGGATCGGAAACTATCAGATTGGATCTTCTCAGGGTAGTACTCTCGTGCTCGGTGCAGTGACGCGAGGGAAATTCAACACGGCGCAGTTCCAAGGCATTGAAGGTGTGCAGGGACCGTACCAGCTCCTGGGAAAAAACGGCGAGATAACAATCATCGTGGTAGCGGGTACGGAGAGAGTGTACGTCGATGGTGAACGAATGACACGCGGGGAGACAAACGACTACATCATCGACTATGCAAGTGCACAAGTGACCTTTCAGCCTCGACGACTCGTCACGAGTGCCTCAAGGATCGTTGTGGACTTCGAATACACAGATCGGTTCTACTCGCGGAGTTTGTTCGGTGTCCAAACGGAGTCCGAGTTCGGTTCGAAGAACGTGAAACTTACTGCGGCATACTATCGAGAGAGTGATAATCAGAACTCCACGATCGACATCAGCCTGAGCGATTCAGACAAAGCAGTTCTCAGTCGGAGCGGCGGAGACCGTACGAAAGCCACTAAGACCGGAGTGACGTTTGTGGGCAGAGATTCTCTCACTCACCTCGGAAAGGGCCAGTATGTGCAGCTCGACACAACCATTGCACAGCAGCCCTACACCTACTATCGATATGCGCCCGGAGACACCGCAGCGCTCTATTCGATAATCTTCTCGTTCGTCGGCGCAGGTCAAGGAGACTATGTCAAGCAGAGTATAGGAAACTATCAATGGGTTGGTGTCAAGGCAGGGAGCTATCTTCCCATACAGTTTCTTCCTTTTCCCGAGTTGCACGATTTGGCTGACGTTCATCTGCAAGCCGCTGTGACCAGTTTCCTCAATCTGAATGGAGAGTTTGCGTTCAGCAACTTCAACGCAAATAGGTTCTCGGACCTTCCCGACGCGACCAGCAAAGGGAGCGCTTTGAATTTCACGCTCATGGCGAACCCTAAGGACATCAGAATCGGCGATCACAACTTTGGGTCCCTCGATCTCGAGCTCAAGAACAGGTTTGTTGAAAAGAGCTTTGAGCCCATTGATCGAACGAACGATATTGAATTCAGCCGCGAATGGAATCTGGAAAGCAATGTCAATCAAGATGAACAAATCCGTGAGGGAAAACTCAGCTACCAGCCGCTTCAGGGCCTGAAGTTTGGTGGAGAGCTTGGCCACATCGAGCGCGGGGATCTTTTTTCCTCAGACCGAAGTGAGCTTCTGTTCTCTTTGAGCAGCGAAAAGCTACCCCACGTAGACTATACGCTTGAGAGCATCAGGAGTCACGACAGCACGATTGACAATGTCGCTGACTGGAAGCGCCAGCATGGAGTCGTCACGTACCGCATTGCCGGCATTCTCCCGGGCTTTCGGTTCGACGGTGAGGACAAGGAAGCTCACACACTCTCAACAGATTCGTTGACGGTCGGAAGCTTCAGGTACAATGAATTCGCACCTCGGCTGGAAATCCCGGACTTCCACGGTATGGCCTTCCGCTCTGAGTTTCAGTTTAGGAGCGAAGACAGTCTTTCACAGGGCGTGCTTCAAAAGGCATCAGAGAGTTTCTCCCAGATGTACCAGTGGCAGTTGAAGGAGTGGAAGAATCTCTCCTCGACTGTCGATCTCACCGTGCGGAACAAGGACTTTACCGAAGAGTTCAAACAGCGGGGAAACAGTAACATCCAGACACTTCTGATGAGAACGCAAGCGAGATACTCACCGCTCGCCCGTGCACTAGACGCAAACCTCTTCTACGAGGTCCAGACGCAGCGGTCCTCTAAGCTCGAGCGCGTTTTCGTCCGAGTTCCAAAGGGGACGGGGAACTACCAGTACTTGGGCGATCTCAATGGGAATGGTATCGCCGACGAGAGTGAATACGAGCTAACACGCTTTGATGGAGACTATGTTGTCGTCACTGTCCCGACCGACGAATTGTTTCCAGTGATCGATTTGAAGACCAGCTCACGAATCCGGCTGACACCGACCCGGCTTGTCGGCCCGTCTGCTTCTTTCCTGACAAAAGCAATTCGAAGCCTCTCGACCGAGACCTATCTTCGCGTTGAAGAGAGAAGCACAGAGAGGGATCTGAAACAGATCTACCTCCTTCACCTGAGCAGGTTCCAGAACGACAGCACCACGATTGTTGGGACAAAACAGCTCACGCAAGATCTGTATCTCTTCGAGAATGACCCCGATCTTTCGTTCCGTTTTCGATTCGGTCAGCAGGGAGGTTTTACGCAGTATGCACTAGCAAATGAGAAGAGTTTCGCAATAGAGCGCTCAGCACGGGTTCGAGCGAGACTTGTAAAGGAAATCGCAACACAATTTGATGTGATTCAAAAAGTCGATAGAGTGACTGCAACCATGCCTACAAGCCGAGAGAGGAACATCACTTCTAACACTCTCATCTCGGACTTCTCCTACCGTCCTCAGCAGAATATCGAGGTGGGCTTCAGATTCGATGTCACACGTGCGACGGACAGCTTTCCAATTCGTCCCCTCACAGCGGATATCAACGATCAGAACATTCGGTTGGTGTACTCGCTGGAAACAAAGGGTCAGGTTCGGGCGGAAGTGGAGAGAGAAGAGGTGATTCTCGACGGGACTGCGGAGACACTCCCATTCGAGTTAACGGGAGGAAAGCTTGCTGGCAAGAGTTGGCTCTGGCACGTGAACTTGGATTATCGAGTCGCAGATTTTGTGCAGGCGACCGTGGGGTACGATGGGCGATCTGAAGGTGGTCGGCCTGCAGTTCATCTCGCAAGAGCGGAGGTGAGGGCTTTCTTTTGACGGAGAAGGCATTTTTAGCCTTGCTTTTTTCAGTTTTTTTGTCATCATTTCTGGCGATTGTTTCTCACGGCTATTCTTATACAACCTCTTTCATGCTCGCCGCATTAGTCGGTTTTGTCATCGGATTCGTCACCTCGGTTCCCATTGGCCCAATCAATGTTGCGGTTCTCACAAAGGGAGTGAGGGAGAGTTTTGCCCACGGCATCTCTCTTGCCATAGGGGCGGCGGTAATGGATTTTGTCTATGCATCGGCAGCGATGTTTGGGTTCTTCGCGATTCTCCAGGGCCCTCGAGTGGGGCTTTTCTTTGAGCTGCTAGGATTCATATTCTTGGTCTACTTTGGAATCAAGAGCCTTCGAAGCAAGCCCACTCAAGTCAGCAACGGTGTCAAGCTGCCGCTGAAGCGAGAACTTCACAGCAGCTTCTGGGTTGGGGTCTTCCTCTATCTATCGAACCCAACGTTCCTCGGCTACTGGATAACTGTGGCAGGAGCGATTCAGGCATACAAATTGATAATTAGCCAGTGGATCGACAACCTTTTTTTTGCCGTTGCGGTT
This sequence comes from Bacteroidota bacterium, assembly GCA_049589195.1. GTDB lineage: Bacteria > Bacteroidota > Ignavibacteria > UBA10030 > JAHEZR01 > JBAWAH01. Next base: position 26,529 of record JBAWAH010000063.1, on the reverse strand, counting down.
GGTATTGGAGCGGCCACGTGGTTCTACGTGCTTCTGAAATTCTTCCATAAGCGGCTCATCACACTGAAGCCTGAACGACTTCGCATCATGTCTCGTATTGCCGGCTGCATCCTCCTTGGCTTTGCCTGCTACCTCGGCTATGAGATGATCTCGAGATTTGTTCGTCCCTGACGACGCTGTAATATCCACTAATATGATTTGTTAATCACCATGGAGTCACCATGACCGACGCCACCACTGGCCATATCGAGTCCGTCCTGAAAGAGAAACGTCTCTTCAAGCCGAAGGCACAATTCAGTCAGGAGGCTCACATAAGAAGCCTTGCCCAGTACAGGAAGCTCTACAATGAATCAGTCAAAAACCCCGAGAAGTTCTGGGCGAAGATTGCAAGTGAGCTTGTGTGGTTCAAGAAGTGGAGCAAGGTTCTCGATTGGAAGTACCCATGGGCCAGATGGTTTGTGGGAGGGAAAACAAACATTTCGTACAACTGTTTGGACCGGAACCTCTCTTCCGGTAGGAGAACAAAGGCTGCAATCGTCTGGGAGGGCGAGCCGGGCGACCAGAGAGTGCTCACCTATCAAGATCTCCATCGTGAGGTCTGCAAGTTTGCCAACGTGATGAAAGGTCTTGGCGTCCAGAAAGGTGACCGAGTGGCAATCTACATGCCGATGGTCCCCGAGCTGCCAATAGCGATGCTTGCGTGCGCACGCATAGGAGCAGCGCACAGCGTGATCTTTGGAGGATTCAGCGCCGATGCGCTCAAGGACCGGATCAACGATTCCCAAGCCAAACTGGTTGTGACAGCAGACGGCGGATTTCGGCGAGGCGGGATTGTCCCCTTGAAGGTCAATGTCGACGAGGCGCTAAAGTACACTCCTTCGGTTCAAAATGTAGTGGTTCTGAAGCGAACTGGATCGGAAGTCCAAATGGTCTCGGGACGTGACTGGTGGTGGTCTGAGCTGATGGCTACCGCGTCATCGAATTCGGAGGCAGAGAAACTCGATGCAGAGCATCCTCTGTTCATCCTCTACACCAGCGGGACAACCGGGAAACCGAAAGGGGTGGTCCATACAACAGGCGGTTATCAAGTCGGTGTCTACATTACAGCTAAGTGGATCTTCGATTTGAAAGAAGATGAGATCTACTGGTGCACGGCAGATATCGGATGGGTCACCGGCCACAGTTACATTGTGTACGGCCCGTTTCTCAATGGAGCAACCACTGTGATGTACGAAGGTGCCCCGAATCATCCCGAGCCTGATCGTTTTTGGAGCATTGTGGAGAAATATCGAGTGAACATTTTCTACACTGCGCCCACGGCCATTCGGGCATTCATCCGCTGGGGTGAGCAGTGGCCGCTGAGACACGATTTGAGCAGTCTCCGTTTGCTTGGCACTGTCGGTGAGCCGATAAATCCGGAAGCATGGATGTGGTATTACAAAATCATTGGGAAGGGGAAATGCCCAATCGTCGATACCTGGTGGCAGACGGAAACGGGGATGATCATGATTAGCCCGCTTCCCGGTGCCACGCCGACGAAGCCAGGAACGGCCACTCTTCCATTTCCGGGTGTTGTTGTTGATGTGGTGAGCAAAGATGGCAAACCTGTTTCCACCAACCAAGGCGGTTATCTGGTAATCAAGAAACCATGGCCCGCGATGCTCCGAACAATCTATGGTGATCCAGAGAGATACAAGAGGCAGTACTGGAACGAAATCAAAGGAGTCTACTTCACGAGCGATGGGGCGCGGAGAGACGAGGACGGGTATGTGTGGATCATGGGTCGCGTTGACGATGTGATCAACGTGGCAGGTCACCGCCTTGGCACGATGGAGGTCGAGAGTGCACTTGTTAGTCATCCATCAGTTGCAGAAGCAGCAGTCGTCGGACGCCCAGACGAACTTAAGGGTCAGGCGATCTGCGCTTTCGTAACTCTGGAGGGTGGGAAAAACCCCACGCCTGAGTTGAAAGAGGAGTTGCGGCTGCATGTGGCAAAGGAAATTGGGGCCCTGGCGAAGCCAGACGACATTCGTTTTACCGATGCGTTGCCGAAGACCAGAAGTGGAAAAATCATGCGCCGGCTTCTGCGAGAGATTGCGGCAGGTGGCCAGACTATCGGTGATGTGACGACACTTGAAGATCTATCGGTGCTCGAGAAGCTAAGGGCAGGCGAGGAGGAGTAGTCGGCGAGTTAGGGAAGGGAAGTGAGCCTGTCCCTCCTTTTACATCTTCTTCGCATTCAATCATGCCAACGGTTTATTGCACATCGTTCGATTCTCGTATAGGCCACGTCTACGTTGCTTCGACGGATCGGGGCGTGTGCAAAATAAGTATTCCAAGGGAGACGCAGAAGGACTTCTTTCGATGGCTGGGGAAGCACTTCTCCGACGACGAGGTGGTTGAGAATAGAGCAAGGAATCGGGATGTTATTGATGAACTCAATCGCTACCTGGATGGTAAATTGGTCAAGTTCCGTTCTTCGCTCGATGAAATCGGGACAGTTTTTCAAACACGAGTGTGGCGCGAGCTGAGAAAGATTCCCTATGGAACGACGATTACTTACAAGCAGCTTGCTCGTCGGGTCGGCATTCCGAAAGGCTATCAGGCTGCGGGTCGAGCAGTCGCGACAAACCCACTGCCGATTATTATCGCTTGCCACCGAGTCCTTGGATCAGACGGCAGACTCACCGGATACTCGGCTGGCATCAAGACAAAAGAGTTTTTGCTTCGGCTAGAAGGGGCACTGATTCTATAACCTCGGATCTTCATCGCTCGGGTTGTGGTGAGCCGAGGGGGATACTCTCGGCTTTTTCTTGCTGGAGTCCCCTCGCTGCCGCTCGCTTTTGAGAAACAGACTCCAATGGCCTTCATTAACGATCTCAATACAGCGCAGCAAGCCGCCGTCACGGCCACGGATGGCCCCGTGATGATCATAGCGGGTGCCGGAAGTGGCAAGACGCGTGCGCTGACGTACAGAGTTGCGCACCTCATTTCGCTTGGCGTCCGCCCATTTGAGATCCTGGCGCTGACCTTCACGAACAAAGCTGCGAACGAGATGAAGAGCCGCATCATCGATCTCGTTGGAAAAGAGAGTAGGGATGTTTGGATGGGCACATTTCATTCGGTTCTGGCGCGGATTCTTCGGGTGGAGGCTGAGAAAATCGGATACGGGAGGAATTTCACCATCTATGATACTGATGATAGCTTGAGTGCAATAAAGGGAATCATGGGTTCTCTCGGCCTCTCTCAACAGCAGTTTAGCCCGCACGCGATGCGGAGTCGAATCAGCCTCGCGAAGAACCACATGATTCATCCGAAGGAATACGGGCGTGTCGCTGCCGACCTCATGGAGGAGAAGACCGCCCTGGTGTACGAACAGTATGAACGCGCTCTGAGGTCGAGCAATGCAATGGATTTCGATGACCTGCTGATCAGGCCGATTGAGCTCTTTGATCGGTTTCCGAAGACCCTGGAGAAATACCAGCATCGATTCAAATACATTCTCGTCGATGAATATCAGGATACGAACCGTGCCCAGTACGTGTTGATCAAGAAGCTCGGGGACTACCATAGAAATCTTTGCGTAGTGGGAGATGATGCCCAGAGCATCTATGCCTTTCGCGGCGCAGACATTCGGAATATCCTGGATTTTGAAAACGACTATCCGGATTGCAGAATCTTTCGTCTTGAGCAGAACTATAGATCGACGAAAACCATTCTTAGCGCTGCAGATCACATCATCAAGAACAATCGCGATCAGATCAACAAGAATCTGTGGACTGACAATCCTCATGGCGAAGAAATCACACTTCTCGAGGCAGAGGATGAGAAGGATGAGGGGTATCAAATCGCGCTATCGATCCTCCACGAGAGCTCGCGCCTGAAGCTTGACGTGAAAGACTTTGCGATCCTGTATCGCACGAATGCACAATCCCGTTCGCTCGAAGATGCACTGAGAAGAAATGGAATACCATACACGATTGTCGGTGGGATTGAGTTCTACAAGAGGAAGGAGGTCAAAGACGTACTCGCTTACCTGAAGGTCATCGTCAATCCGAAGGATGATGAGTCTCTTCTCAGGATCATCAATTACCCATATCGAGGAATCGGGGAGACGACAATAAAAAAAATCCGGGCCTCGGCGGAACAAGCGCACGGACCAATCTTCGACGCGTTAACGAAAGTCAACTCAGTTGCCACAATTAATGAGCGTACGAAGAAACACATCACTGAGTTCTCCGAATTGATCAGGAAGTATCTCGAGCTGCGAGACAACATGTCCGCAAGCGAGCTTGCTCGAACCCTTGTCGACGATCTCGGCATTCTTGAGGATCTTAAGAAAGACGGGACACCCGAGGCATTGAGTCGCAGGGAGAACGTCCAGGAACTGCTGTCTGCAATCACAGAGTTCTCACAAGAGAACCACGGTGCTCCACTGTCGAACTTCCTTGAGGAGGTATCGCTCATCAGTGATATCGATACTTGGGAAGCGAGCAGGAACTCAGTAACACTGATGACCCTTCACAGTGCGAAGGGGCTCGAATTTCCCGTGGTGTTCATCGCCGGACTTGAGGAAGGCTTATTCCCGCTTTATCCATCAGATATTGATCACGCTGAACTCGAAGAAGAGCGTCGGCTCTTCTACGTTGGAGTCACTCGGACGATGCAGAAGCTGTTCCTCTCCTACACTCGGAATAGGATGCGGTACGGAGACGTGACATTCCCAGTTCGCTCAAGGTTTGTGGATGAAATTCCACGCGAGTTGCTTTCGATTGTGAAATCGGGAAAACGTCGACGCGAACGTAGAGAACTCAAGCTAGACGAGGGCGTTCTTGAGTTCGGCAGCGAGCACAGGCGAGGAACGAAGGAGAAACTGCCGTCACTCGAGTTGGATTTTCATCAAGGGAGTTCGGAAGCCCACGACGGGTTTGAAGCAACGAGCCGGGGCAGTCTGCCGCTAACGGTCGGTTGCGCCGTGGAGCATGAGATGTTTGGGAAGGGACGCGTTCTTGGGATCAGTGGGATGGGAGATTCAGCGAAGGCGGTCGTTAATTTTGAAAGCGCGGGGAGGAAACACTTGATGCTCAAGTATGCCAATCTCCGACTACTGTAGTATCCAGCTGCGTGCTCTTTCAGATAGCCTGCATCTCACTTCACTCCAGCAAGAGTTCCGCTGAGCACTCGCTCGTAGAATCCTTCATAGAGGTCAACCACTTTTTTCACGTCGAACATCTCCACGGCGCGCCGGCGAGATGCGTCTGCGAAGAGACTATGCTTCTGTTCATTCGTCAGGAGGTCGATTGCGTATCTTGCCATCCGCTGTATGTCTCCAATCTCAGCGATGAACCCAGTCTCTCCATGCACGAGTAGCTCGGGAAGTCCTCCAACGCTTGAGGAGACTACAGGCACTCCGCATGCCATCGCCTCGAGGGCGGAGAGTCCAAAGCTCTCTGATTGACTTGGCATCAGGAATAAATCTGCTGCTGAGAGAAGCGGAACAAGTTCTGCCTGCTTTCCCAGAAACTTCACGTCCTCGTAGATCTTCAAGTCTCTGCATAGTCTCTCGCAATTCGACCTGTCCGGTCCGTCTCCGATGAGGACGAGCTTTGATGGCACACGTTGGCGGACTGTGTTGTAGATGTTTATTGCATCTGGTACACGCTTCACAAGTCGGAAGTTAGAGACGTGAATGAGGATCTTCTCTCCTCCGGGAGCAATCTGTTTTCTGATCGCGTCTGCATCAATGCGACGATACTTTGCTGTATCGACAAAATTCGGTATGACCTCGATGTCCTTGTTGATTCCATAGTTCGTGATCGTCTTTTCCTTGAGGAATCGAGAGACCGCCGTTACACCGTCACTCTGTTCAATGCTGAACTTCATCACAGGAAGGAAGCTCGGCTCAAGGCCAACAAGCGTGATATCAGTTCCGTGCAGCGTGGTGATAATCTTGATCTTCTCGGCTCCGAGAATATTCTTCGCGAGGTAGGCACTTGTGGCATGAGGGATAGCGTAGTGAACGTGCAGCAAGTCGAGGCGTTCGAATCTTGCAACTTCGACCATCTTGCTTGCGAGCGCTGCAGTGTAAAGTGGAAACTCGAAAACGGGATATGTCGCGATCTCAACTTCGTGATAGACGATATTCCCACTGAAGCCGTCGAGACGCATCGGCATTGCATAGCTGATGAAGTGGATCTCGTGGCCTCGTTGGGCGAGCGCCTTGCCCAACTCTGTCGCCAGCACGCCGCTTCCACCGTAGGTGGGATAGCACGTAATTCCGATTCTCACTTGGTCTCTCCTTATTGAAAAGAAAGATAACCACAAGTCGCTCAAGAAACAAGGCGGTCATTGGTTCCTGCTTTTTGCGGTTTCTAGGTTCATCTCCCGACACACACTCCGCAACATCAACTCGCTCGGAGAAAACTGAACAATGGAGCAACGAGGATGATTCCTCCATGGTTGCAAGGTGGAGACACGTGACCTTGTTCTCTCATTCGCTTGAGCTTGGCTGTCGCAGGTGTGATCGCTTCAAGGACATAAGTGCGCTGACGTTCTGTTTCTGGAGTTGGCAAGGGGCCTCTGAAAAGTGACTTGGAGCTTGACATTTTAGCTCGAAATCCCTACATTATGATCGAATTCTGTGGGTGAAGGGAATCAATGCAGGTGTTTGATTGTTATGAAATGTGGAAGCGCTTTTTTTTTGCAGTGATATAGGACTAAAATTGTCCTATTTGGGAACGTGAATGCTACGCTTGTCGAAGAGAGTTGAATACGGTTTGATCGCTGTTAGGCACATGGCCTCGCAACCATTGGGCACAGTTTTCACAGCGAAGGAGCTTGCTGAGAAGCTGGACACGCCTTACGAGTTGCTTGCTAAGGTACTTCAGAAGCTGGCTCGAGGCGGTGTCGTTGTATCACAGCAGGGGATTAACGGTGGCTACGCACTCGCGCACCGGCCCGAGGAGATCACAATCTCATTGGTGATCAGGACAATCGAACAAGAAAGGCCAATGATCGCAGAGTGCTACTCGGACGGTCCGGACAGCTGCTCCCTGTTCGACAACTGTACTATTCGGGGGCCACTGGAAAAAATTCAGCGGGATATCGATCAACTATTCGATAAGATGACGGTGCTGGAGATTGTGTAGGTGCTCGACAGCTTTGTGAGGCGCGGACCAAAGGAGAAATATCATAGGAGCTAAGAATGATGGATGCAGTATCCCTCATTGTTGAAAATCAAAAGGATTTTCTAAAGTATTTGAAATCCAAATTTCCGTTATACCATCTTTCAAATGTATTCTTTCGCGATCTCCATTACGGAGTTATGAATTACCTCATGGCATACAAGAAGAAGTTGAAGTACTATGACGCGGAAGAAGTGACGAGGGGTGTCATTGCAGAGCTTGAAAAGGCAGACGTACTTAAGAAAGTTGACAGTCAAACGTGGCTCCTCGTGTATCCGGAGTTTCAGCTGCCGCGAATGAAGAAAGCATCTTGAACGCTCACTTGACCAGTGGCCAAGCTCACTCCCACGCAAGCAGGGTCTGACGAGAGTTTATCGAAAGAGACGTGATGATATGGCAACAGAGACAAACACGATAGAAACCTTAGCAACGAAAGAATACAAATACGGCTTCGAGACTTCGGTTGAGTATGATGAAGTACCGAAGGGCCTGAATGAAGAAATCATTCGGATGATCTGGGAAAAGAAGAACGAGCCGGATTGGATGCTTGAGTGGCGTCTGAAGGCCTACAGGCATTGGGCAAAGCTGAAAGAGGAAGATGCCGAGCCGAAGTGGGCAAACATCAAGTATGGCCCGATCGATTATCAAAACAGCCGGTACTATTCTGCTCCAAAAAACCGGCCGAAGTTTGACAATCTCGACGAGATTGATCCGGAGATTCGAAGGACATTCGATAAGCTTGGAATTCCGCTTGAAGAACAGAAGGTGCTTACTGGTGTTGCTGTGGATGCAGTGTTTGACAGTGTATCTGTGGCCACTACCTTCAGGGAGAAGCTTGCCGAGCTCGGCATCATTTTCTGCTCGATGTCGCAGGCGATACGTGAGCACCCAGAATTGGTGCAGAAATACCTCGGCTCCGTCGTGCCCTATACGGACAATTTCTTCGCATCCCTGAATTCAGCAGTCTTCACTGACGGCTCCTTTGCCTACATCCCGAAGGGGGTTCGCTGCCCGATGGAGTTGTCCACGTACTTCCGTATCAATGCGCGGGAGACTGGTCAGTTTGAGCGCACGTTGATCGTCGCCGATGAAGGCGCCTATGTCAGTTACCTCGAGGGATGCACTGCGCCGATGCGTGACGAGAACCAGCTACATGCTGCTGTGGTCGAACTCATCGCTCATGACAACGCGACTATCAAATACTCCACGATCCAGAACTGGTATCCCGGCGACAAGGAAGGCAAGGGCGGCATCTACAACTTCGTCACGAAGCGCGGGAAATGTTCGGGTGTGAACTCGAAGATAACGTGGACGCAGGTCGAGACGGGTGCTGCGATCACCTGGAAATACCCAGGTTGCATCCTGCAAGGGGATAATTCTGTGGGTGAATTCTACTCGGTGGCAGTGGTCAACAATTACCAGCAGGCGGATACGGGAACAAAGATGATCCACCTCGGAAAAAACACAAAGAGCACAATTGTCTCGAAAGGGATCTCAGCGGGCCGGGGCCAGAACTCGTATCGGGGACTTGTCAGAATTGCCAAAAACGCATTGGGCGCCCGAAACTTCTCTCAATGTGATTCACTCCTCATTGGTGACAAGTGTGGCGCACACACCTTTCCATATATGGAAGTGAAGAATACATCGTCACGCGTGGAGCACGAAGCTTCCACATCAAAGATTGGGGAAGATCAGATATTCTATTGCAAGCAGCGCGGCCTTTCGACGGAAGATGCAGTGAACCTGATTGTCAACGGGTTCTGCAAAGAAGTGTTCCGCGAGCTTCCCATGGAATTCGCTGTTGAAGCGCAAAAGCTGTTGGGAGTGAGTCTTGAGGGCAGCGTTGGATGAGAGGAATTGGAAATTCAAAAGGCAAAATGAAAACGGAAGCAATCAACGGAGAAAACTGAGAATGCTTGACATCATCAATTTGCATGCTGGTGTGCAGGGCAACGAGATACTGAAAGGAATCGACTTAAAAGTTGATGTTGGTGAAGTCCACGCCATCATGGGCCCGAATGGTTCGGGGAAGAGTACCCTTGCTCAGGTGCTAGCCGGTCGAGACTCGTATGTCGTGACAGAAGGAAATGTCCTCTACGAGGGGAAAGATCTCCTGGCTATGGCGCCTGAAGATCGTGCAAGAGAAGGAGTGTTCATGGCTTTCCAGTATCCTGTCGAGATACCAGGAGTCAGCAACACGTATTTCCTGAAGGCAGCATTGAATGCGATCAGGAAGCAACGAGGTCTTGAGGAGCTCGATGCAATCGAGTTCTTGTCGCTTGTCAAAGCGAAAGCAAAGTTTGTCGAGATGGACGAAAGTCTTCTGAATCGACCAGTGAATCACGGCTTCTCCGGAGGGGAAAAAAAGCGCAATGAGATTTTCCAGATGGCAGTGCTCGAACCCAAGCTTGCGATCCTCGACGAAACCGATTCCGGACTCGATATTGATGCGCTCAGGATTGTCGCTGACGGGATAAACAAGCTGAGGAGTAAGGACAAGGCAATCATTGCGGTGACGCATTACCAGCGACTGCTCAACTACGTGATCCCCGACTACGTCCATGTTCTGATCGACGGACGGATCGTCAAGTCTGGTGACAAGGACTTGGCGCTGGAGTTAGAGGAGAGAGGATACGATTGGGTGAGGGAATCAATAGAGGTTAATGACTAGAGGAGCAACAGCAGCATGATCAAGGCAGGAAATCAGATAGACTGGTACCTCTCTAATTTTGAAATCTTTCAGAGAAGCTTGAACGGTGAGGCCGGATCACATATTCACGCAATCCGGAAGGCTGCGATTGCCCGGTTCGCCGAATTGGGTTTTCCGACAACTCGCGACGAGGATTGGAAGTACACAGACGTTGCTCCCTTGACGAAAGTTCAATTTGAGCCTGTCCTAAACTATGCACTCAATGGGGTCAGCACACGAGATGTGGAACGGCTCACGTTTGGGCAGAAATGGGCTCGCCTGGTCTGTGTTAATGGTCATTTCTCGAAGGAACTGTCATCAGCGTCTTCTCTTCGCCGCTCTGGTCGCGGCCTATGGATTGGAAGCCTTGCTGAAGCGATGAAGAGTGCCTCAGGGATTCTGGAGCAGCACCTGACTCAACATGCTCGATACGACGAGAATGCTTTCAGTGCATTGAGCGCAGCATTTCTCCTCGACGGGGTCTATGTGTTCATCCCCGACAAAACCATCCTGAAAGAGCCGATCCAACTTCTATTCATCTCCACGGGAGCTGAAGCAAAGTTCGTTTCTTTTCCTCGGACTCTAGTTGTGGTTGGAAATAATAGCCAGGTTTCGCTCATTGAAACTCATGTTGCTTTAGAAGACAATGTCTATTTTTCAAATGCGGTTTCCGAAATCGTTATTGGTGAGAATTCGGTGGTCGAGTATGACGTGCTCGAGGACGAGAGCGAACGGTCTTTCCATATTGGGAACACACACGTTTACCAGGAGCGTAATAGCACATACACATCCAATGCAGTCTCTTACAGCGGTGCTCTGGTAAGAAACAATGTTACCGCCGTTCTGGATGGAGAGGGAGCTGAGTGCACGTTGAACGGGCTCTACGTCGTGGCCGACGAACAACACGTTGATAACCACACGACGATTGACCATGCGAAGCCGCACTGCAACAGTCATGAGCTCTACAAGGGGATTCTCGCCGGAAAATCAAAAGGCGTGTTCAATGGGAAAATTCTTGTCCGGAAGGATGCTCAGAAGACTGATGCCAAGCAGACGAACAAGAACCTAGTGCTTTCTGATGATGCAACGATGGACACGAAGCCGCAACTGGAGATCTTTGCGAACGACGTGAAATGTACGCACGGGGCGACGATAGGCCAGCTGGATGAGGAAGCCACGTTCTATCTTCGGACACGAGGGCTCGGATTGGAAACTGCTCGCGATGTGTTGACGAATGCTTTCGCAAGCGATGTCATCAATCGGATACAGCCGCCATCCCTCAGAGATTGGCTGAATGTCAATCTACTGATCCGACTCCAGCGTGCGCGTGAGAAAAAGGAAATGTGATGTCTGAGCTTCGAGCACTCTATCAAGAAGTGATCCTCGATCATTACAGGAGTCCACGCAACTATAAACGACTCGAGGGCGCAAATCGAAAGGCGGAGGGTTATAACCCGCTTTGCGGAGACCATTTTATCGTTTATCTAAGACTTGAGGATGACAGAATTGCGGACGTGAGCTTTGAAGGATCGGGTTGTGCAATCTCGAAAGCTTCCGCGTCAATGATGAGCACAGCCTTGAAAGGGAAAACGAGAGAGGAAGCAAGGGCATTGTTTGAAAAATTTCATAGTCTCGTAACGGGCGAGTTGAAGCCGACAGGGGAAACAAACGGACTGGGAAAGCTTGAAGCGTTCGCAGGGGTCTCTGAGTTTCCCGTGCGCGTCAAATGTGCAAGCTTAGCATGGCACGCCATGCGTTCTGCCCTTGAAGCCAAAGAGGAAAGAGTCTCAACAGAATAACCGACGAGAACCGACATGGACAATACTCAGCTCACGGCGATAGAGAAGAATGTGATCGAAGCCCAGGTTATCGAGGCATTACGTACATGCTTTGACCCAGAGATTCCCGTTGACATCTATGAATTGGGTTTGATCTATGAAGTGAAAGCGGACGAGGCAGGAGCGGTGAGTGTTAAGATGACCCTTACGACACCTCATTGTCCTGCGGCTCAGTCATTGCCTTCGGAGGTCGAGGCAAAAGTGCGATCAGTGCCAGGGGTAAAGTCCGCAATGGTCGAGGTTGTCTGGGATCCTCCTTGGAATCCCGGCCTGATGTCTGAAGCAGCGAAGCTTCAGCTTGGAATGATCTGAAGAGAACAGTTGGTGAAAGGATTTCCCATGTTGAATGTCAATGAGATTCGAAACGCCTTTCCTATTCTCCAGCGCATCGTGAAGGGGAAACCGCTCGTGTACCTTGATAGCGCGGCAACCACTCAGAAGCCGCTTGCTGTCATCGACGCCACGGATCGGTACTACCGAACCTACAATGCCAACGTTCATCGGGGAATCTATCACATTAGTGAAGAAGCGACGCAAGCATACGAGAATGCGCGCGACAAAGTCGCTGCATTCATCAATGCTCCAGCACGAGAGGGAATAGTCTTCACGCGCAACACCACAGAAAGCATCAACCTTGTGGCAAGCAGTTGGGGACGATCCAATCTCCATCCAGGAGATGAGATACTGCTTTCCATCATGGAGCATCACAGTAATCTCATACCCTGGCAGCTGATCTCTCAACAGACTGGTGCGAAGCTCCGGTTCATCCCGCTAACTCCTGATGGAAGCCTTGATCTTTCCGAATTGCCCAAGCTTTTGACATCGAGGACAAAGCTTGTATCGTTAACGCACGTTTCGAACGTTCTTGGGACAATCAACCCAGTTACCGAGTTTGCTCGCAGTGCGCACCAGGTCGGCGCCGTTATCCTGATTGATGCGGCACAGAGCGCACCGCATCTGCGCGTCGATGTGCAAGCAATCGACTGCGATTTTCTCGCATTTTCGGGCCACAAGATGCTTGGCCCTACAGGCATCGGAGTGCTCTATGGCAAAGTCAATCTCCTCGATTCGATGCCGCCGTATATGGGTGGAGGGGAGATGATCAATGAAGTGCAGTTGGAAAGCGCGACGTATCGTGAACTCCCCGGCAAGTTCGAAGCAGGGACACCAAACGTTGCTGGTGCGATCGGACTCGGTGCGGCCATCGATTACCTAAACGACATCGGATTGGACGAGATTCATAAACACGAGGTATCTCTGGTGAGCTATGCTGTACAGGCTTTGAGGGATCTGGAGGACGTTGAAATCTATGGGCCATTCCCAGAACGCGGCGGGGTGGTCGCCTTCAATCTCAAGGGAGTTCACCCTCACGATGTCTCGACTATTCTGGATGAGGATGCGATTGCGATTCGCGCTGGACACCACTGTACGCAACCGCTCATGCGATGGCTTGACGTTGCGGCGACAGCTCGTGCAAGTTTCTACCTCTACAACACGAAGAACGATGTAGACAGGCTTGTTGAAAGCCTCAAGAAAGTAAAGGAGATCTTTGCAGGTGTCACTGCGTGAGCTGTACTCGCCGGTCGTTCTGGCGCACTACAAAAACCCACATAACTTTGGTGAGATTGAAGACGCGGTGATTGATTCAAAAGGGACTCACAAGTCGTGTGGAGACGACGTTGAGATCTTCATCAGGTTAGACGGAGAAGTTGTCAAGGAGATAAAGTTTGTTGGAAGGGGCTGTGCACTGAGTCAATCATCAGCATCGATAATGACGGACCTGCTTCGCAGAAAGACTCTCAGCGAGGCATTGGAGCTGGTAAGAGACTTCAACAAAATGCTCACTGGCGAAGAGGAGTTCCCTGATACCGAGGAGTTTAGAGAGTTGGCTGCTTTCAAGGGAGTGCGCAAGTTCCCCGTGCGTTCGATGTGCGCAAGTCTTGCCTGGATCACTATGGAAAACGGTGTTGTGGAGTACAGGGCCAGGAGGAATGGGCTTGATCCACAGCAAGTGAGGAAAGAAAATACAATCAAGCCACCCACATCAGGAGGTTAGGTATGGCAGAGTCAACAGTCGCGGTGAAGCCAAAGATCGACGATGAGATACGTCTTACGTCAAGAGCGATTGAAGAAGTGAGACGAATCAAGGCCGAGAACAATATTCCCGCCTTGTGCGGCCTTCGAGTGGGTGTCAAGGGCGGTGGGTGTTCAGGGTTCACATACGTTCTAGCGTTCGATGACAACTCTCGAGCTGGAGACAAGGAGTTCGAGGTTGAAGGGATCAAAGTAGTTGTCGATCCAAAGAGTTTGTTCTTCCTCTCTGGGACCGAGCTCGACTTCAGCGACGGCTTGAACGGAAAAGGCTTTGTCTTCAACAACCCACAAGCAACGAAGACATGCGGCTGTGGGAATTCGTTTGGCGTCTGAGGAGGTTTCACAATTCGGGGAATGATGACTGCAGTAGGAGGACAATAGATTCCTGGTCAGATAATCTGATTCATAAATCGGCTCGCTTCTTTAAACCTTCCATTTTTGTTCTTGAATGATCCTCGTATACTAGGTCGAATGAACGCACCATTTCTCTGAAGTAGCTTTTCGAGCAGTCTTCTTGTCATTGATCATGAATAAAAGTCATTAGGGAGGCCTGATGGAGACTTTAAGCGTACTCCTGCGATGGATTCATGTGGTCGCGGGAATCCTCTGGATTGGATTTGCCTACTTCCTCACACTCGTTCTCTTTCCTGTCATCTCTAAATTGGATCGAGACACTATGACGAAGGTCATGCCGGAGTTCGTGTCGCGTGCGGTCTTCTGGGCGCGATTGGCCGCGATCATTACATGGGTTGCAGGTTTCGTCCTTTTGATCATCGTTTTCTATATGGGCGGCTTGATGAGCGGAGACAGCGGAATGGAGGAATGGGGGGTATGGCAAAGTATACTGAGCCTCGCCGTCGTGTTCGGCCTTGCGTATGGTTATGATCTCCTAGCAAAGAGCCCTATTGGACACAATCAGAAGATCTTCGCGGTTGTTGGCTTCATCCTCATTGCTGCGGTCACTTATGGCTTCATTGAGGTCGGAGGGTTCGGATACCGGGCTTACGTGATCCATGTCGGTGCTGTGTTGGGCACGATCATGGCTATGAATGGTGCCATGAGGATTGCACCCGCAAGCAGGAAAGTCAGCGACACTGTGAAAGAGGGAGGAACCCCGGATCCCGCACTCCTCGCCCTGGTTGCAACCAGATCGAAGCACGTCGTCTATCTTTCAGTCCCCCTGGTCTGGACTATGATAGATTCACACACGACGACACCCGCGGCTGATAGTTGGCTTTATCTGCTCGGCGTCACCTTGATCGGCTGGGTTGTGGTGGCGTCGGTCTACAAACTGGCCGGAAGGGTCAAATGATCTCAGGAGCAACCGCGTAGAGTTTCTTCAACCAAAAGGAAACGAGTCAGAGAGTTATCTTGTTATATATCGGTGAAGCCGAAAGGCTTCCCGCACTCAACCTTCCTGCGGTGTTATGCTGGAGTTCTTGGAAGAAATGCAATAGCTATCAACAAATCAAACAAAGGAGCCATAATCCATGTCATATGAATGGAAGTTCAATCCACGCCCGTACTCGGATGACGAAGCGAAAACGCTTCTGAAAAACGTCGTCAGTCCGGAGACGACTGACTGGCACTACAACACGCACCACAAAGGCTACGTGACGGCTTTAAACAACATTGAGAAGGGTTTGGAGTCGGCAGATCGAGCCGCTGCGAATGGAAACTACAGTCCAATCGGGGAGTTGAAGCGCCGATTCACATGGAATCACTCCGGTGCGTACCTTCACGATGTCTACTGGCAGGTTTTGGGGGGCGACGGCGATCCAAGCAAGGGGGCTGACATCAAGTCGGCGATAGAGAAGGAGTTTGGATCAATCGATGCTTGGAAGGCCGACTTCAAAGCTGCTGGCGTTGCTGCGAAATTGAGCGGATGGGCCTTGCTTGTTTACGACCGGCTCTATTCAGGTCGCCTGCTCAATGTCCTCGTGGATGAGCATCAATACGGAGCGATCTGGGGTGGCGTGCCGCTTATCTCGCTCGACGTTTTCGAACACGCCTACTACCACAAGGATGGTCCGAAGAGAGCAGTGTACATTGACAATTTCATCGCGAATCTGCATTGGGGTAGGATCAACGATCGTTACAAGAAGTACGTGGTTGGTAAGTAGGGGTGGTCGCCTGCGCTGTCCGAAAAGAGACAGGCTGTCGAAACCTCGCGTCCGTGGGCGCGGGGTTTTTTTGTTTCTGAAGGATTGAAGTTTAGGAAGAAAATATCTATCATTGCTTCGCGTGGAATTTCATGCCTCAGTCATCACACAGAGCGAAGCCAAAGATTCTCATCGTCGCCCTCAAGTTCATGGGCGATCTTATTGTTGCGGCCCCTTCCATCGAGGCGCTTCGTCGGAGATTCCCTGCCTGCCATCTCACAGTTTTGCTTAGAAAGGGTCTCGAGGAGATCTTTCTCTACAACCGGGCTATTGATGAAGTTCTGGCATTCGATTACCCTGCCGTTCGCAAATTGAAAGGGTGGAGGAGAATGGCGACGGAACTCTCCTGGGTGAGAGCAATCCGAAGACGGAGGTTCGATATTGTGATTTGTCTGCAGCCCGGAGACCGATTTGCGTTATGGACGCGGTTTGCTGGAGCACGCATGCGTGTGGGCCCGAAGAGACAACCATTCGGGTTTCTCTTCAACGTCCCGGTCGACGTGGAAGAAGGTGGACTCGACTTTCGTGAATATTATGGGAGGATAATCGAGGCAGTTGGTGTGGATGTTCACCAACCGACTCTCAAATACGATTACCCAGCGGAGGCAGACAAATGGGCGGAGGTATTCTTTCGAGATCATCAGACCAATCTCTCCAACACTATTATTGGAATTCATCCTGGATCACGAGATCCGGTGAAGTTATGGCCTGCCGAGAGCTTCCTCCAGTTGACAGAATGCCTTATCAAATTGCCAAGAACTGACGTGATTCTCATTCAAGGGCCAAATGAGGCAGAGACCATCGAGAGACTCAAGCAGATGTCCAGGAGCCGATTGGTTGTGGCAGATTGTTCATCTCACATTTCCTATCTGGCTGCAGTGTTGAAGAGATGTCGACTTTACATCGGCAACGATTCGGGTCCTCGACACCTTGCTGCCGCAGTGGGCACCTCAACACTGACTCTCATGCACAGTGCAAAGCTAAAGACTTGGAAGGTTTACGACGAGTCCCAAGGGCATTTTGTCCTCACTGACAAGGTCGAGAACTCCGAGAGCAACCGTGCTTATCACGATTCCTCGACCATCAATACCCTTTCGTCGATATCAGTCGATGAAGTTTTCGAAAGGGTTCGCCAAATCCTAAGCACATGACGCTGGAAAACATCCGGAACATCCTCGTGATCAAATGGGGCGCCGTTGGCGACATTGTGGCAGCGACTCCCGCACTGAAAGCCCTGCGACATGGTTTTCCAGATGCTCACATCTGTGTTCTTGGGAATGAGCTTGTAGGGCAGATTACCCCTCCTGGTTCGCTTATCGACAGCCTTATTCTGTTTGACGACAAGGATACAACATCGAAGTCTGCTTTAGCACACGCGAAGCTTGTCCATCAGTTGCGAGGGAAGAAATTCGATCTCGCGGTGAACTTGCGCTGGAATTCAGAGCGAAGCGGCATACTGGGACTTCTGAGCGGCGCACGGTACCGAGTGAGTTGCACTCGAGGTGCTTCCTCTAACTTGTACAACATTCGAGTGCCGCATCCAGGAAAGGATTATCATGAGATTGACCGGAATCTCGACATTGTGAGAGCGCTGGGGATCGTTGCGGAAGACAAGACTTCGTACGTCCATCGGACTCCAGAAGATAGAAAAATGGCGGAGGATTTCTTTCAGCAACATCGACTCCAGAAAGAGTCCACAATCGGAATTCATCCGGGAGCGAGTGGGCCGAACAAAGCATGGATGCCCGAACGGTACCTTGAGGTCGCGAGGAGGCTGATAGAGAAATTCCGGGTGAGAGTTTTGCTTACTTGGGGAGAAGGAGAAAAGGTCTTGGTTGACAAGATCTCCGGCAAGTTGGGATCCGATGCTGTTGTGAGCCCCGAGACCAAGACCATCGGGGCCCTTGCGGCTTTGATCGAACGATGTAGTCTGTATCTCTCGAACTGCACTGGTCCAATGAACGTCTCAGTGGCTGTGGAGACTCCGACGGTTGCTATTTTGGGCTCGACCCATCCGGAAGAATGGGCGCCACTCGGGAAGCTACACCGTACAATCGCGTCACCAATGCGCTTGGATGTCTACACGCGTGAGCAGCAGATCGAGGCGCTGGAGGTCATCTCAGTCGATACTGTCTGGACAATCGTCGAGAGGCGATGGTGCGAACTCAGTTCAGCTGACTCGGAGTGAAAAGTAACGACTCGATAGAGATGAAGAAACCAAAGCGAAGGACACCGGTTCCAAAGAAGCCTCCGAAGGTTGAAAAGTCGAGGAAGGCTTATGATCGTAAGCGCTCGCGACGCGCTCTCCAAAGAATGCTCAAGAATGTTGACAACGAACATTGAAACCTTTATCTTATGAATGGGCAGAGAACTCAAGTGAAGCCTGAGGCACATCAGACAGATCTAACGGGTGAGATAAAGAACGCGAAGATTCCCAAAGAGGAAAGGCCGCCTGACCACTACTGGGAGTACTGCGACAATTGCGGTCACCGTCTCGAACCATTTCGCTGTAAGCTGGTCTGCTCAAAGTGCGGATTCTATCATTCATGCAGCGAACCATAGTGATCCTCACGTGACGACGTTCCCTGGGCTTTAGTCGCACATCCATACTTAGCAAAGTCTCATGGTTTGTGAAATCTGCGGACAGGACATAGCAGGACTGGAAAGAATAGATCCCTACAAACCCTTTCGGCAATACGATTGCCCGAGGTGCGGGCATGTCGAGATCACTGGGGAAGCCATCGAACAACTGGCCCAATGTTCCCAAGCGCAGCGACACGACTTATGTTGTTACAATCGTGAACGAACGTATCGGGCTTATTCGCCACTGAAGATCAGCACTCAGAATCTTGAAGAAATCTTCTCGAATATGACAGTGCCAAAAACTGTCACAGAGAAACTCGACAAGATTATCGTGTACCTTGGCATCCAGTCGGAACGGGAAGGCAACGAAGTGCGTATTGACCCTGCGACAGATTATCCGATTTCTTACGCAAGGAGTACGGAGGATTTCAAGTTCCACCTGCAGTTTCTAGTTCAGGAGAAACTGGCCGATCATCACGCGAAGGGTAAGTATTTGACGTACAATGGTTGGAGGAGATACGATGAGCTTCAAAAGAACCCACCAAAAACTAATCAAGCATTCGTTGCTATGTGGTTCGACGATTCAATGAAAAGTATTTATGAGGATGGGATCAAAAAGGCCATTGAAGATGCTGAATGCGATCCAAAGCTGAAGGCTTTGCGAATCGACCTACTCGAGCATAATGACCCGATCGATGACAGAATACTTCTTGAGATCAAGAGGAGTAGGTTCGTCGTTGCGGATTTCACACAGCACAGAGGTGGTGTTTACTTCGAAGCAGGCTATGCACTCGGAAATGGTATACCGGTCTTATGGACGTGCCGAAAGCGGGATTGTGAGCGTATGCATTTTGACACTAGGCAGTTTAGCAGAATCGAATGGCAAAATCAGAATGACCTGTACAAGAAGCTGAAGAGGAGAATCGAAGGTAGCATATTCCCGTAATTCACCAATGTGAATCACTATTTGCAGTGTGAGCTATGAACAAAAAGAAAAGACTTGTCTGGCGAAAACATCTGAAGAGGGCGCGGAAGCTCAAAGCGAAACGCGGACTTCTCCGCCAGGGCTCTCAGAAGACTCAAGAGACGCCAGTGTGATGTGTTGTTCCGAGAGCTTGCTGGGGTCTCGAGCTGTCGCTGATCGGATTGACTGTCCAACGCCCTCTCTTCATGTTCGGGTGAGAGTTCTGCTTCATTCAAAACCTCCGGACTCTTTCATGCCCAATCAGTTTTTCTATCGATTTGGCCCTGTTGAATACGACTTCTCCTATCGTACGCACGTCGTCGGAGTCCTCAATGTCACTCCTGATTCATTCTCAGACGGCGGTAAGTTCTTCGACAAGTCAGGGGCAATTGAGCACGCTCTGAGAATGACAGAGGAAGGTGCGGACATCATCGATATAGGTGGAGAATCAACGCGGCCGGGCTCCGATTCAATCTCTGCGGATGAAGAACTCCGCAGGGTAATTCCTGTGATTGAAGCGTTATCCGGTAAAGTGAGCGTTCCAATCTCAATCGACACATATAAATCTGCTGTTGCACGGAGAGCCATCGAGGCGGGAGCGACGATCGTCAACGACATCAGTGGTCTGACCTTCGACCCTGAGATGCCTGCTGTCGCTGCTCAGTACAAAGCCACAGTGGTTATCATGCACATGAAGGGGACTCCCAAGACGATGCAGGCAGATCCGGTGTACGATGACGTCGTCGGTGAGATCAAACAGTTTTTGTTTCAACAAGCACAAGTCGCCGAAGCCCATGGTGTCGAGCAGATCATTCTGGATCCAGGCATCGGTTTTGGAAAGCGACTCGAGCACAACCTTGAGGTTTTCCGTCGCCTCCGGGAGTTGACTGAGCTGGATTATCCGGTGATGGTCGGGCCATCTCGGAAATCCTTCATCGGCATGATCCTCGACGTTCCCGTCGACTCACGACTCGAGGGGACAGCTGCTGCAACTGCCGTTTCGATTCTGAACGGGGCGAATCTCATCCGCGTTCATGATGTGAAGGCAATGAAGCGTGTGGCTCAAGTCGTCGATGCCATCAAGAGGGGAGCTTCAGTCCGTGCCCCAGTATGACCGTCAGAAGAAAGAGATGGCCGATCTCCTGAAGGAGAGAGGCGTTATCGACCCACGTGTCTTGAGAGCGTTTGCGGAGGTGGAGCGTCATCTCTTTGTACCTGACGCTCTCAGAAATCGTGCGTATGACGATTGTGCACTGCCCATCGGTTGTTCACAGACCATCTCTCAACCGTACACAGTCGCCTTCATGACGCAGTACCTTGATGTGAAGCGAGGGGACAAGGTGCTCGAGGTCGGGACGGGTTCTGGTTATCAGGCTGCAATTCTTGCGGAGATGGGTGCACGAGTATTCAGCATCGAGCGGCATGCGGAGTTGCTCTACGGTGCCCGGAGGATACTCGACAAGTTAAAGTACGATGTTGCAACGAAGGTTGGTGATGGAACAGTAGGCTGGGTGGAGTTTGCGCCATTCGATGGAATTGTCGTGACCGCTGGCGCACCCGAAATCCCCGAGCCTCTCAAGAAGCAACTCGCGGATGGTGGGCGGCTCGTCATCCCGATAGGCGATCTTGACATGCAGCAAATGAACATTGTCGTCCGGCATGGCAATGACTATGATGTGAAAGAAGTCTTCGGATTTCGATTTGTCCCTCTCATTGGAAAAAAGGGATGGGGATAGAGCAGCACACAGCTTCTCCCATCCAATCATCGCGTTGTGCCTGCCTCGATACGCTTGCCATCACCTAAGTCCATGAAAAGAGTCGTTCTCTGTATTGTCGGCCCGACCGCATCTGGAAAAACAAACCTTGCTCTCCTCGTGGCTAAACAGTTGCACGGGGAGATCATCTCCGCCGATTCCCGTCAGGTATACAAGCATCTTGACATCGGAACGGCTAAGCCGACACGGGAGCAGCTTCGGGAGGTGAGGCATCATTTTATTGATAAGTTGGAACCCAATGAGAATTTCAGTGCGGGCGAATTCGGGAAGAAAGGGAGGGAGATCATTGACGATCTCTTTCGAAGCAAAAAGGTCCCCATTGTTGTCGGAGGTTCGGGCTTGTACGTCAGGTCATTGATCGACGGCTTCTTTGAAGGGCCTTCTGGCGACAATGACGTGCGACAGCGTCTCAACGACCGTTTGCGCGACGAAGGGGCAGAGGCATTGCTTGCCGAGCTGGGGAGAGTGGATCCTGTTTCAGCCTCACAGATGCTCGCCAGCAACATGCGTCGAATCATTCGGGCTCTGGAAGTATTTGAGCTTACAGGAGTTCCGATTTCAAACCTGCATCAGCAGAAGATCAAGATTGATTTCGTTCCGTTAATGATTGGTCTCCAATGGGATCGCAAGGTGCTGTACGAGAGAATCAACAGGAGAGTTGATGCAATGTTGGAGAACGGGTTCCTTGATGAGGTGCGGAGGTTGCTAGGTCTCGGGTACTCTGAAAGCACAAATTCGCTGCAAACAGTTGGGTATCAGGAAGCGATCTTGCATCTCCGAGGCGAGATTGATTATCACACGATGGTGGAATTGATCAAACGGAACACGCGGCGCTTCGCCAAACGGCAGTTGACATGGTTCAGAGCGGACAAAAGAATCCAGTGGATACCGATCACAGATGAGAGGGATTTATCCGCAGTCGTTGAAAGGGTTCTACATCTCTTCCGGTTGCGTTGTGAGTAGCTAGAGCATTATTCGCTTGCCTTTGACACTTGAGGTGTCTATATTTACACTCAAGCTTTTGTCATGCTCATTCTGTTGATTCCCCTAATTCATTTTAGCTTTACTTCCTCCACACCAACTAAAAGGAGCCCGTTATGAAGTCCATGCTTCTATCGCTTGTTTTGCTAGCCGTCGTTGTCACAGTGGGTGGATGCTACACATTGAACGCCATCGGCACGCCCGCTGATCAGACTTTCTCTCTCTCGAACCAGCCTCCGGGATCAGTGATCAAGCATTTTTCGTCGACAATGAAGGTCAATCACTTCATCTACGGACTGGTCACGCCGACCGATCCTGATGTCGCGAAGGCCATCTCCGATGAAGTCAAGGCTGCAGCGGGAACGACTGCCATCAATGTCAAGGTGCATTATGAGATGACATTCGTGGACGGGCTAATTAATACCATTACGTTTGGTATCTATAACCCGTTCACTCTGATCATCGAAGGCGATATAACGAAGTAGGTTGGCCTTCAAATCTGGGCTGGCATCCGCGAGAGGCCAGCCTTTTTTGTTCTTTGGATGCCCCAATCTTGATTCTCGCCCCTGAGTTTCGTATCATGTTCGGTGTTGAATGTTGGCTCCCGACTGAATGGGTCTTCTTCAGGGTTCAAACCATTCACTATTAACTACTAGCTAATCTCGGGGCGTGGCTCAGTCTGGCTAGAGCGCTTGGTTCGGGACCAAGAGGTCCCCGGTTCGAATCCGGGCGCCCCGACAACTGAATCGAAAGTTCCGTGGGGACCTTCATTGCTCACGTCGCTGGGATGTAGCCTTTCTCTTTCTTCCCTAGAGGCATGAAACAGCTCAACATCCTCCTCATCGAAGATAATCTGGACCACGCTCGTCTCATTCAGTTGATCCTCGACAGGAAGAACGTGCGGGCGCAAGTCCAGGTTGCTCGTGATGGGGTGGAAGCACTGTCGTTTCTCAGTCATGCCAGCTTGTCCGTGCTCCCCAAAAAGGTCGTCCGACCAGATCTCATCCTCCTCGATCTCAACATGCCTCGTGTCGATGGACGAGACCTTCTCCGTCAAATGAGATCCACTCAAGCGCTGAAGGATATTCCCGTGGTCGTCTTGAGCACCTCAGAGAAGGATGATGACAAAGTTTATGCGGCGCGAGCTGGTGCGGCTGCATACCTTAGCAAGTCCGTCGGCTTCGATGCCTTCAGCAAGATGCTGTTCGAGATCACTGAACTGCCAGCCCTGCGGAATGTAAAGCGCTGAGTCTCGTGTATTCTTAGTTCTCTCTGGCCCACCTGAGAACCTCGTATCGGTCCTTCCATTCAGTTGAAGTTCACTCCAATTCTCGCTATCTTCTCCCACGTCAAGGATATTCAACGCCTTAAGGCAAAGGAGATGGCGTCGTGTCGACAACTCAGAAGATAGTTGCAATCATAGGCAGGCCGAACGTCGGGAAGTCAACCCTCTTCAATCGGATTCTCGGCGCTCAGCGCGCCATCGTCCACGACGTGGCTGGTGTAACTCGAGATCGGCATTACGCAGAGGCAGAATGGGCCGGGAGAAGTTTCACGATCATTGACACCGGCGGGTTCATTCCGAAGAGTGCGGATGTAATCCAAAAAGCAGTTCGGGAGCAGGCGAAGATGGCCATCGAAGAGGCTGATGCGGTTGTCTTCCTCGTCGATGCAGCCGCCGGGCTAAATCCGCTCGACTATGACATTGCAGATTCGATTAGGAAAACAGAGAAGAATGTTCTTCTCACAGCAAATAAAGTCGACAGCCAAAAGGCTGAGCCATCGGTCGCAGAGTTCTATTCGCTGGGACTGGGCGCTCCATTCCCCGTTTCTGCTCTCACGGGCAGGAACATCGGAGACTTCCTCGACCTTCTTGTGAAGGACTTCGAGACCGATGGCATCGTCGAGAAAGTCGAGGCGCGAACGAACCTGGCAATCGTCGGGCGGCCAAATGTCGGAAAATCGTCTCTCGTGAATGCTCTGCTAGGTCGAGACCGAGTGATCGTCACCGAGACCCCAGGAACCACTCGCGACTCCATCGACTCCATGCTCCTCTGGAACGGAGAAGAATTCCTTCTTATCGACACGGCCGGACTCCGGAAACATGCTGCAATGAAAGAGAGTGTCGAGTTCTTCAGCACAATCCGGACTCTCCGCAGCATCAGCAGGTGTGACGTCGCTGTGGTTCTCGTCGACGCGACCCTAGGTCTTGAAAAACAGGATTTGAGGATCGTGAGCGAGGTTTCGGAGAGAAAAAAAGGGATTGTCATTGCGATTAACAAATGGGACCTGATAAGTCAGGAGCCCTCGACCGCAGACCTATACTTGGAGTCGGTTCGGAGAAGGCTGAGAATATTCGATTTTGCTCCCGTGGTCTTCATCTCCGCGAAAACGAAAAAGAATGTCAATCGAGTTCTGGAAGTCAGCAAACGTGTTCGCGAGCAGCGGGAGAAGCGGATTGAGACCCATACGCTGAACGATATCCTCCTGAAGGAGATCGCGGCATCGCCGCCAAGCTCAGGATCCGGAAAGGAGATAAAGATTCGGTACATCACCCAGGTAAAATCCGCCCCACCAGTGTTCACCTTCTTCACGAACCAGCCATTACTGATCAAGACCGATTACATTCGATTCCTCGAGAACAGAATCCGTAGACATTTTGGCTTCGACGGCGTCCCCGTTGTAATCAGTTTCAGACGGAATTAGAAAATCCGATGAGACGGCGTATTGTGGTCATAGGTGGACTAGCTGCGGGACCAAGCGCCGCGAGCAAGGCGAAGCGAGTTAATCCTGACGCCGAGGTCATTCTCTTTGAACAGAGTGACCACATTTCATACGGCATCTGTGAGATTCCTTACTTCATCCAAGGCGTTATTGAGGACCAGCGAAAGCTCATCGCCTACACTCCAGAGCAGCTGAAGGAGAAGAAGGGCGTCGATGTCAGAATACAGCACAGAGTGGAGAAGATCCTGCCAACAAAGCGCAAGCTCGTTGTCCATGATCTCGAGAGGGATGATGTCATTGAGTTCTCATATGACAAAGCAATCATCGCAACGGGGTCAAGATCTCGCCGACTAGACATTCCGAACGAAAACAGTCCAAATGTCTTCGCGGTGAAATCCTATTACGATGGATTGAGAATCAAAGAATTCCTTGACAACGAACAACCCAGAAAGGCGGTTCTCGTCGGCGGGGGCTACATTGGAATGGAGATGTCAGAAGCGCTTGTCGCACGCGGCATCGACGTGACAATACTCCATCGAAGCGAATACCCGATGGCGGGTTTGGAGCTGGAGACAAGGAAAGCCGTTGCAGACAAGTTGGTCGAAAAGGGTGTCCATTTTATCCCTGAGGTACAAACTGAGAGCTTCGCGTGCCAAAAAGGAAGCTCTTCAGCCAAGGTTCGTGTGGGTCGCGTTCTCGCAAACAAAGGTACCTTCGACTGTGACCTCGTGATTCTCTCGCTCGGCGTTGAGCCCAATTGTAACCTCGCCCGGGACGCGGGAGTATCTCTTGGCACGACGGGTGCGATTCGGACAGACGAGAGCCAGCTCACCCGGACGGACAACATCTACGCAGCAGGAGATTGTTGCGAGGTGAAGAACCTCGTGAATAATCGTCCGATGTACCTACCTCTTGCCACTGTTGCCAGCAAAGCAGCGTGGGTGGCCGGAGAGAACGCTGCCGGAGGACGGGCAGTCTTCAGGGGAGCCATACGAGCTGTTGCAGTCAAGGTCTTTGATCTTGAAGTTGCTCAAGTAGGACTTGGCGCAGAGGAGGCCCGGGAGAGTGGCTTCGATGTGGCCACAGAGACGATACGGAGCAATTCACGAGTTCCTTTCATGCCGGGCAGCAAAGAAGTTACTGTAAGAATCATCATCGACAAGAAGTCAAAAAGGGTTCTCGGTGCCAACCTCTTTGGAGGCGAAGGCGTGGCACTTCGGGCGAACACTCTCGCAGTCGCAATCCAACACAAACTCACGGTTGATGAGGTCTCGGAGCTTGACCTGGTATACGCTCCACCTTTCAGTCCGCTCTGGGATCCAATTCTCGTCGCAGCAAATGTGTCCAAGAAGATTTGGAAGGACAAGCCATTCCGATCGAGACCATAGCACATCTGCAGCCATTTCCAGTGCCCATCCCACAGGGGAGTCAGCATGAAAAACCTTACCATCGTCGCACACCCTCTCATTCAACGAGACCTATCGATTCTGCGTGACCGACGGACTTCGAACGACCAATTCCGCCGGACCTTATCT
>JBAWAH010000062.1:0-17468 GCA_049589195.1 Bacteroidota bacterium | reverse complement strand
CGCGGACTCTTTGGTCAATGGGAAGTTTCGGGTTGAGATATTTGGGCTTGTTCTTTTTCATTCGTTTGGTTGCTTTGAACACTTTGCCCTTCATCTAAGGTTCTCCCTGTTTTTGCTAATGTATAGTGGGCTAGAGAGCGGTATGAATTGCAAGGCGATCTTGCATTCAGAGATTTGCCGAGCGAAACCAAAGATAAGAGTCTTCTCCGAAAAATCCAACAGGAATCTTGTTCAGAGTCTTCATAAGGGAAGGTGAGGAAACAGAAGTGCGACGCACCTCCGACATACGCAGCCTCATTTCGGAAAGGCCTTCGCTTTGGTGAGCGATGCGTCGCACTGGGAAGCATTTACTTCGTCAAGATCATCTTGTGCAATTGTTGAAACTCGCCTGCCCTCAGTTGATAGAAGTAAACGCCACTTGGCGCGTTCCCTGCATCCCATCTCACCTCATGTCGGCCAGCCGCGGCCTCACCATTGACCAGAGAAGCGACCTCTTGCCCAATTGTATTATACACCTTGAGCGTCACAAAGGTACTCTTTGGCAGCGAGAAGCTGATCGTTGTGCTCGGGTTGAAGGGGTTTGGATAATTCTGAGAGAGCTCGAATTGGGATGGGGTCTCCGTCACCAATTCCTTGTCGGTCCTATCGACAGTTTCGTTTTCTGTCAAGGTACCGAATGGCCAGCAAGAGACACTGACGTCGACGATACGCCCCTCTGAACGATTGAACACAATTCCGAGGCCCTTGATGTAGTCTTTGACGACCGTATACTCGAAGTCGGCCATCGGCTCGACATTGTCGACCTGGACTCCCAGGATCCCCAGGAAGTAGTAGAAAGCTACGTCGGCCGTGACGGTGTAGCTCGCAGCCGGTGAGAAAGGTTTCCCACCTATACGAATCGACGAGAGGACAACTCGCCCACCAGCCGGTTTGCGGGAGTCGTAGCTGAACTTCATCCCTGAAGCCTGAGGGAAGAAGTCATCGCCGAGTTCGAGCGGCTGCCCTAGGGCAATCTCCAATCCTTTCACTAGCTCAAGCGCTTGAATGCGAAACTTCACCAGGTTATATCCTAGTCCTGTCGCGGGATCGTATCCATAGCTCAACGCCCGGAAAACGTCAGCACCGACAATCGCACCTGCGTAAATCTTCTCGGACATCAGGCCGAGGGTTGTGAGGCCCAGGTTCGTTCCACCCTTCTTTCGAAAAGCGTCGGTCACGAGATTTCCGATAGGAGTGTCACGCAACGGACTGCCAGTATCGAGCTTCTTGGTCAACTCACTCACGGCGAAGCCAACCACCTTGTTGTACACGTTGCCGTATTGAGCCTCGATGCCGCCTTTCAATGACTCAACGGCTGATTGGATTGTCGGCTCAGCCGGGACCTTGGCATCGGCTGTGAGGATGCGGTAGTCCTTGACAGTCACATGGTGGTTGAACACTGTGAAGCGGAGCTTACCCACATACTTGTAGAACTCTCCTGCTTGAAAGATCAGTGTTTGTTTCCCATCAGGATTTGTGACAGAGACTGGTTGCTCAAACAGGAAATGGTCATGGGCCCCGATGACGAAATCAATTCCAGCGACATTTGCTACGATGATCTTGTCAAGGTAGAACCCAAGATGTGACAGGCAGATGACCACGTCGGCTCCGGCACCTCTCAGATTCGCCACAGCTCCTGTCGCAATTTCTACTATGTTGTCCTTTATGACGACAGGGTCAGGCATGTTCTGAAGATTCCCTGGGACCGTCATCCCGAAAATCCCGATCTTCACGCCGCCAACGGTCTTAATGATCGAAGGCTGAATCCACGGCTGAAGCGGGGGGAATGCACTCAGATCGAGATTTGCGGAAAGGAGGGGCAACGATCCTCCAGCAAATCCAGCTGTCAACGCATCCGCCAACGGGCCGGGACCAAGATCGAATTCGTGGTTCCCCACTGCCATTGCATCGAGGCCGAGTTGCTTGAGTATCTGAAGCTCAGGCACCCCGAAGTACTTATTGAAGAAGAAATCCCCAACGAAGAAATCTCCTCCGTGAAGGAGAAGGACGTTGGGCTCGGTCGCTTTCACCCTCCCGATCAGCGTTGCCGCTTTCGCAATCCCACCAATTGTTCCGTCAAGATGGAAGTTCTTCGGACCAAAAGCATCGAGATGCGAATGAGTGTCGTTCACGTGGAGGAGAGTGATCGTCGTCTGGGCGCTGAGGGAAGTCGTCCAGAATGCCACCACGAGGAACGACAACATGAACCTAATGATGATTTTTCTCATAACATTACTCCTTTCCCCTGAAAAAGTTGAGATGGTTATTTAACCCCCGGTGAATTCGTTTCCATGATACTCAACGCCCCAAGGGAAATTGTCAAAGATTTGTCAAGACTCTGCAAAAAACTTCACACAATGGTGTTCTTCATCGATCTACGACCTCGCCAGTAAAAGGAACAATTCCAATAACCGGGTGAAGAGGTCGGGAGAAGAATTGTGAATCTTGGCAGGAGAGAGGAATGAAGCGTGCAGATAGACGAAAATCGCGCAGCCTTGGCTTAATAGGAGAGATGGCTGCCTTTGACAGTGTCCACGATCTTGCGGATGATCCGAATATGCTCAGCCGTCGTTCCACAGCATCCTCCGACAATGTTTGCGCCCGAGCGAAGCAGGGCTTCAACTTTCGGTCTGATTGTGGTTGGAGTTTCTGAGTAAACAGGCCTTCCATCCACCCATTGGGGCAGCCCCGCGTTCGGCTGCGCGATGAGAGGCTTCGGAGTCAGTGGGCGCATCTCTTGAACAATCCTCACCATGTCATCAAAACCTTGTCCACAGTTGGAGCCGATAATGTCGGCCCCGGCTGCAGTCAACCGGCTGACTGCTGTTGGGATGTCAACTCCCCATAGCGTGCGAGCACCCTTTGGCCCGACCTCAAAACTCATTGTCGCCGCAACAACTAAGCCGGAGATCCCCTTTGCTGCTTTCACCGCAAGTTCCGCTTCGTCAATTGACATCATCGTCTCGATCAAGATGAGGTCAGCTCCTGCCTTCGCGAGCGCGTCTGCTTGCTCCTGAAATGCCTCTGCAGCCTCGGACTGTAACACTGGGCCCAAGGGTTCCAAGATCTGGCCTGTCGGTCCCAGTGACCCTGCTATGTAGCACTTTCCCTGGCTCAACTCTCTGGCAATCTCAACCGAGCGTTTGCAGAATTCTTTGACTCGCGATTCGTAGCCGTACTCTTTGAGCCGAGGGCGATTCGCTCCGAAAGAATTGGTTGTGAGGATATCAGCTCCCGCCTCAAGGTAACCCCGAAGGATTTCCTCAACGACCTCTGGATGTGTCACATTGTATTCTTCTGGACAGCTGCCGGATGGCAGTCCTCTACTTTGCAGCTCGGTGCCCATTGCGCCATCGCAGACAAGCACTTGGGAAGGAAGTTTGTTCAGAATCGATTTAGCCGGCATGGGAAATCCGTTGGAAGGTTTGATCGCCCCGTCTTCGTCATGCCATAATACTCTAAATGGATACAACTTGCAACTGTTCGGAACCAATGCTCAGGGAAAACTTGTTAAATTGGCGGACTCAGCAGAGGTGAGTCTCACTATTGGCAAGAATTGATTTGCATAAACGAGAAGCATTGCTTAAATTAGGGCTGATTTTGGGTATATAATGCCCCAGCAAGGACTCTGTGGGCATTTGCAGTTTCAATAATCTGAAAGAAAGGCAAGAATGG
Source organism: Bacteroidota bacterium (assembly GCA_049589195.1). Classification (GTDB taxonomy): domain Bacteria; phylum Bacteroidota; class Ignavibacteria; order UBA10030; family JAHEZR01; genus JBAWAH01. The sequence goes on along the minus strand of JBAWAH010000062.1, from coordinate 13,754 downwards.
TCACAAACACGTTATCTTGGATGACGGGGGGTGCGCAGGGCAGTGGTGTTGATTCAGCGGCAAATATCTTTGGAAGAGCATGCACAATCGGTGGTCTGCACGTCTATGGAAAAAGGGAGTACTATTCGAATATTATCGGTGCACACAGTTACTTTCAGGTTCGGGTCGACGAAAAGCTAGTCCGCTCGCACGTGGACACAATGGACATGTTGGTGACCTTCGATGAAGAAACGATCTTCAGGCACTATGGTGAGATGGTGAGTGGAGGCGCAATCCTCTACGATCCAGACCTTGTCCAGACGCCAGCGTCAAAGGTGCCGACGTTAGAAAGAGAAATCCTTAAGAGGATTGATGACGACTTGGCCACACTGGGGCTTCCGGCGACGGTCCAAGGCATTTTGCAGCTCGCAGAGAAGAGAGGTTCTAAGCTCTATCCGATACCGTTTGCCGCGCTTCTCGATGCTCTCACTGCAGAGATGGGCGATGATATGGCGTCGCGTCTGAAGAAGACCGTGAACACCATGGCCGTTGTCGCCTCGCTAGGGATGCTGGAATTCGATTTCGACATGGTCGTGAAAGGCATTGAGTCCCAGTTCAAAGGGAAGCAGAAAGTTGTGGGGATGAACGTAAAGGCCGCGGAGAAGGCCTATGAGTACGCGCGGAGAGAATACGCAGCTGGTTTCCCATGGAAGCTAAAGAAGGTGATTACCGACGAGAAGAGGATTTACCTTCAGGGAACTCAGGCCGTCGCTCTCGGTAAGCTCGCAGGTGGATGCACATTCCAGACCTACTATCCTATCACTCCTGCCAGCGACGAGAGTGTCTACCTTGAGGCACACGAGACCTTCAACCTGACTGACCAGACTGACGGTCAGGAAGGCTCCATCGTTGTGGTTCAGACAGAAGATGAGATTGCCGCAATAACCATGGCAGCGGGAGCTGCGCTCGCCGGAGCTCGTTCTGCAACTGCGACTTCAGGTCCCGGCTTCTCTTTGATGGCTGAAGGAACAGGCTGGACAGGAATGAACGAAGTCCCGGTTGTGATCACTGTCTACCAACGTGGTGGTCCAGCGACTGGCTTGCCGACGAGGCATGAGCAGGGTGATCTGCTGTTTGCGCTGCATGCTGCTCACGGTGAATTCCCAAGATTGGTGATTGCGTCTGGGGACATGGAGGAAGCGTTCTACGATGCAGCACTTGCGTTTAACTATGCGGAGCAATTCCAGACCCCGGTTGTTCACCTCGTCGACAAAGCGCTTGCCAACAGCACGCAGACGTATCCTATATTTGACACCCATGGAATAGCTATCAACCGCGGCAAGTTGCTTGCGGAGGACGCACTCATCACAAACGGCAGCGGTCCCTATAAACGATTCGAGTTTGTCGAGGATGGTATCTCACCTCGAGCCCTCCTCGGGACTCCCGGAGGTTACTTCTGGAATACGGGAGACGAACACGACGAGTTTGGGCACATTTCGGAGGATACGGTGAACCGCGACATGATGATGGAGAAGAGAATGCGGAAGCTCGACACGGCGGCAGAAGCCATTCCTCTTGAGGAGAAAGTCAATTTCTTTGGTCCCAAGGTCGCTGATGCAACGATCGTGAGCTGGGGGACTCCGAAGGGAGCGATCCTCGACGCCATGGAGCTATTCGAAGCCGAGAAACTGAGAGTGAATTTCCTTCAGGTTCGCCTCATCAATCCATTCCCGACGGAGTATGTTTCCGAGGTCCTCGGACGTGCAAAGCGGAAGATCAACATCGAGATGAATTTCTCAGGCCAATTTGCGAGCTTGGTTCGGATGCACACCGGCATTGCAATGGACCACCTCGTTGTGAAGTACAACGGGCGCCCGATTTCTCGGGATGAGGTCTATGAAAGTGTGAAATCGATTATGAAGAATTCTCACGCACCAAGAAAGGTGGTATTGAAACATGGAGCTTGAAGTCAAAACTGCAGTGCCGCCAAAAGCAGCGCTGAAGTTAGCTGATTATAAGACTGACTATCACAACGACTGGTGCCCGGGTTGCGGTGACTTTGGGATCCTGAGCTCAGTTCAGATGGCGTTGAATGAGATGCAGCTTGAGCCCCATCGTGCAGTGATCTTCTCTGGGATCGGATGCTCAAGCAAGACCCCGCACTTTGTGAAAGTGAACGGAATCCATACCCTTCACGGTCGGTCGCTCCCGTTCGCCCTCGGAGCAAAGCTTGCTAATCCGGAACTCACTGTTCTTTGCACAGGTGGCGATGGCGATGGTCTTGGGATTGGAGTGGGCCATTTCGTGAATGCTGGTCGGCGCAACGTGGATTTCACGTATATTCTCTTCAACAATGGAGTCTATGGCCTAACGAAGGGGCAAGCATCTCCGACGCTCAGACTTGGAATGAAGACGAAATCTCTCCCGGCCCCAAACATCAATGAGGGTGTGAACCCCCTCTTGCTTGCCTTGGCGTCGGGCTTCACATTCATCGCGCGCGGGTATTCGTACGACGTCAAACATCTGAAGGAGATCATCAAGCAAGGCATTCTCCACAAAGGATCATCCTACATCGATGTCCTTCAACCGTGTCCGACGTACAATGACATCAATACGAAAGATTGGTATGGCGGGGAGGACAGGCTGGATCCGGCAACAAAGAAGGCAATGCCTCGTGTCTACAAGCTTGATGGCACCGGGTATGATCCTCTTCTGAAAGCGGGTGCCTCGGATGAGGAGGTCCAGAAGAAGATAAACCAGTTTATCGAGAAGTCCCTGGAATGGGGAGACCGGATTCCTACCGGCGTGTACTTGAAGAATGAGACAGTTTCAACGTACGAGATGCGGGTTCATGATCGGATCAAGTCCTACTTCGCGACTCCTCCCGGGAAGCGTCGCATCGCCGATGCTCAGGGACGATCGAACGCTGACTTGAGTGAGTTCTTCGCAGAGCTTCAGGTGACGTAGAAATTAGGTCTCACTGAATTAAAAAAAGGGAAAGAAGGATGTCCAGCGACGATCCTCTTTCCCTTTTTGTTTTCCCGCCAGAAAAGATCTGATCCAGGATTCACATTATCCTTGGGATTGCCGGGATTCAATCCTCCGACTTCTGTAAATCAAGGTTAGTACTTCTCCAGATACTCCTCAATCTCCCACGGAGTCACCTGAAGCCGATAGCGATCCCATTCTCCAGTCTTCAGAGTGACGAACTTCTCATATGCGTATTCTCCCAACGCACCGCGTATGACCGAATCCTTCTCTAAATAACTCATTGCTTCGGGCAAGTCACGTGAGAGGACTCCGATCTTCCGCTTGGCAGCCTCCTCATCGGTGAACTCGTAGATGTTCTCCTCGACCGGCGGAGGCGGTACCATCTTCTTCTCTATACCATCGAGTCCGGCAGCCAGCATAACCGCAAAGGCAAGGTACGGATTGGCTGATGGGTCGGGGCAGCGTAGCTCGGCACGGACAGCTTTCTCTCGTCCGGGAGTGTACCGAGGGATTCGGATAAGGGCGGAGCGGTTCCGCTGACCCCAAGCAATGTACACAGGCGCTTCATATCCAAGCACGAGTCGTTTGTACGAGTTGACCAATGGATTGAGGACCGCGTTCATCGCCTTGATGTGCGTGAACTGTCCTTGAATGAAGGACCGGGCCACCTTTGAAAGATGGTACTCATCGCTCTTGTCAAAGAAAAGATTCTTTCCCTCTGGACTAAAGAGGCTTTGGTGAACGTGCATGCCCGAGCCGTTAATGCCTGCGATTGGCTTTGGCATAAACGTCGCATGAAGATCATGCTTTGCTGCCACGTATTTCAGTGTGTACTTCAATGCGGTTGCTTGATCCGCAATCTTGAGTGCATCGGCGTAGCGGAAGTCGATTTCATGCGAACCGAAAGCGACCTCATGGTGAAGAGCTTCAACATCAATCCCAAACCCACGGAGTGCGGAAGCCATCTCCTGCCGTATCTGCATCGCTAAGTCCGTGGTCTGATCAAAGTAGCCGGCAGTGTCGTGCGGCAGCGCTATGAGCTTTCCGTTCTCCTTTCGGAAGAGGAAGAACTCCAACTCTGGCCCTACGTTGTAAACGTAGCCCAGCTTCCGAGCACGCTCAAGTTGCTTCTTGAGGATGTACCGGGGGTCGCCCTCGAAGGGCTTCCCTTCGGGAGTGTACACATCGCACATGAAGCGGGCGACGACTGCTTGCGCGTCTGTTTTGGTCCACGGAAGGACTGCGTAGGTGTCCAGGTCGAGTTTCAGGTACATGTCACTTTCAAAGATTCGCATGAACCCCTCGATGGACGAACCGTCAAACCAGAGACCATCGTCAATTGCCTCCTCCAGCTTTGAGATCGGGATGGTGACTCCTTTCAGCAATCCGTTGAGATCGGTGAACTGAAGCTGAACGAACTCAACCTTGTCTCGCTTGCTCAGCTCAAGGACATCTTTCTTCTTCATGCTCAATTTATGCTGTGCTCCTTTCAGTGAGTTTGGGATAGCATGGTTGGAAGGCGCCGACTCGGGCTGCCCGCGACGCGCTCGAAAAGCCGATGTGCAAGTTTACTAAATATTCTTTGCACTTTCAAGAGTTTTCTGCCTTCCTCGTGCCTTTCTGTTTCTCTCGCCATGAGTGTGCTCGTTAAGCGGAGCTGGCGTCACCCGCTTCAAATCAATCGGCTCTGGACATATTGATTGGGAACGGGAATTGTCGTAACTTGGTTGAGATGATGGAGTTGCACCTTCGCAGTGATAGCTCGACCTCTTTCCCCATCAAGAGGTGGTCATTGATTGGCAGCCTGAAGGAGATTTTCCATGGAACACTTCAAAGAGAGCATCTTGGAGCTTGTCATAGAGACGTCGACCAACCTTCCACCTGACGTTCGAAGGGCCATAGCCGGGGCGATGGGGAAGGAGAAACCGGGCACACGCTCCTCACTTGCACTTCAGACGATCGCAGTCAATATCGATATGGCGTGTGAAAACACGGGGGCGATTTGCCAGGACACAGGCATGCCCACTTTCGAGATCAAGACTCCCATTGGTGTGAATCAGATTCTCATGAAGAAGCAGGTTCAAGACGCGATTGCCGACGCAACGAAGCTTGGCAAGCTGCGCCCGAACTCTGTCGATTCTCTCACAGGGAAGAACAGCGGGAACAATCTCGGTCCTGGAACGCCGGTCATCCATTTCGAGCAGTGGGAAGGGGAGGACATTGAAGTCCGACTCGTCCTCAAAGGCGGAGGATGTGAGAACATGAATATCCAGTACTCGATCCCGTGCGAATTGCCAAACCTCGGCCGCGCTGATCGCGACCTCGGTGGTGTGCGTAAATGTATCATGCATGCGGTGTGGCAGGCTCAGGGTTACGGCTGCAGCATCGGTGCCATCGGAGTCGCGATTGGTGGTGACCGGGCCTCGGGATATGGATATGCAAAGGAGCAGCTCTTCAGAACACTCGATGACATTAACCTAGACCCCGAGCTTGCGAAGCTGGAGAATTATGTTATGGAGAATGCGAACAAGCTCGGCATCGGCACGATGGGATTCGGCGGTGCATCAACACTCATCGGGTGCAAGATTGGAGCCTACAACCGACTGCCTGCGAGTTTCTTTGTCTCAGTTGCGTACGACTGTTGGGCATTCCGACGTCTTGGCGTTGTCCTCGACGCCTCGACTGGGAAGATCAAACGGTGGCTGTACAAAGACGATACCCCAACTCTTCGGATGGCCAAGGAAGGGAAGTTACCTCTCACGGGACGCGAGGTATCGCTCACGACGCCGCTCTCTGAAGAGCAAGTCCGAAGCCTCAAAGTCGGAGATGTAATTCTTCTGAACGGTGCCATGCACACCGGCCGTGATTCATTGCATCATCATCTTCTCACGCATGATTCGCCTGTCGACTTACATGGCGCCGCTCTTTACCATTGTGGTCCGGTCGCGCTCAAGCAAGGAGAGAAATGGGTGATGAAGGCTGCCGGTCCTACGACGAGTAGCCGCGAAGAGCCATATCAGGCAGAAATCATCAAGAAGTTCGGACTGCGAGCGGTGATTGGCAAGGGCGGCATGGGACCCCGAACACTTGCTGCGTTGAAAGAATTCGGAGCAGTGTACCTCAATGCGATCGGTGGTGCTGCACAGTACTATGCCAAGTGCATCGTTGACGTCGAAGGAGTTGACTTGCTTGAGTTCGGGACTCCTGAAGCGATGTGGCATATCAAAGTAAAGGATTTTCCTGCAATCGTGACGATGGACTCGCACGGTAGCAGTCTCCATGCAGATGTTGAAGAATCGTCTGCGAAAGAGCTAGAAAAGCTTGCCAAACCAGTAATGGTCTGAGTCATCATGGTAAAGGTCAAGAATTTCCCAGACAGAATATTTGCGGAACAGGCTCAACAGACTCTTGAGGGGGAGGGAATTCCTTCAATGTTACAGTCTTCTGACATTGGAATGCTTGGTTCCGGTGGCAGCAGTACTCTTCCTCAAGGTGTGGACCTCCTCGTGCCCGAGGAGTTCGCTGAAAAAGCCCATCAGATTCTGACGGCGCTATTCGACGGCATCTGAGCCGTTCCCCGCGGCCACTTCTAATCAGCAGACCTGCATCCCAGTCCAGAGCTAGGGAAGTCTGTTGTAGCCCCTCCCAAGTTGATTAGGAAACCGAAATTTCGTAAGTTGCAGTCACATGAGCGCTCCTCCCGAGATACTGCAGTTAGTTGATCGCTTTGACCGCAACCTTGAAGCCTACCGCTCCGGCGAGTACAACGAAACCCAACTCCGCCGCGAATTCCTTGATCCGTTCTTCACTGCACTCGGTTGGGACGTTGAGAACAAGCAGGGCTATGCCGAAGCCTACAAAGACGTTATCCACGAAGATGCAATAAAAGTCGGTGGCGCGACGAAGGCCCCAGATTATTGCTTCCGCATCGGCGGCACCCGGAAATTCTTTGTCGAAGCGAAGAAGCCCTCCGTCAATCTCAAAGACGAGATCAGTCCTGCCTACCAGCTCCGTCGTTATGCTTGGTCTGCAAAGCTTCCTCTGAGCATCCTCAGTGATTTCGACGAGTTCGCGGTTTACGATTGCAGAGTCAAACCGGCCAGTGCTGAGACCGCGGCTACTGCACGCACATTGTACGTTGAGTTCAAGGAATACCCTGAGCGCTGGGAAGAGATCGCTTCGGTCTTCTCGCGTGAGGCGGTTCTCAAAGGTTCGTTTGACAAGTATGCCGAATCGACAAAGGCAAAGAAAGGTACGGCGGAAGTCGACGATGCTTTTCTCAAAGAGATCGAAGCCTGGCGCGATACCCTCGCACGCACCATTGCGTTGCGGAACACAGAACTCACTCAGCGTGAGTTAAACTTTGTGGTGCAGCGTACAATCGACAGGATGATCTTCCTCCGAATCTGTGAAGATCGAGGGATCGAGACATACGGCGCGTTGATGGCACTGCTGAACGGTGAGCACGTGTACAAGCGGCTCTGTGAGCTGTTCCACCGTGCCGATGAAAAATACAACTCTGGCCTCTTCCACTTCAGGATGGAAAAGGATCGCCTCGAAAAGCCCGATGAGTTGACGCTTGGTTTGAACATTGACGACAAGCCGGTGAAGGAGATCATCCGGAATCTGTACTATCCCGACAGCCCGTACGAGTTCTCAGTCCTCCCCGCCGATATCCTCGGTCAGGTGTACGAGCAATTTCTTGGAAAAGTGATCCGCCTCACTGCGGGACACCGTGCAGTAGTTGAAGACAAGCCCGAAGTAAAGAAGGCGGGCGGCGTTTACTACACGCCGACGTACATCGTTGATTACATCGTGAAGAACACGGTGGGGAAGTTGCTCCTCACCCCCGGCCCCTCTCCTAATAGGAGAGGGGTGTCCCGACGCACGTCGGGACAGGGTGAGGTCAGTAAGGCCATGACCCCAAAGCAAGCCTCCAAGCTCCGCATCCTCGATCCAGCCTGCGGCTCCGGCTCGTTTCTCATTGGAGCGTACCAGTATCTGCTTGACTGGCACCGTGATTGGTACGTCAACGACGGAGCCAAGAAGTGGACGACGGGACGTTCGCCTGTTTTGTATCAAGTCTCTGGCGGGGACTGGCGGCTGACGACTGCAGAACGGAAGCGCATCCTCCTCAACAATATTTACGGCGTTGACATTGACCCGCAGGCTGTGGAGGTCACAAAGCTTTCTCTGCTGCTCAAGGTCCTTGAGGGCGAGAACGAGCAGACCATCTCACGGCAGCTCAAGATGTTCCATGAGCGCGCACTCCCCGACCTCGGCAGCAACATCAAGTGCGGCAACTCACTCATTGGACCTGACTTCTATAAGGGCAAGCAGCTGAGCTTGCTCGATGAAGAGGAGCGACTTAGGATTAACGTGTTCGATTGGAAGAAGGAGTTTTCTGAGATTTTCGGCGCAGGCGGTCCTTCGACAAGCTCAGGACAAGGATTTGATGCGGTGATTGGGAATCCGCCGTACATATCGGTTGAGTCCACTCAGAAGGATGTCACTAGCTACTACCTTGGAGCATTTGAGTCAGCTTATGGTCGGACGGATTCTTTTGCTCTTTTCTTAGAGCAATCTGTGAAATTGACGGTGCGTAATGGACATTCTGGTCTCATTACCTCAAACAGGGTGTTGACAAACGCTCAACTGGCAGAATTGAGGAAGCTACTCCTCTCGAACACGCGGATAGAAACAATCTTAACATTCAAGAAAACTGTATTTGAGGCTGCTATTGACACGACAGTGCTTACGTTCCAAAAGGGGCCACCCACTGATGAACACAGCATAATCGTGTGGCATGACATTACTGATCTGGGCCGAGGGGAATACCAGGTCAACTCTATAAGACAGATTGCATTCCTGCAAAGCCCGAATCATGTTTTTAATGTGAAGCAGCGCGAGGAGTATAGTGGTCTGATTCACAAGATCAATCGGATGTCTGTTCCGTTGAATCGTGTTTGCGAGGTGAGGGATGGAATCATACTTGGTGGAATCAAGGGTTTGTTCTTATCTGACCGACAGAAGGACTCTCGGTATCAGAAATGGTTAGAGGGAAACGAAGTCAGCAGGTATTCTATTGAGTGGAAAGGCCGATATATCTGTTATGATACCTCCCTTGTGAATGAAGAAATGAAAAGCAAACGCCAAAAGGCAAAACGAAAAGCCAAGAGCAGATCCGATTTTGAAAAGATATTTCAGTCTGGTGTTCGCCTCCGAACTGCTGAAATTTTCCAACAGAATAAGATCTTGACAAGACAAAACGCCAAGCGGCTGATAGGTGTGCTTGATGATAGCCAATATTTTGTGAAGAACTCACTGCATTCCATCCTGCTAAAGGACAAGTCATATGATTTAAGATATCTGCTCGGACTTATCAATTGTCATCTCATGGATTTTTATTTCCAGGATCAAATTGGAGCTACAGGTGAGATTTTTTCACAGATGAAGATTGAATACATTGAACGTCTCCCGATCCGCACAATCAACCTCTCCGATCCCGCTGACAAATCCCGCCACGACCGGATGGTGGAGATGGTCGAGCAGATGCTCGCGCTCCACAAGCAGCTTGCCTCAGCCAAAACCGAGCACGAGAAGACCGCACTCCAGCGCCAGATCGATGCGACAGACAAGCAGATCGATGAACTGGTGTATGAGTTGTACGGGTTGACGGAGGAGGAGATAAAGATTGTAGAGAATGTCTGAACCAGGATTCATAGGATGAAAGGATTTCCTGGATTGTTTGCATCTTGGTAATCCCATAATCACGAAAATCATGGTTCAGACTTTTTGTCTCGTTCCCACGCTCCTGCGTGGGAACAGCCTGCATTCCGCCGCAGGAGCGGCGGAACGAGATTAGACTCAACAAAGCCGCTTTCCTGTGACGAGCCGTCTCCGAAGGAGAGCTTGTACTGCATTTCCGGATTCCCCTTTTCCCTTAACCCAATTTTCCTTATATTGTTGCCTACCGTTTCGCAATCTCATCACTCAACGTAGGGTCACAGTTTGGAATTTATAGAGCAATTCATCGATTTCGTTCTTCATATTGATGTTCATCTCAATGAGCTGATCCTTACTTATGGTGCATGGACGTACGCAATTCTCTTTCTCATTATCTTCTCAGAAACCGGCTTTGTCATTACGCCTTTTCTTCCGGGTGACTCTCTGCTCTTTGCTGCTGGGGCGTTTGCCGCGATCGGCTCGTTAAGCTCCCCCTGGTTGATTGTCGTTCTTTCGAGCGCGGCAATCGTTGGAAACATTGTGAACTACTGGATAGGATACCTGGTAGGTCCGGGAATACTCCAGAAAAATGTGCGCTTTCTGAACAAACAATATCTTGAGCGCACACATAAGTTCTATGAGAAGCACGGGGGAAAGACAATTGTCATCGCAAGGTTTATCCCGATCATCCGAACGTTCGCTCCTTTTGTGGCAGGCATTGGGTACATGACGTACGGCCGATTCATGTTTTACAATATTGTCGCAGGAATCGCCTGGGTCGCCTTTTTTGTGTTGGGTGGGTATTATTTTGGAAACATCCCTGTTGTCAAGAACAACTTTGGTCTCGTCATCGTCGCCATCATCGTCATCTCCACAATACCTGCTGTTGTCGAATTCCTCCGCCACCGACACTCGCGTTCTCATTGATCCCAGCCGTCAGGGATGAATAAAGGGCACAAGGCAAACAGCGACTATCAGGCAGTTTGGGAGATAGTCCGACAAATTCCCAAGGGCAGAGTTGCCGCATATGGAGATATTGCGAAACTGACCGGCTTGCTTGGACAAGCCCGCCAGGTTGGATACGCACTCCATGCGCTCCCACTCAACTCTGATGTCCCATGGCATCGAGTCATCAATTCCGCTGGGAGGATATCTCTCCCGAGAGCGAGCGGGCACTACGCCCGACAGAGACGGCTGCTGGAGAGGGAGGGCGTTGTCTTCAAAGGAGGAAGAGTGAATTTGAAAGAATTCGGCTGGCTGAAGTCCTTGGATGACGGTCATCGGACAATTCTTCATCCAGCTGAGGTCAGAAGTGCCGGCCGAAAATCCCGAGGCAATTCATGAAGAGCTTCATACCGATCCCTGCTCGGTCGAGGCAATTTGCACCGGACTCAATACGCGCTGCATCCTCACTGCGTCGCAACGCGTCCGAATTTCCTTTCGCTTGATTTTGACTCCCCGGCAGCTTTGACTTTGAACCCACAAATTAGTAATCTTGTATTCAGCTATTGCTCCTCCATTAATGGGGACGAACGTGGCTTTCAAATCCGGTCAACTTGCCCGCTCCCTGATTTTCACTATCATCGTTTCGGTTGCTCATCCAGTTTCCATCTCCTTCTGCCAAATGAATGACCCAATCGCAGATGCTCGTGCTGTCGTAGTTAGCGGACAAGCTAGGTTTACTGTGCTCACTTCTCCACTCATTCGATTGGAATGGTCCGAAGACAGCGCATTCGAGGATCACGCCTCCCTTGTGTTCATCAATCGTCGGTTGCCGGTTCCATCCTTCACGACAAGAACGGAAGGAGGGTGGGTTGTTATACAGACCGAAAAACTCGTGCTCAGGTACAAGAAGGACAGTGGAAAGTTCAACAAGAGTAACCTTGAGATCCAATTTGAGTTAAACGGTCGAAAGGCCTCCTGGCGTCCGGGGATGTCTGACACAGCGAACTTGAAAGGAACTGTGCGCACGCTCGATGGTGTGGAAGGATCAATACGCCTCGAACCAGGATTGCTTTCAAAGGACGGCTGGGTTCTTGTTGACGATAGTGATCGACCGCTGTTTGATGACAGCGAATGGCCGTGGATTATGCCACGCTCGAGTGCCAGCCAACAGGATTGGTACTTCTTCGGACATGGTCACGAGTACAAGAGAGCGCTGCATGATTTCGTTCAAGTGGCTGGCAGAATCCCCATGCCTCCGAGATTTGCCTTTGGCGTCTGGTGGTCGAAGTATTGGGCCTACACGGACCAAGAGTTCAAGGAACTGGTACACGAGTTCGAGGCGCAAGACGTTCCACTGGACGTTTTGGTGGTCGACATGGATTGGCATCAGACGTTTAACTTGAGATGGAGTGACAAGCCAAGCGATCAAGCTGGTCAGCAACTGGGGTGGACTGGCTACACCTGGGACCGAAACTACTTTCCCGATCCCGCCGGCTTTCTCAAATGGTGCGAAGAAAAAGGGTTGAAGACTCCATTGAACCTGCATCCCGCTTCCGGCGTGCAGCCACACGAGGAGACGTATCCTGAGATGGCACGGGCGATGGGGGTGGACCCCGCAACGAAGAAGTACATTCCATTTGATATCGTCGATAAGAAATTCGCGAGCAACTTCTTGAATGTTGTCCTCCGACCTCTGGAGGAGCAGGGGGTGGATTTCTGGTGGCTAGACTGGCAGCAATGGGGCAGCACAAAAATTCCCGGTGTTACTCCGACTTGGTGGCTGAACCACGTGTTCTTCACGGATATGGAGAGAAAGGGAACCGCACGTCCCATCATCATGCATCGGTGGGGAGGACTGGGGAATCATCGATATCAGATCGGCTTCTCCGGCGACGCGTACTCCACGTGGAGGACGCTTGGATTTGAAGCGTATTTCACACCGACGGCATCAAACGTAGGATTTGGATATTGGAGTCATGATATCGGTGGTCACCAACCCGGTCGCGTTTCATCTGAACTCTACACGAGATGGATTCAATTCGGCGCATTCAGCCCCGTGCTGAGGACCCACTCAACAAAAGACCCCCAAGCGGAACGGCGCATTTGGGCGTACCCGCCGGAGTACGCTGCTGCAATGCGTGAGGCGTTCCTCCTCCGGTATTCTCTCCTTCCGTACATCTACACAGGTGCAAGGGAGGCGTACGAATCTGGGGTTTCACTTTGTCGGCCAATGTACTACGACTATCCTGAAGCACAGGAGGCATATGCTTTCAAACAGCAGCACATGTTCGGGAAGGACATGATTGTCGCGCCGGTCGACACCTCAATCGACTCGACCAATTCTCTAGCCGACAAGAAGATTTGGCTGCCGGAAGGCAAGTGGGTCGAATGGTTCACTGGCAAACATCTGGTGGGCCCAGCGGTCGTTGAGAGGAGATTCGCTCTGGATGAGATTCCAGTGTTTGTGAGGGCGGGATCCATCATCCCGATGCAGCCGAAGATGAGAAATACTCATGAGAAGCCAGTTGACCCTCTGATCCTGACTATCTTCCCAGGAGATTCGGGATCAACGCGAGTGTATGAGGACGAAGGAAACTCGCTTGGATATCAGAGAGATCAATATGCTTGGACGGGTGTTCGGTACTCGAAGCTTGACGAGAGAAGTATAACAGTCGAGATTCAGCCGGCGGTTGGGACGTATCCTGGAATGCTGACTGAAAGATCGTACGAAATCCGACTTGCGGGTTTTTGGCCTCCCGAGACCGTAACGTGCAATGGGAGGCCAGTTGAGTTTGCCAAGGAAGAGCGGTCTTTTGGGTGGAAGTACGATGGAAACAAGGTGATGGCAATCATCTCCCTGCCGAGATTCAAAGTGAGCGAAAAGGTCGAAGTCGTGGTCCGATTCTCTACAGGTCTAGAGGATAAGTCTCAACTGCTTGATGGATTCCCGGGCAAGCTCGCGCGGTTGCGGGGAGTGATGGCTCTCCTGAACAACCAATGGCCGAAGGAGTGGTCGCCCGACATTCTCGTTGGGGCAGTTCAAACAGGCCACCGCATCAGTCTAAATCCAAGCACGGCGGAGCAAGAGGTTGAGAATTTGGACCACATTCTCC
>JBAWAH010000061.1:0-5464 GCA_049589195.1 Bacteroidota bacterium | reverse complement strand
GTCGAGCTTAGTACTCTGCATGAATTCTCTTGTTGGGACGAAAGCCCCGGTGGTTAAGCCATCGGGGCATTTCATTATATGGCAACCTGCTGCTTCAAAACTCCCGTCCCTTCCAAGAAACTTTCCTACCAGAGAATGCAATGAACGGGAGTGCCAAAAGATAAAGAAAGTAGTAGACCTCGAAGGCAGGAAAGAACTTCAGGAATGAAGAGGATCGCAAGCGCACGAGAGGGATTGTCAGCAAGGCTGCGTCAGCGACAACTTTCAGGCCCCATACCGAAAGAACACTCATGAGGGGAAGGCCAACGAACGCTGCGGCAGCGAGCAGTGCATTCACTGTGAACCCAAAGCCCATCAGAGAGAGGCCTTTCAGCCTCATGTCAAGACCGCCGACGGCCCATCGTTGCTTCTGCTCGATGAGTTCTTTGAATGTGCCACAGGGGAGACTCATCACCAGGCTTTCAGGTGAGACAAGGTACGTGTACTTCCACTTTGTCCTCCGCGTGATGGCCGTGAAGAGTGCGAAGTCCTCTGTCACGCTGAACGGGATTTTTCGATAGCCGCCGACTTCATCATACGCTCGGCGTCGAAAGGTCAGGTTGTTCCCGAAACAACTGAGTGGTTTCTTATGCCCCACTCCTCCTGCTGCGAGTGTATGGAGGAACGCCCAATCCAGCGACTGCATCCCGCCAAAGGAATTCTTGGTCGTCAGGAGAGTAAAACTCGCCACGAGGCCAATGTCGTCCGAGTACTCTTTCACAATTGCACTTACCCACGAGCGCGGGACTACACAGTCGGCGTCTGTGAGGAAGATCAGTTCACCACGTGCATGGTCAATACCGAACGCAATGGCATTCGCTTTTCCCTTCAAGTGGTCGATTTGTTTGGTGACTTTCAGGACCTTGAAAATCGCGTGCGCGCTCGACCGAGATTGGGTAAGCTTGGCCAAGAACGCGAGCATGATTTCGTGGGTCTGGTCAGTTGAATGATCATCAACAAGAATCACTTCGAGCTTGTCGGCTGGATAATCAAGATTCGCCAGAGACTCTAGGCAGCGATGAATCGTCCGCTCTTCATTTCGCGCAGCGACCACCACAGAGACGCTTGGCACCTGGTTCTCAAGCCGTCCGCGCTTCAATCTGAACAGACCAAGGATGAAGGAGCAGAAAAGGAGGAAGTACAGTGACGTGAAAACGACAGCGAGAATGAAAACCATCTACAGTTTGGCGTCGAAGTTAGGAATTGCGACGGCTCATAGATACTAACAAATTCTCTTTAGGGATGCAAACTAAAGGGCGTGCTGGAAGCGTCTCACTTTTTAAGGGTTCATTTCAGCCCTCTCCTTGGGAGTCTCTCGCCCAGCTATAACATCCTCTCCTTCTGGGAGAGGATTACAGGTGAGGCCTGGGTGCACCTTAATGCCCCTCTTGATTGTCCCAAATGAATCGGGTATATTGGTTCCGATTTTCAACATCCGCCACCTAATCTCTTTGTCTCGATGGAGCGACAATCTCGTGGGGAACCTGTCGTCATCGGGATCGCCGGTGGGAGCGGTTCCGGCAAGACGACAGTGACGAACAAGATCGTCGAAAAGCTTGACGATGAAAAGATCGTCGTCATTCAGCACGACTCTTACTATCGCGATCTCTCGACATTTGGAGGAATCCCAGCTTCCGACATTAACTTTGATCATCCTGATTCTCTTGAGACACCGCTCCTGATTCGGCATCTCAAGGAACTGAAAGCTGGGAGGCCAATTGGCCGCCCCATTTATGATTTCACAACCCATACCAGACAGAGAGGTTTGAAGCGAATCGAGCCGAAGCCGATCATCTTCCTTGAGGGAATTCTGATTTATGTGGAGAAGGAATTACGCGACCTTATTGACACGAAAATCTATGTCGATACCGACGCAGACGAGCGGTTCATTCGCCGGCTGAAACGAGATATCGTCGAACGTGGACGATCCATTGACTCCGTGATCCATCAGTACGTCTCGACGGTGAAGCCGATGCACCTCGAGTTTGTTGAGCCGAGCAAGCGTTGGGCCGACATCATCATCCCTCGCGGTGGTGAAAATGAAATTGGTATCGATATGGTGGTTGCCAAAATCAAGACAATGATCGATCTATGATCCCGTGAAGAGAGAAAATGAGAAAGCTCTCATCACCCTCGGGCCTGTCAACCCTTGAATCTTGAGACCGAATCTGCTATATTCTCCTCAACAAATTGCACCTTTCTTTTGTCGCGTGCCATCCCGATAGCTGCCGGGAACGTACTTAACGCTGCTTGCCTACCGGCAAGCAGGCTGATTCATTCACCAACAAGGTGAGCAGATGATTATTGGCGTCCCCAAAGAAGTCAAAGCGAACGAGAACCGCGTGGCACTGCTCCCCGTGGGAGTACAGACGCTGAAGCACCATGGACATGCCGTCCTCGTTGAGACGATGGCTGGGGCAGGAAGCGGCTTCGATGACCAGAGCTATCAGAGTGCTGGAGCGGAGATTCTCCCGACTCCGGGCGAGATCTACGGTCGTGCCGACATGGTGATGAAGGTGAAGGAACCAATTGCCTCGGAATATCCGTTAGTTCGGAAGAACCAAATCATATTCACGTACTTTCATTTTGCTGCAAGTCGCGAGCTCACAGAGGCGATGATGAAGTCCGGTTGTGTAGCGATCGCGTATGAAACTGTCCAGCGAGCCGATGGCTCACTCCCATTACTCATCCCGATGAGTGAAGTTGCTGGACGCATGGCCCCTCAAGAGGGGGCGAAGTATCTGGAGAAGACGATGGGAGGTAGAGGGATTCTCCTCAGCGGAGTCCCTGGGACTGAGCCCGCAGATGTTGCGATCATCGGGGGTGGTGTTGTGGGAACGAACGCTGCCAAGATCGCTGCTGGTCTCGGAGCTCGGGTGACGATTCTTGATACAAACCTTTACCGCCTACGCTATCTCGATGATGTGATGCCAAGAAACGTTGTGACGATGGCTTCGAACCCTTACAACATCATGAAGGCAATCGCGAAAGCCGATATCGTCATCGGGGCTGTGTTAATTCCAGGGGCGAAGGCTCCTCACCTCGTCAGGCGGGAACACCTCAAAGAAATGAAGCCCGGAGCCGTTATCATTGATGTCTCGGTGGATCAGGGCGGATGTGTTGAGACGTGCAAGCCGACGACGCACGAGAAACCGACGTACGTGATCGACGGCGTAGTTCATTATTGCGTTGCGAACATGCCTGGGGCGGTACCGTTCACTTCAACGATTGCTCTCACGAACGCGACATTACCATATGCCGTTGAGATCGCTGGCAAAGGCTATGAACAGGCTGTAAAGACGAATCCGGAGATAAAGTTCGGACTGAACATCCTCGATGGCAAGATCACATACAAAGGAGTCGCGGACGCCTTTGGACTTGAGTATAGACCTGTTGAGGAACTAATAAACTGACAAATCTCGAGGGTCAAATCCCAGCCAAGTTGAAGGCAGCTGATCAAAGAGGATTTGAGCTTTGGATCTTGGACTTTATTTGAGATTTGTCATCTGGAATTCGGATCTTGTTCCAAGGGAATTGTGGACTTCAGAGAGAATCTAGGAGAGAATGGCAAAGATAACAATTGATGGAAAGGTTCTGGACGTTGATGCTAAGCAAACGATTATCCAGGCAGCTCTCGACAATGGCATAGTCATCCCACACTTCTGCTGGCATCCGCGACTGTCCGTGGCAGGAAACTGTCGCATCTGCCTTGTTGAAGTCGAGAAAATGCCGAAGCTCGTCATCGCCTGCGCGACCCAGGTCGCTGACGGCATGGTGGTCAAGACTGATTCACCACGTGCGGTCAAGGCACGCCAGGCTGTCATGGAATTCCTCCTCATCAATCATCCCATGGACTGTCCGATCTGTGACGAAGCTGGAGAGTGCAAGCTGCAAGATTACACGTACAAGTATAGCGCTGGATACAGCAGGTTCGAGGAAGATAAGGTTCACAAGCCGAAGCGAGTCCCAATTGGTCCAAATGTGATGTTCGATGCGGAACGATGCATCCTATGCTCGAGGTGCATTCGATTTTGTGATGAGATCGTCGGCAAACACCAGTTACAATTCGTTCAGCGAGGGGATCATACGGTGATCGAGACATTTCCCGGAGAGCAGCTTGATAATCCGTACTCGATGGATGTGATCGAGCTGTGTCCGGTGGGTGCGCTGACGAGCCGAGACTTTCGATTCAAGGCGAGAGTGTGGGAGATGTCTGCGACGGAGACGGTCTGCCGTGGTTGTGCTCGAGGATGCAACATGTACATGTGGGTGAGAAACAATGAGATTCTGCGCTTGACTCCACGACAGAATCCAGATGTGAACGACTACTGGATGTGCGATGCCGGGAGACTCACGACGTACGACTTCGTGAACGCTGCCACGCGCATCAGCGGTCCAAGGATGAGGAAAGAAGGCTTCCTTGTCGAAGTCGGGTGGGAAGAAGCTATTGCGAAGGTCGCGTCCGAGCTGCGCAGCTTCAAGAAGACTGAAATCGCGGCCCTCAGTTCTGCGTATGCGACAAACGAGGACAACTATCTCTTCCAGAAATTTGTAAAGGATGTCTTAGGAACGAAAAACCTTGACTTCGTACGGCATGTGAAAGAAGGAGATGAGGATGATTTTCTGATTCGCGCCGACAAGACTCCAAACTATTACGGAGCGAAAGAGGTTGGGATCAGGCCTGGTGAAGGGGGACTTGGTTTCGATGGCATCATGAAAGGTATCGGCGAAGGAAGGATCAAAGCCCTCTATGTGATCGACGACAACATTGCAGCAAGTCCCGAGGTGGCAGAGGCCCTTAAGAGACTCGACTTGCTTGTCGTCCATGCCTCAAACGAGAACGAGACGACCGCACTCGCCGACGTGGTTCTTCCCAGTTCTACGTATGCTGAGCGGCACGGAACGTTCACGAATTTCCAAGGGCGTGTTCAGCGCATCCGCCCCGCAGTCTCGACGCTTGAACAGGACAGAGCACTTGATGGTTTCAGCATGAGTCGACTTGACAAATTCATGAGTCCAAATGATCGGTGGGGAAGACCGAACAAGCGTGATGCTCGCCCAACCTGGCGTATCATCGTAAGCGTTGCCAATGCCATGGGAGGGAAGTTCCGCTACAGCATGGTTGAAGACGTTTTCAAAGAGATTACATCAGTCGCGCCGAGCTTCAAAGGACTGACCTATCAGAAGGTTGGGAATCAAGGAGCGATGTTAACGAAGAAACCTGTTGAGGCTGTGCAAAAAGAAGCTACTCTGTCAGTCCGAGCGCAGTGAGTCCCGCTGTCGGCGGGACGAACGAAGTCTCCGCCAAGGGCGCCTGCCTGCCGGACAGGCAGGGATGCGCCTGTGTGTACTACTTCAGTAATTCGGTAACAATGCGGAGACGATCTAGAGGGGTTGTGTAGTTCAGCCCCCCGTGTCGACGTTC
>JBAWAH010000060.1:0-65716 GCA_049589195.1 Bacteroidota bacterium | reverse complement strand
CGACTATGTCTTCCTCTAGGCCAAATTCGTCGACCACTGAGGAAGCAACTTCCATCAGCTGCTTCAATGAGTCAATACTGTTGGCGATCAAGTCTGCCTGATCGGAGTTTGCACGAAGAACAGCACGGATGAGAATACCGTTCAGGTTGATCTCATAGAGACATTGGAAGCCTTTCTCGGATTTGTTCTTCTTAAGCTTCTCAATCAGAAGGCTCTTGAGCTTACAATAGATTGCAGCAATGTCATCGCCGATTTCATCGCCAACTCTTTCCCCTGCCTTCTCAGCCACTTTTTCAAAAAACTTGCCCACTGACTTACCAACATAATAGACTGCCAGCACGATGAATACATCAACCAATGCAGCATAGCGAGCGCGGGGACGCAACGAAATAGTTGTGCCTGTCTCACGATGAAGGGCAGAAGCCAGCTCATTGACATCATCTTCAGAAAAAGTGTGGGCGTCCCAATGAATTTCCCACTTGTAATCGGTTGGTTGAGCCATAGAATCCTCAGACTTTTTTGGCGGGGGAACCTGCCACGCTAAATCCCATCCCCTTGATCGAATCGGGGTCAACATATAACTCAGTTGTGATCTGGCACCCGAATTCTCCATCCTCAAGCTTCACAATCTCAGAAGAAATAATCCTGCCGATCGGGAGGCGATCGTATTGATGTTCAGAATGGGTGAGATTGCCGTTTGTTTGGGCGACCATTGCCTCCAACATAGAAATGGTAAACCTCTCTCCGTATGTATTCACGTGGGTTGTGGTGCCAATACCTTTTACTTTTCCCTTGACTTCGAGTTTACGGAATTTCCATTTCGGCATCTGATTTCTCCTTGATGAATAGGAGCAAATGGCGCTTAACTACCGTGTAAACGACCTATGGCGTATATCCTTGCTCACTCCGTGGGGAAGTATCTGAGTCTTAGCCATTCTACTTCATTTGCACCTGAGAAGCAACATTCAGAGTTGAACACTAAAAATCAGTGGAACAAGATCTCTGCAGGAATAACTTGTCGCTTAAGTCCCGGACCTTCCATGCTGACTTCCAGCGCTTTCCTACCCGGCCCTTGGAAGAACCTCACTTTTATCTCATGGAAGCCTGCCCTTAGCATGATAATGCCCGATTCTTCCTGCGGAGCGTGGCGACCATCATTGTCCACTACCAGGCTCTTATCAATCGACAGGTCGGCACCATCATCAGAAGTCACATAGAACGTGAACATGCCATCTGACGGAACCTTGATATAACCGTTGTATTGGAGTCCGAAATTCTCCCCGGAGTTCTCTTTCGGAAGCACAATCTGTTCGATGACACCTGAACGTCTTGAAGAGAGAGAATCGAAATTTGGGAGTCTCTCCCATATACCTTCGTAATACTCGTACTTCACACCCGGCTTGGGGTTCTTGACTTCTAAGGCAGGAGGCGCTTCGTACATCCCCTCCAGCTCAAGCACTACAACCGACATGGGCGGTAGGGTCACCTCAAGACGCTTATTGTCCAACGCGAAATCCGAAAACCCTCGAGGCACTACTACATTAGGGTTTTCGAAAGAGTTGTGGGCGTTCATTTCCTTCGCAGTGAGAACCTGCCCCGAGACCGTTTGTGGAGAAAACTGTTTCAATTCGCACGAAACTCGTTGTCCAGACTCTGGGTCGATGTTGCATAAAGAGATGTGCAATCTGCCTTTATCATCAAGCGAGGCGGAGCAATTCACCGCCGGAAGTCTCTGCTCACCGAAAACATAGTCCGGAGATTCGACTTTCGTATGAACCCACATGGCGTCCTGATGAACCTTGAACATATCGAAGACGTGATATGTGGGAGTGACAATCATCTTCTCTTCTCTTGTGAGAATCATCGCCTGCAGCACGTTGACCATTTGCGCTATGTTCGCCATCCGAACGCGGTCGCAGTGATTATTCAAGATGTTCAAATTGCACGCGGCGGTTATTGCGTCGCGCATCGTGTTCTGCTGATAGAGAAAGCCGGGATTCGTTCCAGGTTCGACTGCGTGCCACGTTCCCCACTCGTCGACAACCAACGCAACCCTCTTGTTTGGGTCATACTTGTCCATGATCGCACTATGCTTGGCAATGTATTCATCCATCATCAGGGTCTTTTTCAGTATATCGAACCATCCCTTCTCATCGAAATCAGTGGCAATCCTGCCGTCACTGAAGGAGTAATGGTGCAACGACAATCCCGACATATACCCACCAGCATTCTTCATCAGGACCTCTGTCCATTCATAATCATCATCTGGTGGGCCGCACGCAATTTTGAACGCTCTGTTATTTCCGTAGTTGCGGCAATATGTCCCATACCTTCTCGCCTGGTCTGCGTAGAATTCCGGTCTCATATTTCCGCCGCATCCCCAGCTCTCATTTCCAATTCCCCAATACTTGACACCCCACGATTTGTCCCTTCCGTTCTTCCTCCTCAATTCTGTCATGGGACTGACATTGTCCGAGTTTACGTATTCCACCCATTGTGATAGTTCTTGGACTGTGCCGCTGCCTACGTTTCCGCATATGTACGGTTCACATCCCAGTTGCCTGCAAAGCTCCATAAACTCATGTGTGCCGAAGCTATTGTCTTCCGTTACACCGCCCCAATGGGTGTTAATCATCGCTGGTCGCTGCTCGCGCGGTCCAGCGCCATCCTTCCAGTGATACTCATCTGCAAAACATCCGCCTGGCCATCGCAACACAGGAACTTTGATCCGTCTCAACGCTTCAACAACATCGTTCCTGATTCCGTTGGTGTTCGGAATCTTTGAATTCTCTCCTACCCATATGCCGCCATAGATGCAATTCCCCAAGTGTTCTGAGAATTGTCCGTATATGTTTTTGCTGATTCTGACTCTCAGGTCTGAGGCATCGACGATCAGCGTTCCCTGGCCGCGCTGAGCATCGGCATCTGCTGAGAGCAAGAGGGGCAACAAGAGAAGAATCATTGCCTTTGGCATGATAGCTCCTTCAAGATTTTCCACATTGAAGAAATGTCTGTTCCATGCTTTCTACTTCATTTTCACGGTCACACGGTTCCCAAAGTACTTTGTGGTCTTGGCGTGCAGCGACGTCTCAATGCCCTTGCCGTCAGATTGGCTGACCAAAACAATATTGAAGGTTCTTTCCCTCAGCATTCCCTCGAATTCACCCTGGCGAGTCCCGATGGTCAACGTCTTTTCTCTTTCGTTCCACGAGAAAGGTATCACTGCAAATTTCCCTTTTTCATAATTATAGTTGTCGTTCTCGTCCTCATACAATTCAAAGCTTCCGTCTGCACCGGGATACACCCTCAACTCGATTGGCTCAGTCGGCTGATCGGTTGCGAATTGAACAAAGGGTCCCATTGGGATAATTGACCCTGCCTTGATGTACAACGGCATCGTCTCAATGGTGGCGGGGGCATTGATGGTCTGTCCGCCGACCATAGTCTCGCCTGTCCAGAAATCAACCCAGTCTGCGGAAGCGGGCAAATAGACTGGTCTCACTTTCTCAGGCAGTCTTATAGTGGTGTCTCTCCTTTCGGAAGGATTGACCCAGTTCAGTCTGACACTGGCGCCGCCTCCGTTTTCATAGTATTCTAGGACAAGACGGTACTTTTTTCCGGCCTCCAGATGCATTTCTCCCGATGCCACTTGCGCAGGCTGATCCTGCCAATTATCGATCAGCAGACGGTCGTTGATGAATAACCGTGTGCCATCGTCGGCAACAGTGTTGAGTGTGTAGTCTCCTGTCTCCGGTGGGGTCAATACGCCCGTCCATCTGACGGAGAAGGTGTCGGGCGTCAT
This sequence comes from Bacteroidota bacterium, assembly GCA_049589195.1. GTDB lineage: Bacteria > Bacteroidota > Ignavibacteria > UBA10030 > JAHEZR01 > JBAWAH01. Next base: position 61,914 of record JBAWAH010000060.1, on the reverse strand, counting down.
TCCTTCCAAGGGTCTACCTGCGCCCCACTCGAAGTCGATTTTCGGATCGGACCGCGTCGTGTAAAGCCTGTTGAAATCCTTCCCCAGATAGTACTCACCGGTCAGCCCTGGTTTTCCATCCTTGCCAAGTAAGTTTTCCGACGGAATATTCTTTCCCGGTTCGGGTTCCAGCCACGGATAATACATTGCTTCGGTGACCGGGTTTACCAGAATGGACGGACCAAACATAAACTGATCGTCTATATTGTAGACCTTGCTGTCTTCTGCAAAATCAAAAGCTAATCCTCGCATCATAGTATAATTTTCATTAGTAACTTTCCAAGCCAGCGAATAAATGTAGGGCATAAGCCTGTATCGAAGGTTGTCGAATTTAAGCTGAACATCGTAAGCCCAGGAACCTTTGTCGCCAAAGCGCCACATTTCGCGTGGCGTGCTCGTCCCATGAACGCGGAAAATCGGACAGAATGTGCCGAACTGAAACCACCGTGTAAACAACTCTTTGTACATGTCATTCTTGCATCCGTTGGGAACATTGACAAAGAACCCACCAACATCGGTTGTCCAGTACGGGATGCCTGCATAGCAAAAATTGATCCCGGCAGATATTTGCTTTCGAAATGTCCCCCAGCTTGCAGTGACGTCACCAGACCAAGTTGTTGCCGCGTTTCTTTGTTGTCCCGCGAACGCCGACCGAGTGAGGATGTAGACCCGCTTGTCCGAGGTGGTTTGTCGTTGCCCTTGATACACAGCCGTCGTCGTCATCAGAGGATACGTGTTGAGATATCGTGCACCGGTTCCCAGTTCGTTGTTCATAAGCTTCTTGGTTTCGTCTTTTCTAAGGTCGCCGATTTCTGGTTCACTTGCATCGAGCCACCAGCCATCAAAGCCTTTCACAAACAATGAGTCGTGTATCTCTCTCCAATACAAGGCGCGTGCCTCTGCGTTGTATGGATTATAGTATTTGCCGTTATCCCAGAGAGACCTCCAGAGCAAGCCCTTTTGATTTAATTCGGAGTAGTTGGAACTTGTGGAGTCGAACTTCGCCCATACGGAGATGATAATCTTCGCATTCTTCTTGTGAACATCCTCGGTCATTCTTGAGGGATCCGGATAACGCTTTCGGTCCATGTAATGTGAACCCCACCTCTGTGGATCCCAGTAGAACCAATCTTGGACGATCACATCCATCGGAATCTGGCGCTTCCGAAATTCGTCCACGGTACGTGTAATCTCCTCTTGAGTCTTATATCTTTCTTTTGACTGGAAAAATCCATAAGCCCACTTCCCGTATAGCGGCGCTTCTCCGGTCAGGCGGCGATATCCGGAAATGACTTCATCCAAATTCTTGCCTGCTATAAAGTAATAATCGATACCATCAGCAACCTCCGACGAAAGTTGCATGCCCAGTGAGTCATCAATGAATTTGGAGAGCGAGTAATTGTCCCAGAGAATGCCGTACCCTTTTGACGACACCAGCATCGGCACAGACACTTTCATGTTTACCTGATACAGATCGACAGATTTTCCCCGCAGGTTCATGTTGCCGTCCTGGTGTTGCCCTAATCCGAAAATTGCTTCGTCGGCCGACAGAGCAAATTTCTGTTTAACGGCATTTGTTTTTTCTTCCAAGACTGTCGAAGGAACGATTTCCCTGCCGTTTTCCTTCAGCAGTATAGTACCCAGACTGTCCGAAAACTGCACCTCCCCGGAAGACAGATCGAGGTTCGCCCGGATGGATGATGTCGAAAGCACAAGAGCATTGGGCTTTTCTTCGACGTTCCACTGTACGTTCTCCGGTCTCGGATTGATCACCACTAAACTTTTGTGACTTACCGGCCTTCCGTATGGTGTGGCTTCAACCCTGATAATCTTATCTCCGAGAACGTGAAGTTGGACATTCACTGAGTCCACTTTCACAGTTATACCGTCAGGGTTCCTCGTGAAATTACCGCCGTTCCGAAATCCGCCGACAACGGCCAGAACAAGCAGTGCCGCAATCAAGCAGCTCATTGGTTTTCTCATTGTCACAGAACCTCCCTATTTTAGTTCGTAGATCGCATAGGAGACACCAGGCACGTCAACGGAATAGCGCCCTTCGTGACACGAGATGTCCATTGGATCTCCTGCCAAACACTCAAAACGAGTCGCGCTGATATTCAATGTGAATTCGGCTCTCTTCTTTCCTTCAGCAGGATTGAAGACGGCAAGAAGAACATCTTTGTCGGCGGCCCGAACGAATGCAAGCGGATACGTGTTTTCCGCAGCTAGCACTGGCACGAATTCGGCATATGCAGCCAGCGCTGGCTCCGTCTTCCTGAGATGAATCAGATGTCGGACCCGATTTAGCAACGAGTTCGAATCCTTCTCCTGGGATTCCACCGTCCGGGCATCCTTGGCAGTGTCCACAGGCAGGTACAGTCTCGAAGCCTCGGCAGTTGAGAAACCGAGGTTCTTACCGGAAGCCCATTGCATCGGCGTACGTGCGCCGGCGCGTGGTTTGTATGCACCTTCCACCTGAGGCAGATCGTAAAGCTGACGCATCCCGATCTCGTTGCCATAGTAGATGAAAGGGATGCCAGGCATGGCAAGGGAAAACGCAAAGATCATTTCCAACTCACGGTCGGAACGACGGATGTTCAGCCGCGAGAGATCGTGATTGCCGAGCGGAAGACAAATGTACCCCTTGTCCTTGGTTTTGGAGTATTGCTCCAGATACCGGTCTAGGAAGTTCTTGACGTTTCCTTTTCCCTCTCTGTCAAAGAAGCTATGACCTTCAGAATATCCGTTGAGGATGCGCCAGCTTTCTTTTTGCAGAAGGTCGTTGTAGCCCGAAAACCAGTGGTAGAAATCGGCGTGAAAACCGGCTTCGAGAGCTGATTCCGGGTACGACCATTCTGACACCATGAACGCGTTGGGATAATCCTTGTCCAGAATGGCGCGGATTTCCCGCCAGAATTCTTTGGTACCCTCGTCCCTCGTCTTGAAAGATGGATCATCTTCTGTGAGGTGTGCATTCTTCACGAGCGCTCCCGCCATGTCTGCGCGAAAGCCATCCGCACCCATATCCATCCAGAAGCGCATTACCTTCTTCATCTCCTCTCGTATGGCAAGCACATCAGGATGATCAATGGGAAGTTGCCATTCTTCTTGCGGGTGGACGAATCCATAATTCAAGGCAGGCTGACACCAGTAAAAATTCCGCATGAACTGTCCGTTGCGTCGCCCATACCCTTTGATGAAAAGATCAAAGTATGCCTTCGGCGGATTAAGCCAAACGTTGTTGGTCCAAATGTACCAGTTAGAGTATTTGTTCTTCTCCTGTTTGGCCGACTCCTGAAACCACGGATGTTCGATGGACGTGTAGCTAGCTACAAAATCGAACAGGATTTTGAGACCATGCCTGTGAGCTTCCTCAAACAGACGCTTGGCGTCTTCGTTGGTGCCATAGCGTGGAGCTACTTGATAGTAATCCGATATATCATATCCCGCATCGCAAAACGGCGATTTGAAAAACGGATTGATCCAGATTCCATCCACACCCAGACTCTTCACATAGTCCAGCTTCAGGATAATGCCCTCCAAGTCGCCGATGCCGTCGCCATCGCTGTCATAGAACGATTGTGGATAGATTTGGTAGAACACAGCCTGATGCAGCCATTCAGGACAATTTGGCTTCACATATCGACCAGTGACAGTAGCTTCTGGAATGGATTGAGCCAAGGAATACAAAGATCCAAGAACAAACAGCCCGACCACCTTGAATGGAACACGATTCATTACCACTTCCCTTTCTTATTGCGTCTCATTCTATCTTGATCGACTGCTCGGTGCCATCGTACGTCACTGTCACATCTGGTTTCAACTCAAAGTTCAGCCCGGAAGGCGTTTGTTCTCCAACCCACACAATTTCAAACGTCCGGGTAGTCAGCATTCCCGGAAATTCACCCTGCCGCTTCCCGATGGTCAGGAGATGGTTCTTCTCACTGTAGCTCAACGGGATCATCGAATACATGCCCTTCTCATAGTTGTAGTTCACGCCCTCGTCTTCATAAAGGGTGAATGAGCCATCAGCACCTGTGTAAATGAAGAAGCGGATGGGATCGGCAGGCTTCTCTGTCGTGTACTGAATCTCCGGACCACAGGGAAGAATCGATCCTGATTTTACAAAGATCGGCATGTGCGTATACGGCGCTTCCGCAACAATTGTCTGACCGCCATCAAAATGCCGACCGGAGCTGAGATCATACCATCCTGATTTGGAGGGGAGGTAAACGCTTCGCGTTCGGGCTTTGTATTCAATCACTGGATTCACGAGGAGCGCAGGGCCAAACATAAATTGATCGCCGATAGAAAGGGCATTGCTGTCGTTTCCAAAATCCATGACGAGGGCTCGCATGATTGTATAGTCGGTGTGCGTGACCATTCCGGTAAGCGAGTAAATGTACGGCATCAACCGATAGCGTAGCCTGTCGTAGGCCAGCATGGATTGGTACGCCGGGTGACTTTCTGGTGCCACATTGAACATTTCGCGATACGGGAATTGCCCATGCACGCGCAGCAGTGGGCAGAATGTGCCGAACTGGAACCAACGGGTCATCAACTCGCGCCACTCGTCTAGGTTGGAGCTGTCTGGGCGCTCGTACCGCTGTTCTACAGCGAAGCCACCGATGTCTGTGGTCCAGTAAGGAATGCCGGACAAAGAAAAATTCAAGCCAGCGGCAATCTGCGCCTTCAAATCATACCAACGTCCAGCTACATCACCGCTCCAGGTCGCGGCTGGGTAGCGTTGCTGCCCGGCAAACGCTGAACGGGTAAGGATGAACACGCGCTGATTCGGATCGGTTCGGCGTTGTCCCTCGAAGACGCCTTTGATGGTCATGAGAGAATAACTATTGAGGTATCGCGCGGCACTTCCCATTGCTGTGGGGCCCTGACGAAGGATGGTCTCCGTCCTGGAGAGATTTGATTGGATATCCGGCTCAGTGCAGTCCAACCACCAGGCATCGATTCCCTTCGAAAACAGTTTCTCGTTAATCTGTTTCCAATAAAGCTCTCGCGCTCCCTCGCTATACGGATCGTAGAACGTTGAGACGTACCCAGAGCCGACCCAGTCTCTTTGCCCCTTCTCAACGTTGCGCATGTACAACCACCCCTTCTCCTTGAATTCATCATAGTGCTTCGTGCCCACGTAGAATTTGGGCCAGACCGAAATCATAATGTGGGTGTGCAAGTTGTTATGCAGCTCCTTGACCATGCCCCCAGGATCTGGATAGCGCGCCGAGTCAAACTCGTGACTGCCCCATTGGTCTTCCTTCCAGTAAAACCAGTCTTGAACAATATTGTCCAGCGGGATCTGACGCTTTCGGAATTCTTTGACGACCGAAAGCAACTCCTCCTGAGTTCTGTAGCGCTCTCTACACTGCCACAAACCCATCGCCCATCGAGGCATCATGGGCGCCTTGCCGGTGATCTCGCGGTACCCATGAATGACTTGATCTAGGTTCTCGCCTGAGACAAAGTAATAGTCGATCTGATCCGCGACCTCGGAGTACAGAGAGAGGCTGTGACTATCATCCTCGGCTCCAGGTCCAAGACACTTCAATCCGATGTAGCCACCTGTGTGTACCCATTCGATTTTGATTTGGTACCGTTCGCCTGCCTTCATTTGCAGGCTCAGGAGATGCGACCAGGGCAACCAGTTCTGTCGCCACGCATCGACAACCAACTTGCCGTTCAGCCACATTTTAGTGTAACCACACGAGTATAGTCTGAATTTATGCAGCCCTGTTTCACGGCTTTCTATCTCCCCACTCCAGCGAACTGCTGCGACGTTTTGGCGGAAGCCGGCAGGGAACTCGTCATTCACGTCGATGAACTCATGCTCGATTCTCGGTTCCGAGCGCGTCGTGAAGAGGGACTGAAAACCCGGATCTCTGAAATACTCGGCTGTGAGCCCGCCTTCTGCACCATCTTTGCCAAAGAGCTTCAGTGTCGAGAGGGATTGATACTCCCTGATGTCCCCGAATTTCGTATGTGAATTATTGTCCCACAGAATTCCATAATTCTTATTGGAAACGACAAACGGGACCGCGACGACGATATTGTATTGCCACAAGTCCACGTCGTGGCCTTTGTAGTTCATGACGTCGTTCTGATGCTGACCCAGGCCGTAGAAAGCTTCACCTTCCTGCGAATCGAACAGCTGTTGAATATGAGACGTGCGTTCTCCCAACACGTCAGCGGCCGTGATGAGTTTGCCTCCAGATTCTTTCTCCCCTAGAAGCAACCGGCCCTCCTTGTCGTAGAAAGCGACTGCTCCGGTGTTCTGCTGCACTCGGACAGTGAGCTTAGAGGTGGAGATCTCAACCCAGTCCCCTTTCTCGCTCACGGACCACGGCACCACCTCCCACCTAGTCTTGTCGACCATCAAACTCGGACGGCTAGAGAAGGAATCCCCGGGCGCTGCCACAACTCGAATGATGTCCTCTGCGCAAACTTGTATCTTCACCCAATGGGGATCGGTCGTTCGTTCTTTCTTGATCTCAAAAAGGACACCGTCAGCTTGCTTTTCATAGGCATGAGTGCACTGACTATTCAGGATAACGCCTGCAACCACGAATAAGAACTGCCACCAATATTCGTTCATCTTCCTGGCCTTTCATTGACTATTTGATCACGCAGACAGCCGTGGAAGAACTTCAAATTCACGAGTTCAACGACGAAGTGCAACGATGATCTTATAGGGACTGCTTGCCGCGCAGCATCGAGAATCAAACAAAAAAGGTCGGTCGTGACTGCCCATGACCGACCTGATATCCATCAAATGCTTTCTCCTCGCCTCCAGGAAACCGTTCTACTTCAGCACTGCTTCGTTGCTCCGATTTATCGGAGTGGTTTGAAATCAATCATCCTCCATAGTACGGGGCACCAGTGGTTCCCATGTCAACGCGATAGATGGTCCACTCCTGTGCAGGAGATGTGTTGCCGCTTATGAAATAGAGGTAATTCCCCTTGCCCCAATAGAAATGCTTGCAATAAGAGGGGGCAATTCCCTTGTAGAAATAATCCAGTTGTGAGGTGGTTGGATCGAGAATCAGCAATGGGTCTGGGGAATCGGTTCCGAGATACATGGTTCCGTTTGCAGAAAACGTAAAGGCCTTAATCGTGCGAGAGGCAAACTGCGTCGCATCTAGATTGAGCACTAACTGTGCAGGTCCCAGGTGTCCGTTTATCGCAACCGAATCAAGCGACCGTTTATAAATGGCAAGTGAGGGAGTCACACCGGCGGCAGCTTGCACCGCCAGATAAACGTACCCATTATACACTCGAATGCCAAGGACGTCGTCAGCAGCATACAACCCGGTCTGGATAACCGAAAGATTTGGGGCAACAATCACAAGTTGGCTTCTTGTACCGGCAGTGTAGAAATACCCATTGGCGTCAAAATCACCAAACTTCACCACTCTTCCCGCCGGCAGCTGGAGCCACCGCCCCACTGTGTCAGCCTGTAGATCCACGACTTCGATCGATCTATTGTTACCTGTCAAATAGAGTTTGCCTCCCGGGCCAATTCGTGCATCGGTTGGCGCGCGTGTAGCTACTCCCACTGTCGTCTTCACACCGGTCGGCGTAACTTTGTAGATGGTCCGAGTCCCTGTATACACAACGTACAGATTTTCTGAATTGTCAACAGCGACAACGGACAGATCCACGTTATCCAAAAAAGAACCGTTTTTCTGTATGACTTGAGCGATTTTGTATGGGCCAAATTTTGCTGCGACGAGCGCTTTGCTCGGAACCACCTTCACTGTGCAGGAATCGGCTGCCAGATTGGGCCTTCGGACCTTGATGGAAGTCGAAGATAATTCCATAATTTCTGCGGGCACAGTATTGGACGGACCACTGAAGTAGATTCCACTATAGACAATCGTCGTATCTACATTCGCACTATGAATGGCATTGGTATCTATTGCGCCACTGAAATTTGTCCCATTAATCGTGATCGTATTCACTCCCGGTCCTGCTGAACCAGCTGGAACAATTCCTGTGATAGTGGGTGTCGCCGTTCCGGGCACCACTGGTGTATCATACAAAGGCTCAGCAACATCATATTTGCATCCTGCCATGCCTACTACCAGTGCCGCACAGAGGAACAGTCCAATCGTCAAGAAAGGGAAGGTTTTCATTTTCTTTTCCTTCATCATCTTAAAATGAAAAACGGGCAGTCATTCGTTGGACATTATTGAAGTCAACAAACCGCGTGTATGCATAATCAAACGCAAAACCGAAGCGCGATACCCCCACTCCAAACGACAGGCCACTCTCATCGCTGTTCGTCGCATATCCCCCGCGTAGTGAAAACATCTTCAATATGTTGTATTCCAACCCGATCTTTAGCTGCTCCGGATGATCCCGATAGTGACTCGCATCAATACTCATGTAAAGCGATTGATCCAGCGGAACCTCTCCGATGACATCCATCAAATCCATTGATATTCCGAGTGTGAACACCAATGGCAGCTGAAACTGTTCATAGACATATTGAATTTCTTTCGAGAAATTTCTCACGGACATCCCAAACGTCAGACTTTTGATACCAGTCTTGAATTGCGTTCCGAAATCAAACACTAATGGATTCAGTTTGTTTGGAGCCGTTGCCGCCGAATCAACAAACGCACCAGTCGCATTGCCCGCACTGTCAAGCACCGGTATGTGTGGCGTTACAGTCGGTACCAAGCTCTCGCCCAGGTCCTGGTGTGCCCAGTGTATCTGCCCTCCGACACTAAACCGATCCGAGATACTCTTGGCATACCCGACACCTAATGCAAGTGCATTCAGTTTGAATATGCCGGTATCGTCGTACCCTTTGAGATTTGACGGATCAACGCTCACGCGTGTACCGAGAAAGTTGCCATAGTTCACATACTGGAGACTGAACCCCAATACCCCATAGTCGCCTTTGAACGGGTTGACAGCCATGCTCACCGTATAATGCCTGATATCCGCTATCCATTGGTTATTGCTGGCAGCTATGTCGAACGTGTTTTCCATGCGAGACATCCCTGCAGGGTTGAAAAATAACGCACTGGAACCGATCTGCAGACTGGTCATCGCCTTTGACATGGAAGCACCACGCGCGTCCGATACCACACTCAAGAATTTGAAACCGGTTTGCGCTAATTTTTGATAGTCTTGAGCCATCCCGATGCTGAAGAATAGGCATCCTGTCAGAACGCCAACGACGAGTTTGTTTGTGCTGTTTCTCATTGTTCAACTCCTTACCTGATCACGACAAACTTGCGAAACGTAGATTGGCCTGCGCTAAAGATCTTGTCACCAGCACGGTACATCAGTTGATCTTTGGCAAACTGCAGCTTCAGGTTTTCATCAACGATGTCATATTTGGCAACAAGATCTTTTGTAGCATACACATCTTCTGTCACTTCAACATAAAGTATATATATACCGCTGACGACAATTTGGTTGGAAGAGGTCTTCGAATCCCAGGGTTCGTCACCCGCGCCGTTGGTGTGCAGCGTCTCCCATATCAATGCGCCGTCTTCAGAGAAGATTTTCAGCTTACACTTCGGCGGAAGACCATAGAACATTATCCTGTCGTAGGGTCCTACTTCACCGAACTGCCATTTCCGAGACCGGATATCGTAAGGGTTCGGGACTATACGCACCTCGCCCAACAAATTGCCACTCGCTCTCAATAGATGGGCTGGCACCGTTGTCATTGTCAAGAACAAACTGCTATATAAAGGAGTACCCGGTCTTGCATCATTCTGTGTCCCGTCGTCCTTCGATTGGATGTAATAATAGTAATTGAACCCGCGCACAGCCGTAACATCATCCCATTTATGGACAACGTTTGAGGCATTACATTCAAAGACTTTTTCGTAGACGGCCCGGTAATCCTTGACAAGTCCCTCGGACCGGTAGATCACGTACCCGCCAAAGTGCGGCGAGCTAGCGGCATTATCGGCCCACGCTAATGCAATCTTGTCACCTCCCGATGCTACGGTGAACTGACTTGGGGCTGGCGGCGCCTTTGGAATATTGTACCCGGACCTGAAGTTCGAGCGCGCGTTCAGATAGGTTTGAAGGATCGAATCCTTCCCCGTCCACACCCACGCCTTCGTATACAGTGCGGCACTGCTTGCTGTACTACCATCGGGTTTAATCAATGGCGGCGTTCCAGTACCTGCAAAGTACGCATACCAATTAGCGCCGATCGATCGACATAATTCCCAGCTTAAGCCACTGACGCCTTCGGCAAAGACGATATGGATACTATCGCCGGGGGCCAAAGTATACGGCCCGTATCCCTGTCCCATTTCTCCTCCCTTCCCGCTATGCTGAGAACTCCAATCTGAGGTATATGTCCCATCCCCCATAGCTTGCCACAAGGACTGTGTAAGATGACCTTCCGTCATCTCTTCCCAGCGAAGGCCCATCGCATTTTCATCATACTGGCTTTGGGGATTTGTACACGTACTTCCGTCGGGGTTGAAGTAATTGACCGTTGACGGTTTGTTATAGTCATCTACATTGAACAGGTTTCCTGCGCCTTTTGAAGCAAGCAATGTAACACAGCCCATGAATTTGGCTGCGCCGAGAAGTCCATCCAGGTTCTTTCCACCGCCAGTGTGTTTCGGACAACCCCAATCCCAATCATATCCCAGCGCTATCACAGGATTACGCTGTCCATAACCGCTCTTTACAGGCGTATAAAACGCATAGAAGCCTCTGAGACTATCAGGACGCTCCCTGTATGGTGGTCCGAAATCGTCATACGCTGTGCCATTCCCCCACTCAGAATCAAAACTACCCCACGTTGAGGACGAACCAGTAGTTGTAACACCATTAAATGCAACACGATAGTTAAAGTAAACATAGAAGTTTGTAATGGTTTGTGTGTATTTCTCACCTGCAGTGTTCCAAATGCCCGTGTTCTTAAACACATAGTCGATGATAAAATAATTGTTGTGGTTCTGCTGGGTGAACGCAAGTATTTTCTTCGTCACCGAAACGCCCATAGAAGTGTTGTACTGATTGACGATCATTCTATCGCACGGCAGACTTGGGTCGACCTCATCCGGAGCGTCGTACAGCGTGTTCGATGTCCCCTGCTGATTATCCACAAAGACTCTCGGTGGTTCTTCGCGGGCTATCAACTTAATGGTCCTCGAGAAGAACTCCAGAGGCTGATTCGCTACGTCATAGCGAGGCCCCGAACCGATGACTTTTACGGACTTTGTCTTCTTTTCTACCGGGTCATAGAAATTCGTCGAGCCGATCCATATTCCCTTGGCGCGCATGGTGTACTGGTTGTCGCCGTACTGTGCGGGCCACGCAAAAAAGTTAATTGACCCGGTCCCGGCAGGTTCAAGCTCAGTTTCGTTGCTGTAATCATTGAAGAAAGATTGCAGTTGCCCTACACGCATCCATCGTTGATCCTGAGCAGACGCGTGCTGAAAGCCGCCGGCGATAATCATAGAGCCAACCGCCAGCAAGACAACTCGAATTGTTCTGTTCTTACTTTTCATCGTCAATGTCCGTTCTTGTTCTTGGCTGTCGATTGTTAGTCTAAATTAAAAGAAACGCTAAGACCGTATGTGATATTTCGAGGATTCAGGAACCAATACGTAGAAGGATTAGGCATGTTGATGTATGCCTTGTCTCTGTTGATCTGATCGATTCTCTTTTGATCGACCTGCGACCATTGGCCATTGACGTTTTGCCAATATTTTCCTGTGTTTCCGTCATAATAGATCGCACGGGTACTTGTAACACTTGTAGGAGGTCTGGTTAGATCAACGCCATTTTCCTCGGGCTGCCATTCAACACCCGGTTCGCGGTAATCGCCTAGTTTATCATTCCCAGGTATATTATTGTACGCTTCACTCTTCGGCAGATGCAGGGACACCATGTAGTTACGATCAAGGGGCCTCAAGTTGTTGTCACGATCAAAGATGTTGAGGCGCTTGGTATTGAAGAGATTGGCAACGTCTGCAAAAAACTGGATCGTGAGAGGTTTGAGCGTAATGGATTTACTCACGCGCAGAGTTGCATCAAAGTAATCCACGACTGCCACGTTGTTCTGGATCTTGTTGTTGGTAGTGTTCGTGATATTAAAAGTCCCAGCATTGTTCGGGTTCCAGGTGGTCTTTCCGCCTGAAGTCCACCGCAGCAACAGGTTTGCCATCCAGTCGCCCAAGAAATTGTGCCCTAACCATGTCGGACCAAAATCCGGTGGGGTAGAAAAATTGAGATTGGCTCTGGCAAACGGTGCCGGAACAGAACGAACCTGGTAAGTATTGACCGTGTTCTCATCATAATCCGCCTGTCTCTTCGGGTCCTCGAAAATGTAATTCTCACCGAAGTTACCACTCGACGTTGCCTGGTACGTGTAATTCAAAAAACCATAGAACCAACGTCCCGTAGATTTGTGTAGAGTCAGTTCAAATCCGCGTATATCCGAATAAGCTGTGCTGGTCGTTACGGTATAAGCGGTTCCCTCACGTGTAGTGAAGGTGGTTGTATTCTGCTGATTGCTGATGTCTCGGTAAAACGCCGCGAGTTGAATGAGTAATTGACCATCGAATAGTTGGTGATCGTACCCCAATTCGTATGAAACGGTTTTGGCGAGAACAATATTGGGATCCCCAATCCGTTCGAGCGCATTCCCTGAGGACCTGTCAAACCGATAAGCAGATTCATATTGCGGCATCTGCTTGAAATGTCCATAGTTGAAGTATAGTTTTGAATTCTCGGTAATCGGATGAGAAATACCCAACCGGGGGCTAAGCTGCCATTGGGCCTTGGCGGACGTCATCGCAATCGTTGTCGTATCTGAATACTTGAACGAATACAGCAACGGATTGAAGGTATTAAGAGCCCACCAATCCGTCCGAGAGTTACTGTAGTCCAGGCGCACTCCCGCGTTTAGGATGAATCCTTGCGTCTCCAATTTGTCCTGAACATAAGCGGCAGCTCTAATCGGATAATCATGCATGATCACACGATTGGCATACTGAAGACCTCCTGTCTGCATTTGGATGAAACCGTAGTTCAGGTCAAGATCATTGTAAACGAATTCTACTCCCGTTTTTACCAGGTTGCTAAAGTTGACCTGGCTTGAGAGGTCGGCTTTGATCGTGGTCGAGCTCGCCGTGGAACTGTCTCTTGCCAAAGCTTCCTGATTGCCTTCATTAATTCCTCCGACGATCCCGTCGATATCATAGTAAACACCGTATGGTGCAGAAGTCTGATAAAAGCCGGGAATGACTTCCACTTTTTGCGAGGTGTCTCGCAATCCCGGTGCACGGGTATCATAGTGCCGCCGTATGTAATCCACGGAAACTTCATAGTACGTATTCTGGCTTAACGTCTGGGTAAGTTTCGAGGACAACGCACTGTGCTGAATATCCGTCAAACTGAAAGTCCAGTCGCCAAACATATTTATAAGACCGTATCCTCCGGTACCGAAGGAAGTGCCCGCGAAGTCGCTTGGATACTGATAGTAGTTTAGATCAGTAGTACGGTTGCCCGCCAACGTGCTCACATTGCCGCGCAACCCCGAAACACGAAGTTTCATCGTATTACTAACATCGGAAGTCATGACCAGTCTTGCGTCGTAATCCCTGTAATCCGGTCTTGTCGTCGGGAACAGCAACATATCTCTCTCACCGCGGTAGGAGGCAAAGAACCGGAGGTTCCCAAGCGCCTCGGAAATAACGGGTACCGGTCCACCAAACCCACCATCAAGCACGTAATCCGGCTGATTATTGATCTGCTTTTTCCTCGTGTAGTACTCGAATACTCTTTGGGCTCCGAGCGGGGTCAGATCGTTGGTTGGGTCACTGTCCGAACACAACTTACGTGAAACGGCGTTCCATCCCTCAAAGGCAAGATACTTGGACTGGGTGTACGCGTCCCACGCTCCACTGGTCGTGCCTGTCCAAGAAACAGCGGGATCAAAATAGGGTCGCAACCAGTAAGAAGTTGGGTCATTGACATCCGGCATACCGGAGCCTTGGAAATATTTCGCCGCCGGCGGTGTTACTCGTACAGTGAAGCCCCCCGTATAACCTTTTGCTTTCCCTTCATTCGTGACGACGTTGACGATACCGGATTGAACCTGACCGTATTCCGCGTTGAAGCCACCACGTTCTACGGAGACTTCCCGTATGGTGCTCAGCGCTACTTTTGTCATGGCCTGGTTATTTCGTGGATCCCTCATGGTGACACCGTCCACCATGAAGAGTGCCTGATCCAGACCAACTCCACGAATTTGATTGTTGTTGATTCCTGCCTGCATTCCCATGATATCCGTGACGCTCACCACAGGCAAAGTCTTGATCTCATCTGCGGAGACAGCAACCACGCTGGTGGCTACATCAGGTTTGACAGCTCTCCTTTGTGCTTCAACAACTACTTCGCCCACCTGGATTGCCTCGGACTCCAGAGTGATATCCACCCGAGTAGTCTGGTCAATGTGCACCCGGACGTCTTGAACAACGACAGTTCTGTATCCGACGAAGGAGACTTGAACCCTGTACGTCCCTGGCGGTACCTCGAGGATGGTGTAATGGCCAGAGAGATCTGCCCCTGTCCCGAGCAACGTCCCAACCACAACAACATTGGCACCTGGCAGAGGCTCTGCGGTTGCTTTGTCGGTTATCGTCCCGGCGATTTTTCCTGTCGTCCCCGACCAGACCGGAGGCACCAATGCTATTACCAACACGAGAATTGGGGCTATCATCCTCTTCAGTGGTTTCATAGTGAATTACTCCTTATAGAAAACTGGATGAACCGCTTTCTGGTGTGTCAAAAGTAATCCGCTGGGAAGTCCGATTGTTTTCCTTCTGCGTCCCAGATGAACCAACAAGCACCTGAACGAATCACGTTCGTCAATGACTTCTCCGCGCGCAGCAAGAGAACGTCTAGGTTGATCCTCGGACAATCAGTCTCGTCGGCATGACCAAGGTGGTCGGCTCTATCGGTTTTCCTTCAATGATCTGAATCAGGATTTCGGCAGCTTTCTCTCCCATCTCCTTGGACGGCTGATCCACGGTCGTGAGCGGAGGATTGACAAGGCGAGTTATTTTGTCATTCGAGAATCCTATGATCGCCACATCGTCGGGGATTTTCAGCCCGGCCTCCTGGATCCTCTGGAAAGCCCCGATCGCTACGTTATCATTGACTGCAAAAACAGCATCAGGAATATTGCCTTCTCGCAGCAGGACATCGAACGAATTGTAGCCGTGTTCTTCATACAGTTGACCATTGGTCATGAGTTTTTCGAGCACGGGAAGTTGATTCTTTTCTATGGCGTCGACATACCCGTCGCGTCTCCTGGAGTAGATTTGGACATTCTTCGATCCTCCGAAATGTGCGATCTTCTTGCGTCCTCTCTTGATCAGGTAGGAGACGGCGTCATAGGCGCTCTGATAATCATCGATGATGACTTTGGATGCTGTTACATCATCACAGACACGATCAAAGAATACAAGGGGGATCCGCCTTTTAGAGAGAAGCTGGAAGTGGTGCCCATTTCTGGTGGTGAGCGAGATAGACACGATCACGCCCGCAACCCGATGACGAATCATCAGGATCGCGTTTTCAATTTCCCGTTCGTAGCTTTCGTTTGACTGACAGACGATGATGGAGTGGTTGCACTCGTAGGCGACCTCTTCAATGCCGCTGATAACTGATGAGAAAAATTCATGCTCGATCTCAGGGACGATGACGCCGATGGTCGTCGTGCGATTGCTCTTTAGATTTTTCGCGCTGAGATTCGGGGAGTAAGACAACGCTACTGCTGTCTTCCTCACAATCTCCTTCGTTCGCTGGCTACAGTCAGGATGATCGTTTAATGCGCGCGAGACGGTCGAAGGAGAGATCCGAAGCTTCTTGGCGATGTCAACTATTGTGGGGTGGGACATTTCCGGAAACGTTGCCGGCAACGTTGCCATAGTAGTGAAAAAAAAATTTGATGTCAAGACTTTCTCTCATCTTTACTCAAGTTTGTATGGGAGAATCTCAGAAATGGGAAGGCTCGCCTTCCGAAAAATAGTACCAAGGCAAGAGAAGAAATTGCCCGGGACCAGAATACGGTGCAACACCCTGAGCCCACACCGTTGCTTCCGAATCGCGCCATGATTACACAACTCAGATGAGCAAAGTGACAAGCTGTGCTGTGGAAAGGTCAACCGGGGTTTGGAAAGACGGAGAAACTCGTTGTCGTCGCCCTCAAGTATCAACCGACTACTCACCAAGGATGATCTGCGCAATAAGGTCGGATCCAGGGATTATGGTCTGCATCGGATCATAATAGGGCTCAGCATCAGGCCGCTGGACTTTGATCATCAAGTTGCGACGGATTCTGTCGATGGGACTCTGTCGGGCGGCATGCACTCAACCTTATCGGAACCTATTTCAGAACCGGATAATGGATTCTCGGTTGCTTCAGTTTCACCCAAGGTAGTTCATCGAGGGTCAATGCTTCCTCACTCTCGTACGTTGCGAGGAACGCCGGTCCCCCCATCCAGAATCCCGAAGGATCGCCCCAGCTCATGAACCAAGTCCATCGAGGCTGACTCCTGAGTGTGTCCGGGCTTGGCAACATCCCTACCTCGCCGAGGGCAACTGGCCTGTCACCTGCCAATGCGACAAGCTGCTCATAATCCGTCCGTGCATAGCCGCGCCGGTACACATCGATTGCGAACACGTCCACCACATCATCTCCAGGAAAGTACTTGTCGTAGGGATCCACATTCTCGTTGAGCTCATTGGCATTGAAGACCCAGAGCAGGTTGTTCAGTTTATGAAAATGGACGAGCCGGTCGAAGAGCATTCGATACAACTTCTTGTATCCATCGTCACCGGCCTTCTTCCCCCACCAGAACCAATCGCCGTTCATCTCATGGTAGGGGCGCCACAAGACCGGCACGCCGGCGTACTGCAGTTGCTTGAGAAACCACGCGATGACATCCACCTGAGATTTCCACCGCTCATTGAGTTCTGTTCCGGGTGTGATGAGATCCCGCCATTGCTCTTCTGTCAACTTACCCCTGACGGACTCCTCGAAAGTGACCGGCTCATCGTCAATAGGACGGACCGCATGCCACATGATTGTGATGATGAACCCCTCCTCATGCCGCCGGATGGCTTCATCGACGATCTGCTGGCGATAGTTGATACCATCCCATGAGCCCGGTTCGCTGAACCCGAAGTCTTGCCCAAACACCGCCGGATAGTATTTCCTCGTTTGCTTGTACACCCCGGGCAGCCGGGTCGACCCGACGAGCGGGTTACAGTGCTGGCCCGTTAACGTGTGTTTGCCGGAGATGCTGTAAAGATACTGCAGCAACTCCACCGCTTCAGGCGAGGCATTCGGTGTCACTGGCTTAGTAGAGTCACCGAGACCGAAAAGCGGTGTAGCACCGCAGAAGAAGATTGTGAAAAGCCCGAGAGCAATTCGCTTGAATTTCACAGCACTATCTCCTTTCTTATGGAGAAAACCACACGTTGGCTTGGGTTCCTTCTTTGTATCTCACCAAAAACACAAAGCTAACAATTCTGTCACGAGAAACAAACCGTATCTATCGAAACGATGGAATTCCAACAACAGGCAACTTCTATTCCCGCAACCTTTGTTTTGAAAACAACCAAGGGAGTTCATCATGATAAAACTCGTGAAGAAGTCACTGACAGTAATCCTGCTTTTCAACCTGAGCGCCAGTTCTCAGACGTCTGTTTTCAGAATCGTGGATTTTGGTGCCGTGGGAGATGGGAAGACTCTCAACACGATGTCGATTCAGAAGGCGATCGACAGCTGTGCACGAACCGGAGGAGGGACGGTGGATGTGCCTGTCGGCGTGTTCATCACTGGCACGCTTCAGCTTCGCAGTCATGTGAATCTTCATCTAGAAAGTGGCGCCATTCTCAAGGGAAGTGAAAAGCTGGAAGATTATTATTTGAATGGGAAGTTGGTCGGTCTGATCTTCACACAAGACGCCGAAGATGTGGCCATCACTGGACTAGGAACCATCGACGGCAACGGCGATCTCTTCATGGAGCTTGGCAGAGCGAAGAAGATAGACAGCGCGGGCTCAGCATGGACACGGCAAAAAGAGCGCTTCAGGGAAGTGAAGGAAGGTCTAGGAGATGGTCCCCTGGTACCGAAGGCCAGGCCATTCCAGATGATCATCTTCTCCAATTGTCGAAACGTAACGCTGCGCGACGTGCTGATCAACGATTCACCATTCTGGACGGTTCATCTTGCCGATTGCGACGGGGTTGTCGTCTCGGGGCTCAGAATCCGGGGAAATATGCTCGTGCCGAACAACGACGGAATCGATTTCACTTCATGCAGCAACGTCGAGATGTCGGACTGTGACATTCGCACCGGCGATGATTGCATCGTGTTGACCGGATACGACCACCACTTCGACCTGCCCGGGTTCAATCATCTCAAGCACCCCTCGGAAAACATCACCGTCACGAATTGCACACTCCAGTCCCGCTCTGCAGCGATTCGCATCGGTGGCTTCGACCAAAATCCCATGAGGAATTATCTCTTCAACAACATCACCATCACCAATTCCAATCGCGGCATCGGCATCTTCGCACGAGACCAAGGATCAATTGAGAATCTGGTTTTTTCAAACATCATCATCGAGACGCGCCTGCATACTGGCGATTGGTGGGGACAAGGAGATCCAATCCATCTGTCAGCGGTCCGCTTGCTGAAAGATGTCGCGCCTGGAACCATCCGAAACGTCAAATTCCAGAACGTCCTTTGCAGAGGCGAATCGGGAATCGTGGTCTACGGTACAGGAGAGAGCGTGATCGAGGATGTCTCTTTCGACAACCTCACTCTGCAAATGATGGACAGTCCGCTCAATGATATCGCCGGTGGAAACTTCGACCTGCGCCCGGTTCTGGACCCCAAGCTTCAGCTCTTTTCGCATGACATTCCAGGATTCTACGCACGGTGGGTCAAGAATCTGCACGTACGCGACTTCGATCTCACCTGGAATCCGGTGAGGCAGCCGTTCTTCACCAACGGGATTGAAATAGACAGCTTCGAAGGGATAAGGATAGACAACTTCAAAGGAACAGCGGCTCCCAGCAGTGCGAATGCTTATCCAATCGTGATTCGCAATGGGAGGGGATACCAGATCGACGCAGATGACCACTGGATCCACAAAGAGAATGTGGAAGACTAGAATCCTGATTCTTCACTTTGTAGAGTGAACCAGCCCAAGGCCGCGATTGAGATCGTCGCAGGAGTCGTCCTGATTGACCTGATCTTCAGCTGATTCCAAGCTCTACTCATCATCGATCAGGCAATCCCCGCAGTTCGAGACGTCGACTGACATTTTAGAGTCTTGCATTTCGAGTTGTATCCTTGAGGAACAAGAACACCGTTCCTGCATCTGTGATCACGCTATCGACAAGCACGACTGAGGAATCTTCCCTGAGAGAGGACAGCGTAAGGGACTTCTGGGTGAAAGGTGAGTTCGCCAGCTTTGGATCCCACAACACGTACGCCCTTCGATGTGAATTCAGTGTCTCCTCTGAAAGATAAAGGACACTGTCCCTCTCTTGATTCCGGACGATCTGAGGAAGCCGCGATGCCCAGTGATTCGAAAGTATCGGCGTCGCAATCGTGTCGGCGGCAGCACGTTGCGTCAGGGCGATGACCGCCTTCTCGTACGAATCCAATTGATGAGGCTTGGCAGCGGGAACAGTCTGGAGTGTGAGCAAGACCGCCAATCCAAACGGAAGAAACTTGGAAACCACGCCGGCTGGAATGGCGGTTCTGAGCGCAGCGATACCTTCCAACGCGATTACGGCGACGAAAGGTGCGACCGGCGTAAGGTATCTGAAATCGCCGACGCTACCGGTCCAGTGGAAAGCCTCGCTTGAGGCAAGCGTGCTAATCGTCAGATTCAGGAAGACCATCAAGTAGAGAAGAGGAGACCGAACAGTCTTGCGAAGGAAATTATTCCCGAATGCGACGATGAACAGACCCACGGGAATCCATCCGAAGATCACAGGCGAACAGACAAGATAGTGAAACCACTGCACTCCCTCTTTGTATTTCTCTAAGCTGCTAAACCTGAGCAGTTCCCTACCCAGCCAAGCCGGATCACCTGTCCAAAACCAAGAGAAGAAAAACCATATCGCCGGTCCGGCAAACACATACGGCACAACTGAAAAGGCTCTCCTCTTCAGGGCAATCAGGAGAATGATCCCCGCAAAAATGAACATCTCATAGCGAAAGAGAAATGTCAGAGACGCCGCGAGCACGCTCCAGTTCAATCGCGATTTCTTGAGGAGATAGTAGGACAGGATTAAGAGCGTGGAAGCTGGCAACTCCGGCATGCATGTGAATGATATGTCGAGAAACGCAGGTTGAAATCCGGCAAAAGCGATGATCCATTCTTTACCGGGGGTTCCTTCGAGTTCGGCTACCTTGTATGTAATGAAGATCGTGACAAGGAATATTAGTGACCCGAAGATCTTGACAACCTTGTCGCCGAACTGAGCAGGCAGCGCGAAGAGCCATACACTTCCGAATCTCTGCCACACGCCCAGGCTTGTCGGCGGATTCCTCAGAGCGACCGCATCGGCAACAAAGTGGGCACCCTCGTCAATAGGATAGAATCCATCCGACTGCGAGATGAGTGCTCCCAGGACGATAATCAGAAGCACAAACCAAGCAATCGCTGGCGACGGTGTAATCTTCACAGGCTGAAGAGAAGGAGATAGAAGAGAGGGAATTCTAGGTTCTTGAGATCGAATGCCCGTACCGTTGGATTATTCGATCCATCATCTCGTTGGTTTCTTTCCTGATAATCTGCCTCGCCGGGTCAGCTTCAAACCATGCGAGTGTCCTCTTGATCCCTTGAGCAAACGGGATAGTCGCTGTGAAATCTGGGACGAACCTCTTGATCTTCGTGTTGTCGAATATCACACTTTGCGCTTTGTCTCCCGTAAGGGTTCCTTCGAGCGATGGCTCACAATGAACGATGAAATCGGATGGGATATGCACAGTGTTCGCGACGCAGCCTGCCGCATCGGCAAGAGCTTGATAGATCTGATTCCACGTGAGAATCTCATCGGAAGTGATGTGGAAAGTTTGGCCGATAGCCTGCTGATGGCCAAGGAGACCGACAAAGCCCTTCGCAAAATCCTCCGCGTGCGTGACGATCCAGAGCGAGGTGCCATCCCCATGAATGATGATCTGTTTCCCTCGTTTCATCCGATCAATGATGGTGTATTCAGTCCAACCTCCAATTGCAGTCGGGATCACCGTGTCGTAGGTCAGGGAAGGACGAACAATCGTGATCGGAAACTCCTCATCGCGGTAGGCACGGGTGAGCCTATCTTCACATGCGATCTTGTTGCGCGAATATTCCCAGAACGGATTATAAAGAGGAGTGGACTCAGTAATGACGGGATGGGATGGCGGTTTCTGATACGCTGACGCTGAACTGATAAAAACGAATTGTCTGGTCTTGCCACGGAACAGGCGGATGTCTCGCTCGACATCATTCTCAGTGTACGCGATCCAGTCCACTACCACGTCCCAACGGTGTTCCTTCAAAAGAGACGCGATGTTAGGTTGTGTGACATCTCCATGAATTGTCTTCGCTTTTGGGATCTCCACTTTTCTCGATCCTCGATTGAGGAGACACAGATCGATGCCGCGCTCGATACACAGTTTGCTGACTGATGTGCTGATGTTTCCAGTGCCGCCGATAAAGAGTACTTTCATAGTATTCTTCCACTGGTTGTGTGATTCACGCTTCTCCCCTCCCTTGACTTCTATGCAGACGGAGGTGGACAGAAGGCTCCGTAGGAGCCGAATGTTTCTAACAAGATGTCTAAATGGGGTACCGAAGCTCCGGAGGAGCGGGATGTGCCCCCTGTAATCGTCATCTCTCTTCAACCCACTTAAAGACAAAACGCCGCTCGTACTCCACCTCAAACTTCTCTGGCAAGCACGGACGCGCTTTCCTGACGTTTTCTTTCGGTGACGGTATTCGCGCTAGCCGATCCATTCTATATTTCGCTCCTGACGGAGCTTGAACGTGATACTTTGTGTCAACTAAAGACATCCTGCCCCTACGGGGCAGCCACCGCTCTCATAGTCTCTGTGCTTCTCATGGCGTTATCGAATCGAGGTCTTTCGAGCTGCGGAGTCATTTGTTTCCTTTGACAAGTCCGTTCTTCGTGAGAAAAGCATAACTGCTCTTAATGCCGTCAAAAATGTCTTTATCGTATTCATCAAACTCGACGATCATCCACTCGACGTTCTTGCCTCCCGCCTTGACGATGGCGGGGAAATCCAGACTCCCCTCTCCTACAGGGACTTGGTTATACATCGTATCCCCTTTGACTGCTGGACCGTCCTTGATATGAAGCAAGGGCGCACGCTTGCCAAAGTCCCGGACGACTCTGGCCGGGTTCATGCCTCCAGTCTTCGCCCAGTAAGTGTCTATCTCGAAGAATATCTCCTTATCAAGGTGTTCGAGAAGGTAGTAAAACGGGTAGATGCCATCTGTTTTTTCAAACTCCCACCAATGATCGTGAAGGCCAAACCTCAGGCCTCTCGTTTTTAAAAAGGCGGCGACTTCGTTATAGGTCTCGGTCGTACGCTTCGTGGCCTCCACGTTCTTGTATTTTTCCCCCTGAGGCCAACCCGGGTAAATCACTCGGGTGCAATTGAACGCCTCCGCCATTGTCACGACAGCATCCCGTTGATCGCCAACGGGCAAAGGCGTGTGCATCCCGAGAACCACGAGGTTCAAATCCTTGAAGACTTTTGCAGCATGTTCTGTCGTAATGTTCTCCGGCAGCGGGTAGTATTCGATTCCGATGAACCCGATGTCGGCAATCTTTTTCAGTGTCCCCTCAAAATCACCTTCGATGGCTCTGCGAACTGTATACAATTGCAGACCGACCCTAGCTTTGTGTCGGGGACTGGGATTCAAATTCGAATCAGAAAAAGCAAAAGCAACTGCTCCTAGTCCCATGAGTTTCAAAGCCTCCCTTCTTGAGTGATCCAGAGTACTCATTGTGCATCTCCTTCCGCTTTGTACCGCCCAGAAATATCGTTGTTTAGAGTAACTACTTGGCTTTCTATTTCATCCACAATGTGTGCGTGCCCATCCACTGATGTCTTTCAGACTCAGGAGGAATGACAAAGCGACCTTTATCGAGTCCATTCCCAAGGGACAGCTTTTTTCAGACGAATAAGAACAAAGAAGCGCTATTTCGCTCCCGGATGAAGGTATGAGTGAAGACGTTTCTTGTTCAACCACTTGTCGGATCATACAACTGAAAGGCTCCGTAGGAGCCGGATGTTTCTAACATAACGTTTAAACGAGATACCGAAGCTCCAGAGGAGCGGGATATGAACCTTTCAGCGATCATTCTTCTTCGATCCACTCAAAGACAAAACGCTGGTCGCCCTCCACTTGAAACTTCTCTAACAAGCCGAGATATTCTTCCTTGAACGATTCCTTTCGATGATGTTGCTCCTGCTGGTCAATATACTTTATCACTCGGTCAAGTTGCGAATGGGAATATGAGAATGCACCAAAGCCTTCTTGCCAATTGAATCTCCCTTTCACCCATCCCTTCCCGTTGATGAACCGTGAAGAATTGGCTTTGATGTCTCTGACTAGATCGGAGAGTGCAATATCTGGCTTTACACCAAGGAGAATGTGAACATGGTCCGGAACGCTGTTAATCCGTATGAGCTTTTGTTTGTTATTCCGGACAATCCCCGTGATATATTTGTGAAGCTCTTCTCTGTTCTCTCGTCTGAGCAGGTTTTGCCTGCCTTTCACAGCGAAAATCACTTGAATGTAGATCTGGGTGTATGTGTTTGCCATTGTCCGCGCTCTCGAAATCTTCATCTCGCTCCTGACGGAGCTTGAACATTGTTCCTTGTCTGTGTTAGAAACACTATGCCCCTACGGGGCATCCGTCCGATTTGACTATTTGGTTACGGTGGAACGAGTCTGTAGCTGACGAATGCAACCTTTTTGCTGTCTGGCGACCAGGAGGGTACATTGATCGTTCCTTGCCCGCCGAACAACGTCGCCAGAATCTTTGGCTCGCCACCGGAGCTGGGCATCATTCTCAGCACGACGTCCTTGTTTCCCGGGTGCCCTTCGACGCTTTTGTCATAGGAGAGAAAAACAATCCACTTTCCGTCGGGCGAAGGATGTGCAAACCAGTCTCCGTACTCGTCGTTCGGCGTGACTTGGGCTTGATTTGAGCCATCGGCGTTCATACGCCAGATTTTCATTTGACCTGTTCGCACAGAGTTGAAGTAGATATACTTGCCATCAGGAGAATATTCGGGTCCGTCATCGAGTCCAGGGGCATTTGTGAGCCGCTTCTCTTGACCGCCTTCGACCGGAGTCGTGTACACATCAAATTCGCCGTCGCGTTCAGCACAATACGCAAGCGTTGTCCCATCCGGTGACCAGCCGTGCCAGTACGATGGACCCAAGGGTGTGACCTGACGCGGATCCCCACCTTCGCTTGGTAGGATATAGATCAGTGATTTGCCCTCTTGGCCATGGTGACTAATGACAAGCTCTTTTCCATCCGGCGAGAGTCCGTGGTCATTATTGCATCGGTCTGCGAATCCAGTGTTGAGCAATTTGGGAGAGCCCCCAGTGACAGGAAGGGTATAGATTCTTCCGCCGCTGTTGTAGTACAGAGTGCCACCATCACGGCTCCAATTGGGTGCCTCGAAGTGTTCCTTGGCGCGACGAATGATGCTCCGGAATCCAGAAGGAACCTCTATTGTCTCGAGCGTGCTTTCGATGACACGTTGCTTGCTTGAGACCGAAGGCGTTTCCTCAAATCCAACATTGGAAAAAACAGCAGTCTCCGATACAGTCGAATCATGAGAGCAGACTGCCAGACCTGCGCAAAGGTCTCCTTTGAGCTCAATCGTGATCGTGCCAACCGGGTGTAGCTGACCATCATCCTTCATAATGGACAGTGAAACCTGGTCGCCGTTTCGGTCCAATAGCAAAGTCGCGGGAGCTCTGAAAGGAGATTGGACCTCGTGTGTCGTTTCTCCCTTAGCTTTCCGAAACTGCATCGATATCAAACCGTCCCCATGAGCCACAGCATCTACATAGGCATCATCCTTTTCCAAGCCTGCACGAATCATCCACCCAGCCTTCCGGTGAGGATGCTTCCCTTCTCCCACCCATTCAATGTTCGTCCTCAGCACTAAGTCTTCTTCAACTTTCCGCCAGACAAAAAAGAATGCATCCTCGTTGCCCCACATGTTTTCGCCGCTTCCTGTGATGCGGTATGAGCCATGGGTCGGGTCGTACTGAACAGAACCGGCCATTTTCACCTTGCCGACATTCGTTTGCCCCTCAAACTTGGCCGAGCCGCCATACACGATTCCCAACAGAGGGACCAGAAAAAGGAGGGTCGCCAACGGTATGGACTGGACGATCTGAAGCAATGAGCAACCTCCAAAGGCTATGAATTTCATTCGAGTTTCTCGTTCTTCTTTTGAGATCTGAGCATCACACTCGATGAAAGTGCGGCCAGTGCAGTGCGAATAGGAACGGACATGCCATGAATAGCCCGTTACCTCAACAGAACAAGTTTCTTTGTTTCACTGAAAGACCCAGCGGTCAAACGACAGAAATACACACCACTCGCCAGCTGCTCTGCATTCCATCGGAGTGTATAGCTACCTGGCGACAACTCTTCCGAGACAATCGACGCAATCTCTCTTCCCGTCAAATCGAATACTCTCAGCGAGACGAACGATCTGAATGGAAGCCCAAAGGAAATCGTCGTCGATGGGTTAAATGGATTAGGATAATTCTGATCGAGTCTAATCTCCTTAGGAATCACTCCTGCGTGAGATTCAGTCACAGCCGTAACGCCGGACCCATTAAAGTATCCCACTACAAATACGAGCGGTGCATTCCAATTGATACAAATCTCATTCGATGCATAACTTGGCATCGTGTCCACATAACACAATGCCGGAGGAGTTGAGCTCGAGAACAGAGCTTGCAGGACCGCATCGTCGCGATAGCGATCCGGTCCGCCTGCCATCAAACCCGGGACCGGCTCAGCTATTCCATCGGATTCTGACGGCCGATGATGCGGATGGCGCATGTAGTGCTTCCCCACTCCGGTTACAAAGGACAAACTGTGAGCGTTTGATCCGAAGATATAGTGCATTTGGTCAGCAGCAACATCAAGGAAGGTCTGCGCGTTGAATTCCATATACCCCATGATAAGGAGAACGGCCGCATTCAGCGCGACGGAATTGCTGCCCCAGTAGTAGTCTCCAGTCTGGAGCGCAACCTGATAACCGCTGTTGTTGCGTATTGACACCTGGGTGTTGCAGAAAGACTGCAGCGCACTGCGCAGTTGCGAGCGAATTGACTCGTTTGTCGCTGGTTGCTGCGACTTCAAGTATGTCAAATGGGCGAGGTCGCGCAAGTCTTGCCAACCCATTTGATAGCCAAAGATGCCACCGGCTGAATAGTTCGATTGATAGTAGCTGTTGTAGTCTGCTTCGCCCGTCGTGACAAAGAGTTCGGCTGCCGCACAGAGTCGCTCGTCGCTATCATTTGTGTCACCGTACTCTCCTGTCGCCGTACCTGACGGATTGCGGAATCCGCCCGTCGGAACAATGGAGGGGTGAGCAACAAGGTAACTCCAAGCACTGACGGCTGCAGTCCTGCAGAGCTGAGCAAAAGCTGCATCGAATGAGAGATAGATTCTGGCAGCGCGCGCCATCATCGCAGCAAAATCTGCGGTGGCAGTAGAAGAGACTTCGTAGAGGTAGCGCGCCGCGTTGTCGGTCTGCGGCATCACAAATCCCTCGAACTGCTCACGAGTCAACTTGTGGTACACTCCACCATCGGATCGCTGCATCTTCAGTAGCCACTCGAGCTCATATCGCACCTCATCAAGAAGGTCAGGGACTCCGTTGCCGCTTTCCGGGATATTGAGATGATCTTGGCTGAACTTCGAAGGGAAGTATTCATATGCCATGAGCAATGTGCCAACTGAGACTCCGGCATTCACCACGTACTTACCGTAGTCGCCGGCATCGTGCCAGCCGCCTGTGGCTGGAATCGAACCCGAAGAACCCGTGGATGAATGGAGGTAACCATCCTGTGTATGACAGGCTGGATGTTGGTATACGCCAGCGTTCTGTTGAGCTAAGCTTATGCCGCATCGTTGGAAGTAAAATCCTTTCAGCGTTTTCCTGTATGCCTGATTGTAAACCGTGTCGGATATGGAGAATCGCTCCGAACTATCACCAGCGGAAGTAACAACACGAAACTCCCCATTCTGCTGGAATGCAGTGAAATCTCCGCGGCGGACGGTATTCCCCGTCGCAGGATCGCTTGCACGCCAAAGGATCAGTTGGCCGACGAAGCGCACTGAATTTGTGGCCGCATCGAGTACGCGAAAGCTGTCGGCGACGGAAGAGACGAAGGCATACTTCGGCGACTGCGGCTTGTACCCCACCTGATCGAGTGAAACACTCCGCGCTGCATTTGCACGGAGACTGCAAAGACTCAAAAGAACGATCAATGCGAACTGACGTCGATTCATCGAATTGCCTTCCCTATTCCCAGTCATCAGTTCGGAACGATGGAGCCGGCAATCCATCTGTATTGAAGAGGGTAGCATCCGCCGTATTGCTAAAGGCGTAACGCACTGCCTCTGGGTTTGCTATATCAGGATGCGAGACGATCAACTTGTTTCCGACGACCTTAACCCAGCCCGGCGGGACTTCTTTGAATACATGATCCGCCCCAGCAATCTGGAAGCCACTCCCATGGGTTTCTCCGATCAGCACGAGTCCCTTTTCTGCATGATCGAAGGGCAGTTCAATGCTTCCTTTTCGTTTCTTCATGGATTTGTAGATCGGTCCGGAGTATGCCACATTCTTCTTGTAGGTCTTCGCAAGAGCCCACACCGCGAGTCTTCCGCCGACATCTTGTTTGTCAGCAGGATGAATGTTCTTTGGATTTCCGATGTCGAGCGTAACCGCCATGCCGGTATTCTTCACTAAGAGACTTGACGTCTGCGCCTCTCGGAGTTCCTGAGATCGGGAAGCAGCGCCATAGTCAAACGGGGCAATCTGCACATAGTAGAAAGGGAAATCCCCAGTCTTGAAATCGCTCCTCCAGTTCTCGATGAGAAGTGGAAAGAGCTTCTTGTACCGCTTCGGATTTCCCACATTCGCCTCTCCCTGGTACCAAATGACCCCTCTGATCGAGTAAGGGATGATCGGCGAGATCATCCCGTCATACAACGCTGTAGGCGTGTTGGCAGAAATGTCAATCGGCAGACGTGGTCGTGTTTCGTACTCGTTCCCCTTCGGGCCGAAAACGAAGAGGGTCGCGCCCAAATACTCCGCCACGGGAAGATATCTCCAATCCCCCGCCAACGAAATCCCGTTTTCGTTTCCCTCGAGATGAAGAGACATCAACTTTGCATCGCCGTAGATTCCTCCGCCGCCCCCGTAATCGATCACACGGACCGCAATCTCCACAATGGTGCTGTCATTGATGCTACCGGGAGCTTCATACACCCTGTTCACATTCCACGCTCCTTCCTCCTCATGGCCACCGACTTTTGCACCGTTGACAAAAGTCGCATCAATATCATCAATGGGCCCGAGCTCCAGAACGAGATTCTTGTGAACCCAATCGGAAGGAATCGTGACCTGCTTTCTGAACCAGACGACGCCGTCGAGATTCCCCACTTCAGTCGCTTCCCAGAGCGTGGGCAGACGCATGGTTTGCCATTCAGTGTCGTCGTATGATCGCGACGGGCACTCCTCATCCTTGAAGCTGAGCTCCTTCCACCTGCTTTCGCCCCTTCTCTGGCGCATATCAATAACAGGATACTGTTGCAGCCAACTCAGAATGCGGCGCCACCCGTCTGTACTCCCGCGGAGTTTCTGCAGCGTCGTGTCGTAATCGGAAATCCTTGAAAGGAATTGTGGGCTGATCCATGATTCAGCGGGTGTTCCTCCCCATGTTGACTGAATCAACCCAATGGGAACGTGGAGTGTTTCGTACAACTTCTTTCCAAAGAAATAGGCCGTCGCACTGAAATCCCGAGAGGTTTTGGGGGAACACTCCACCCATGATCCGTCACACGAGAACTCCGGAATCACGGAGAATGCGTGCCTGACATTGAAGAGACGGATCGCTGGAAAGGATGAATGTTTGATCTCTTCTGCAGCGCATAGGATAGTGTCTCTCGGCGGCCACCCTGCAAGCGGCATCTCCATGTTCGATTGTCCAGAGCACAACCAGACCTCGCCGACAAGAACGTTCTTGATCGCCAGCGCCGTGCCGTCGTGTCTGAACTCGAGCTGGTAAGGACCGCCAGCCTTGGGCGTGCGCAGCTTCAACATCCAGGTGCTGTCCGGATTGACGTGACCTGCGACTGTCACTCCCCAAGTTGTCTGAAGCCTGACTTCCGTCCCCGGCGTTCCTCGTCCCCAGAGTGGCACATTGTTCTGTTGCTGCAAAACCATGCTATCTGCAATCACGGGTGCTAAACGAAACACTCCTTGCTGGCAAATCGCTGATGCTGAAAAGAAAGGCAAACCGAAAGTGAGACAGAGCACAATGGCCCTTTGCAGAGAATGGTAGGTGTTCATGTGAGTAGTAGGAATATGTTTGAAAGGATGGTTTCCTGCACACTGATTTGCTGGCAAAGCTCCTGCTGGCCGGCACTGAGTAGCTCCAATATAACACAGAATAGGCTCGTCTTCAACAGTGAACCACATGATCTTCTTCGGCACAACTGTTCTTCATGGCATCGTTTGTGGATAATTCGTATATTGTCACCCCGAGTGGCGATGATGCGGTTCACATCCGTCAAGACATGCTGAGTGGCCGGAGATACGAGATCGCCCGCGCCGAATCCCGAGAAAATTTCGGACACCCACTATCCCATGAACACAAACAAGGACGACCTATGAGGTCGCAGAGAACGTGGCTTTCTTGTGCAATCGGTGTTTTTTCACTCTTCTTGTCTTCGTGTTCTTTCATCTCCCTGCTTCATGAACGCGAGGACTTCATCAGGGTCCGCGGTACACAATTCGTCCTCAACGGTGCGCCATACTATTATGCTGGGACAAACATGTGGTACGGCTGTTACCTTGGTTCACCCGGCCCGACTGGAGATCGACCCCGGCTTCTTCGGGAGCTGGATTCATTGAAAACCCACAACATTGAGAATCTCCGGATACTCGCTGCGTCGGAAGAGTCGGCCATACGGCGCTCAGTGAGACCTGCGATCCAGCGTGCCCCCGGCGTCGTCGACGATTCTCTCCTCCAGGGTCTCGATTTCGTTCTCGCCGAAATGGCAAAACGGCACATGCACGCCGTGCTGTATCTTGGTAACTATTGGGAATGGTCGGGTGGATTCTCCCAGTATAATGTCTGGACGGGAGACAGCACTGTTGATCCTGAGAATAAAGCCCAGGGGTGGGCTGCATTCATGGACTTCTCGGCGACGTTCTACTGGAAACCGAAAGCGATGGAACTGTACAGGAATTATGTCCGCTTAATCGTCACGAGAAGGAATACCGTCAACGGCAGACTGTACTCTGAGGATCCGACAATCATGTCCTGGCAACTCGTGAATGAACCGAGACCAGGCCGCGACGACCCGGGGGTAAAGAATCTTCCGGCATTCTACCGATGGATCGATGAGACGGCGGCTTTTATTCACTCGCTCGATAGTAATCACCTGGTCAATGCGGGAAGTGAAGGTACTGTTGGGACATTACTATCGGAAGAGTACTTCCTCAGGGCGTATCAAACACCGCAGATAGATTATCTCAATCTCCATCTTTGGCCGCTCAACTGGGGATGGTTCGATCCAAAACGCTGGGAAGAAACATTGCCGCCCACCGAAACGAAAGCTGTCGCATACTTCAACCGACATATGGCGCTGGCACGGACGCTCGGCAAGCCGATTGTGATGGACGAATTCGGACTAGGGCGGAACGGCGGAGAGTTTCTTCCCGGGACTCCAACGACGGCACGAGATCAGTACTACAAGCTGATCCTTCAGACACTCGAAGATTCCGCGCGAGCCGGGGCACCTATTGCTGGGTCGAACTTCTGGGCTTGGGGAGGCGAGGGACGTGCTCGACATCAGGATGGAATGTGGCAGAAGGGCGATTCCTTCGTCGGCGACCCGCCACAGGAACCGCAGGGGCGGAATTCGATCTTCATCTCAGACACATCTACGCTACGGATCATCACCGAGCACGCGAGGAACATGATGAAGATTGGAGAGGAGGGGTCACCGATCGCTTCCAAAGATCGGTAACGAAATCCTCAAGGCCTGGTCTTTTTCCTGAGGACCTTCAGATTGCGCTCGATGAGATCTACTCGCTGCTCGACGGACGCGGCGCTTCGCAATCCATCTTCCGGGGTATACAAGACGTAGTCCAGCAGACGATCCACCGTCGAGGTGGCGACGTGTATCCTTGTATCGGACGAAGCGTAGTAGATAAGCACATCGCCGTTTCTCCTCATAACCCATCCGCAACTGAACACGACATTCGAGACGTCGCCGACCCGCTCCTCACCTTCCGGTGCGAGAAAGTACCCGCCCGGCCGCGCAATGACCTTGTTCGGTTGCTTGAGATCAGCCAGGAACAGATAAAGAACGTACCGCAGCCCGGCGGCTGTGTTCCTCACACCGTGGGCAAGCTGAAGCCATCCTTTTTCTGTCTTCAGGGGAGCGGGCCCAAGACCGTTCTTCACTTCTTTGATCGTGTGATAGACCCTGTCGTCAACGATGGTTTCCTCATTGATGACTGCGTGCTTAATGCTACCTGATAGTCCCCACCCAATGCCACCACCAGAACCCGCCTCGATGAACCCGTCCTGAGGCCGCGTGTAGAAAGCATACTTTCCATCGACGAACTCTGGATGAAGAACCACATTGCGCTGCTGAGGCGAGCGCGTCTCGATGTCGTCCAATCGCTCCCACGTTTTGGGATCCTTCGTCCTGGCCACACCACATTGAGCGATTGCCGACGATGTGTCGGTTCGTGATACTGCCGGATCCTTGCGCTCCGTGCAAAACAGACCGTAGATCCATCCGTCTTCGTGCTTTATCAACCTCATATCGTACACGTTAACGTCAGGATCATCTGTCCCCGGCATCTGAATCGGATAATCCGAGAACCGGAAATTGTCAATCCCGTTTGGAGACTCAGCAATTGCGAAGAACGATTTCCGATCGACGCTCTCCACACGCACCGCAAGAAGGATTTTGCCATTAAGCTCGATGGCGCCCGGGTTGAACGTGGCATTCACTCCTATGCGTTCCATGAGGTGCGGATTCGTTTCGTAGCTCAAGTCATATCGCCAGAAGATCGGGGTGTGTTCAGCGGTCACTACTGGATTGAGGTAACGATAGTAAACACCGTTGCTCTTCTTGCTCTTCACATTCTTCCTCCTGATGAGTCTTTCATGTTCGGCAAGAAGTTGCTGTACTTTCCTGTTGAATTCTTTCTTTGACATTAATGTCCCTGTCACGATATGAGAAATGGGCAGGATAAAGTCTGCTTATTTCGAATAAATGACCGCCCCTTCTGCGCTGACATCCGGGGCAGCTCCTCCTTTGGAGGATGGAATACGTTGGATGACGCGTTGGTCAAAATCGGCTGGGAGCGTCTCTTTGCTGAGTTCATCAAGCTTGTTCCACCACGAGAATTTCAAAATGACTGACGTAATGATGATGCTCGGAACAATGCCAACGAGCAGCTTGTATTCTTGTGTCACGAGAGCAATCGGCAAGATAACCAAAGATACCTGCCAGACTATCCCAACGATGACATTGAAGAGGTCACGTCTGAAGTTGCGGTTTGGTTCGAACGAGGGATAGTAGGCGTGCACTTTCTTGATGATTGGCTTCCAAAAGCCCCATGGGTGGACTTGCATATAAAACCTCATCAGCACTTCATCGGGTTCCGGCTTTGTCAACAGGCTGCCAAGGATACAACCGATCAATGAGATACCGAGCACTGGTGGGAATGCCAGAATAGGAGGAAGGGATGGAAAAGTTGACGGAATGATCATCGAGCCGGCAATGCCGGATATCATTCCCCAGAAATATCCATGGCCGTTGAGACGCCACCAATACCATTTCAAGACATTGGATGCCGTGTATCCGCCATACAGTGCACTGACGATCCAAAGAGTTACCTGGTTGATCGATTCCACCATGAACCCGAATGCGAAGCCCACAATAACAAACGCTACCGTTGTGATAATACTCAGACGGACATATACTTTCTCTTCCGCATGGGGATTGATGAAACGTTTGTAGATGTCATTCACAACATAAGCAGGTGCAGCATTGATTGTCGCGGCGTAATTCGACATAAACGCTGCTATCAGGCCCGAGAGCAATAAGCCGACTACTCCCACAGGCAAGAGGTTCTTTATGATATAGGGGAGAATCATCTCGAAGTCGATGTTGTTGCCCATGGTTTTCAATTGAGGCGAGAAATATACCAGCGCCAGAACCGTGATTCCCGAAATCAACATATAACGTGGGAAGATAAGAACGACGTTCACAAACCAATTCATCTTTGCTGCATCTTTTGGCGACCGTGTAGCAAGCACGCGCTGCATATCATAGTTTGGCGCAGGCCCAGCCGCGCTCTTGAGAATCCCCTGGAACAGCAGCATCATGAAAATGAACCCGAAGAGACCATAACCGTCCTGCGCTATTTTGGTGTTCACAGCATCGATTAATCCCGTCCAGTTTAGATTCAGATGCCATCCAAAGAAAGGAGTTGACCAACCTTCGGGAATAAATTGATGGAGTTGGCCTGGAGAGATCTCGTTAATAGCGAGGATGCCGATCGCGATCGATGCGACCGTTAGCACAATGAACTGAAGAAACTCCGTGATCACTACGCTGAACATCCCTCCCTTGGCAGCATAAACTGCCGTCAAGGACATCAGGATGAGTGCATACACGTTCGGGGATATGTGCCATGGAAAGAAGACAGCCGCAAATTTCCCGATACCTTTGAACGCATAGGCTATGAATCCAATTACACTGACGAGAGCAAAAATAACAACGCTGATGTGTGAGAGATTCGCGCCTCTGCTTTTGCCAAAGCGTGTTTCAATCCACTGAGCTCCTGTCATAACCTTTGACTTACGAAGCCAGATGGAGAGGTAGGCAAAGAGAAAAACCTGGTTGAACGTTGGCCAGATCCATGGTAACCAGATACTTTTGAACCCATACACAAACAGAACATACACCAACCACATCGTTCCCGTTATATCGTACATCCCTGAGGCATCGGACACCCCTAACATCCACCACGGCAATGTATTGCTGCCGAGGAAATACGAGCTGAGACTCTTGATAGCTCTCTTTGAGACCATTATTCCGAGAGTAATAACGACCGCAAAGTACACAAGGATGATGACTAGATCGACGATGTCGATTTGCATGAGTATCCTTGATTGGGGTTGGCCAGGGACTCGGTCATGGGTGAAAAGAAGTCACAATCAATGCCACTTGCGGCTCACACAATCGCCATTGTTTTCTTGGTTTCTTGTAGACCTGCCGCCCAGCTCTTTTATTAGTCTGATAATGTCGGAGAAATTGATAAAGAAGCAAGGCCTTTCATCTCAAGGATGAGTTACTGCAGATCCGGAAGGTCAATCGCCCTCCGGGCCACATTCAGGTCTTTCGCTCACACCATGAATGCTGAGCAAGGGGAACCGAGCCATCCATCGACGAGGATTCAGTTCCTGACCAGTCGATCTCACAAAAAGTAGCAAAAGCAGAGGTCGAAAACAAATCAATTCGGCGCCGCCATGTTTCATAATTGAGTTTTTCACAATTCTCTTGAAACAGAAGCAAACCGCTTGAATTGCATCTCGAAGACGTTTTTTTTACATTGGGACGTAGAAACCAGAAGAAGAATCAGAAGCAGGGAGGGTGTATGCCGACATATGGGTATCGCTGCAAGAATTGTGGCCACGAATTTGAGGATTTCAAGACAATGACTGCCGCTTCCCTCACGCAGTGCCCTGTCTGCCACCAGAAAGCCCTGACCCGAGTCATCGGAGGAGGCGCTGGACTTATTTTCAAAGGAGAAGGCTTCTACGTCACGGATTACAAGAAGAGCGGCAAGGACGCAGAGAAGAAGTCAACGAAGAAGAAAGAGAAAACTGAGGGGAAGACGAGCCCAACCGACAACCCAAGCAAATCAGACTAAAATGGATCTTGGAGATTCCCCATCGATGCACAACCCTCCTCTCCTTAGTCAATAAGGGGGACCTCTATTCTTGCACCTCCCTCATTCGCTTTGGGAAATCCAAGAGCCCCTGCCCGCCCCTCTCGTCGTCCAGAATTCCGCCAGTTTCCGGGATCGGTTTCACCAACATGGTTTTAACTGCCTTTGTTTTTCAATCCCGTTTGAATCTCACTTTCATCGAAGGATAGAACTATGAATGAGACAGTCCTCGACAAACTACTCAGGTATGTGGTCATCGACACACAGTCCGTGGAAGACTCGACCGCCTATCCCAGCACGGAGAAACAATGGAATCTTCTGAAGCTGCTCGCCAAGGAACTCAAGGACCTCGGCGTTCCAGAAGTCCAGATCGACAAGTACGGCTATGTGACGGCGACGATACCGAGCAACCTCGCTCGGTCGGACAAGGCGTTTGACAAGGTGCCGCCAATCGGGTTCATCTCGCATGTCGACACCTCGCCGGAAGTAAGCGGTGCAAACGTGAAGCCGCAAATTATCAAAGATTACGGGGGAGGTGATATCGTTCTCCCGGGAGACAATTCAGTTGTCATACGGGTGTCGGAGAATCCACATCTTGCAGACAACATCGGCAAAACTCTGGTAACGACTGACGGGACGACGCTCCTCGGCGCGGATGACAAGGCCGGACTCGCAATCATCATGACAGCCGTCCAGACGCTCATGAGCGATGGGAGAATCCCGCGCGGTGATATTAAGATCGCGTTCACGCCTGACGAAGAAGTCGGCACAGGAACGAAGTTCTTTAATCTGCAGGAGTTTGGTGCAAAGTTCGCGTACACAGTGGATGGCGACGTGACTGGTGAGCTCAACAAAGAAACTTTCAGTGCCAACACCGCAATCGTCATGGTCCAAGGACGCGATATCCACCCAGGGACTGCAAAGAATATCATGGTCAATTCAATTCGGGTGATATCGGATATCATCACCCGACTCCCGAAAGACATGGCGCCGGAAACGACGGAGGGATATGAGCCGTACATCCATCCGTATGTCCTGCAAGGAGGCGTGGGGAAGTCATCCGTGAAGATCCTCTTCCGCGACTTCAAGACAGAGGGGCTCGATGTACTGAAGGAACGGCTGGAGAAGATCCTCGCCGAAGTGCAGCCAATGCACCCGAAGGCGAAGATAGAACTTAAGATCGTCGAATCGTATCGTAACATGAGAGAAGGCGTGGAGAGAGATCCCCGTGTCCTCGATTACTTGTGGGAGGCCACGGAACGGTCGGACCTCAAGCCCAAGTGGGTTCCCATTCGTGGGGGCACAGATGGTTCGAGACTCACCGCCGCAGGCTTGCCAACGCCGAACATATTTACGGGG
Organism: Bacteroidota bacterium; assembly: GCA_049589195.1. Taxonomy (GTDB): domain Bacteria; phylum Bacteroidota; class Ignavibacteria; order UBA10030; family JAHEZR01; genus JBAWAH01. Next base: position 25,193 of record JBAWAH010000060.1, on the reverse strand, counting down.
GGTGCGAACTACCACAGCCGGACTGAGTGGGTTTCAGTCTACGGCATGGAAAAGTCCGTTGAAACCGTTTTGAACCTGATCCAGATCTGGGTTGAGAAGAGTCGAACTTAGCGCCCTGCTGACATGTAATCCTCTCTTACTCGAAAGGAAAATGATTCTATGGAAGTTGAATCACAAAACAAAGTCCTCCCGGAGAATGCATACAAAGAATTGAAACAAGGTGAAGAGTATCGCCCTGTCATGGCGCCGGATCAAAGCTATCCCGAAGTAACGGGCTGGTCTGTCGGCTGGGGACTCGTGATGGCATTACTCTTCTCCGCGGCAGCGGCATATTCTGGCCTCAAAATCGGACAGGTGTTTGAAGCGGCGATTCCTATAGCAATCCTTGCCGTGGGAGTTACGAGCCTCGCCCGCAGGAAAGATGGGCTGGGGCAAAATGTGATCATTCAATCGATCGGCTCCACGTCTGGAGCTGTGGTCGCTGGCGCAATCTTCACAATTCCGGCACTTTATATCCTGAACCTGCCGGCGAGTTTTTTTCATACGTTCCTCGCCTCATTGTTCGGCGGATTCCTTGGCATCCTGTTCATGATTCCTTTTAGGAAGTACTTCGTGAAAGATATGCACGGGAAATTACCGTTTCCTGAAGCGACGGCGACAACGGAAATACTCATGGCCGGAGAAAAAGGTGGGAGACAGGCACTTGTTCTCGTAGTCAGCGGGATAATCGGTGGCATTTATGACTTCATTGCCACTTCGGTGGGTTGGTGGCCTGAGGTCGTCAGCTCGCGCATTCTCTCAGTCGGCCAAGCGCTGGCAGACAGGGTAAAGATTGTTTTCAAGGTGGACGTCCTTTCCATGATATTCGGCCTAGGTTATATCATAGGACTGAAATATGCAGCCATCATCTGCGCTGGCTCTTTTCTTTCGTGGTTCGTTCTCATTCCGCTGTTTAACGAGATTGGACAGAACCTTGCTGTCCCGCTCGGAGCCACCGCAACAAAGCTGATCTCCGCCATGAGTGCGGAAGAGATCTTCAGGCAGTACGTACGCCAGATCGGGATCGGCGGAATCGCGATGGCGGGAATCATTGGGATCATTCGATCGTCGAGAATCATCGCAGGCGCCTTTTCCCTTGCTTATCACGAGATCCTTCCCAAGAAGAAGGTCGAAGCTGCGATGACGAGATGGCAAACGGACATCCGAATGCCTTTCGTGATGCTTCTCATTCTCCTTACGGGACTGCTCATCTTTGTTTTCTTCATGGGCGGAGTTGTTTTCAACTTCTGGCATGCTTTGGCGGGACTCCTCCTCGTCGTCATTATCTCATTTCTGTTCACCACAGTCGCGGCCAATGCCACTGCGATCGTCGGGACAAATCCCGTCTCCGGCATGACACTCATGACACTGATTCTTTCATCGGTTGTACTAGTTGGGATGGGACTGACTGGGGCCTCCGGAATGCTGAGCGCCCTTATCATCGGCGGCGTCGTCTGCACAGCACTGTCGGTAGCAGGATCGTTTATCACGGACCTAAAAGTCGGCTACTGGCTCGGCTCAACACCAAAGAAGCAGGAAACGTGGAAGTTCTCAGGTACGCTCGTTTCGGCAGCTACAGTCGGAGTTGTCATCCTGATTCTCAATGATACATATGGATTCAAAGGTCCAAAAGCTCTGGTTGCTCCGCAGGCAAATGCGATGGCAGCGGTCATCCAGCCGCTCATGTCGAACGTCGGGGCGCCGTGGATGCTGTACCTCGTGGGTGCAGTCATCGCCTTGCTCCTCACCATGATCAAGGTGCCGCCGCTCGCATTCGCTCTTGGGATGTATATCCCTCAGGAGTTGAACACGCCTCTCCTTGCCGGTGGTCTGGTTGCCTGGTTTGTTTCTTCCCGCACGAAGAGCGAGAAGCTGAATAGCGCCCGCCTCTCGCGGGGCACGTTGATTGCATCCGGATTCATTGCAGGCGGCTCCCTCTTCGGTGTGTTCGGTGCATTTTTGAAGTTTGCCGGAATCGACCTCTTGAATTCTGCCTGGCAGGAGACGCATTCCGCCGAGATCGTCGCCCTCGTTGTGTTTCTTCTGCTGGCGTCGTATTTGATCTGGGATTCGATGCGAGCGAAGGAAGAGTAATGGAGAGATTGGAATCGTGAAGGTCAAGCAAGAGTTGTTCAACGTGTTTCAAACAGGAAGATCATCGTCATGGCACTCATTGATTCATCAACCCGAACGTTAATCAGAGACTACTCTGCCACCGAACTCATTGAAGCTGCAAAGCTGATGCGTGGCTACGACCTCGTATCACTCTGCGCAGCGGGCTCGGGCCATGCGGGCGGAACGCTCTCGATTATGGATCTCGTGTCGGCGTTGTACCTCAAGATTGCTGACCACGATCCGAAGAACCCCCGCTGGGAAGACAGAGACAGAATCATTTGGTCAACTGGCCACAAGGCCCCAAGTCTTTACCTGGGACTTGCATTCGCTGGCTTCTTTCCCGTCGAAGATGTCGTTCTTTTGCGGAAGCTCTGGTCTCCATTCCAAGGTCATCCTCATTGGCCCAAACTTCCGGGCATCGAGGCATCGACGGGTTCCCTCGGCCAGGGCCTGAGTCTGTCGGTCGGAATCTGCCTCGCAGCTAAACTCAACGGCAAGAACTTCCGGACGTTCTGCATCATGGGAGACGGTGAGCAGCAGGAAGGGCAAATCTGGGAGGCGGCTATGGAGGCTGCTCACTATCATCTCGATAACCTCATCGGTATTGTCGACAACAATAAGCTGCAGATTGATGGCCCCATTTCGGAGGTGATGAACATTGAGCCGCTGCCAGAAAAGTACCGAAGCTTTGGCTGGGAAGTCATTCAGATCGACGGTCACGACATGAGACAAATCCTCCTTTCACTCGGCAGAGCGAAAGAGGGATTGGGCAAACCGGTGGTGATCATCGCCGACACGGTAAAGGGTAAAGGAGTAAGTTTCATGGAAAACGTGCCTAGCTGGCACGGCAAGGCGCCGAACCGTGATGAGATGGTGAAGGGATTGCAGGAGCTTGGGCTCACAGAGAAGATCCCCTACGAGCAACTCCTCGATCGTGCGAAAAAGTATCAGGACAAAGTCGACCGGAAACTCGAGGCAAAGATGCCGAAGTTCCGTCGTGATTATTGGTGGAACAAGTCTGAGACGATGAAAGTGAGGATGGAACCAACGCGGAAAGGTTTTGGCCAATCTCTCGCACAGAATGGTGATGACGAGCGTGTTGTCGCTCTCGGCTTGGACATCTCAGGGTCGATAACAATAAGTGACTTCTACCATGGCAAACCCGAAAGGATAAAACGCTGGATCAGCATGGGAATCGCTGAGCAATCCGCAACAACTGCGGCAGCAGCCCTCGCCAAGGAAGGAAAGCTTCCCGTGTTTGGAACCTACGGGACTTTTGCTGCGGCACGGAATCTCGACCAGCTCAGAGTCTCGGTCTGCTACGGCAACTTCAACGTATTTATTGCTGGCGCGCACGGCGGAGTGTCTGTCGGTCCCGACGGTGCAACGCACCAAGCGCTTGAGGATTTGTTCGCGGTCTGCGGCCTGCCGAACATGGTCGCGGTCGTCCCATGCGATGTAGTAGAGACGAAGAAGGCCACGGATTACTTGCTTCTGAAACACGTGGGTCCGAAGTACATCCGCTTTGCGCGTGAGGCAACGCCAATCGTGACGACCGAAAGTACACCGTTTGTCTTTGGAAAGGCGAATGTCATCCGCTTCCGCAAGGAAGCCGAGAACTTCGCCGACGCCTTTGAGACAGCCCTTGCCTCCAAGTATGAAAATGAGAATGAAGACCTCTCGATCATCGCCTGCGGCCCGATGGTACCTGAAGCCATGCGTGCTGCGTATATTCTGAAGAAGGACTTCAGATACGAAACCCGAGTGATCAACTTGCACACACTGAAACCCCTCGATGAACAGACGATCCTCCGTACGGCAATGGAGACCGGAGTCGTTATCACCGCTGAGGAGCATCAGATTGGAGCCCTTGCCTGGCGCGTGAGTGGAGTCCTCACATCAAGTGAAGAACTCTATGGGTATCCCGTAATCACAGGAGCAATCGGAGTGAAGGACAGATTCGGCGACTCGGGTGCACCGTGGGAATTGATCAAGGAATTTGAGGTGAGCGCCGAACATATCGCCCAAAAAGGGGTGGAACTTGTGAGGCTTAAGAAGAAGAAACTTGCCGGAAGGTCACAGAAGGTAGGGAAGCAGACTAGACGCAGGGCAAAGTAGTGACCCAATCCTCTTTGAATCGAATTGCTTAGTATCCGACGAGTCTGAGCTTTGTTATGGCAGAGACGGGGAATGTCACTTCAGGTGCAACTTCTCTAGCTTCGGCTTGATGACAAGCCTGCAGTACGGCGCGTTCTGATTCTTGTTGAAGTACTCCTGATGATAATTCTCCGCCTTGTAGAAGGCAGTCAGGGGTTTGATTTCTGTGACAATTGGGTCAGAAAAGTTCTCCTGCGCCTCCTGTTTCGATTTCTCTGCAGCAACCTTCTGTTTCTCATCGTGGTAAAAGATCGCTGAGCGGTATTGAGTGCCTGCATCCGCTCCCTGTCGGTTTAGCGTGGTCGGGTCGTGAGCCTTCCAGAAGACTTCAAGAAGTTTCTCGTAGCTGATCTTTGATGGGTCAAACGTGATTTGAGCAACCTCGGCGTGACCTGTCGTGTCCGTACAAACTTGTTCGTAGGTCGGATTCGGTGTCGTGCCGCCCGCGTATCCAGCTACCACTGATTGAACTCCAGGAAGTCGTTCAAACACTGCTTCGACACACCAGAAGCATCCGGCCCCGAACGTTGCTTTCTCGATCTGAGGCATTTGCTTTCCTTTCTGAGAGAAGCAGACAGAAGACAGAAACAACACCACAAGAACAACTCTTTTCATCTTCTCCACCATCGGTTCTTAGTCGTGACCGCTCTTCTGTCACTTGAACGCACGCGGAAGTTTCAAAGTTCCTGTCACTCTTCCTTCTTCTTGTGCCGTCTGCCTTTTCGTGACTTGGCCTGGACGATTATCCCTACAATCGAGAGCACGGCAAACAGCGCGAGACTGGCGGTGAACCCCCCATCAACCACTTGCGCGATGAGGTACGCGCCAGTCACTGAGGAAAGCAGAATCAGCGCCCACTCGAATAGCATTGCCATGAGCAGAGCGCCAACGATTGCCCCGATGATGACAGGTATCCATGGAAAGTGTGCAGAGCCTGCCCCGAACCAATTCATGAGGAGGAGTGTTGAATATCCTCCCGCCACCATACCAGCAATCACAATAGCAACCTTTTGGAGAAAGATGGCCAGAAGAGCACCTAGCAAACCAATCACGAGGGCTGCGATGATCGCCACGGCCTGAGGTTGAGAATGCAGCACTTCAGAGGCGAGACCGAGTGCCGCGAGAAACCCGATGGCACCGACCAGAAGCCAGAAGAGCTTTCGACCGAAGATCAGTAAACAGACACCAACTACGATTCTAAGGATTTCCATAAGGCTTTTCGGACAACCGGAGTCCATCTCTAAGGTGGACTCCAGTTAGCTAATACTGATCGACCCTGCGATCAGCGAGAAGATCGTTGAACTCGTTGATTCTCTTGTCGCTCGCTTCTGCGAGTTCGACTTCCTCAACTGCTATCCCCGGCTCGTCCTCACCTAGCCGCTTCAAGATCCTACCGCTCGGAGAAACGATTTCACTCTTCCCGATGTACCGAAGGTCAACGCCGCCACGCTCTTCGCGACCGATCCGATTGGCGGTCGCTGCAAAAACTCGGTTCTCAAGACATCTCGTCACCATGGCGTCCGGACAGTGAGGAAGGACAAGGTTCGATGGATGAGCTATGAGTTGAGTGCCCTTCAGCGCTAGTGTCCGTGCACTCTCGGGATAGATCCAATCAAAGCAGATCATCATTCCGACTTTGCCAATAGGCAGATCGAAAACTGGAAAACCGAGACTGCCCGGCGCAAAGAAGAGATTCTCCCGGTCAAAGAGATGCACCTTCCGATACACTCCCACGAACCCCCCCGGTCCGACAAGGGTAGCGGAGTTGTAGATTCGATCGGCTCTCTCGGCAAACCCATAAACAACATAGGCGGATCGGCCTGCAGCAAATTTCTCCATGGCCTGAAACGTTGATCCTGAAACTTCCTCGCTCAGCTTCCGGACTTCCTCAGCATCAATGAAATTGTATCCCGTGTTGAAAAGCTCGGGCAGCACGTAGAGATCAGCCTCGACACTTTCCATAAGGGCAAGTGCGGCTCGGACGTTCGATTCTACTTCGCCAAAGATTGGGTTCGTTTGAACGACTGCGATACGCATGATTGCCACTGTCGGATATCCCTTCACCTCTTGGTGTACAACTGGAGTCCACCTTCAAGGTGGGCTCCAGTTACAGATCAGGCCGCAAACTCAAAGACCTCAGGCGAGGCGACCTGCAGGTAATCCTTGCACCCCATGATGATCGAATCCGTCAGCGAACCAGCATTGAAGGCGATCTTCTCGTTGGCTGTGATTGACACATCAACGTACAAATCGAAAGGCGTGACGGGCTTGCCGAACGGTGGGACTGCGCCAGGAACGAGTCCAGTGAGATCCATCAACTCTTCCGGAGTTGCAAACCGCAGTTTCTTTTCTCCGAAATGCTCTTTGATTTTCTGAGAATCAACCTTCTTCGCTGCACTCAACACGAACAACTTAAACTCCTCTCCGACCTTCATCAAGATCGCTTTTCCCCCAATGGCGAGGTCTTCTCCGCGTGCCTTCGCGGACTCGGCTGAAGTCCTCGTCGGCTCGTGATGCACTTCTCTGAATTCAACACCATGTGAAGCGAGCAGCTTCTTGATCTCCTCATAAACCGTTGCCGTTTCAGAATTCATCGGCTCAAATCTTCCTCTGCTGGTACTTCGTCCTCCGGTGTTTGAATGTCTCGATGTGCTTCTCGCCACCGGTCTTCTGAATCACGCTCACAGTGCCGTCGGCTTCCATTATCGCGTTCTTCACGTCATGGATGCCTTCGATCCCATGCTCGCGGATAACGCGCTCGAGTTCCTCTTCCGTAATCTTCTCTTGATCCAAATGTCGAGGGATAACCTTCCCATTATGGACGAGGAGTGTGGGGGTTCCTTCAAAAAACCTCTCTGCGCGCCGCGAGCGATAGAGGATCAGCGTGAACACGTAACTGAGGACAAGGAGTGTCACTGCGGCAACGATTCCACCGAGAAGCGTTACATCAGGCCCGACCATTGCATTCTGCACCGCGTTGCTGATAAGCAGAATGAGAACCAGATCGACGATGGAGAGCTGTGCCACGTGCCGCTTTCCGAGCAACCGGAGCCCGGCGAGAACGACGATGAAAACGACGGCCGAGCGGATGATGATGTCAAGGATAGTTGAGAGCACAGCGCCTATCTCCTTCGAGCTGAGTAGCCGGTCTTCTGAAGAATGTTGATGGCCTGGTTCGCTGCCTTTTGGGTTTCGAATGAGAGCCGAAATGTCCCGGTCTCACCTTCTCTGACCTTCAAAAGCTCGATGTCCTTGATATTGATGCGATGTCTGTACAAAGCCGTTGATATTTTGCTCATTGCGCCAGGCTTGTCTTCCACGGACACGAATACATCGACCAGCGGACGGTGGAATCCCTTCATGTCCTTCGGGATTGAATCGCGCAGTTTCCGGGCCTTGAGGAATTCGCCTCCCAGCTTCTCGATCCGCTTTGAGTCAATGATGCTTCTGTACCTTTCGAGTTCATGGAGAAGCCTCTTCAGCGAGCGAGAGACTTCTTTTCTGTTCGTGGTCAGTATCTCAGCCCACATATCAAACGGACTGGAGGCGACACGAGTCAAGTCGCGAAACCCTCCCGCCGCAAGCTGCAGCGAGGGACTGCGTTGCTGTTTTGAGACAAAACTCATCAACGCAACGGCCAGAAGCTGCGGAACGTGACTCACAGAAGCCACGACACGATCGTGGATGGCGGGATCAAGGAATACGACGCGGGCACCCGTGGATTCGATGAGACGGACGAAGGCTTTGAGCTGTGACTTCTTCCTCTTCTCACTTCGAGCGAACCTCGGAGAAGACAGAATGTAGTAAGCATTCTCAAACAGCAGCGGATCAGCGGAGTCGATACCACTCCGTTCTGAGCCAGCCATCGGATGGCCACCGACGAACAACACTTCCTTCGGGAAACACCGCTTCGCGACCTCCATAACCGCAACCTTCGTGCTACACACGTCAGAGACGATTGTGTCGGGAGGAATGAACTTCCCCACCCTCCGAATCATTTCAAGGGTAGTGGAGATTGGAGTTGCGAAGATGAGGCAATCAGATTGGATGACGGCAGAGAGGAGATCAGTTGCTGCTTCGTCAATGGCGTTGAGCTTCAACGCCCTCGTCAACACGGGTGCACGATCATAACCGACAATCGTAAGGGATGGCCGCCTTCGCTTCAGTACGAGAGCGAGTGAACCCCCAATCAGTCCTACACCAATTATGGTAACTCTTCTGATCGGTTTCAATTGGCGACGGTGCGGCCGATGGCCTTGGCGATGAGGCGAATCTCGTTCATCAACTGTGCGAATTGCTTCGGGTAGAGGGACTGTGCACCGTCGGAGAGCGCACGGTCGGGATCGTGATGCACCTCCACCATGATACCGTCTGCACCAGCGGCGACAGCAGCGCGAGCCATCGGAATCACCTTGTCACGGATACCCGTGGCGTGGGACGGGTCAGCGATGACGGGCAAATGACTTCTCTTATGAACAACGGGGATAGCACTGATATCCATCGTATTCCTCGTCGCGGTCTCAAACGTGCGTATCCCCCGCTCGCAGAGGATGACTTTCCTGTTACCGCCCGAGAGGATATACTCCGCGGACATCAGCCACTCTTCGATCGTTGCTGCCATGCCGCGCTTGAGCATGACGGGCTTGCGTGACTTTCCAAGTTCCTTGAGAAAGACAAAATTCTGCATGTTTCGTGCACCGATTTGGAGTGCATCGGTATACTGTTCCACAAGAGCTATCTGGCTTGCGTCCATGACCTCCGTGATGACGAGCAGCTCATACTTGTCAGCCGCTTCGCGTAGAAATTTCAATCCCTCCTCGCCTAAACCCTGAAAGGAGTACGGAGAGGTCCGGGGTTTGAACGCACCGCCCCGCAGGAAGGTTGCACCATGTTCCTTCACGAATCTGGCAATGGTGAAGATCTGTTCGCGACTCTCGACCGAACAAGGTCCGGCCATCACTACGACATTCTTCCCCCCGACGCCTAATTTTCCAAATTCGATGACCGTATCCTCTCGGTGGAACGCCCGACTGGCGAGCTTGAATGGTTCCGTGATGCGGTAGACCTCGGCGACGCCGGGCAGTACCTGTACCTGGCGGATGTCGAATTCGGGTTTGACCCCGATCGCACCGAGTACGGTCTGGCTTTCTCCAGTCGAGCGATGCACGTCGAAGCCGAAATTGTTCAGGGCTTTGATGACATGCTCGATCTGTTTCTCGGTTGCCCTCTTTTCCATTACGACGACCATACTATCCTCGAAGCTCCCTCCCGAAATGGTCTACCACGATGTTGAAAAAGAATATCTATTGCCACGAGCTTTAGCTCGTGGGCAAGAAATCCCAGCAAAACCAAGATGGGTTTTAACCCTTTCCATCAAAAGCAACCTATTTCGTCGGGGCTGAAGCCCCTTCGGTCTTGTCTACACCTTCAACCACGACCTGAAGGTCGTGGCAATTCGTAGCATCAGTTCTTCAGCACCCTGTCAGAGACCTCTGTCGATGATCTTCTGAATCACGTTGAATGATAGCCCTACTCGTACCGATCCAACCTGAAACGCTCTCCAAGGTACAGCTTTCTTGCCTCCGGGTCGTTTGCCAAGGACTCCGATGTCCCGGATTTCAGTATCTCGCCCTCGAACAGCAAGTACGCTCGGTCGGTGATATGCAATGTCTCATGGACATTGTGGTCAGTCACGAGCACTCCAATGTTTCGATTCTTCAGGCTGTGGACGATATTCATCAGGTCCTCAACTGCAATCGGGTCAATGCCTGCAAACGGTTCATCAAGGAGGATGAATCTCGGATTGAAGGCAAGGGCCCGTGCAATCTCAGTTCGCCGCCGCTCTCCACCCGAGAGGACATACGCTTTGCTCTTGGCGACAGAGGCGACACCAAGCTCAGTCAGCAACCGATCACAACGCTCGTTTCTCTCCTTCTCCGAAAGCTCCATCATTTGAAGCACTGCCATGATGTTTTCCCGCACGGTCAAACGCCGAAAGATCGAGGCTTCTTGCGGGAGGTATCCGATTCCCAGTCGCGCCCGCTTGTACATTGGCAATCTCGTAATCTCCTGTCCATCAAAGAAAACCCTCCCTTCGGTTGGCCGTATCATCCCCACGATCATGTAGAACGTGGTCGTCTTCCCTGCGCCGTTTGGCCCGAGGAGTCCGACTACCTCTCCTTGTTTAACCTCAACACTTACATTCCTCACCACGTAGCGCTTCTTGTATCGTTTGTAGATCCCATCCGATCGCAGCACGCTCTCCCCCATCTGAGCCGGCACAGCCAATGCGCTCGGTCCGGACTCGACAGCTGCGTTTGTCCGGCTTCCTCGTATAGAGTTGTCATCCGATGAAGTGGATTGCTTATCGTCCAATTCTGGCTCTTTCGTTGTTCTCGAGGGGCAATGACACGATGTTCAAATCTCTACCGAGTTTTGGTCTGTCCGTTCGCCACTTGAATCCAGGGAGGTCATACTTTGATTCCGAACCATGAACGAACTTCTCCGGAACGTACTGACCTTCCGTCCCTCCTTGCACCTTGATGCTTTCCGCCTTACCACCCTGGCCAGACACGATAACCCGGTCGCCACTGACTTTGTTCACGCCGTTTGGCTCGTTCTGATCATACAGGAAGTAAAGGCTGACCGCAGTTTCCTCAGCTTCGATATGGTCCAGCTTGTCGTTCAAGAAATACAGCGTCATTTTTTGACTTGTCAACTGATCGAATCGATTGAGATGAACTGAATCACTTTGCGAGACTGCAAATGCATCCCCGTACACGAAGACCCGATCCAAGCGTCTCTTCTTCAACTCGATGTGTACAGAGTCTCCGGTGACTTGATTCTCTTCGTACCATATGATCGGCTCTTTCCGAAGATCCACGACGTCCTTGTCCGGATAGTAAACACCCATGGCGCACTTTCCAGACAATCCGGATCGGACAAGCTGCACGCTATCCGTCCCAAGAAACCGCCGAGTGCTGTCCTCGAACGACTCCATCTGCTTGGCAATAATCACGAGGGTATCGATGTTCCCTGTGGCAGATGTATCGACCTGCACGAACTTTGGGGTCTGAAGCATTTTACTGTACTTCTTGTCGTCGAGGTGCTCGAGCCAACCCCCAGACATCGTCGCATTGTCCCTGCTGTTGAAAACTCTCACGTCTCCAATCACGATCGATTTATGCTCGTTCTCGTAGTACGTCAATTCGTTCCCGGTGATGGTCGTCGTGGAATCGATGACCTTCACGCTGTCTCGGAAATGTGCGACCTTGTCATCGAGAAGATAGTCCCCTTCCTTCGCAAGCAGGACAACATGTTTGTTCCACAAGCGGACGCCATCGTAGCCATATGCCTGTCTTCTATTTCCATCATAGATTCCTCGTGGAGCCGTTAGTGTCACGGTGTCACGAATGACGATGACATGACCGTACAAATCTGCGCGGTTGGCGCTAGGATAGTGGACTGCTCGATCGCATCGCACGATGACACTATCCTGAACAAACTCCACGTTTCCTATCACTTCACGCACCGCTTCACCATCAATTTCTCTTCCAACAAGGCTATCCGCATGGTTAAGCCTAATAGGTTTTCCTTCCTTCGATTGTCCATTCAGAAACGTGGCAAACAGGAGAAAGAAGACTAGCGAAAGAACTGCTTTCATAGAACACCATGCCGAGTAAGATGCCTATTCCTTCAGTCTCGTCTGACCTGTAACTCGGTAGATTCTGTAGTTCTTCAGAGTCTGGTCCGAATCGAGACCTTGCCCCTGGATCTCTTCTCGTGGAGATGTGATTTTCACAAATTGATCCGAGTGGACCCGCCGGATCGAATTCTTCCAGAGGAGTTGTTCTGTCTGAAGAGTCGAGCCGCTGTCCGAGACTACGACGACATTCCCCACCGCTTCAAGGTCGTGCGTGCGGTCGTCGACCGTTCCCTTGATAGCTGTGAGGACGGACGTATGGTGTCCGTTCTCGTCAAAGAAATCGACGTGCAATCCCCCATCGAGCGCTGTTCGCTGTGCTTCCTCGTACTTCTCGAGATGTCCCACTTTCAGAACCGCCTGGATTCTGCCTGAATCGGAAAAGGTGATTGTTGTGTTCCAGCTTTCATGCGACGGGAGGTCCTTGGTCTTCAAGTCGGTGAGGACGGACGGTTTAATCCTCTCCTCACACGCGCACAACATCAAAGCGACAATGAGACATAGGGCACCGAGATGACTGCTCAATGAAAGCGTTCTACGGCGCGGCATCGTTTCCCAGGCCTGCTTTGACAAGATCATGAAGATGAACCATACCGACGGGACGCTGCTGATCGTCCACGACAATGAGCTGCGTGATGTTATACGCCTCCATCTCCTCCAACGCGAGAGCTGCGAGCAGTCCCTGCTTGAACGTTTTCGGCTGAGTCGTCATCACCTGACCGGCAGTGAGGTTTGCAACATCAGTCGTCTTCTGGAGAAGTCTTCGCAAGTCTCCATCCGTGATGATTCCTAGCAATCTGCTGTCTCCATCGACAACACACGTGGCGCCGAGTCGCTTTGAAGTCATCTCGAGGATCGCGTCCTTCAAGAACACGTCCTTGCGCACAACCGGGACATCCTTGCCCGAAACCATCAGCTCATCAATCTTCAGAAGTAACCGCTTTCCAAGACTCCCTCCCGGATGGAAGAGCGCAAATTGTTCCTTTGAGAAGCCCCGTTTCTCGAAGAGTGCAATGGCGAGGGCGTCGCCCATCACGAGCATCGCGGTCGTCGAAGCCGTTGGGGTAAGATTGTGGGGACACGCCTCTTCTTTCACACCAACGTCGAGCACGATGTCGGAGCTTCTCGCCATTGGTGAGGTTGTGTTGCCGACGAACGAAATCACAGGAACCCCTATCCGCTGGAACATCGGCAACAGTTCGAGGAGTTCGACGGTGTCGCCGCTCTTCGAGATACAGACCACGACATCCTCACCCCGCACCATCCCGAAATCGCCGTGGACTGCATCTGATGGATGGAGAAAGAGAGCAGGAGTCCCAGTTGAGTTCATCGTTGCCACTATCTTCCGCGCGACAAGCCCTGACTTCCCCATCCCTGTCACGATCGCTCTGCCTTTGCACCGAAGTATCAAATCGACGGCATCTGAAAACTCCTTCCCGATCTTCCCTTCGAGTGCGGCAACGGCTGAGGCCTCGATGCGAATGACTTCTTTTCCTTTGTCAATGCTTGAGTCCATACCAGGATCCTTCAAAAGATACGAGTCGCTTTGGACACCATCCATAATTGCGAATCTTCAGGGAGTCGACCTGTTCAATAACGAATCTATATTGAGTCGTGTCGGGAGGAATCCGGTAGTAGCCTCCACCGCGCTGAGTTCTAAGATACGTCTGATGGTCCGATTCGATTTCAACCTTCGCCAGTCGTCCACTTACTACAAAGATTGCGGCACCGTCGGCTTCGCTGCCCACAAAGACTACGCTTGAGTCGACCTGAACTGGGACGTGAGTAGCCGGAAGTGCATAAGCCCAGCCGCATCCTCCCCTTCTCGAGGGAAAAAGACCGTCACTCGTCACCCAGACAATCGACTGCAGCTTATCATCAATGGCAAATGGAGATTGGCCAAAGATTTTGAGTGATTTTGTCCTAGTGTCGAAGGTGACGAAGGGGGAAGGCATTGCCACGCACACGACCGAAGGAATGTACCGAGGATCGCCCTCAAGAATAGATTGCCGAGAGGAGATGCTCTGAGCTACCAAAAGGTAGTCACCACTCTCGGGAGCCACGGCCCGATCTTCGCAGCGAAGAGAAACCACCGCGAGGACGCACAAGAGCAAGCCTTGCTGCCAGCCAGCACTCATCCGCCTCCCCATTTGTCCTCCGCTCGGATTGTTCGTCCGGTTTTCTTCTGTGCTCGAAGTATCAAGTCAATAAACTCTCTTGCCGCTCCTTGACCTCCTCCAAGCGAACTCACGTAATCGACGGACCGTCTGACCTCAGGAACAGCGTCCTTTGTCGTAGCGCTTAAGCCGACACAATTCAACAAGGCCAAGTCTGGAACATCATCGCCCATGCAGGCCACTTGTTCATCAGTCACACGGTAGCGTCGCTTCAACTTCATGTACGCAGGGAGTTTATCCTCCGATCCCTGAAAGATATCTTTGATTCCCAGTTCTTTCGCGCGACGTTGCACAATTCTCGAGCGACGACCAGTAATCACCGCAACGTGAATTCCCAAGTTGATAGCTCGCGATATCCCAAACCCATCATGCGCATGGAAAGTCTTTATTTCAATATCACGACTCCCGTCCGTTCCATAGCAGATGCCTCCGTCAGTCAACACACCGTCGACGTCGAGGATAATCAACTTGATCCTCTTTGCCTTCTCGAGAAGTTCTCTATTCATGAAGCTTCTTCACCGTCCGATCAATCTCTTTCACCTCTTTGACAAGCTTCCCCAACAACTCAAGCGGCAACTGACTACTCGCGTCGCTTTTCGCGCGCTCGGGGTTTGGGTGCGTCTCGACAAACAACGCATCACAACCCGCCGCGACACCGGCTCGTGCGAGCGGAAAGATGAACTCAGGCCGTCCGCCCGATCTGTCCTTTTCTCCTCCCGGGAGTTGCACCGAATGAGTCACGTCAAAGACAACTGGATACCCAAGCCCGCGCATGATCGTCAATGAACGCATATCCACAACGAGATTGTGATAACCGAACGTAGTACCCCTTTCCGTGAGCATGACTTTCTTGTTCCCCACTGCCTCCACCTTTTCTGCCTGAAGACGCATGTCCTCGGGCGCCATGAACTGCCCCTTCTTGATGTTGACGACCCTGCCTGTCCGGCCAGCAGCTTGGAGAAGCTCTGTTTGTCGACAGAGGAACGCCGGGATCTGAAGCACGTCAGCGACCTCGGCAGCAATCTCTGCCTCTCCCTCCGAATGGATGTCGGTGAGGATCGGGACTTCAAGCTCGCGCTTCACTTCAGCAAGGATCTTCAATGCCTTCTCCATCCCGATACCAATGAAGGATGACACACTTGTGCGGTTGGCCTTCTTGTATGAGGATTTAAAAATGAACGAGAGGGAATTCTTCGTGGTGATCAGCCTTATCCGCTCTGCCGTGCGCAGAGTGATCTCTCTGCCTTCCACGACGCATGGGCCGGCGATTAAAACGAGTGGGCTCCCACCTCCGATGCTGACATCATGAATGCGGATCTTTTTCACAGGGGATTTTCCAGGCAGCCGAGAATCTTGAGGTGGCTGAGATATTCCACCGCCAAATGCACGGGAAGTCTTTCAAATTCAGCTAGATAATACGGAAAAAAAGAGACAGTGTCAAAGAACCGCGACCAAAGGCGTTTCCTTGACTCTCAGTGCGCAATCTTGTATTTTTTGAGGACTTAATTGCACAACCTACAAAAGCATGCCTAGGGCCTACGCCAAAATAAACCTCGGTCTTCAAATCATCGGAAAGCGAGAAGACGGATACCATGACATCGAAACGGTATTCTATCCTGTCAATCTGTTCGACACGATCGAGCTCGAGGCCTGCGGGCACGAGATTGTGATCGAGTCTTCGGACCCCAACCTTCCCGTCGACGAATCAAATCTCTGCTGGAAAGCCGCCGATGCAATCCGCAAGGAGGCGAATGTCACGAGCGGAGTGAAGATCCACATCGACAAGAGGATTCCTACAGGCGCCGGACTTGGCGGCGGGAGCAGCGATGCAGCCCTCGTCCTACGCGAACTCCCAAGATTCTGGAATCTGAAGTTCACGCAAGAGCGCCTACGAGAAATGGCTCTCTCGCTGGGAAGCGACGTTCCGTACTTCTTGTGCTCGGGGACTGCTTTCGCCGCGGGAAGAGGCGATGTGCTCGAGTATTTCGATCTCTCCTTGCCCTACTGGATCGTCGTTGTCTACCCCAACATTCATATCTCTTCGAAGTGGGCGTACGAACACTTCGCTCCCAAGCAGCGGCGAGAACCTGTTGATCTGAAGAAGCTGCTCGTCGAGAATGTTGACCGACCGAGCATCTGGGTTGACAAACTCAAGAACGATTTCGAGGAACTCGTCTTCCGAACTCACGAGGCTGTGAGAAGAACGAAGAAGGCGTTGTACACTGGCGGCGCCGATTTTGCTCTGATGTCGGGCAGCGGCTCTGCAGTGTTCGGTCTTTTTCAGAATGAACTATCTGCTCGACAGATCGTCAAATCGTTCAGTGGAAATCTCCCTGTCTTCGTGACAGAACCGAATTTCAGACCTGAGCGTTGAAGTGATGAATGTCATTGCAGAAGAAGTTGACATATCACCTGCGAGTTTATTCAGCAATCAATAATCCTGAGAGGTTCGCTATGCATCGGCTTAGTTTCCTGTTTCTGTATTTATCGTTGGTGTCCATATGCTTTGCTCAATCTGACACCCTAACGCTTGAGCAGTGCGTCGACATTGCAATAAAGAACAATCCCCAGATTCACGTTGCAGAGGGGAACTTCGAGGCTACCGAAGCATCCTTTGTCCTTGCCCGATCAGCCTACTTCCCACAGATCTCATTTCAGGCTTCAGCCACGAAGAGTGGCGGGACGTACCTCGTCGGCCCGATTGCAAGGCCCGGAGAATTCAACAACTATGCGGTCGGGTTTCAAGGCCAGCAATTGCTCTTCGATTTCGGCAAGACCATTGGACGCGTATCATCCTCATCGGATTTTGCCGATGCGTCCAGCCAAGATTACAGGGCAGCACAACAGGATGTGGTGCTCAACACACACGTGGCTTACTTCGGACTTCTTCAGGCAAAGCGTGTTCGAGATGTGAGCATTGAGACAGTCAAACAGACTGAAGAGCATTTGAGGCAGGCACAGGCTTTTTACAAAGTCGGGAAGAACCCGGAATTTGATGTCGTGAAAGCGGAGGTCGATGTCGCCAACGCGAATGTTAGCCTGATCACGGCAGAAAACGGACTGAAGATCGCGCGCGTGCAGCTCGAGAATGCTCTCGGAACAAAGCTGAAAGAGAATGTCGTTCTGGAGGACAACCTTGAAGTCCCGGAAGAGACACAGGTCGAACTCCAGGCTGCGCTCGAGATGGCATTCCAAACTCGGCCCGAAGTCATCGCAAGTCGCATACGCGTCGAGGCGAACGAGGGACTCGTCACTTCAGCTAAGGCCGGCCATCTTCCGGCGATCAGCGCGACGGGCGGGTACAGCTGGCGCGGGTATGCACTCGACCAACCTCTCTTCAACAGCTGGAACGTTGGGTTGACATTCAGCATTCCGATCTTCCAAGGGTGGGCAATCGCTGCTGGGGTCGACCAGGCAAGCGCCGATCTCAAGGCCGCTAAAGCATCGGACGAAGCGACAATCCAGGCCGTGGTTCTCGACGTCCAGCAGCAGTATCTTACGCTGCAAGAATCAGCGCAACGAATCGATGCATCGAGGAAGCTCGTTGCACAAGCCCAAGAAGCGTTGAAGCTGTCGCAGGGACGCTACAACTACGGAGCCGGCAGTCCGATTGAAATCACCGATGCCCAAGTAACCCTCTCCAACGCGCGGATCACATACATCCAATCGCTTTATGACTTCCGGGTTTCCAGGGCGAGACTCCAGAGAGCTATGGGCTCCATCAAATGAAGGAGAAGAGGAAATCCATGAATTGCATTAGTGTTCAAAGTCTCTCGAACTTCGATGGCCAACAGTAAGGAGTAGAATGCCCAGATGACAAAGCTTGTCATTGGAGCTATTCTGGCTTTTCTGCCGACAACCCTTCTCTCCCAAGGAGAAAGAAGAGAGTGGAATTTTGAGAACGACAGAGTCGAATCAACCCCGAAGGGCTTCACGAGCAAGGTGGGCGAGTGGAGAATCGTCAACGACAGCACTGCCCCCTCTGGGTTGCATGTACTGGCGCAGCGAGCGAGAAGCGCGCAGTCCACTTTCAATGTCTGCTTGAACGAGGATACTCTGTACACGCATTTGGATATCTCAGTCCGGATAAAGGCTGTCGCGGGGAAGATCGATCAAGGGGGCGGCCTGATCTGGCGTGCTAGGGACGATAAGAACTATTATGTCGCATGGTTCAACCCACTGGACAAGACCTACCAGGTGTGTGTGGTAGAGAACGGTCACAGCATGGATCTCCAGAGTGTTGCAGTGAAAGACGTTGGTGATTGGCGCACGATGGCTGTGTCCGTGACCGCTGACAGGATTGAGTGTTACCTCGATGGCAAGAAACTCCTCGATGTGAAGGATGCCACGTTCAGAGAACCGGGGAAGATTGGGCTTTGGACGAGGTCGGACGCACAGACTTCCTTTGATAACCTGGTCGCTTCGGAGAAACGCTAACCATCTTGAATCAGTAGGAACCGAAAGAGCGACACCCACATTCTCTTTCTGAGTTTTGCAATCCCGCAATCAATTGCTCCTCATTATGGATGAGGCTTGGCACCATCCAGTCCAGCCAGATGCAGGCAAACAACTTCCTAAAGCTGGGAAAAGCAGAACCTCTGAGACCAGCTTGAGATCCCACCATGCTGTACAAGATACCGGCTCGTGACGTTTAGGGATTGTATTCTGAAGATTCCGCTTGCACTTGATCGTTTTCATTCCGATGTTGCGGGACGTCGAATCAGGCTCCCCTAATCGACCGACCACTCCACCAACCTGAAAGGAGTCCCTGATGAAACGACTCCCGCTGATCCTCCCTGTGTTACTCGTTGTCGTGCTCACGTTTCCAACAAAAGCACAGAAAATCAATGACCTCGTCTCGAAATACGGCTCACACAACGGCAAGGGGTATCTGGAGCCTCTCGCCGATGCTTTCGGCGCGAACATCAACAGTGGCTTTTATCATACCGCAAAAGTCTCGGCGGGGTTCCATCTGTGCCTGACCGTCGAAGCGATGGCTGCATTGATCCCAGACGACAAGAAGAAATTCACAGCCACGACTGAGGATCCGTTCTACCCGACAACGACGACTCAAGCACCGACGATTTTCGGAAGTGTGGATCCTGTCTCGGTCTCGGGAGTGGGAGGAACAGCATACATTTTCCCAGGCGGCCTCAACGTCAAAAACTTTCCGCTTGCTGTCCCGCAGCTTACAGTTGGGTCCATCCTCGGCACAGAGGGGACTCTTCGCTATGTTGAAGTGAAGGTGAGTAGTGATGTCGGCACAGTCAAACTCCTTGGGGGAGGAGTGCGACACAGTATAAGCCAGTATCTCATAGACTTTCCTCTCGATTTGTCGGTAGGCTTTTTCATACAGAAGTTCGACGTCGGTGATATCTTCGCAGCGAAGGCAACCTTCATTGGAGCCCAGGCAAGCTACCCCGTTGGCATACTTACTCTTTATGGCGGAACGGGATACGAGAAATCAAGCGTGGACGTTTCCTATGATTCAGATACAGACAGCAGCAAGGTTAAATTCAAGCTAGATGGCGCGAATTCAGTCCGATTCACAGTCGGAGTAGCCCTCCAGCTCGCGATCCTTCAAATCCATGGAGACTACAATCTTGGATCCCAGAGCGTCGTCAGTGCCGGCGTTGGTTTCGGTTTCTGACATTCACTGAGCCGAGTTCACCCCCTCAAACTGAGGAACCAAACACCATGAGAAAGTTCGTCACTTCCATCCTCATCCTTACCCTGCCGTTCATCCTCGGGTGCGAAAAACGGCTGTTCCGTTTTGTTGCTACAATTGATCAGACCTCAGTCTTCACCCTCAGTAGTGAGCGTGGTGATTTTGAAGAAATTCAAAAAGTAACGAGAGACGACGTCTTAGGTAGCCTCGATATCCCCAAAAAAGCTCATGTCACTGATGTTAAGATCGAAAGCCTCTCCCTGAAAGTCATAAAGAGACCTGAAAACGAAGCTCCGGCCCTAGACGTCTCCGCGATCACCTTTGACATAAATAAAGGTGACATAAGCACAAAGTCGTTGTTTGCACATAAGACTGTCCCCCTCGTGGGGGTTGACGTGCCACTCATCGGTCTTAATGCCCTCATTGAATCAGCTGTCGATGGCCTGAAGGACAAATTTAAGGGATACATCCTAGCACTTGATCAGAAAGACTTCAACATTGATGTCTATGGCGTGTCAACACCCGTAGGAAAACGGGTTGCGCTCGACCTGCAACTGATAATCAAAGCGACAGTAGAATACGAGGAGTGTGTGGATACGATACAAGGCACGGGAGGAGACAAGTGCGATGATTCCACAACTCCTGCAAGTCCATGATGCTTTCACCCGTACGGATTTCTCCCCTCAAACTGAGGAGACATAAACCATGAGAAAGTTCGTCGCTTCCATACTCATACTCACCCTGCCGTTCATCCTCGGGTGCGAGAAGCGACTGTTCAATTTCGTGGCCACGGTAGATCAGACTTCACTTTTTAGCCTTAGCAGCGCCAATGGCCAGTTTGACCAAGCACACTCAATAACTATGAACGACCTCGAGGGCAAGCTAGACATCCCTTCGAAGGCACACGTCACCGATGTTCTCATCGAAAGCATCTTCCTAAGAGTTACAGTGAGGCCGCAGAATCAAGCTCAGGCAGTGATGGTCAACAGTTACTACCTTATATCGGACCCGAATTCTAACTCTTATATCAACGGCACTCTCTCTTATGACCAGACTGTCCACCTCGCGGGAGTCGAGGAGCCATTTAATGCTCCCGTCAATGAGGAGCCTGTCGCCAACTTGAAATTCCTCTGGCAGACATACATCATATCGCACTCCGATCGAGTCACTACCTTCCATGTGAGGGGTCAATCTATCCCAGCGGCCCAGCAAGTTGCCCTCGACTTGCAGCTGGTTGTCAGGGGGACGGTCAAGTACGAGGAGTGTGTGGAAACGATACAAGGCACGGGAGGAGACAAGTGCGATGATTCCACGACTCCTGCAAGTCCATGATGCTTACACCCGTACGGATTTCTCCCCTCAAACTGAGGAGGCATAAACCATGAGAAAGCTCGTCACTTCTATACTCATACTCACCCTGCCGTTCATCCTCGGGTGTGAAAAGCGGCTGTTCCGTTTTGTTGCCACAATAGATCAGACTTCAGTCTTCACTCTTAGTAGTGTGAATGGCAATTTTGCTCAAGAACAGTTCATAGCGAGGGACGACGTCTTAGGCAAGCTCGATATCCCCAAGAAGGCTCACATCACTGATGTCAAAATCGAAAGCCTATCGCTAAAAGTCATTAAGAGGTCAGAGAACAAAGCTCCAGCTATGACAGTCTACGCGACCGTTTTTGGGACGAGGGTCCCAGGAAAGATGTTTGACCCGGTCACTGTCCCCCTCGTGGGAGTCGACGCGCCATTCATCGGACTCAATGCCCTTATTGAGTCAGCTATCGACGGTCTGAAAGACAAATTCAAGGCATACATTCAAGCGCTCGATCATACAAGCTTCAGCGTCCAGGTTACTGGTAATTCGGTTCCCACAGGTCAGCAAATTGCGCTTGACCTGCAACTAATAATCAAAGCGACGGTAGAATACGAGGAGTGTGTGGACACGATACCAGGCACGGGAGGAGCCTCGTGTGAGGAGAACATTTATTCTACAAGTCCATAGTGCCGTTCTATAACTGGAGAATGTCCGGGCAAGTCACCCGCTCTGCGAGAGTGTGACTCACGAGAGCTGGAGTCCAGACACGTCCATGACTCAAAAAGCAAAGGCCGGTCCTTGGACCGGCCTTTGTTCTCCACATAACACAAAGCCTACTTGCTCTCCACTTTCTTTCTCGTCAACTCCGTCGTTGCTTTCGTCGCATTCCCCTTCATGTCCGTTGATTCGATGGAGATCACCATCTTGTTATCGTCGACTTTTTCCGTCGTGCGCGTCTCTTTCCCCATTGGCCCCTCCCACGTCACAATCACTTTGTTCCCGTCCCGCTTTCCCGTCCCCTTGTACACCCCTCGCCAATTGTCAAACCAATACCCCATGTATTCACCCGTTGCTGGGTTTATGGTGAGAGGACCCATGCCTTTGTAGGTCATCTGCATCATCTTCTCGACGTCGTCCTTCGACATAGCATAGGCCTCCATGGCTTTCGTCTTCTGCTCTTCGGTCATCTCTGTCGTCTTGCTCGTGGCAGACATCAGCACGAATTGGTTATCCAAGCTCCACTCGAACTTGTCCCATTCCTGTGCCTTTCCCATCGGCGACTGTGTCCAGCCTTCCCATTCCCCGATCATCCAGGCACACATATCATCAGTCAGAGCACCCGGGGGCGCCATCGACGGGGCAGCCTCTTTCGGTTTCTCTTTCTCCTGAGCGAGGAGCGGCAGGGAGAACAGCAGCAGAACCGCAACAACAAACAAGAGATTTCTCTTCATCTTGGGGATCTCCTTTCTTGTATGGGGTATGGTGAGAAGTTGGCACACAGCATACGAAAAGCTTTTCCCAAAGTCAAGATTTCCTTGACGCGGAGCTCGCAGGCAGACCCCTCCCGAAGCGAGAAGCAAGGGCACTCGGGTGCACGATGAAGAGGATAGACCACTAATAAGGATTAGAACCGATGCGTGATGTTGATCGAGGCGACGGTCTCGTCAAACTTCCCCGACGAGCCCTGGCCTCGAAAGTTCGTCATGAAAACAGACGCGCTCACAATATCAGCGCTCGTCAGAAGGTAATTCGAGGTGAGTCCCGTACGATATGAGTTGTTGTTGTCGTTCGTGAACGAACCGCCAAACGAGAACACCGTCGTGAGCCTGTTCTCAAGAGCCCGGTGTTGAAGGGACACCGAGTATGACTGAACCTGCAGCGTTGCACGCTGGCTGAATGAAGTGCTTTGGAGACCGAACGATGGCGTCACCGCGAAAGCCTGACTCACCGGAACAGTCCCGCTCAGCGTGAGCGAGCGTGTGATCGATTTTGTATTCGTTCTCAGCGGGGAGTCGTCTCCAGAATGCTGATAGGAGAAATAGGCTGAGATGTTCTGGAGTATGGAGCCCTGCTCGAACGTAAGCGTCTGTGATGTGCCGAGAAGGAGATTCTTAAAGTCAACCTTCGTCGTATCATTTGTCGAATTGTTGGCTGCCGCTGTATAGCTTCCCATGAAGCTTAAATACCAGTTCCGCGTGCCTTGGAAGCCTAGATTCCCATCGTAGGTGTTCCGCACCTGTGTGAATAGCTTCTGGTGAGCAAGGTTATCGTTTTGACGCAGCCAGTCGAGGGAAATCGAGCCTCCGGTAAATCGAACCGTCGGTGAGAAGAAGAATTCCTGCAGGTCGTTGAGGAGCGTCCCCACTCCAAGCGAAGCGTAACCGGGTCCGACGTATCTGTAAGCCGCCCGCATTCCCACCGATGGGAGGTTCAGGTTCATCTCAGACGAAACAGCAAGGTCAACATTCGACGAGAGATTCGGTTTGTAAACACTCTTCACAAAATCTGGTAGCTTTATCGTTGTGTCCGCCCGTCCGCCCATATCCCTTGTGAAGAGACTCCCATCAGCTTCGGTCCTCCATGTCAGGTGGTCATCAAGCAAACTGAAATTCGCTATCGCGCCGACAACAAGATTCTCCTGTGGAGTAATCTCGTATGGCTGTGGAGGTGGCATGGCTGGGTTTAGGCTATCTGTGCTCGACGGTGTCGTCAATTGATGAAGCGAGGAGCCTTTGTCTCGAGCCCGGAGGAACACAAGATCAAAGAAGGATCCCTCCTCTCTTCCAACACCAATCTTTCCTGCGTAGAGATATCGGTCGTATGCGCCCGATTCCGCACCACCTGCCACGGCGCGCTTTGTGAAACCGCCGACGGCCGAGAGGCGAAAGTTCCCAGGGTTAATGGTGATGCCGCCTCCCCGTACGAGTATTCCACTCAACGTAAGAGGAGAGAAACTTTCTGAAAAGTCCCCGGCATGTGCTCTTCCCCAACTCCACGTCGGATTGATGCCAAGTTGATTGATGTCCTGGCGGGCGTTGCTACCCTCAGTCGAGAGAAGAAAATCGAAGTTGAGCGAGAGTGAGTTGAAGAACGTGACCGACGGACGAAAGAAGAGCCTGCCAGTTGATGAAGGACGACGAGCGGCTTGGCCTTTCATGCTGTAAAGCTCACCATACGCACCGATCTCACCGCCAAGTCGGATATTATCTTCCAAAAAGCTTCTTGATGTATCCGAAGAAGACTGGAGAGGCTGAGAGCGACTCGAACCCACTGCAAGCAGCATCAGCGGGAACAACGCGGAGATTGTTTTCAAACAGGGACTAGAGGATTTCAAACTGACTCGACTAATGCTGATGCCAGACTACTTCCCAGGAATCGCGACCTGCACCTTGTCACTTACACGAGAGGCACTGCCATTCTCGGTCACGACTTGGACAGAGTACCAATATGTGCCAGAGCCAACAAGATCTGCATCAAAGAAGCTCGTCTGTGCAGACCCAATCGAGCGATATTTCGCGAGCGAGCCGCCGCGGGCTGCCCTATAGATGATGAAGAAGTAATTCTCTTCCTTCCTTGGACGATATGACCAGCGGAGTGCAACTCGCTTCTCCTTTTCATCATATCGAGCAGTCAAACTCTCGACCGATGGCCGCACCCCCGTATCATATGGCCGTGCCTGAACTGGAACAGCTGCAGGTGAGGTGAGACCAGTACTGTCGACAGCTTCGATGAGGTATTCATACAAGCTGTTCTGCTGTACAGCGGTGTCGGTGTATAAACGATCATTCTTGGAAAGCGTGTCAATGGGAACCCATTTCCGTTCACCTGAAATCCGCCTGTACAGGATCTGCCACTTAAGGTCTTCACTCGTGCTTGGTGCCCACTTCAACACGACCGAAGAGTCGGTCGGAAACACGTCGGTGAAGACCGGGGCCTCTGGTGGCACAACATCAGGACGGCGCAAAGCGAGAATTGGAGACATCTCGGAATGAATGTAACGCTTGTTCACTGAAGCGATTCTATAGT
>JBAWAH010000059.1:0-4330 GCA_049589195.1 Bacteroidota bacterium | reverse complement strand
GGTCTGTGCTCTGATAAGATCACAACAATCCTATATCCCGAATTATCGCTCCGTCAATCCTTTGCTCTTGAAAACCACTTGACTTTGTCATGGTATTCAGGCTGACTGATAGCTTCCTTCTTCGACGGCCCCTTCGGCTTTGTTACCACCTCAAACGACGATCTAAAGATCGTGGCAATTCGTGGCAGGCAGAGTGTTCCATCGCTCTGTCATTACGATGCCGGCAGCCGAAGCTATCGATCATCGGGCGGCTTCCACGCCCGTTCTGCCGACCAATGTCTATCCGATGATTGGACCACCGCCACGTCCTTCAGGCCAGCCTTTTCGATAAGCTCACCCACCTCATCGAGCGTGAAAGATGCATGCAGTGAATCGCGATACAGCTTCTTCTGATACTCGGTGGCATCGCCCGCATACTTCTGCGTGAGATCCTCCAATGTCTTCATATCGGGTGGACGAAACAAGTCTCGGATGAAGATCCCGCCAGAAGGCCTCGTGACGCGGTCTACTTCCTTCAAGAATGGAAGGGGATCGGGCAAATGATGTATGATACTGTTCGAAATCACCATGTCGAAATAATTCTTTGGATAAGGCAGCGCCTTCGCATCGACTTTCCTGAGCTTGACGTTCTGGCCTACTCCCGCCTCCCTAACATTCTTCTCTCCGACCATCAGCATGTTTTGAGAGAGGTCGATTGCCCAGATTCGGAGTGCGGGTCTCCGCTGGACGATCAGGATAGGAATCCGCGCCGTTCCTGTACCAACATCCAGGAGAATGCCCTCGGGGGGCGCAACCTCGAGCGCCCGCTCGGCGAAGGCGGTGTTCACGTCGGTGAAGTCCATGCTGTCGTACTCGACAGCGTCTTCCAACGTGTCCATTACCTCGGTTTCGAGAATGCGCTCAAGTGCCACGGTCGCTGCTGATCCTTTGTTCAGAAGAAGACCTTCATGGTAACGATTTGGTTCTTTCCTACCTTGAGTAAGACCTGTCCGTCTTTGGAGTCGAGAGCTGATCCATCCTCTTCCAGGAAGTTCGACAAAAGGACCCGCTTTGAATGACGAGGCAGGGTGATCGCGGCCATCGTCTCCTTTCCCGTCGACTCATAGAGCTGAATCACCCAGGCGTCCGAATCTTCTGCCTTCTTCACTACCGTCAAGACGACATTCTCAGGCTCACATCGTAAAAATGATCCAGCAGGAGGGAGCTTGCCGCGATGGGGCTCCACCATAACTGGGATGAGTGGAGTGTTGAGCTCATAGCCGCGCCGAACCGTCCTCCCTTCCTCCCATTCACCTTTGTGTCCATAGATTGAATACTCGATCACGTGCTCACCCCTATCCGCGGTGGGGTCCGGCCATTTCGGAGAGCGCAGTAGCGACAGTCGCATCAGATTTCCTTTGATGTCATAGCCATACTTCGATTTGTTCAGCAGACTGACGCCATAGTCCGACTGAGAAAGATCTGCCCAACGTTCAGCAGGGACTTCGATTTGTGCCTTCTCCCATCTCGTCCGGTCAAGGACTGAGCGAGTGATATGTCCATAAGGAATCTCGTAGGTTGCAACGCTATCGAACACCTCCACTGGGAACGCAACTTTCAGCATTGTCTTGTCTTCCCACCAATCAACATCTGTCCTGAAATCGACTCGATCGATCCCGCTGTAAAGAATAACATCCTGAGTGAAGAATGTGTTCGGAAAATCCTTCGTCGGAAAGTCTTTCTTGACCGCCGGATTAAGGTAATCGAGTTTCACGCGGAGAACTGTGCGAATCGGTCCTCCCTCGACGACTTCCACCGAACGCATCTTGGGATACCACCTCGTGCCGGTTAATCCGATGTTCCAAGCATCCCATTGGCTCGGCTTGTCCTCCAGAATTTGGAGTTCGTTCCCATGTCCACCCTTGAGAACCTCTCGGCTGTTTTGCTTGTCGAAGATGCTTTTGACCCAACCCGAGTCAGCGCTGATCGTCACTCTGTAGGACTGATTCTCCACTGTGCTGTCGGACACGATCAAATCCGACTTGATGACAGAAGGCTTTGCTTTCCGAAGCTCATACACCTTGTAACCCAATGAGGGAACACCCTCTGCGATGAAGAGAATCTCCCGTTGAAGCGGTCCTTCACTGATCGTCTGCGACGGTCGTTCCTTTCCATTTGTCTCGAAGATTGCGTATGAACTCGAATCACCTTCGAGGAGGCGCAACGTCACCACGTCTGTCCGCTCCCACGATAGCGGATTGAAGACGACTATAGCCTGACCCCGTCGAACAGAGCGGGCGTCGATCTGATGAGCGAGTGTCCTGAGTGAACTTTGCAGCTCGAAGTCGGCGATCTTCTCCGCAGCTTCATACTTCTTAGCCGCGTCGATGTAGTTCCCTCGGATACCCGAACCCGGGAGGATATCATGAAATTGGTTGAACATGACCCCGCGCCAAGCATCCTCGAGAGTCCAATGAGGGTATGGTCTTCCAAACAATGAAGCGACAGTCCCAAACTTCTCCGTCGTGCTGAGCAAACCCTCAAGTCGACGATTGTACTCCTTCGTCTTTGCCTGTGTGGTAAACGTGCCTTGATGGTACTCCAAGTAAAGCTCATCCTTCCAGACTGGCAGAGTGCCAAGATCTTGTTGCCGGGCCCAGGAGAAGTAATCGGAGGCCTTTCCGTACCTTACAGTGGGATAAACGGGCAGTGTCTTCAAGCGCTCGACACGATCCAACATTTCATTATCTGGTCCACCCCCATGATCACCGACGCCAAACAGGACAAGCATCGTCTTGAAGCCGGTATTAGCTTCAAACTGCCGAAGCTGCTCGGCGAACAGGAACGGATCGTCGATTGTATTCACGTAGTCATACGGAAAATACGTTAGCACGCGCGAGCCATCCGGAGCTTCCCACCAGAAGAGGTGATACGGGAATACGTTTGTCTCGTTCCACCCAATCTTCTGAGTGATGAAGTCCTCGATCCCCGCCTGCCGATAGAATTGAGGCATGTTCCAATTGTAACCGAAGGAATCGGGGTTCCAGCCGATTGCGGCATTGACTCCAAATTTCTTCTGGAAATATTTCTTCGCGAAAAGAAGCTGATGAAACCACGATTCGCCGCTCGGCAGGTTGCAGTCCGGCTCAATCCACATCCCTCCGACAACTTCCCACCTCCCATCCTTGACGCGCTGGGATATTCTCCGAAAAAGATTAGGGTAGAGCGTCTCCATCCATTCATAGTACTGTGCAGAACTCTGAGTGTATGTGAAGTCAGGCCTTGCATCCATCATGTCGAGAACTGCCGCGAACGTATTCTTGCAGACTTCGACGGTCTCTTGCCATCGCCAGAGCCAGGCAGCATCGATGTGGGCATTGCTGTCGAAGATGAGAGTAAACTTCTTCGCGAAAGAATCAACGGGTGTAAGTGCGGCCTTGCAGTCCTTAAGAGAATTTTGAAAACCTGCGACATCTCCCTGCGAGAGATCAGACAGTCGGATTTTTCCAGCTGCGGTGTCTAGCAACCTTCGCACTCGTTCCTTTTCTTCTTTTGGGATCGCTGAATTGTCTATCCCCAGATCCTCCTTCAAACGCGCATTCGTCTGGTATGTATCATTACTCAGGAGCTTCTCTGCCACTCGAAAACTTGTGACGTAGTCGCGAATCTCCACTGCAAGGGCCTTTGTGCGTTCAACTTCCAACTCGGCTCGAAGGAGCCGAAGCGGACCGCCCGTGTTGATGGCCTTAATGACCACCAGGAATTGCTCTCCAGCCTTGGCGGAATCCGTGAGGACATACTCGCCGTTCCAGTCAAATCTTCCTTTGAAATCCCCATTAATCCAAACCAATCCCCCATCATCAACGGTGAGCAGGATCTTGACGGCGCCGCCGGTGGGAGTGCCAAGGACTCGCTCTGGTAACACAATCGTCTTCCTCAACCATGCGGTATCCGGGTAAACCCTTTGATCGATCTTTAGGGTCTCCCAGGATGAATCATTGTAGTCCGCGCGATACGCTGGCTGCAGTCTGTCCGTGCTGTAGCGCCAACTATCGAATTGAATCCTAGAGAGAGAATCCAGTTCTCCAATGACTTGGTGAACAACGGGTTGAGCGGAAGAAGGACTCGGGGCGTTGAGTAGTGTGACTACGAGTGCAGAGAAGATGAGCAACTTGATTATGCGCATGATAACCTCGACTGTTGTTGTCGCTACCCTTTTCTCCACTGGTCGAGAAGTACCGCAAGGAGAATAACAACTCCGAGAACGACACTCTGAACGTATGAACCGACATTCATCAGGTTTAGCCCGTTGCGCAGAACACCAATGAGCATCGCTCCGATGAATGTCCCG
>JBAWAH010000058.1:0-20668 GCA_049589195.1 Bacteroidota bacterium | reverse complement strand
CTGTCTCTGCTCCAACTCGGGGCTACTATTCAACAAAGGCCGTGGCCGCACTCCTGTTGGTGGATGTCACCACGATAAGGCGGTGGGCAGATGCAGGAAAGCTGAGATGCTTTAGAACGCCGGGTGGACACCGGAGGTTCACACAAGCACAAATCTCCGACTTCATTCGGCAGTATCAATACGAGCTTTCCTGAGCGGGGCGATGGATGGAGGTTGAACGCCGTCTTGCAAATCCAACGTCACTTACGGTTGGATCTCCCAGTCCATTTCAGCGTCCTTTTTCCTCTCTGTCGCATCAAACTCGTTAGCAGTTGATATAGAAAAATGTCTGAAGTGGTGTGTTGGATGAGTAACTTCTGCTTGGAAGTCAGATGTTGTCCTCTTCCCCCTCCGAGATAAGCTGAGATTCACTTCGAGTTCGATGCGTGGCCATCGTAGTTGTCCGTGAATAAAGGCTTTGATTTGCCTTGATTCTTTTTCGTCCGATGGCCTCACTGACTTGTGAGGGTAGACATATCCCTTTTTTTAGGACTCCGGAAAATACATCTGGAGTGCTGAGGCCTGGGGTGATGCTCTGGTTTGATTTTGCGATATTTTTGCTTATTATTCGTCACGGGCTTGCTGGAGAAGGAGAAGATTTACAGCCGAGGATTGAGAGATTCTTGAGTTAGACTCCATTCGACTGAATGGACTAAGAACCCGTAGAGTCAAGCCTTCAGCAAGCCTACCTACGGGTTTTTTCTTTATGAGGCTTACACATTGAGAACACCAAGAGACTGCTTGAAGGAATACCTCGGGGCAATAACGGCTGCTGTGGAAAAGGGCGATGCCACTGAGCACACTCACCGACCCGCACTGAAGAGTCTGGTAGAGGCTTTTGGCGGCAACATCGTAGCTACCAACGAACCGAAGCGCATCCTATGCGGCGCCCCAGATTTCAACATCTCACGGCAGAAGATCCCAATTGGGCACATCGAGACAAAGGACATCGGCACAAACCTGGACGAGATCGCGCGCGGCAAAGGCCCGCATGGTGAACAGTTCAAACGGTATTGTGAAGGCTTGCCGAATTGGATTCTCACGGACTACCTCGAATTCCGCTGGTTCGTAGGAGGTGAAAAACGGCTCACCGCACGCATTGCCGAGCTTGACCCCAAAGGAAAAGTGAGACTCGTATCAGGCGGCGAAGAAAACCTCGCGGAAGTCCTCGATGCATTCCTTAATGAGCCAGCACTCACCGTTGGAACAGCGAAAGACTTGGCAGAACGCATGGCGGGGATGGCTCGCATCATCCGCCATCTCATTATCAACACCTTCGAGCACGAAACAGAGAAGGGCTGGTTGCACAGTTGGCTGTCCGCCTTCCGCGAGGTACTTATCCCAGATCTCGATGAAGAACAATTCGCTGACATGTTCGCGCAGACGCTCGCCTACGGACTCTTCGCCGCACGCGTACATACGCTCGACTACAAAGAATTCTCTCGTGAGATGGCCGCGTACAACCTCCCAAAGACAAACCCCTTCCTGCGTAAGCTCTTCTCCGAGATCGCTGGCGTTGACATGCCTGAGACCATGAACTGGGCTGTTGACGACATCGTCGAGTTACTTAAGCATGCCGACATGGGAGCGATCCTCAAATACTTCGGCAAAGGGAAAGGCAAGGAAGACCCTGTCGTTCACTTCTACGAAACGTTTTTGGCCGCATACGATCCGAAGATGCGCGAAGTGCGTGGGGTTTACTACACGCCCGAACCGGTTGTTAGTTACATCGTTCGCTCCATTGACCATCTGCTGAAAACTTGCTTCAATCGCCCGAAAGGCCTGGCCGACGAGAACACGCTGATCCTTGACCCCGCAACAGGCACGGCCACCTTCCTCTACTTCGTTGTAGAGCAGATCTACGAGGCGTTTGTCAAGCAAAGAGGGGCGTGGGACAGCTACGTGGACGAGCATCTTCTCAATCGCATCTTTGGCTTCGAGCTGCTCATGGCACCCTACGCCATCGCGCACCTCAAACTCGGAATGCAATTGCAAGAGACGGGCTACAAGTTCGACTCAGAACAGCGCCTTGGCATTTACCTGACCAACACGCTCGAAGAAGCCGCCAAGAAAAGCGAGCAACTGTTTGCGCAGTGGATCGCTGAGGAGGCCAACGCCGCTGCCGCAATCAAGAAAGACCTGCCCATCATGGTCGTGCTGGGCAATCCGCCGTACTCGAATTTTGGCAGGATGAATCGCAACCCGTGGATTCTCGGCCTGCTTGATGACTACAAGAAAGGGTTGAACGAAAAGAAGCTGAACATTGACGATGACTTCATCAAATTCATCCGCTTCGCCCAGTGGCGGATCGAAACGGCATTCCCTAAAACAAGAGGTGGCGTGGTAGCTCTGATAACAAACAACACCTATCTGGACGGCATCACGCACCGTCGGATGCGTGAGTGCTTGCTTGAAACGTTCAGCGAAATCTACGTGCTGAACTTGCACGGGAATTTGCGAAAGAAAGACACAACACCTGACGGCGGCAAAGACGAAAACGTATTCGATATACAGCAAGGCGTAGCGATTGGGCTGTTCGTGAAGTTGCCGAATGCGAAAGGCTGCCGCGTCTTCCACGCCGATCTCTGGGGCGTGCGCGAAGGAAAATACAAAACGCTGTGGGAGACCGATGTGTCTAAAACAAAGTGGTCGGAACTCAAGCCGTCCGCGCCTTACTTCTTCTTTGTCCCCAAGCAGTTTGCTGCCGAGGATGAACACAAGAGCGGCTGGAGCATCGGAGATGTTTTCGCAGTCTGGCAGAATGGACTCAAGACAGACCGAGATGAGCTTTTCTTTGACTTCGAGCGCGAAGCACTGCGCAAGCGGATGCAGACTTTCTACTCAGAAGAATGCGACGAAATCTTTAAAGCGCAATATCGTATCGTTGCTTCCAGTAGTTACGATATTGAGGCACGGCGCAAAGAGACGCATTTTGATGAAACGAATATTTGCCGGTGCCTCTATCGTCCGTTTGATGTTCGCTGGATCTACTATAACCCCCAATTAACGAGTCGCCCTGCTTACGAAGTGATGCAGCATATGCTCTCGGCAAATCTGGCGCTTGTAACGACCAGGCAGACCGCTGAAAAATTTGACGTGCTCTGTTCAGATGCACTTGTGGGACATAAATCCGTAGCTGCTTACGATATCAACACGGTTTTCCCACTCTATCTCTATGACGCCGAAAAACGGAAAAAGGGTGATTGGGGCAAAGCAATCACGATGGCTCTGTTTGAACCGGCGGCAGGCTATCAGACGCGACGGCCCAATTTCAGCCCGTCGTTTGTGAAAACGCTGGCGGAGAAACTGAAGTTGCCGCAGACGCCGCCGTCCGGATTGCCGAAAGGCGTCACGCCCGAAGACATTCTCCATTACGCCTACGCGGTCTTTCACTCGCCGACGTATCGGACGCGCTACGCTGAGTTCTTGAAGATTGATTTCCCTCGCTTGCCGTTGACCAGCGACCTAAAACTTTTCCGTGCCCTCGCGGCGAAAGGTGCAGAGTTGGTAGGGCTTCACCTGATGGAGTCGCCCAAGCTCGACCAGCTCGTCACCGGCTTCCCAGTGAAAGGCGATAATGTAGTGGAGAAAGTGCGATATACAGACAGAGACAAGCGTGTGTGGATTAACAAGGCTCAATACTTCGGCGGAGTTCCGAAGAACGTCTGGGAGTTCCACATCGGCGGCTACCAAGTCTGCGAGAAGTGGCTCAAAGACCGGAAGGGTCGCTCTCTCTCCTATGACGACATACAGCACTACCAGAAAATCGTAGTGGCGCTGAGTGAGACAATGAGGCTAATGAAAGAGATCGACGAGGCTATTCCATCATGGCCGATAACTTAAGGACAACATTCTCCTGTTGTCCAGAGGAATCTTCGACCATGTGCAAGCTCTTCGGAGCCGTCGAGCACAATTTGCCTGGCCTAAGGGCGCGAACACAGGTTGCTAAGGATAAAGATTAGAACGGCATGCCACCTTGAAACAGAAAAGCCTCTGCTCACCGCAGAGGCTTTCTCATTGCAACGGGACCTCATTTTACGCAAACAGATTTTCTTGCCGGTTTCCTCTTTGGCGATGAACATGAGTACGAGTCCCCCACGGACGCTTTGAATTCATACCACCAGTGCTCTTCCCTTTGTCTCTGGAAATGTCCAGATCCAAGCTCCTGTGAGTAAAGCAAAGACGGCGGCAAGAGAGATCCCTCCCCCCAGTCCGTATTGTTCTGCAATCACTGCGATAATTACTGGCGTGAAGAACTGTACTCCTCTGGCCAAATTGAACGCGGATCCCGTGGCCGTGTTCCTGATTGCTGTCGGGAACATTTCAGAGAAGAGTGGGCCATAACCGCTGAACATCCCTGTTCCAAACCCTACAAGGAACATAAAGCTCAATATGAGTGTGGGATAAATAACAACTGCGTCCCACATCAGAGTGATCATCACGAGTCCCACTGCCATCACCATCGAGTAAACAGAGTAGGCAGGTCTCCGGCCGAACTTATCGGCGACGAAGCCAAACGTGAGATAACCAAGCAGACCTCCCGCCTGTGTCACGAGCATCCATACCGCTGATTTCGCTAAAGGGAATTCTCGCTGCTGATGGAGATAGCCAGGAAGCCATGATCTTGAACCGGAGTTATCTAGTGGAAAAGGAGAAGGGGCCGCTGTTTGACAAGGCGATGAATTATCTGGGGACTGAGCATCAGGAGTATCTAACCTTTCGATACATCGGCCCGTTGCCACCATACAGTTTTGCAGATATCGAATTGACCCAGGGCAACTTCGCGCTAGTGGATAAGGCGCGGAAAACCATGCAATTGCCGGAGAAAGCTTCTTTTGCTGAAATAAGAGCTGCCTGTCGAAAGCTAATCCTGACTCATCATCCTGACAGGAACCCTGAGAGTTATGAGGCGGAGGAACGGTGCAAAAACGTGATAGACGCTTACGAGATACTGACAACTTATTGCCAGAGCGCCCGACCGGACGATGCCCGATCTACCCTCTCACAAGGGGGAGGACTGGCACCAATGCCTGTGTACTCCTTCAATAAAGAGGAGGTCGGGAAGGTTCTTATAGCGAGAAGGGGGAGATCCTCCTGCCGAGCGCTTTGAGCGGGCAAACTCTACAAGAACCACTGCAAAGTTACTGTTGAACAAACATGACGTTCAGCGATAAACTAAACCTGGGCGAGAGACTCTCGGCCAGAGGCTTATAAGCCTCAGACTTGGGGCTCAGCTGCAAAGGAGGACAAGTGGAAATAAGCGAAGCGATTGAGAGAGCCGAAGGCGATCTGTCGAGATTTCTTCACCTTAAGTTATCCGGAGTGATCGGCGCACTGAAGAAGGAGGATGGGTGGCATGTGACGATCGAGATGGTCGAGCGTCACGCTTTGCCTGACTCTCAAGACCTCCTAGGCGTCTATGAGGTAATCCTGGACGACGGGGGAAGGCTCCTGAACTATGAACGCAGGCGTGTGCGCCGAAGAAACGAGGTGGAGGAAGCATCTGAGTTTGTGTAAGACACTCCAAGAGTGGAGGATGTCGATTTGCCAGACCCTGGGAGTTGGCTTGGGACAGAATCGTATTATGCATACCCTCTGATAGTGGCAGCTACGAAGCAATTGCAGCTAGGAGGGGCAGGAGATCAAAGAGGAATGCGCTTCGTTGAGGGCCAATGCCGGCAGGAGGAAATGGAGTTGGAGAAAACAGCAGGAGAACCGGCGAGGAGTGCTGTTATGCTCGAAGATCGACTCAGACGCCAGAATGAAAACTTCTCACGCTGGATTGAAATTGTGAGAGAGAGGTTGATGGAGGGGGCGGGTTTCATCGCCACTTTGAACTGTTGAGTTGTGGTGACTGTATTGAGAAGTTCAATCGTCAGTTGACGACACACGCAAGGTGGTTATGGTTCAAGGGGCAAAAATGGAATCGAGTAGAGCGCCAAAACTCCTTGAAATGGAGAGTAGCATTGCAGCACCGGCTGTTTTCTTTCAGCCGGTTGTCCCAATCTATCGTGAGAAAGTCGGGAAGTTGTCAACCAGCGCGGGGAGATTTGTTTATGCAGTGATCCTCCCGAATGGAAAGGTCAGCCTTGATTTACTTGGCCTTGACGGCTGCAAAGTGTACATGATCCTCTACAGAGATGTGGCTGCCGTCGTAAGTGACTATCCTGTCGGGACTGTCAGCCTCATCAGGAAGAACCTTTCCCCTTACCACGACGTGACAAGGAGGTTTGCAGAAATCTGTACCACAATCCCTGCAAGATTCGGCCAGATTGCTGAGGATGGAGAAGAAGTCCTAGGGCTACTCCGCCGCCACTATCCCCGTATTAGAAAAGAGTTAGAGAGGCTCGATCAGAAAGTGGAAATGGGGGTAAAGGTCTTTTGGGAGACCGACGATTTCTTCGGAGCTCTTGTCCACTCGGACACAGAATTGAGAGAGCTGAGAAACCGAGCCTTTTCCAAGCAATCACCGCCGACCACACTAGAACTGATTCAACTTGGTGAGTTTGTATCCCATCGGATCAAGACCAGGAAAGAGGCAATATCCCAGAAGGTGGTGTCAGTTCTTCGCACAGCAAGTGCGGAAGAGAAACTCGATGAATCGGGTGAGGACAAGATAATTATGAGCGGTTGGTTCCTGGTTAGCAAAGCGCGCCAAGGGGATTTTGTGGAGTTGGTGAATAAGGCGGCAAGCCTCATCGGTGAAGAGTATGCCGTCAAAGTTGGTGGCCCCTGGGCCCCGTTCAATTTTGTCGAACACATCGAACTGGAAATGTAAACCGAATATGGCATTCTTGATTGATGACATCCTGCTGGTGCCCTTTAAAGGTGTCCAGTTCTTGGCTAACAAAATCCAAGAGGTGGCTCGAGAAGAGCTATTGGACAAGGAAGCTGTGCGGTACGATCTCACAACTCTCTATATGCAGTTGGAGACGGGGAAAATAACAGAGCAGGAATTCGAACTTAGAGAGAAGGCGTTGGTGGAGAAATTAGAGGAAATCGAGAAGTATAAGGGGCAGTAGAAGTCAACCCTCATCCCCAACCCTTCTCCCAGAGGGAGATTATCATGACCACATCTTGCAGTTGACCCGCGGTGGTCCCCTGCCGAACGCATGGTTTCACCACTTGCAGGGGAAAGGACGCCGTATTAGCTGACTTCCCCTTTTCTTGAGGTAGTTCGTTACATTCAGACAAACCGTATCGACGAATAACAGGAGATCGAAAGAAGAATCCTTTGCTTACTAGCTCACTCTCATCCACTCGAAGGTATAGGTGATCGATAGGATACAGAGGGAGACGAGCGCGAGTCCTCTTTGTGGAGACAACGTTATGCCGGAAGATGGAAAATATCTCTATGGCATCATACAAGCAGAGGACGGTTTAGATTTTGGGAAGATCGGCATAGCCGAGGAAAAAGTATACACCATCTGCTATGGAGACATTGCTGCCGTGGTGAGTGACCATCCGCTGTGCAAAATTCAGCCGCTCAGAGGGAATCTCAAACCGCATCACGAAGTGATCAAAAGGGTGAACGAACGATTTACTATCATCCCGATGACGTTCGGGCACATTGCCAACAATACAGATGACGTTTTTCAAGTCCTGAAGAACAACTTTTCTACAATCTTCCAAGAACTCAAGAGGTTCAAGAATAAGGTGGAGATGGGATTAAAGATACTCTGGGACGTGGATAATGTGTTTGAATACTTTTTGACGAAGGAGAGGGAGTTGGAGAATTACCGTGACAGGATTTACGGCAAAGCTTCACAGCCCACCTACGAAGAGAAGCTTGAATTAGGGATGCTCTTTGGGGAGAAAGTTAATGAAGAGAGGAAGCAGCACACTGACAGAGTATTAAAGGCACTTAAGCAATGCATTGTGGACGTCAGAATCAACAGACCAACCGACGAAAAGATGATCTTGAATGCCGCCTTCCTGATTGAGAGGGACAAGGGAATAGAGTATGAGGAAGGTGTGTATCGGGTCGCTAATCTGTTCGATGGTCACTTTACGTTTGATTACAATGGTCCTTGGGCCCCGTATAATTTCGTGGAGTTAAGACTAACAGCTTGAGTCCGTCTTGGGCGGACAACCAGATTGTGAGGGCGCCATGAATGACAAGCCGGGTTTCGTTACAAATAAGAACCTTCGACTTCTTCTCTTTGGTGGCAAAGGTGGCGCGGGAAAAACCACGATTGCCGCAGCAACCTCTCTTTACTTATCCGAACTCTACCCCAAAAGAAAGCTCTTAATTGTATCGACTGACCCCACCCATTCGCTTTCCGATAGTTTTGAGTATCCGCTGGGTGAGTTACCCGCTAGGGTTCATCACAGGTCCAATCTCTTCGGGATGGAAATGAACGCTGAAAAGACGTTCACAGATTTCAAGCGGCGATACGGAAAGGCCATCGAGAAGATAATAAAGCGCGGCACATACCTCGATGACGATGACGTTCCCCAATTCCTTGGATTGTCATTTCCAGGCCTTGATGAGATGATGGCGATAGTACAGATGATAGAGTTGCTAGAGCAAAACAGCTACGATTTAATCATCTTTGATACGTCTCCTACAGGCCACACGATGAAGCTTCTTACCTTTCCCCGATTACTGGAGAAATGGGTCGCCTTTCTTGATATCATGATGGCAAAGCATCGCATTCGCTCCCAGATTTATGCCCGTGACTACCAGCGAGACGATGCGGACGCTTTTATCGAAGTGATGTTCGACGCCTTGGGGAAGGTGCAGTCATATCTCCAGGACGAGAAGAAATGCCAGTTTGTTCCGGTGACACTCCTTGAACCGATGGTGCTTGCCGAAACGAAACGGTTAGTGGATATGCTCTCGATGCAGAAAATCCATGTGGAGGAAATTGTTGTGAACAGGGTAATGGATCCAAGGTTATGTAATTGTTCTCCAGTGATGACCCAATGGGAAGAGACCCGAAACCTCCTTTGCCGGACGGATCTCCATAGAATCAGCCTGACCCCTGTGCCGTACTTTCCATTCGAAGTGAAGGGGGAAGCCAAACTCAAGATCTTTGCGGAATCCGCATTGGAAAGAGGTCCTGGGGTAGGCATCGACGAATCTTGCTTCATGAAAACGGGCGAGCAGAATTCCCTTCGCTTGAACAATAATCATCCCACTCATTTAAGACCTCCGGCTCCTCAAACACAGTTTGTCTTGTTCGGCGGCAAGGGAGGTGTAGGGAAGACCACCGTCGCCTCATCGTTTGCACTCAATCTAGCTTCGATCTACCCGGACAAGCGAATTCTCCTCTTCTCCACCGACCCCGCACACTCGCTTTCCGATAGTTTGGGTCAAGCAGTGGGGGACAAGGTAACGGCGATTGAGGACAGGGGAAAGCTCTTCGCTCTGGAGATCGATGCTGAAAAACATTTCGAGGCATTTAAGGAAGTCTATGCAGAGGAGATCAGCGAAGTCTTCGATAGGGTCACCCATTGGGCTTCAGCTGATATCGCGTACGACCGAGAAGTGATGGCAAATCTGATGGAACTTACCCCGCCAGGTCTCGATGAAATCATGTCGTTGATTGAAATAATGAATTATGTGAACAGAGACGAGTACGACCTCTATGTTCTCGATAACGCTCCAACTGGTCACGCTTTGCGCTTCTTAGAGCTTCCCGAACTCATGCGAAACTGGCTCACAGCTTTCTTTAAAATTCTTTTGAAGTATCAGGATGTGGTGGGGATTTCCAAGGCAGCAGAACTACTTGTGGACATGTCCTGGAGATTGAAGAAAACCAAAGAAATCCTTTCTGACCCATTGAGGTGCGAATTCATACCCGTTAGTATTCCGACGCAAATGGCTCTCGCTGAAACGCAGCGGTCGATTCTAATCCTTCAAAAATTAAATATCCCAGTCAAGAGAATGATCGTGAATATGATGATAGATCAATCTGTTGACTGCGAATTCTGTTCTGTTCTGCGGCGGCAACAGGAAAAGGTCCTGTCCGAACACAAACAAGCCTTTCCTGAGATAGACATCATAACGATTCCTCGGGTTGCCTTTGAAAGTCGCGAGGACCTCGGCCACCTGCTCGAGTTCTCTTCGTTAGACGGAGAGACTGCTCAATCAAACAAACGGAGGTTCAGTGGGGAATTCATCC
Organism: Bacteroidota bacterium; assembly: GCA_049589195.1. GTDB lineage: Bacteria > Bacteroidota > Ignavibacteria > UBA10030 > JAHEZR01 > JBAWAH01. The sequence goes on along the minus strand of JBAWAH010000058.1, from coordinate 10,499 downwards.
GTGCACCTGGAGAAGGAAGTATCTCTGGCTGAGACTCTCAGCAGAGTGCTCAACAAGGGGGCGGTCCTCACGGGCGACATAATCATATCGGTTGCCGACATCGACCTATTGTACATTGGTGTCAATCTCATGGTCAGCTCAGTCGAGACGATGAAACAGTGCCAGAAACGTTCTGGCCAAAGCGAGAGCGAGTTCGCAAAGGACAAATATGACTTCTTGTGAGTTGATCCTCGCCGCAGGGTGGCCCCCAGACGCGGAACTGTGAGAAGCTCTGCATGAATAACAGTTCCAGATTATGCCCGACGTGCGGATGGCCTATGGATCCTGTCGCGAAGGCTCCCAGGAAGCGATCATTCGGGCGAGGTCTTCCCATTGAAGATGGTCGGGCAGGCCCGCCTCTCCATCGGGTGGGCAACCCCTCAAGGGTAAACATCGATCCGGAAAAAGTGGAAGTGGGTTTGGCAAAGCTGGTGCTCACGGTTGTGGAACTCATCCGACAGCTTGTGGAGAAGCAGGCCATTCGAAGGGTTGAAGGCGGTTCGCTTTCAGATGCCGAAATAGCGCGACTTGGGACGACTCTCATGCAATTGGAAACGAAAATGAACGAACTGAAAGAACACTTTGGGATAGAGGACCTGAACATTAATTTAGGACCTCTGGGAAATCTTGTCGATTGATTCTGGAACAAACAACAAAGGCACATTGGTATGTTCCGCTTGCTGGGAAGAAAGGGAGGGCTGCTTCGCCAAACAAGAACAAACAACCTCTGTGACCTTTTAGAGAGAATAGTGTACAAAGGTATGTTCATTCCATGCGACAAATATTTGATACACCGAGGGATGAACCTTTTCTACAGAACGAACACAGGGGCAAACGGAAATGGCGGCCCCACGAATAACAAACTTCTGAAAAAGTGGTGACACCGCCTCTTGGGCAATTCAATCAATAAGCCCGAATGCAGTGGCTCAGCAGGCACGGATGCGATAATCATTAGTTCAAGGAAATCAATCGATGCGAAGTAGTCCACAGGAAATGGTGCATGCTGTCGAGACCAGCGGTTTGGCTGACATCTTGGAAAGAATTCTCGACAAAGGCATCGTCATAGCTGGTGATATCAAAATAAAACTTGTTGACATAGAACTTCTAACAATAAACATACGACTGCTCGTTGCTTCTGTTGATAAAGCGAAGGAACTGGGAATAGATTGGTGGGAAACCAATCCTTTTCTCAGTTCAAAGGTAAAAGAAAACGGAGAGCAAAAGGAGGAGATCAACTCCCTCAAAAAGAGAATTGAGAAACTTGAAAGCCCAGCTCGTTAGGCTACCCGAGAGTTAGGCGGGTGGCCTGGCGGGGATGCCGTCTAACTGGATTGAGCCAGAAGCTCATCAACTTCGGGCTCAAGAAAATGGAATGAGGGCGTATGGATTCCATCGTCGTTGTGAACTTTGGATTCTTGTCGTATTGTTTGTTTGCAGCCACCGCAGGTTTCGTGGTGACTTTATTCATGAGACTTTGGCAGGAACGTCGGTCAACATTTGAACGCGACTTTGCACGCAAGATGAAGCGAACGAAAGCAATTCGCTTGACATAGGGGTCACTTAATGCAAGACAGCTTTTTCGAATGGTTCCATTCATCACCATTTCTTAAAGCGGTCGGTCAGGCGGGCTTCGGTCCATCAGGCGGACACAATTACGAACCTGTCAAGGAACTACGTGGAAGGATTTTAGCGTGGTTCTGATTTTTTGAAGAATGGTCTCGGCTGTCACTATTCCTGAGAGGAATGGGATGGGATCCAAGGGTACGAGTTGTATAAGCCTCAGAAGGTTGTTCTGTAGATCAGGCTCGGGTTCTCGACTGAGTCGTGCATCGCCAGTTCGGGGATGCGGGTTCCTCCTGCGGGTTTACTGGTGGTTGGTGCTGTTCGTTGTCCATGTTGCTCTTACTTCAATTGTTCCCCCATTTGGGATTAATCCGGCTTTGCGAAACGAGCTGGAGGCTGCAATCAGGGGGAGCACTAATGCAAACCGCAAACTTCAAACCTCTGAGAAATTTTGGGGACCGGATGCAGACAGAGGTTTCTGGACAATTTTTATACGGAACGCTATTCTACGAGAAAACCCAGCTTTAGACCCAACCGAAGTCTTCGAGTGGGCGAACGTCTGGTACTTAGTGTGTAGCGAAGTCGGAGAAGATATCCCACTGACACTGGCAATGGCACGTGTTGAGTCAGCAGCGTGGGAAACGATGGGGGGCCGTCATGTGTTTGTCGGTTTTAATCCTCATGCTGTAAGTCCAAAGGGAGCTATTGGACTCTTCCAACTCATGATTCCAACTGCACGAGAAGTTGCCGACAAGTTGGGTATCTATTACAACAAGTCAGTGAGGAGTCCCTATGATGCCATTATGAGTGTCAGCAGCGACACCTCTAGTTCGCTGGACGCCAAGAGAAAGTTGATTTGGAAAATTATTCTGAAGCATATTGAGAGATATCCGGGCAGCATTGAGGCTGTCACTCTCAACCCAATAGATAACATTAAGATGGGAATCTATTATTTCGCACACCTTGGCCCTGCAAAGCGGGGCGAGTTGTCCTTGGAGGCGAGGATAGAAAGCTATAATGCAGGTTTTGTAGGACATCTTCGCGGTTGGCGTCATGAAGAAACAGTCCTCTACAGTGAGAAAGTTATGTCGAGATACGGAGTTTATAAGAACGAGGCGGACTCAGCAAGACTTAACCTTTTGGCTGATAGGCCCGCTCCTGAAATGAGCCTCACCTTCAGTGCGGAATGACAGCACCGCTTCAGAAAGGTCGAGTTGCTTGGCTAATAGGTTCATCTTGATGATCGTTGCTCGGACGACACCAGTCGCATTTTCTGGTAAAGGCGCATGTTTACAGCGAGCTGAAATGACCCTGCGAGCATTGAGTTCTCTTCATTCGTCGAATCACGGGTTGGTGGCGACGTCCAGGATTCTTTGTGTAGGCGACACCGTTGTCTTCTCCCCACCGACCGCAGTCAGGGCTATGTTGTCACCGAGATACGCAAACGTAATGAAGTAGCACCAGGCCTTCACTGGACTGCAGCCACGAACATACGAGAGCATCGTCGATCATTCGCCCAAAGGGGGGACGGGCGAAAGTTCTGCTTCTTTGCTGGACGTGTGGTTCTGCTGAGGAATTTCTCCTGGCCAGAACTGGAGGTGAAGGAGAATGAGAAACGGAATCAGGAAAACGGGAATCACGGCTATAGGTGATTGCCCCTGGGGGACGCATTTCTGCTTGTTTTATCGTGATAGAGAGGATCTGATGGATATCCTTGCGCCCTATTTCCAAGCGGGGTTAGAGAATAATGAGTTATGCAGGTGGGTCACATCAGAGCCACTGGAGGGTGCGAGCGCAAGAAGAGCGTTAGAAAGAAAACTCAAGAGCCCCGGTCAATCCTTCGAAAAGAGGCAGCTAGACATCATTGACTACCGCCAGCAGCACATCAGATCCGGGCAGTACGAGGCAGATAAGGTGTTGAGCGGTTGCGTTGAAATGGTGAACCAGGCGGTGAAGGACGGGTACGACGGCCTTCGCCTTGCGGGGGATGCATTTTGGTACGAGAAAGAGAACTGGAAGGAATTCACTGAGTATGAAGCCACTGTAAACTCCGTCATTGGAAATTACCCAATGATCGCTCTTTGTGCGTACTCGCTGGAGAAGCGTGAAGCAGCCGATATCATTGACGTAGTCTCCACTCACCAGTTTGCTCTCACACGGCGGGAAGGCAGATGGGAACAGATCGACAGCTTGGAGTGCAAACGGACAGAGGAAGCCTTGAGAGAGAGCGAAGAGCCGCTCGGAGTCCTCATCGAGAACAGCAACGATGGCATTGCATTGTTGAATTCAATTGGGACGGTATTGTATGAAGGCCCCCCTCTGAGCAGAATTCTGGGTTATTCTCCAGAAGAGAGAACCGGGAAAAACGCTTTCGATCTAATCCATGCCAATGACATTCAGCGAATCAATCAGCTTTATGCGGAGTTACTACAGAAACCAGCTGCCGGCATCACGACCCAACTTCGAGTCCGGCACAAGAATGGCTCATGGAAGTGGCTGGAAGTTGTCGCCTCAAATCTACTCACAGTACCAGGTGTAGAAGCTGTTATTATCAATTACCGGGACATCACTACGCGAAAGATCGTGGACGAGGCATTGCAGAGTTCGGAGGCTCGTTTTCGAAGGCTCTTCGAAGCTGCTAAAGATGGGATCTTAATTCTCGATGCAGAGACTGGTCGCATAGAGGATGTCAATCAATTCCTCGTTGATCTATTGGGATATCCTCGGACAGAATTGCTGGGGAGGACGCTTTCCGAGATTGGCCCTTCTTCAAATATTGAGGCTACGAAGAAGGCATTTGGAGAACTGCAAACTAGAGAGTATATCCGGTTCGAAGATTTGCCCCTTGAAACGAAGGACGGCCGACGCATAGACGTGGAGTTCGTCAGCAATGTCTATAAAGTCAACCACAAGAAAGTGATCCAATGTAACATCAGAGACATCACCAAACGTCGCAGAGCTGAGGAGGTACTCAGGCAGAACCGCGAGTGGTTAAAAGCCATGTTCGATGCTTCGCGCGACGGAATCGTCGGTGAAGAGAATGGAATTATAGTTTATGCCAATATATCATTTGCAAAGATACATGGATATGATCATACTGATGAGCTCATCGGGCGGCCTATCTCTGTTGTTCAATCAGATCAGATCGACAAGAGCATGTTAGAGTATGGTAAGAAGTGTCTAAGAGGGGAATCAGAGCCTTCGATCCGTGAATTCAAAGGGAAGCGCAGAGATGGTGCCCTGGTAGACCTCGAAGCTTCTGTATCGACATTTTCAATGGGAGACAAGCAGTACATCATTTCAGTGGTTCGAGACATCGCGGAACGGAAACGTACCGAGCGAGCACTCAGGGAATCCGAGGAGAGACTGAGAATTCTGTTTGAGTATGCACCAGATGGCTACTTCTTAATTGATCTCAACGGGAACCTCATCGATAGAAACAAGGCATCCGAAAATCTGACTGGTTATAAAAGAGAGGAATTGATCGGGAAGAGTTTTCTCAACTTGGATTTACTGGGGAAGGAGCAGCTTCCGAAAGTAACTGCACTGCTGAAGGAAGACGGCTTGGGCCGACCGACGGGACCAGAGGAATTTACCCTCAACCGGAAACAAGGTGATCACGTGCTCGTTGAGATAAGAACTTTCCCGGTCAAGATCAAAGATGAAGTTGTGGTGTTGGGCAGTGCACGTGAAATCACCGAGCGGAGGCTGGCGCAGGAGACTCTCTCCCAAGAGCGGAACCTATTGCGCACCCTCATCGATAACCTGCCCGACCAAATCTATGTTAAGGATCGACAAGGTCGGTTCCTTCTGTGCAATAAGGGAGTTGCTCGGCTTGCCGGAGCGGACATACCAGATGAAATCATAGGGAAGACCGATCTTGACCTATTTCCAGAAGATCTCGCAGTAGAATATGCGCGTGACGAAGAGCTAGTAGTTCGAACTGGGCAACCACTTCTGGACAAAGAGGAGCTTAACGTTGATAGATCTGGTGCTAGGAGATGGGTACTGACCACCAAGGTTCCCCTTCGAGATGTTACTGGAGAGATCGTGGGGCTCGTAGGAATAAACCGTGATATCACTGAGCGGAAGCAACTGGAGCAGCAACTGATCCAGGCTCAAAAGATGGAGAGCCTCGGCACGCTGGCAAGCGGTATTGCCCACGATTTCAACAACATCCTCGGCATCATCCTTGGCTATGCTTCTCTGCTCGAGCTAGCTGGACCCGACCGCAAGCAATTCGCTCGAAATGTCGATACAATCAAGAAAGCGGTCGAGCGAGGGACAGGTTTGGTTCGCCAACTGCTGATCTCTGTGCGAAAGACTGAAGTGCTCCTGGAATCGGTCGATTTGAATGCGGTCGTTTGCGAACTGCAAAAAATGCTCCAGGAAACGTTCCCAAGGATGGTAACGTTCTCGGTCCAACTTCATCGACATATCCCCTCGATTATCGGTGATCGCAATCAGATTTATCAAACCCTTCTTAACCTCTGTCTGAATGCTAGGGATGCCATGCCGAAGGGTGGTGTCCTCACACTTAAGACAGGAACTGTTGGTGGCGAGACCCTTAGGGAGAAGTTCTCCAATGTCGACTCAGAGGAGTATGTCTGGGTAAGTGTCGGCGACACTGGAGTGGGAATGGACGAAGAGACCAAGCGTCGAATCTTCGAGCCCTTTTTCACAACGAAGGGGCCTGGGAAGGGAACGGGACTTGGGCTCTACGTTGTCTACGGTATCGTCAAGAATCATTATGGTTTTATTGACGCTGAGAGCGAAACAAATCGCGGGACAACATTCCATCTATACTTTCCGGTCCAGCCGCGGGGAATCGAATTAGGCGCAACGAAAGAGTCTTTAGAGGCAGAAGTCCCCCGTGGAAGTGAAACGATTTTTGTGGTGGAAGACGAGGAGATGATGCTGGAAATGTTGAAGACTACACTCAAATCAAAAGGGTACAATGTGCTGAAGGCTCGAGATGGCGTCAGCGCAGTAAGAACGTATCGGCACCAGAGGGAAAAAATCGATCTTGTGGTAATGGATCTAGGTCTACCAGAGCGTGGAGGATGGGAGGCATTCCAGAAAATGAAAGGTATCAACCCAGAGGTGAAGGTGATTCTTGTGAGCGGCTATATCGACCCCAATTTGAAATCAGAACTTCTGAATTCCGGAGTAAAAGATTTCGTCCAAAAGCCATACAAGCCAGAGCACATTCTGAAGGAGATCCGTAAAGTGCTCGACGCTCCAATATCATCTTAAGTGCATTTATTGCAGTCAATCATGTTTGTCTGGTTAGATGCAGAATCTGCCTGTGTCAAACGATTCCGGCTACTATTCGACGAAGCATTTGGCAAAGCTCCTCCGTGTGAATGAAACAACAATAAGGCGCTGGGCTAATGCAGGAATGCTGAAATGCTTCAGAACCCCAGGGGGACATCGCAAGTTCACGGCTTATCAAATCTCAGGATTCATTCGGAAGTACGAATATGAGCTTCTTTGCTCGGATGCAGAGATTTAAATGACCTTGGGTAATCAATAGAGTAGACGGATTCAGAAGTAAGCAGCGGTTAAGTGATAGGGTCAATTAGAGCTCCCTTGCTGTTTGAACATGCTATCGCTAATGCAATGTGAGCCGCCACTACAGCACCCAATGCCGATAGTCCCCTTTTTTCCCTCTGCCTGATCGCTCTTTGATTGACTTTCTCTCACTTTCGGCGTTCTTTTCTTCTACTCCAACTTACTAACAGAACTCCACAATCCAAAATCCTTCTTAGTGAGTTCTTGGCCAAGTGCAGGTCCCTGGCTTGAACTTCAGTAACAGTCGAGGGCTGGTGTCAGTGAAGTAGGAGAGACTAGTTCAAGTCTAAAGTGTTAGCACTCTGGCTGAAGTTGGCGAAAGCATGAAGCAGTAGAGGAAAACCCTCTCCCTCTCACGCAGAAGATCATTCGACTATCGGTCGGTGTTCTCGGCTTGTGAAGGCGGACAGAATCGAAGTGCTTTCCCCACGTCCCATCTACATCTAGATCATTCCTCATCTGGTTCGCCAAAGCCCTCCATCAAGCTCCCTCACATAAGCTGACCCAACCAGAACTGCTCCTCTCTCAATCGAGTATCAGCGCGACTCAGGTTCACGGTCCCTTTCTTTGCAGGGGTTCTCTTTATACAAAGAGAATCACCTTTGAGAAGAATCCGCTTGACTTTGCGAATACGTTTTCGTAACCTGGGTCGAAGACCACCAGGTTTTTTATGCGCTGCGACTTCGAACGGAGACCGAAGTTCGTAGATACCAAACCGCTACTCACCTCACCGACAGTCTCCATACGATACTTTCCAGAACCTGTGCTCACCGAAGAAAACCTGCGGGGGAAAAGAGAAAGCAATCTCAGTAAAGAGACAACTTATTCTTAGGAGGTTGCCTAAGGAAACGAGGTTGGGAGGTCTGTTCAATGATCGTCGAATTCCTCAGCGTTCATATTCCCTTGAGTCCACTCGCCAGAGACCGTTTCTCCATCAACGGAAGATTGTAGTCGGCCATAGAGGCAAGGAGTAGGTTTTATGCAACACGCAAGAATCCTGCTTCTCGATTTCGACGTAGCGAGTGATTTAGGCAGGACGCTGCGAAGAATTCTCGAAGGGGCGTCTGATCTACAACTCGAGGTTCGATGTGAGTCTCCGAGCGTCTGCGAACTTCCCAGTGTCGGGAGGAGTATTTCGAAGGTCATCTCTGATTCGAGCACAGACTTGGTTTTCTGTGTCTTATCCCGTGGCGTCTTGGCGGAAAGCTGCAAGCTGCTGCGGCGCCTGAGAATCGAAGGACCTGGATTGCCAATCGTCGTAGTCATGGAGGCTGATGATCCAAAAGAAATGTTTGAATTGCTTGAAATCGGGATCGCGGACTTTGTCACTCCACCATTGAAAGCAATTGACATCATCCCGCGGATCCTGAGATTACAGGAGCAAACCCATCGAAGACAGGCGTTCACGGAAAAGCTTAAGCAAAAGCTGGGATTGAAACAACTCGTCGGGGAGAGCCCTGCTTTCATCGCAGAGATACGCAAGATACCCTTGGTAGCCAAGTCTGATGTGAATGTCCTTCTTTTCGGAGAGACAGGTACAGGGAAAGAGCTCTGTGCCCGTGCAATCCACTATCTCAGCCCTCGAGCGCATAAGCCCTTCGTCGCGATTAGCTGTGGTGCAATTCCAGTCGAGCTCATGGAGAATGAGCTGTTCGGACACGAGCGTGGGGCATACACAAGCGCCGCAACCTCTCAGATCGGATTGATTCAGGATGCAGATGGAGGTACGCTCTTTCTCGATGAGATTGACTGTCTTTCTCTTCTGGCACAAGTTAAACTCCTACGCTTTTTGCAGGAGAAAGAATACCGGCCCCTAGGTTCAGCTAGAATTCTTCAGGCGGATGTGAGAATTATTGCTGCCACAAACATAAACCTGGAACGGGCAGTGAAGGAGGGGAAATTACGGCAGGATCTTTACTACCGGTTGAACACTATCGCGCTGAGACTGCCACCACTCCGAGAACGCCAGCAGGATATACCTCTACTTGTCCAGCACTTCATTGAAAAGTATTCGCCAGAATCAAATCCAGGAGCCATGAGTTTTTCTCCAGATGCAGTGTGGAAGCTCTTGCTCTACAAGTGGCCAGGCAACGTCCGCGAATTGGAGTACATCGTCCAACGAACCATTTTGCTCTGCGAGACTGGTGAAATCCGAGCCTCCGACATTGACTTGCTGGAAGATGAGGCAGCTCCGCTGGAAAACTCATTTCAGGAATCGAAGGCACGTGTCGTTGCGGAGTTCGAGAAGACGTACATCCGCGACCTGTTAGGTGCCTTTCAGGGGAACATTACAAAGGCAGCCCAAGCTGCGAAGAAAAACCGACGAGCCTTCTGGGAACTGATCAGGAAGCACAGGATCAATGTAAAATCCTTCCGACCAACCGCTTCGTGACCAGGATAATCACGGACTCTCACCGTGACAAAAGCTTCCTATCGGTAACTTACGCCCGCTAAAGACTTTGTAGTCGTTCCGTTTTTCTGCTAGGATAAGCACACCCCATCCGCAAGCCGAAAGTCAACCCAAATTGGGCAGTTGATCCACTGGCACGACAGTTGTGTTGTGGCGTGAGTCAACGGTACGCCCGGCCTTTTGATGAAGTCAAATGAGTGAAGCCATAGACTCCCCGCTCGCCCAGGAGATCTTGAGTTATCTGGTTGAGAATCCTGATGCCCAAGACACACTCGAAGGGATCGTCCAGTGGTGGTTGTTGGAACGAAAGATCGAGCGTCAGACGGTGGAAGTCAAGGAAGTCCTTGCTAATCTTGTAGTCAACGGATTCTTAATTGAACACAAGACAAGTGATTTGCGCACTCATTACGGCATTAATCCGAGCAAGAAGACAGACATCGGTGCAGTGCTGAACCGGAAGTCTACAAGTCAGGGTCGATAACGTCTCCCTCAGAATTGAAACTCCAATCATAGAAAGGAGATCTTTCAATGCCAATCACACCAACCTATCCAGGGGTGTATATCGAAGAGATTCCCAGCGGCGTGCGCACCATTACCGGTGTGGCTACCTCCATCACCGCCTTCGTTGGCCGCACGTTGCGCGGGCCAGTCAACGAACCCACTACCGTCAACAACTTCGGCGAGTTTGAGCGCCTGTTTGGTGGGCTGTCGCCAGACCATACCGTGGCCTATGCGGTTCAGGACTTTTTTGGCAATGGCGGCGCCCAAGCCATCATCGTCCGGCTTTACAGGCCATTTTTCCCTGACGATGATGCGCGTGCCGCCGCGCTTCTCAGGGCCACAGACCTGGCACAAACCGCTGCTAATGCGGTCAGCGCCGCGGCGGCGGCGGCGGGGGGGGCCGGAGCGACAC
>JBAWAH010000057.1:0-85123 GCA_049589195.1 Bacteroidota bacterium | reverse complement strand
ATCGAAGGGAAGGAAATGTTCGGCGAGGCTGGCATTGGAGGGCTGGGCATTATCCTCAGGCCATTAACTGCGAGAGAGGCCACCCAGAAAGCCAACAAGCTACAACAACTTTCGCTGGAGAAGACACGACTCGGAATCCCGATCATCATCCATGATGAAGCATTGCACGGTCTTCTCGCAAATAGCGCGACAAGTTTTCCACAAGCTATCGGCCTCGCGAGTACGTGGGACACCGACCTGATGGCAAGAGTCGCCACCGTGATCGGCCAAGAAACAAGAAGTCGTGGCATCCAGCAAGCCCTCTCACCCGTCGTCAATATTGCGCGTGACGTTCGATGGGGAAGAGTCGAAGAGACGTACGGCGAAGATCCATTTCTGACATCTCGAATGGGAGTAGCTTTTTGCAGTGGTCTGGAAAGTGAGGGAGTCATCACCACTCCCAAGCATTATGCGGCGAACGTTGGCGATGGCGGGAGAGACAGCAATGCGATTCACTTCTCAGAGCGATTGTTGAGGGAAATTTACTTCCCTGCCTTCAAGGCGTGTTTCCAGGAGGCAAATGCAGGATCGGTGATGGCTGCCTACAATTCGCTTAACGGATTGCCCTGCTCGGCAAACAAGTGGCTTCTTACAGACGTGCTGAGGAAAGAATGGGGATTCCAAGGTTTCGTCGTCTCGGACTATGGCTCGGTCGGTGGGATCCGGACACTGCACCACACAGCAGCGACGAAGCAGGAAACGGCGAAGCAAGCGGTCGAGGCTGGCCTTGACGTAGAGCTACCGAACATCGATAACTATGGCTTGCCACTTCTGCAGGCAGTGAAGGAAGGGCTGGTGTCTGAGGCAACGATCGACAAATCCGTAAAAAGGATTCTCGCAGCCAAGTTTCGTCTTGGGCTCTTTGAGAATCCATACGTTGATCCAGAACGTGCGGCGTCTGTCAACAACTCAGCCGAGCATCGAACTCTAGCTCTTCAAGCTGCCCGCGAAGCAATTGTCCTGCTGAAAAACGAGAAGAATGTTCTTCCTTTGAACAAGAATCTCAAGTCGATCGCTGTCATCGGACCAAATGCCGACGTAGTTCGGCTCGGGGGCTACAGCGGCTTCGGGATGAAGGTGGTCACGGTGCTTCAAGGAATCAAGAACCGAGTTTCCCCAAACACGACGGTCGCATATGAGAAGGGATGTGAACTCGGAGGGAGCGCCCTCCCGACGATTCCCACAGATTACCTGTTCCCGGCTGGTGGAGAACCGGGCGAGCGTGGACTCAAGGGAGAATACTTCAACAACATGGATCTCTCAGGCACTCCAACTCTTGTCCGAGTTGACAAGCAAGTCCAGTTTGAGTGGGGTCCGGGTTCTCCTGATCCATCAATCAACATGGATCATTTCTCCGTCCGCTGGACGGGGAAGCTCGTCCCAACGGTCTCGGGCGTGCACAGGCTGAGCCTCACCACTGATGATGGAGTTCGTCTATACATTGATGGAAAACTTCTGATCGACAATTGGTCAGACCGGAGCGCATCATCGGATGTTGTAACCTTGGAGCTTGAGGTGGGTCGACAATATGACATCAGGATAGAGCACTATGAGAATGAAGGCTGGGCGTATGCAAGTCTCGGGTGGGAAGTTATGGCCGATTCCGACAGAGCGCTGCAGGCTGCCGTGGATTCTGCGAAAAAGTGTGACGCTGCAGTGATCGTCGTTGGAGTTGTTGAAGCTGAAGGTAAGGATCGCGCCTCGCTCGACGTTCCGGGTTCACAAGAGGAACTCATCAAATCTGTTGTTCAGACTGGAACACCTACTGTTGTCGTGCTGATGACGGGCAGTGCCGTGACCATGCAGAATTGGGTGAATTCAGTCCCTGCGATCGTCGAAAGCTGGTACGCGGGGGAAGAGGGTGGAAATGCGATAGCTGATGTTCTGTTTGGAGAGTATAGCCCAGCAGGCAGACTGCCGATCACGTTTCCCCAGTCGGTCGGGCAAGTCCCGCTGTACTATAACCCGAAACCCACAGGACGTGGATACGATTACACTGACATGAATGGGAAACCTTTGTTCCCCTTCGGACATGGATTGAGCTACGCAAAGTTTGAATACACTAACTTGCAGCTGACACCTCAGAAGATAAAGCCGAACGGAAAGATCCAGGTTAGCGTAGATGTCCTGAACGTTGGTAATCGGAAAGGGGATGAAGTCGTTCAACTCTACGTGCACGACGTCGAGGCAAGCGTAACGAGACCACTTAAGGAACTCAAAGGCTTCAAGAGAATTACCTTAGACCCGAAGGAGAAGGGGACAGTCACTTTCGAACTTAGCCGTGAGGAGCTTGAATATCTAGATGAAAAAATGAAATACGTCCTTGAAGCTGGGACAATCGAAGTGCTCGTGGGTAGTTCTTCGGAGGATATTCGATTGAAGTCAAGTTTTGAAATTGTCGAGCGATGATTTGAGTGCTCGACACCCTTGCTGCCCAATGGATGTCTCTGTTCAAAAAAGAGAGATCAAATGCCCATGACAGTAGGCGACGCACTGCAGAAAACTCGCACCATCATCTATCCTGCCGCCGGAAAAGAAGTGAACAAGACGGTGGCAGAATCTCTCGTGCGGGAATTGGCTGGGAATGCTGAGGTTCGCCCAGCAACTAGATTGCCGCAAATCAGGAACGATGGGACGATCGTTGTCTCGCTCGCCGTAGATGGATTGAGCAAGCACACAACAATGGCCCGGCGTTCCCCATCGTCTGAAAAATGGATGTCATTCCGCATAACATCTGAGGGCGATGGCGAGATTGTTGCGTCGCATCCCCACTTGCTGTACGCATTGTTCTGCTTGATTAGAGAGGATTGGATTGACGAGGATATCAAGCTGTTTTCAAAGGGAAGGACACTTAAGCCTACATTCCTCTGGCTGAGGAATCTCAGCGATTTCTTCGTCAGATATCTGAGACGAGCCCGCCATTTCGACCGGGAAGACTTTACCAGACAGTTAGCTCGACAGGGATTCTCTCATGTTACGATCAACGGACTTGGAGTGGACCGGCCATTTGAGTCTGGACCTCCTGGCGATGTCTATTCCTGGTTCTATGATTACGATCCCGATCTCGATCAATTCGTCGACAGCAAACTGCTCAAAGGATACTATCCTCCCGAGTACCTGCAATCAAACCTGAAATTCCTGAAAGAAAACGCTGCACTCGCAGCGAAATACGGCTTGACTCCCGGCCTCCACATCAATTCCCCGCGATCAATGCCTGAGGAATTCTGGAACCGGCACGGGTTCTTGAGAGGTGCCCGTGTCGACCATCCTCGCGAGAGTTTTCGTCCTCGCTACACGCTAGCGATGGCACATCCTGTGGTTCAACAGCATTATCGTGAACTCATTCGGAAGATCATGGCCGAGATCCCGGAGATCGGCTTCATCCACCTGTGGACAAATGACAGCGGGTCTGGATTCGAATTCGTCAGCACGCTCTACGCAGGCAGGAATGGAGGACCATACTTGATCCGAGAGTGGAAGAGTGACGATGAGATCGCTAGGAAAGCGGCAGAGAATGTTTTGACATACTACCGTCTGCTGAGAGACGAGGCAAGGAATGTCAACCCCGAATTCCGGATGCTCGCCGACCTTGGTCCATTTTATGCCGAACGGAAGTACATCATCCCCGGACTTGGGAACGGCATTGATGTAGGTGCCTTTGGCTCATTTGACGTGACTGAGGACAAGGAAGAGAAGAAGCTGCTGAGACAATCAGGAGTCGTCGACCACACAAAGCTTGAGCTTACGAATAACAATGTCCCCGGCGCTCCGTTCCCCAAGCTCGTCCATCAGCAGCTGAAAAACGCTGCCCAGCGAAAGACCCGCAGGGTTCTCGTCCATGATATCTCACCTCATTCTCTTGCACCTTTCGATGTCAACGGTGAAGTTGTCCGGGCGTTTCAACTTCGGCCTGAGGTGCCGCTTGATTCGGTTCTTCGAGAGACTGCTGAGCGGTGGGTCGGCCCGGAGTACGCTCAGACGCTCCTGAAGATATGGGATCTTTCGGACCTTGCTGTGAGCTCGTGTCCGACAGGCATGCCGTATAGCACCTTTGCCTTCCCGTGGTTCCGACTCTGGGTGAGACCGTTCGTGCCGAACATCGATGCGATACCTGAATCAGAGAGAGAATACTACGAGAAGTTTCTGATCTCCACGTTCAACAATCCAACTCGCGTCGACTTGAACAACGACATGATGTGGAACTTCCTCACTGTGACGCAGGCGAAGAAGAAGAAGGAAGCCGTGGACAAAAAGGTGATCCCTCCGTTGGTGAAAGCATCGAAACTGGCAACTGACACTCTCAAGCATCTCCCACCGTCGAGCTCGGCCAGGAAGGTATTTGATGATCTCCTCGTACGGATTGCAGCACTGCGGTGCTTCTACACGACGTTGAGAAATGTCGTTGCCTGGATTGAGTCCGTGCACGGCTATCTTCAAGCAAAGACTAACCAACAAAGGAAGAAATACCGTGCACTTGCAAGACAAATGGTCAAGAGCGAGCTTCAGAACACTAGAGCCTTGCTTGCTCTGTGGGAAGGAACGTCAGTGGATTTCATCCCTTTCTCATCGGCGTGTGAGACCCTGCACATCTACGGTGAGAACTTCGGAGAGCTGTTGAAAAAGAAGATAAAGTTGATGGAGAAGCACATCAACGACGAGCCCTACATCGACCCGAACTATATGTGGAGGATGCCAAACGAGTGAGCTCTCCGCAAGATCCTGGGGTAGGTCGAGCAGTCTGCTCGACCAACGACAGAGTCTCCGACCAGGCGACCCAACTTAATCAGAATGCCACATCTTTGTGCACGTAACTCCAGCTCCACCCTTCCCAAGATTTGACCAAGCCCGCCTTGACTGGATTGTTGAGAACATAAGCGACAATTCTCTTCAGTTCTCGAGGGCCTCGTACCACATGGTCATAGCTTTCGTGCTGCCAAAAAGCACCCTTTCTGCCAAGAATCTTATTTGCTGCTTTGGCAGTGTACCATTTCAGATTCTCGAGGATTTTAGTCACCCGCTGGGGCGATGAACCTCGTCGCCCCACAGTCTCCAGGCTGAACACCATGTGCACGTGATTGGGCATTATGCAGTACGCCAACAAACCATACTCATTGCCATTGCGGTAGTGGATCGCTTCCTTCACAGTATCGGCAACGGCAGGTTTGTTGAACCACTGCGGACTACTTGAACATCGATTCAGAGCTTCGTCGAACTTGGAAAAGTACCGCTTGCGTTGGTTGATAGCTCGATAATCTCGATCTTGCTTATCCTCAATCCGCATTAGAATTCTTTCTTCCTTCTTGTGATCCTCCTTCAAACCTGCGACAACCTCGACTGGCAAAGAATCTATCAGACGAAAGGTCGCGAAGAACGTCGCACCAGGCGGCTGATAGTGAGGTAAATGTCTGCGGTAGAACGTCGAAGGTAAGTCAACCACCATCTTTGCGTTCCCTCTGCAGGTCGACCAGCCTGGTCGACCTACGTGGGATAAGACCGTCTAAACCGCCGGCTGCTGCTGCGTCATGCAATGGAGTGTCCCGAAACCCAACACGAGGTCGACAGCATGGATGCCCACCACAGGACGATCGGTTATGAGCTCAGAGAGAATTCCTAGTGCCGTCCTGTCGTTGGGGTCGTTGAATGTCGGCACCAACACAGCGGCGTTGGCGATATAGAAGTTGGAATAACTCGCTGGAAGGCGAACACCATCGAAGAAAAGTGGTTCAGGCATCGGCAGCAACACGACCTCAGGCTTTGAGCCATCCTCAAGTCGCATCCCTTCAAGGCGCCCTCGGTTTTCCTTCAGCGGTGCATAATTGATGTCGTGAGGATTCTTCTCCTCGCTTAGCACAATTGTCCGCTCATTGACGAAACGTGCCAGGTCATCAACATGGCCGTGGGTATCATCTCCTGCAATTCCTCTTCTGAGCCAAAGGACGTTTGAGACGCCAAGCCAGTCGCGCAATTCCAGCTCAACATCTTCGCGACTGATGCCCGGGTTCCGTACTTGTGTCTTCTGGTCGAGCAGACATTCTTCCGTTGTGAGGAGTGTTCCCCGACCATTGACATCAATCGCTCCACCTTCGAGGACAAAGGGCTTGCCATTGACTTCCGGACGGATGAGACGAAGTCCGAGAGCCTTGGACGCGCGCTCAGAAACCTTTGTATCTTTCTTCCAGTTATCATACTTCGCCCAGCCCCTGAAGTGGAAGTCGTTGATCGCCACCTTGCGCGGAGATTCATCTCGGCGGACAAACATCGGTCCGAAGTCGCGTGTCCATCCCCTGTCCGTTGGAAACCGGAAGAATTGGATTCTGGAGAGATCAACGCCTGCTTTCTTAAGGACACGGCGTGCAGAGAGTTCGTGGGCTTTTGAGTTGACGAGGATTCGGACGATCTCGCCCGGCGACAGTTTCCGGATGATTTCCCCGTAGACCCAGGGGATCGGCGTGAACTTGCCTGGCCAGTCGGTCTTGTTGTGCGGCCAGCCAAGCCAGGTCGCCTCGTGTCTCTCCCATTCAGCCGGCATGCGAAAACCGAGGGAGGCGGGTGTGTCGGTGCGGTGCACTATGGTTTGGAACTTGAGGGTTCGTCGTTGAGGAAGCGGGAGGCGATGCCTCCATACGCGTCTATGCGACGGTCGCGCAGGAACGGCCAGTTGCGGCGGACTTCTTCGATGCGAGCGGTGTCTACTTCAGCAAGGAGAATCTCTTCCTTGTCAGTAGATGCCTCAGCGATGATTACTCCCAGTGGATCTGCAATGAATGAAGAACCCCAGAACTCGATTCCTGCGCTGCCTCCAAACGGGATCTCATGCCCGGTCCGGTTGACCACAGCCACGTAAACACCGTTCGCTATCGCATGGCCTCGCTGGACAGTTCTCCAGGCATCAAGTTGTGCAGCGCCGTGCTGGGCTTTCTCATGCGGATGCCAGCCGATGGCCGTGGGATAGAAGAGGACCTCTGCTCCCTGCAGGGCTGTTAGCCGTGCCGCTTCGGGGTACCACTGGTCCCAGCAAATCAACGTGCCGATTGTTCCACATGAAGTGCGGAATGATATGAAACCGAGATCACCGGGGGTAAAATAGAACTTCTCGTAGTAACCTGGATCGTCGGGGATGTGCATCTTCCTGTAGAGACCTGCAACGGAACCGTCACTCTCAAGCACAACGGCGCTATTGTGATACACTCCCGCGGCGCGCCGTTCGAACACAGGGGCGACGATGACCACGCCGAGTGATCGTGCTACTTCTCCAAGCGCGCTTGTTGTTGGACCGGGAATCTGCTCCGCCAGATCGAAGTTCGCTGCATCCTCGCGCTGACAAAGATATTGTGAGCGGAACAACTCCGGCAGGCAGATTACCTTGGCCCCCTTCCCTGCCGCCTGATGAATCTTCTCGACAGCGCGAGTCAGGTTCTGGTCAGGCTTGGTGCCCATCGACATCTGAATCAAGCCGATTTTGAAATTATTGGAATGAGAGGAAGCGGCCACGGCAACGTCAGTCTGGTAAAAGGATTGGAAAGTTGGAACACAATATAGCGACGCCTGTCCTGAGAATCAAGACGCGGAGAGCCACCTCGCACCATATTGTTGTCGGCTGGACGATAGCTATCGCAATCCTCCCTACTGGCTACCGTCTGACTTCAGCGTGATGGAGAGGATGGGAACGAACAATAACAATGCCGTGTAGCGAAGACTGATTAGGTATTAACCGCGGAATTCAGTATCTTGAAATGCCTATCGCATCCGTTCTCTCCATGCATTCTCCGTTCGTATTCGATAGCTTAATTGACACCTGTTCACTCAAATACGCAACACTATGAGCACATTCGAGTCGTTTCATCTTAGCAAATCCACGATAGCCCTCCTGCAGAAGGAAGGGATTACCATACCTACACCGATTCAAGAGGAGTTCATCCCGCTGGTCGCCGAAGGGCGTGATGTCATAGCGCAATCTGAAACCGGCTCCGGCAAAACCTTGGGCTTCGCGTTACCGCTCCTGGAGAAGATTAATCGACGAGACGGTCTTGTGCTACTCGTCCTTGCACCAACCCGCGAGCTTGCACTTCAAATATCACAAGAGTTCATCAAGTTCTCGCACGGAAAGCAGCTCACCATTGCCCCAATTTACGGCGGCGTCTCGATTGACGAGCAGGTAAAGAACCTACGTCAGGCAAACATTGTGGTAGGGACACCGGGAAGGCTCCTGGATTTGCTGAATCGCGGCTACGTTCACCTCAAGACGATTAGATACCTTGTGTTTGATGAAGCTGACCGAATGCTCGATATGGGCTTCCTGCCGGACATTGAACGAATCCTGCGGCACATTCCTAAGCAACGACAAACGTTGCTGCTCAGTGCGACGCTGCCGAAAGAAATCATCCACGCCAGTCAGAAGTACCTTCTGAACCCCAAGAGAATTCAGTTGGCGGCGGCAGTCAAGCCAGAGTTCTTGCGTCAGACATATTATCAAACAAACACTGATCAAAAGCTGTCACTTCTCATCTACCTTCTGAAGCATGAACGCGATCTCGCCCTCGTATTCTGCAACCGTAAACACATCACTGCTAAGCTCGCGCGAAGACTCTCACACAACGGCATCCATGCGAGATGCCTGCATGGCGACATGTCACAGAATCAGCGAGAACGGGCAACCTCGGAGTTCCGCCAGAAAAAGTTCAATGTCCTTGTCGCAACAGACGTTGCTGCACGAGGGCTTCACATTGACGACATCACGCACGTGTACAACTATGAAATACCACGGGATGTTGATTCGTACACCCATCGTGTCGGTCGCACGGCACGAGCGGGAAAGCGCGGAGAGGCAATTTCTCTCGTGGCAACGGAAGAGGAGAAGAAATTTTTCAAACAGATACTGTTCACCTACAGCGGCAACATTGCCCTCAAGCATGTCGACGGAGCTGATTTGCCGCGCTCGATAGAGGTGCCAAAACACCCAGCTTCCGCCCATCCGCTTCAACAGCATTCCCAAGATCAATTAAGGCACGGTCGCCGGTTTATTCGGCGCCGCCGGAAGTTGGAACACTAACTGCGTGCTAATCAGGCTGGCGACCACTCCATGACCGCGTCTCCAAAGACACGAGGCTCTGTCTGGCAGTCTCGAGAGCCCGCCTGGCATCCTCAGATACGGAGGTCGCCCCTCCCTGAAAGAGGTCTTCTCTTCGGAGGGCCAACTCCGGGTCTTCAACCCTTTCTTTACGTATCCGGGATATTTGCTCGCAAACAAACAGGAACGCATTCTCGTCTAAAGCTCCTTTGTTCTAGGGACACAGTTATTTGGCTTCTTGAGCTTGCTTTTTCGTCTCTTATATTATATATATAATAACTACTAATTCATACTGAATTAGTAGATTAGTGATTAACCCATCCTTAATACACTGTGCCATGCGGCCCAAAACTTTCAATTCAAGTGCTGGGGCTATGAGCAATTGTCGAGAGCCAGGATGTACACTAATACATACTAAATTCTACTAATTCAGTAGTTCGTTCGTATGCTCAGTAATAACAGGTGCCCAAGGAGAGATACCGCTCGATGAAGCCCGTTCAAAAACCGCCCGATTCCTTTGACCTTCTTGTCCGCGATACACGAAAAACCATTGAGCTTTTTCAGGAACCAAAAGTTAAGGAACTGATACAACGCGCCAATGATAAGTATCTGCATTGGCACGAGTTCAGGCACCGCCCCATGCCAATGGGTCTCAACTCGGAATTTGCATGGCAAATTCTGAAACTGTCACGGAGTACACAGCTACGGCACATAAGTTTGGAAACAACGGGGGGAAAACCGTTTGGGTATTGGCTTCCAGATAGCATTCAGAAAGAACTCCACTTCATCGACCAAAACGCGACAGGGCAGATATTGTTGGATGAACCGACAATCGGTGAGGCGGACCGGGACAAATATGTTATCAATTCCCTAATGGAAGAAGCAATAGCTTCAAGCATACTTGAAGGAGCTGCCACGACACGGCAAAAGGCAAAAGAGATGCTTCGCGAGGGGAGAAAACCAAGAACCGCGAGCGAGCAGATGATATTGAACAACTATGCAACAATGAGAAAGGTTAGAGAATATACTTCACAACCATTGTCCATCGAAATGCTAAACCAGCTTCAAGCGTCAATGACCGAGGGCACGCTTGAGGATCCCACAGCCAGCGGAAGGTTTAGAAAACCCGGCGAGGAGATCCGTGTGGTTGACATAGCAGATGGTAAAATTTTGTACACACCCCCTCCAGCCACCGAACTGACGTCGCGTCTACAAATACTCTGCAATTTTGCCAACGAAACATCAGACAGGACTTTCATCCATCCTGTGGTTAGAGGAATAATTATGCACTTTTGGTTAGCATACGAGCATCCCTTCAATGACGGGAACGGGAGAACAGCAAGAGCTCTATTCTACTGGCATCTGCTGAAAAACAAATATTGGCTGATAGAGTATATTCCTATATCTAGAATTTTCTTGAAGGCACCATCGAAATACAAGAAAGCTTTCCTCTACTCTGAAACTGACGAAGAGGACCTGACGTACTTTATCCACTTCAATGTACGTGCGTTGAGCTTAGCTATCGAGGAACTCAGGGTATACATTTTGAGGAAACAAAAGGAATTACGGGAAGCTTCGAGGCTCATGAGGCGCGTCCCAGGGCTTAATCATAGGCAGCAAGACCTTCTTCACCACGCATTTAATCACCCGCATGCAATATACACCATTATGCGTCATATGAGAACCCAGGGTGTAGTTTATCAAACAGCAAGAGCGGATCTTCTCGAGTTGACAGACCGTAGCTTGTTCACGAAAGTAAAGCAGGGAAAGACTTACTACTTCGTCCCGCATGAGGAACTCGCTAAAAAGGTGAAAGTATTATGATGCCGCTCTGACTACCTAACTGTTAGAGAACATTTCAAGAATGCAAGAAGGATTATGTCCCAGTGGAGCAGCGTTCTTGGAGGATTTAAGAGTACTCGAGCATGTAGAAGAGCAGAAGCTATCGTGGATGCTCTGCACCAATCCACGTCATACGCGGAGCGTCCATCTGTGTTCCCCCGAAGGGGTGGCTCCGCCACGATGGAGACCGTTGGAAGGAGAGAAACTCCCTGCGATGATTCAGGGCTCCAAAGGAGATACCTATCGAATCTCTACCCGATGGCCCCCGTCTAAGAAACAGGATAGTTCTTTTCACAGAATCCTCTCTTTCCCGCTCGAGCTTTCGGCATACGTTTAGTATATTGCATCATGATCACCGACACCTACCTGGACACAATCGACCTCTGCCGTCATTACCACCGAGGGCCGCAAACCGTCAAAGCCTTGGATGGCGTAAGCCTTGAGGTCGGACACGGCGAGTTTCTTGGTGTTGTCGGATCCTCAGGATCAGGCAAGACCACGCTCCTCAACCTCCTCGCTGGCCTCGACACACCGACGACCGGTTCGGTGCAGCTCGAAGGCGCACCGCTCACTGGGATGTCGCGACGCCAGCTTGCTGCCTATCGAGCCCACAAGGTTGGGATGATATTCCAGTCGTTCAACTTGATCTCTCATTACACAGCGCTCCAGAATGTCGAGACGGCTCTGTACTTTAATAACACGCCACCCAGGGAGCGGCGCAAAAGGTCAAGTGCCATCCTAGAGCAACTCGGACTAGCTGATCGTATGACACACCGTCCTGCGGATCTCTCCGGCGGTGAACAGCAGCGAGTTGCTGTGGCGCGGGCTATCGTCAAGAAACCGGAGATTCTTTTCGCCGATGAGCCGACCGGCAACCTAGACTATGAGAATGCCGAACAGATTGTCTCGCTCCTCACGTCTTTGAATCGTGACGGCCTAACTCTCGTGCTCGTTACACACAACCTGGAAATGGCGCAGCAGTACACTCATAGGACAATCCGGCTGCAGTATGGCCACGTCGTTGAAGGCGGAATGGAGAAGATTACGGGAGGCAAGCATCCATGACCCTCCGAGACCTCCTCGTCATTTCTACAGGTAACCTCTGGCGGATGAAGCTCCGGGCGTTTCTGACTATCGCCGGCGTCCTCATCGCCATTGCGGCGTTCGTCTCGATGTTGTCGTTTGGCGCCGGCAACCAGAAGTACGTTGAAGAAGAGTTCAACAAGCTAGGGCTTTTTTCCACGATGCAGGTTTATCCGAAGAAGAGCGAGAATAGCTCCGATACTGCTTCGTATCCGAAGCTCGACAGGGCAGCGCTTGAACGGCTCGCAGCAATCCCCGGCATCAATCTTGTCTATCCCTACGATGCACTGCCCGTGAAGGTGCAACTGCGTGATTCAATCGTTGACTCAAGGGCGCAGGCACTTCCAACAGCGGCAATCCACACGAAACTCTTCTCCGGACTTCTCGCAGGCAAAGCGTTCGAAAGTGACAGCTCCCGCCAGGCCATAATCTCAGACGAGTTGATGAAGAAGCTTGGAATCAATTCTTCAGATTCCGCAATCGGCCGATCGCTCGTCGTCTCCGTGCGGGTCTCTACGGTAGACAGCGGGCTTGCACACATCCTTGTGGATAGAGGTGAGACGCTCCTTGACCGTGTAAAGAAAATCCACTTCGACTCGCTTCTCCGCACCAAATACCGAAACCGGGTGATTCACACTGAAGTAAACGAGACCATTCGACGATTCCTCAACGGCTTCATCAACGCGCGTGAGGAGGTCAGGGATACCCTCACGGTTTGTGGCGTTCGCGAACTCAGGCGCTCGGGCCGACTGCGGATGGAGCCTATGATCATCCCGGTCACGACAGCCAACAAGTTCAGCACAAGCGGTTTTGGAGGGAGTCCGACAGAGATCTTCTCAGCGATGAGCAGCGGCACTTTACTGCCGCAGACGGGGGACGCAAACGGGAAAACCTTCTCACAGGTAACCATTGACTTCGACCCGAAGGTGATGTACAAGAGCATCCGGGATTCTGTTGAGGCCCAAGGCTTCAGGACATTTAGTTTTGCTGCCGAGTTTGAACAGATCCAACGTGCCTTCGTGTACTTCGATCTGGCACTCGGGGTGATCGGACTGATTGCCCTCATCACGGCTTCTCTGGGGATCGTGAACACCATGGTCATGTCGATCACAGAGCGAAGACGTGAGATTGGAGTCCTCAAGTCACTCGGAGCTTACGAGCTGGATATCCGCGGTTTGTTTTTGGTGGAGTCAGGGGTCATCGGTGTTCTCGGCACAGTTGCCGGGCTCACCTTCGGATGGGCGATCACGCGCGTCGTCTCGGCGGTTGCCCAGGCGTACATGAAGAGCGAGGGCCTTCCTGCGATGGACCTCTTCGCGCTTCCCGCCTGGCTCATTCTTATTGCGCTTGCGGTGGGAATAGGAGTTAGTGTGCTGGCTGGGTTCTACCCTGCTGCCCGGGCAGCTCGCGTCGATCCGGTGGAGGCGCTGAGAAACGATTGAGTAGATGTTGACTTAGTAGAGATGAATTGGTGCTGAAGAAAGCGGTCGACAGAACTGCGTCGCGATGATGATGTTAAGAAGGAGCGCGGAGACGAGGAACAACCTTTCCGCACGATACAAAGGGTGTCCGTAATTCTTGCTCGGTGAGGTCGAGCAGCGGGGTTCAAACATGGATGTTCATCTTCTCATCATTCCCGTATCGTAGATCTGGTATTCTACGCAAAAGTCTGCAACAGAGATCAAACGACTTCTCTGCCGTAAATCCAGCTGAAGGATTGGCCGCCATCGAAGACGGCGCGGTCAGCAAGTTTCTGATATCGTAACGAAAGGTTGCACAGGTAGTCTTGCGCTTGTGCTGCAGCATCCGACAATCCCTGAAGGCTCTCGATCTTCCAGTGCCGGACCAGTTCCAGAATAATGTCAGCGTAGTCTTTCACTGTGTAGACGCCGATCCTCTGGGCAACCTTTGAGAACTTTGCGAAGAGCTGGCGATCAGCGCCGTCGTGCATCGCTACTGCCGGCATCGTGATCTTCCGTCTCATCATTGTTCCGAATGATTGAATGGCTCCGACGGGATCGAGCTCGAACACCTTGCTCATGAACAGCTTGTACGCTCCCTCGTGCCTCGCCTCATCTCCAGCGATAATCCCGCATATCGTGTGAAGCGTTTCCTCGCCACACTTTTTTGCAAGTGTCGCGACATTCCGGTGAGAGATTTTTGTGGCACGTTCCTGAAAGGCCGCGTAGATGAAGCCGAGATATGGATCGTTGTCCGTCTGTGGATCAAATCCTTCTCGTATGAGATGGTGAATGGTCGTCTCCACGGCACGCATGTCCACCCTGCCCGAAAGGTACAGGTATCGGTTGAGGACGTCGCCGTGACGGTTTTCCTCGGCAGTCCATCCCCGACTCCACAACGCCCATGGGCTGTCGCTTATGCCCGTTTGATCCGTGATGCCGCGGAGGCGGTTCAACCATGTCTGGTAGGTTGGCAACGCCTCCTCCGTAATCATATCGCCCACCAGCACGACCAGAAGCCCATCCGACAATGCACCGGCCCGTTCGCGAAGGGCGGCATGTTGTTCCGGAAAATCCGCCACCGCCGGATTTGGCAGAAAATCGCTCGGCTGCCAGCTCTCGTTGACGGGTCTGAGGAGCGTCCCGATTTGCTCACCGACGAAACCCTCAATACTTTTGATGACCTCGAACTGCGAAGACGTGACTTCCAAAGATCCTTCTCTTAGCATCCACAGAACTCCTTTGCAATGAAGCAATACAATCCAAACACTGGACTACAGAGATGCAGCGAACGGGATTACCCCGGCATCGAAGATATCAACCGGATGCAGTTGTGTTCTCCCTAATAAGGACGCCGACCGCCTCCGCCTGATCGTCCACCACGACCGCCGCCACCCCACCCACTGCGGGAGGAACGATCGGTACGCGGCCGGGCTTCATTGACATCGAGCGAATTCCCCTTCAATTCCTTTCTGTGCAACCCAGCAATAGCAGCCTTCGCCTCCGCATCCTCAGGCATTTCGACAAATGCAAACCCCTTGGAAACGCCGTTGGTTCGATCCTTGACGATTGCCACTTCTTCGACTTTGCCAAATGCTTGAAACGCTTCCCGCAATTCTTCTTCGTTGACATCACGGGATAAGTTGCCGACGTAAAGCCTCATATGAACCTCTTGTTGCAGTGAGCTGAGATTTGTGAATTGTGCCCGCGGCGGTGAAGAGCCACACGACTTGGCTCCTCTTGTTGGGAGGGTCCTATGGCAGAAAACCGTAACCTGCTAAGCGCGAGATGTTTTTGACATGTACAAAGTAACGTAAATAATGATGATTTCCAAATGATTTCGCATGATGAAGAACAATCCGGGCAAGCCTTCCACGAAGTGGTCCCCTCGGGACAATCCCATCAATCTTGGTACAGACATCCTCACACATACTGCCCTGCCACAAATCCCGATGCCCATGCCCACTGGAAATTGTATCCACCCAAATGTCCCGTGACATCCACAACCTCACCGATGACAAACAGTCCCGGGACTTTCTTTGCTTCCATCGTTTTCGATGATAGCTCGTTCGTATCAACGCCGCCGCAGGTGACTTCCGCCTTTGAGTATCCTTCCGTGCCCTCGGGAACAAGCTTCCAGCCATGAAGCTGAGCCGCAATTGATGACAGTTCTTTGATTGAGTAACGATGGATCGGCATGGACGATGCGTGTTGCTCACACCACAGTTTTGCAAAACGTTTTGGGAGAATCTCGGAGAGCGCCGTCGTTAGCTCGATGTTGGATCCATGCTTCTGCTTGAAAAACTCCAGGAGATCAACATCCGGCGACAGGTTGATGGAAATTGCATCCCCCCGATTCCAGTAGGAAGAGATCTGAAGAATGGCCGGTCCACTCAGACCACGATGAGTGAAGAGGATGTTTTCCCTGAACGCCTTCCCATGGCAGGAGACGATAGTATCGAGGGAGACACCACTGAGCTTGCTGAAGAATGACAAATCGTCTTCGCTGAACGTCAATGGAACAAGTCCCGGTCTGGTGGAAGTGACGTTCAAGCCAAATTGCTTTGCAAGCCGGTAGCCGAAATCTGTTGCGCCAAGTTTTGGTATCGAGAGTCCGCCTGTGGCGATAACCAACGAATCGGACTCGAAGGCTCCTTTGTTTGTTGTGACGACGAATCGTTCTTCCTTGCGGACGTCGGATACCTGACGTCCCACGACGATCTCCGCACCCGCATCATCACATTCCTTCTCCAGCATGGCGATGATCTGGCGAGAGCTTCCATCACAGAACAATTGACCGAGTTTCTTCTCGTGAAACTGGATGCCGTGCTTTTGTACCAGTGCAATAAAATTGTTCGGCGTAAACCGTGCGAGCGCCGACTTGCAGAAATGAGGATTCTCCGAAAGGTAATGCTCGTGCTCGGTAACGACGTTGGTGAAGTTACACCTGCCGCCGCCTGAGATACGTATCTTCTCGCCGATCTTGTGATTCCGTTCGAGCACAAGAACTGTCCTGCCTCTCTTCCCCGCCTCAATGGCACACATCAGTCCCGCCGCACCCGCACCAAGTATGATGACGTTGACCATGGGAGTAATATAACAAATATTCAACGCCTCGCCATGCTGATAAGTCCCAATGCGGTCCTCCCGGCGAAGCCGTCCTCCGAAGTCACGAAGTGATGCCTTTGGCAGAGTCCTTCGAACCTTCGGGACCAAAAGGAGAGGAGAAGAATCGCATGTGTTGAGTGATCTCCTGCGGACAATCAGCAACAATCAAGGGAGAGTTTCGGGCAAATTCAAGAAACGAAAGGAGCGTTCTCGTTGGAAGGATGAGTCTGATGCCTGTGCAACTCCCACCGACCCTGCAGAAGCACTGAAGAACAACCGGGCGCCCAGCAATCCACAACCTACGATTCAGCTCCTTCGAGAACCGACAGCGCCCGATCAATGTCTCCAACATCGACGATGACGGAAGCGGTCTTGTGTCCTTTGGCGACGGTGCAGTAGCAGTAATCGATGTTGATGCCCACTGCCCCGAGTCGTGAGGCAACGAAGGCAAACGATCCCGGCTTGTTGTCAAGATCGAGGCGGAGAACTTCCCGCTCTTCCACTTGATACTTGTTGCGCCGCAAAGCCTTCAACGCCAAATCATGGTCCGAGACGGAGAGCTTTGCTATGTCCTGGAACAAACCGACGGCCTCGATGTTAATCTTTTCTCTTCCCAGGTGACCGAGGAGCTCCCCAAGCGCACTGGGTCTATTGTCAACAACGACGAAGAGTTCTTTGATCCGTTCCATGACGGCCTCCGTCTAATGAAGCAGATTATCAGTGATCGAGCTCCTTCACCCTGTCAGAACCTCGATTCTCTTGATTATGGGATTGCCACGATTAAACAAAATCTTGGTCATCCTTTAATCCTGTGAATCATGGTTCAGACTTCCACACACTCCTCGCCTTCATCAGCCCGTTTGGAATTCGTCTCGCCAGCCATCACTTCGGTTGGCATCTGCATTTGGTGGACAACGCCCGAACTTCACGTTGAAGAAAACGATAGGTAACAGTCAGCGGAAATTTTGTCTGATCGTCAAAGCAACTTGATAATTCTCTGTTCCACGACCGGACTTTTCTTGATGGCCTCACGAATCCTGACAACGAGATCTTGATTCTTCACTGGCGACAGTCGTTTGAAGGAGGGACTCCACTCGTAGTATGACTCTTCGCGCATCTGCACGTGGTTACAATTGATCGCACAGGGCTCAGAAAAGCTGTCGCAATCGTTTGGACCTGTCACAACAAGCGTCTCAGGTTCGATGTGTGCAAGCTTTATCTTCTCTACCCGTTGGCAATGCTTCCGTGCATCTTTTATGTTGGTCGTTGTGTAAGTCACAACCACCAGTTCTTCTTGAGTCTTTTGAACTACGATATGAAAATGCGGTGAGGCGCCGGAGAGAGGTGCGTTGATCGCCCTGAAGACATCACCAACAATCAGACTCATGCAAAGGCAATCGTCCTTTCGAGCATCTCATTGTAGATGTCTTCTCGTTCTTCGTCGGTCAAAGCAGGAAAGGGGTCGCGAAAGTTGAGTCTTCGGAATTCAGGATGGTCGGGATCCGCATTGAGAAGAAAATCTCTGTAATCCATCTCCTCTCTTCCATAAGGATTGGTCGAGAACCTTTCGCGGTACTTGTCCCACTCTGGATAGGCGTGGGTTAGGTGGGCCAGGAAGAACTCATCGTTCCTTCCCATTTCCGCAAAATGGTCAACTGCAAATTTCATCGCCTCGACGTCGGACTTAGAGAACTGATCCAGGTCAATATCAGTAGTCTTAAGTTCGACAGCATAGTCACCAGGAAAATGGAATTTGTCCGACAAATATTCCTCGGTGGACAGGATATCTTTTAGGTTCGACGGAACCGGGCCGAGCTTCAAGGCATAGTACTCATCAGAGGATACCGGTCTGGCATATTCGCGAACGTGATATCTGTCTGCAAAAAAAGCCAGCTTCAACAATGCCATCTGGTTGTACCTTCCTCCCACCTGCTTCAGTAAGTATTCCAGGATGGCGAGACCCTTCTGGGGATCATATCGAAAGTGGATTTTCACGCCTTGCACGGCTGATCTGAAGAGCTGTTGCAGAGATGATTCGAATGGAGTCTGTACAAAGGTCGAGAACAGTAACGTAAAAGTCAAGCAACTCAGCTACTAGGTGTGAGCCCCGCCTCCTGGAACCTGTAGAAGCCTTTCTTTGCGATTATTAGGTGATCCAGCACCTTTATTCCGAGCATCTTTCCGGCTTCTGTCAATTGCTGGTGCATCTTGAGATCTGCTTCGCCCGCAGCCCCGCCTGCGTTTTTGAATCACCCGAGGCGGGCAGGGACTCGACCTTCTCGACCAATTCGCAAATAGACCCGACCTTTCCTGTCCGCCGGCTTGCCCGCCGAAACGGAGTGCAGGCGGGAACGAAGTGAAGGCGGAAGGTCAGGGTATGAAATCCCAAAAAAAACAATCGGGCTTTAGCCCGTGAATGATTGGGTTGAAACCCTCTCATGTTTTTGTCTTCTCGGTCCTTTTCTTTTTCAGATGGTCTGTTGTAGATTCTCGTCATCGTGACTTTCGGAGTTTCGAACCCCCCGTCCCGACAAATCGGGACGTCCCCCCTTTTGCGTTTTCTGCATCCCGCCGTTCTGTGGCGGGACATTCGGGGGGATTAAGGGGGGTTCAAATTGAAACCATCGATTACTGACTGAGCTCCTTCACCTTATCCTTGATTTTTTGGAGAGCACTGCTCATCTCGGCATACACTTCGGGATTCCTGAATCTCAAGAACCGAATTCCGAGGTTCTCGATCTCCTCCTGCCGATGTCGATCGTATTCCTTTTCTTCATCTGTTGTGTGCGTTACACCGTCAACCTCGATTGCTAATTTGAGCTTCGGGATGTAGAAATCCAAAACATAGGGGCCGACGCTATACTGCCTCAACACTCTCTGCCCGAGAAGCTGTTTGTTCTTGAGTTGAATCCACAGGAGAACCTCAGCTTTAGTCATGTTTCTCCGAAGCTCTCTTCTTTTTTCTTTTTCAGATGGTCTGTTGTAGATTCTCGTCATGGTAGGTCTTGTTTCGAACCCCCCGTCCCGACAAATCGGGACGTCCCCCCTTCATTCGAAGGGGGGATTACGGGGGGTTGGATTCACACACTCCTCGCGTTCATCAGCCTATTCGGAATTTATCCCGACGTTTTCTGTCAGGAGTTGCCGCATTCGCTTCGGTGCCGCCACAGTGAGAAACAAATGAGGCGGCACTAAACCCTGCTGCCGCCTAACGCAAAAGTGTGCGGCACAGCCGGACTGCTTTATTCCCGAATTCCTCTCTCAGCAGCAGCAAACTCCCTCATGGCTTCCTCAAGATCCTCTAAAATCTCTTTCATCAGCCTCTGAGGAGTTTCGCGTCGAGTGGCATTCACAGTCTCGTGTTGCCACTGGAAGTCGAGGTTTGCTTTGTCTCGTGCGATGATTTCTGAGTACCCGAACCGGCGAAAGTGTTCGGTTTCTTCACGGTGAGTTGGATCGTCAGCGCAGTAGCAGTGAATGAAATCGGTAAGGTCTTCCGTCCTAATCGGGTTCTGCCTGAGAGAGAAATTCCGATTTGAGCGGAGGTCGTAAACCCAGATTTCTTTCGTCGCAGGGTTGCTTGTTACCGGCTTCTTGTCAAAGAAAAGCACATTTGCCTTTACCCCAGGCGAATACCAAATGCCAGTTGGCAGCCGTAACAAGGTGTGAACGTCGCATTGCTGCAGCAAAGTCCGGCGGATTTTTTCGCCTGCGCCGCCTTCAAACAACACATTGTCCGGGACGACGACTGCGGCGCGACCCGTTTCCTTGAGCATTGAGTAAACGTGCTGGACGAAGTTCAGTTGCTTGTTGCTGGTTGTGGCCCAGAAATCCGGTCGGTGATACGAGATTTTGTCAGTCTGGTTCCTTCCATCTTTGCCAATGATGGTGAAACTACTCTTCTTCCCAAATGGCGGATTCGTAAGAACCATATCCACGGGTTCGGCCTTCGCCTTCGATTCTAGACTGTCACCAATCGTGACCACTAGAGGTGCAGGATCAGTGCCAATCCCGTGTAGGAAAAGATTCATGGCACACAAACGCGCGACATTAGGGACAAGATCAACTCCATGCAATGCCCTGGTGTGCAGAAACGTAGTTTCCTTCGTGTTTGCTGTCCTGCTCTTGAGATACTCAAAGGCAGCTAGGAGAAAGCCACCTGTGCCGCAAGCTGGATCAGAAATGCGCATCATTGGTTCAGGTCGCATCACTTCGACAATCGCGCGAATGACGGGCCGCGGTGTGAAGTATTGTCCCGCGCCACCTCGCACATCATCAGCGTTCCTGGCCAGCAATCCCTCGTACACTTCACCCTTTACGTCCACATCAAGCTTCGACCAATGCTCGCTGTCAATCATTTGGATGAGCAGTTGAAGCTTTGCGGGGTCGTTAATTTTGCTTTGCGGCTTCGTAAAGATCAGCCCGAT
Organism: Bacteroidota bacterium; assembly: GCA_049589195.1. Taxonomy (GTDB): domain Bacteria; phylum Bacteroidota; class Ignavibacteria; order UBA10030; family JAHEZR01; genus JBAWAH01. The sequence continues at coordinate 64,097 of JBAWAH010000057.1, read as the reverse complement.
CAGCCCCTCGTGTTTGCTCAAATTCTGCAAGCCTTGATGATACCGCTTCCACCGCTCCCCGTTGTCATCCATGTTCTTCAGCGCCCCCCAAGTGTAGCGCAATGGGATTTCAGTCGCCCCAGGTTGTCGCTGCTCCCAAGCCATCTTCAGAAACAAAAGATAAGTGATTTGTTCCGTGTAATCCATGAACGCTAGCCCGTCGTCCTTGAGGACGTGGGCGTAGGTCCAAACTTTTTGGACGAGGGCTGAGGCTGTCTGACTCATTGATTCTTTTCCTTCATCACAGGCCAGGAACGAAATGTCCCAAAAGATCCTTTTCGCGGACGACCTGGAGACAAGCTGAAGAGAATTCTGCGAACGGACTGAGGTAGGCTACGATTTCGTCGATCTTTTGATTGTAAGCGGCTTCGTCCCTCGGTTCTGCGACTGCAAGTTCCTCAAGCTGGTCGCACAGCTTTCGAACGACCGCCATCAAATCAGCGCGCTTCGCGTTCCACGTTCCCTCGTCCAAGTGATAGTAATCGATCGATTCCTCGGCGCGTCTGTGCAACCATTCGTTCTGTTCCTTCATATATCGCGGGCACGGTGCACCAGATTCCTGCGAAAAGCAAATCAAACGAGCGTCGGCCGGCACAACCGGATCAAGCAGCACCGGTTCTTCGTTCACTTCTTCAGCACGATTCGTGGCACGGCGAGCTTCATCGCGCACCGGAAAATACGAACCTTTGCCGACGCGCTTCCCTGTTAGGTAGTCGGTTTTCCGGCGGTTCACAGTTGGATGCGCCAACCTGAGATTCCTCCAGTCGAAGGCTCTCCACCAATATCCATCATGGACTGCCCCGTGCAGGCGCTTTTTCGGACGATAGTGCTCAACGTGCCCCTCGCTTTGTTGGAGCGATGCTTCCGAATACCAGCACTTTGCGTGGCCTACTGCCCATAGCCCGTCTCGAATCGCGCTGCATTCAGCCTCGTGGGCATCAATGAAAGCTCCATGCTGTGCCTCCGGCACAGCAGCAATTGCATCGTTGGACGCACGCAGTTGCACGAGGTTGACGAACCTGGGCAAATGTCGATTCTCGATCGGTCTCACGATTCTTTTTCCACCTTGAGCAAGCGTTCTGCGATGTCCTTGGCAATCTTCTGGCGCTCCCGCCACATCTCCGACTCAGGTGCTGGTCTCCTTAGCTCCGGCTTATCCTTGGTAGCGGCCGTAATAGCCCGGATGAACTCCTCATACAGCGGATCACGAACAGCGTGTGAGAAGTCTAGCGTACCGAGTTCGTCGTTCAGCCTTTGCAATTCCTTGTGATCACCGTCGCTCTTGTTCGGTTTAAGGGAGAGCTCCCGCTTGAGGTCGATTTTCTTGAGCGTGTCCTTGTCAAGTGTGGAGCGGAGGCCGAAAAAGTCACTCGTGAGAATCGCCGCGAAGCCCATACCTTTTGGTGCGCTGGTTGGATGTTCTGCGAAAACTCTGCCTTCTGCATTCCGTTCCATGACGACAACTTCGTTCTTTTCCATACCCGCAAACGTAAGAGGACTGTGGGTAGTTATGATAATCTGGCTGTTTTGAGGCGAACCACCGTATTTCTGAAGATTGTCCAAGTAATCCAAACACCACGCCGGATTCAGGTGCGTGTCTGGTTCATCAAGCAGAAACAACGCTTCGTTTTCTGCCGTGAAACGCATCAAGCCCAGAACCGTGAGCAGCTGACGCTCACCCTCGGCAAGATCTTGAAACGTTGCCGGCTCTTTGCAGTCCTTGAGCCGAATCCAAATCCGGACATCCGCTCCGCTACCCTCGACCAAGTCGCTGAAGACAAGGCTCTCCAGCCGCGCAAAGAATTCTTTCTTGCTCAACCCTCCCGCAATGGACTGAAGCGACTTTTGGTCAGGCAGAAAGCAATAACGGCGCTCCTTTGTCTTTTCCTGGCCGATGGAGATACGAATTCGCTCCTTACCGCTCATCGGCGCGAAGGAATCGGCAAACAAGGAGTTCAGAAACGGTTCGACTTTGCCGCCGGCGAACCAGAATCGAGGATCACCTTTGTGGCCTTGGCCTCTCGCTGGTCTAGACAGCCGCCAGTATGGCTCACGCAGTGAAAAGAGGACTGAATCTAGGCCTTCAATGCGGAACTCATCCTTAAGGAATTTCTGCGCATCTTCATCTTGCGTCGCGTAAAATGCAAGGAGTGCGAATTGGCTGTGGTGCGGCTTGGCTTGAAACAACGGACGCAGCGGCGCTTCCACTCCAGTAACCTGTTCCTTGAAATACTTTTCTTCGTGCTTCTCGAAAATCTTGGCAAAGCGTGTAATCGTCCCTGAGTAATAACCAAACACGTAGAGAGGCAACAGTCGTTCTGGGTTCGGTTCGTTTCCGACAGGGCGGTTTCGCCGAAAGAATTCGGCCTCGGCCATTTCCTCGTAAGGCTTCGAAGTTCCTTGAGGGAGGTATGCACAAGCGGCCTCCGGAGCGGTCCAATACCGCCGTTTGAATCGTTCTGGAAGGTTGCGACTGATTTTGTCCTCTTCGGAGTTCGTCTGGACGCATTCAATCTTTATGCAGTGTTGATTGCACAAATACTCAATCTCATAAGCAAACTGTGATTCCTCTTCCAAGTCGAGATCGCGAAAGATTCGGGTCAATGCTTCCAACAAATTGGATTTGCCGACCCCGTTGCGTCCAACGATGACTTGGCGAGTACTGGTCTGATCGAAGTCAACTTCAAACTCGATGAGGTTTCTGAAATCTTGAAGATAAAGACGGTCAATCCGCATAAGTCATGTCTCCTTGAGTTCTAGCACCACATGTGCGCGATGAGGCCAGGCCTTCACCTCGGAAGCAGAAGGTTTCTCCTCCCGCAAAATGTCTCGCAATGAAGCCAGCTCTCGATAAAAAACATCTACTTCTTCCGGCTGAAATCCAGCCTCGCGATACAGTTGTTCCGGAGTCATTGGTTTGCTGTGCTCGCGAAGGACTTCGAGCAACGGACGCCGGACACTTTTCGGCTTCAATTTGTGCATACGCTTGCCTTTCTGTTTGTTGGCTTCGGCTTCGCGGATAGCACGAATGCGGTCCAGCAGGACCGAAGCGGGTTCATCTTTCGGATCTTGAGGAACGAGCCGCCCACCGAAGGCTTCGCGCAAGAGTGACTGACGCGTTGCGCGGGCGCGGTCCAGTTGCTGCTCTAGCGACACTACCATACGCGCCCCTGTCAAGAGTTGGCGTTTGGCCTTCGCCACGATTTTCGACTGTAGCGACAATGGTGGTACAGGAACTTCCCAGTTCACAATCATTGCCTTAGTCAGTGCTGGACGGGTTGCACCAACTTGAACATGCTTGATACGAGCCTGCTCACTGGGCGATGCAAGAAACATTGCAAGGAATTCAGAAAGGAGGTCTTGATTTGGTCGGATTATACAGACGTGTTGATTGACACGAGCACCATCAAGAGAAGCAGGTACTGTTGTGACACGTCCGATCGATGCTCCGGTTATGTTAAGCAAAACATCTCCGGAACCTACAATGGCATTTTCGAGTTTCTTGGCCTTTGCGTCGTCGATGAAAGCCAAGCCCTCAAAACGAAACCCAGTTGAATGAACGTTGAGCGACCGTATGAGTGGAATGCCGGATTCTTGGTAAACGGCTTCACCTCCGCGTGGTGTCGAGCCGCTCCCAATCTTTAGGGTTAGTGCACCAAGCCTGCGACGCGGCCACTTGCCTTTCCAAGTTGCTTCGAGGATTGACGCTCGGTACCGTTGAAGATTTTCCAGTGCCCGTTGTGTCGCTCTTTCCGCTCGTTCCATCATGGAGAACGTGGCCTTCAGTTTGAGTACAATTCTTTCCTGTTCGCCAGTGGGCGGAAGCGGGAAAGCATGGCTGAAAAGGTGGTTTAATGGAACGCGCTTTTGCCCAACCGCTCCGCTCATCGTGCCCTCCGCTTCATTGCGGAACGATCGTTGAAGCAGGAAATAAAGAAGAAACCTTGGCAACACACCTTCATAGGGACGAAAAACAAAAAACTCAGTCGAGCCATAGGCGAGGCCGTTCTTCAGACCAGTCGCCATGGCAATCTTCCCGTTCTCCATGCACGGCGTGATCTTGGCGAAGACAACATCATTCTCTATGAACGGTGTGTAGCCTTTTCGAACTATGGCAAGCGGACGAACTTCCGACGGGTCCATCCGACCGGTTTCTTCTTCGACAGCAGCCATCGGAACGAAGCTCACCTCGGTTTCCTCCGGAGGCAGTTCATCAAACGCGGGCCGTGGGTTGATGGCGCAAACTTCACCCAGCGTTGTCTTCACCCATCCTTGTGGAAGTCTCTCAAGCATCGGGATTTCTTTCTCAAACAGGACGCACTATTCTCTCACATAATTCTTCAATGGCTCACCGTGCCATTATTAACTGAAGATCGATGATATTGTGGCGAGTCTGCGCCTATCTGGTAGGGTGACACGTTCGCACGCAAGCTTGTCAAGAACTCCTCGTGCACAATCCAACTCCCTGCAACTTTTTCCCCTCGCAGGTCGCGTACTATCTCACACGTCTTCTAAGGGTAATCATCTCCTTCTTCTCACTCTGTATCTTACAATCGGCTCTTCAACGCGGAACCTCCGCCTTCGCCGAGGCTTCGACAGGTAATCATTCGGTTGAAGCGTGGCTGACATGCGACGTGGGCTTCCCCATAGCCGCTCATCCCTCATTCCTTCAGGAGCCCAAGCAAAGGCTTGTTGATGAACAGGTGATACTTGCCGACGTAGCTCTCGGCCAACACCTTCGCCTTGGCAAGCTCGGCAAGATAGCGGCTTGCAGTCCGGTAGTTCACGTCAATCCTCTTTCCCAAACTCACGGGTGTGATGATGGGGTAGGCAAACAAAGCCTCTACCAAATCTCCCGAGTATATCTTCCGGTGTTGTGAGCGGATGCGTTCCTTCGTTTCCTCAAGCAATCTCATGAGGTCGAGGAGTACCCCTTTGGTTGCCCGCGCCTGCAGGTTAAACCCCTGCAGCATGAACTGGATAAACTCAGTCCACTGTGACCTCGCCGTCACTCCGCGCAACAGTCGATAGTAGTCAGCGCGATGTTTGTTGATGTAGCCACTGATATACAAGATCGGAAGAGAAAGGAGTTTCTCCTGAATAAGCGAGAGCACCATGAGGATACGCCCAACCCGCCCGTTTCCGTCTCTGAAGGGATGAATAGCTTCAAACTGGTAGTGCGCGATCGCACACTTTACGAGCGGATCAGTCCCGCCGCTGTCGTCGTTGATGAACCTCTCCCAATTACTCATCAACTTCGGAATGCCCTGGGCCGGGGGAGGCGTGTAGAGTACCTCACCGGTCGAGGTATTCTGAATCGCGTTCTGTGTCCTCCGATAGCCGTTCGAATGCTCCGGGAGGAGGCGTTTGTGAATCCCGTGGATAAGTCGAGTCGAAATGGGAACCTTCTTCAGGTTCTCATACCCCCACAGGATCGCGTCTCGGTATTTGAGAACTTCCTTATCGGGCTGCTTCCGCTCCGCCTCGGGGAAGAGCTGCATCTGGAGGACCTGCTCGACCGTCGTGTTGATGTTCTCAATACTCGAACTCGCGACCGACTCGCGCAAGACAGCAGGTGAAAGAAGAAGCAGCGGATTAGGCAAGTGGACAGAATATCCGTTGAGCTCACCGAGCTCGGTTCGCGTCTTCAGAAGGAGGTCAATGAACTGTTCGTTCCGGATAGTGACAGACGGGGGAAGAGGTGAAAGATCGTGTGGCTTTGTCGGGTCGAAACGCATGGTTGGATGAAACCGGTTCTTTTTGATATGTAACAATTTTGTGAAATTTATTACATATGTCAAGCGATATGTGCATTGCGCTTACATATCGCCAAGATGCCGCGCCGCTCCAAATCACACGCGCGGGGATATACCCTGTTAGCCTCCTCCCCTGGGTCTCTCCGGACCCGCTGAGGGTAGGCGGAGCTTCTCATGGAGAACGTAGGCAAAGACACCGAAGGCGCGAATCGCTTGCGACTGTGCATGAACGGTCCCAATTTGATCGACACCATACCCTTCCTCACCGCCGTAAGGGTTCCACCCATTCCGGATGCCGTCGTCCTCTAAACGATGCAACGTGACTGATGCCTGGCCGTGATGGTTCGACCAGACGTGCTCCAGCATTTTTTCGACTTTCCCGGGAATGTCGGAGAGTTGATCCGGCGCGATCATGTATGCATCGAGGATGAAGTGCACGAAGGCGCCATTCCCATCCATCTTCACTTGAAAGAAATCCTCGCCATCGACCCAACCGTTTGCTGGATCCATGATGCGCTTTGCCGTCGCGACGACAATCCTTTTGTACTTCGCCTCACCAGTCATCCGGTACATCGCCGCCCCGATTGAGCAATACTCCGCACCTTCCCAGGGAAGTTGCTTGCCCCGTGATGCCGCACCCTGTTTCCCCTCCCATTTCCCATTTCCCCGGTAGAGTGTCTTCTCGACGCCTGGGTATTTCGAATCGCCATTCCAAACTAGCACAGCATCCCTATAGAACTGCCTGTCGTGAGTTGCCTGATACAGCCAGCAGGCGACGCTGACCATCTGATTCATATTGCTGTTCGTGAAGATAATATCGTTGACCTTTGCCCTCGGCGGCCAGTTGTACCAGCTCCAGAAACCTTCGTGGCTGGAAAGTCTTCCCTCAGCCCTTGCTTCCAGGTACCGTTTCTTGACATCTTCAACCCAGGTCTTGTTCTTCCTTCCGGTGAAGTCCCACCAATACATTTCTGCCAAGCAGACCCATGCACGGTCATCCACCCAACCGCCACTTGACATCTTGGTCAAGTCATGATCGGCACTGTAGAAACGCAAAAGGCCTGGGTCACCGGTGGCTGCGAAGAGATGTGCGTCGCCGATCGCCCCGTTCGCTCCCTCCCACTTGGGAGTGAAGACTTGATGGAAGAGCCTGTCGATAGCAAACGCGCGCTTCACGGTCTCGCTGTAAACACTGTCGAGTCGCGCTCTTTGCGGGTCTTCCGCCTGAACAACCGCTGAAAACCGTGATCGGGCTTGGGACGAATCACTCAGACTGCAGAAAATCGGAAGGACTATCGAGAAGATAACTGCAGCGCTCAAAAGCAAAACCATCAGGAGAAGGGATTTCATTCGATTCCTCGTACTGATTCCCATTGGCCCAAACTACAAAGTCTGGAAGGTGCATCTCAAAGCTAACGCAGTTTTGAAAGAAAGACAAGTGCAGAGGAATTTCGGTAGTGTCCTGGTTTGAAAAACTCTTTCGGTGGGACAGGCATTCTTGCCTGTCAAACAAGTCAGACAAGAATGTCTGACCTACTCTTGCACTCTGTAATTAGCACGCCTCGCAAATCAGGACACTATCGGGATTCTCGAAGCGTGCGTCCTACTACTGCAGCGCACCAGCCGCCAAACCCTTCACGAAGGTTCTGCGCGTGAGGAGAAAGAGAAGAAGTGGTGGAATACTGAACAGCACTGCAGCAGCGGACATCTGATTCCAGACGTCGCTGTACTCGCCGACGAAGAGTCCGATGCCCACCGGGATGGTTCTCGCGGAGTCGGAGTTGGTGAGGAGAAGGGCGAAAAAGAATTCGTTCCACGATCCAAGAAAGGCAAAGAGGGCCGTCGCGCCGATTCCAGGCAATGCCAGGGGAAGAATTGCGCGTCGGAGAGCTGTGAGTCTTGAGCAACCGTCAATCAGCGCTGCGTCTTCCACCTCCCGTGGGATAGCCCTGAAGAAGCCGTACAGCAGCCAAATCACGAAAGGGAGAAGAACGGAAGTGTGAGTAAGAATCAGTCCGATGTGCGTGTCGTAGAGATGAGTGGTGCTGACCAACTGAAACAGTGGAATAATGACAGAGGCACCCGGCAGCATCTGAGAAAGGAGAAAGACAAGCAGCAAGACGCGCTTACCGGCGAAATGGAATCTGGCAAACGCAAATCCAGCGAGGCTCCCGATCAGCAACGTTAGGACGGTCGCGGAGGAGGCCACGATCAGGCTATTCAACGTGTATCTTGAAAACGGGAGATAGAAGAACATGTCCCTGTACGGCTGCAGGTTCATGTTGGGACTGGTCCACTCGGGTGGATACTTGTTCACTTCCGGGAGCGGCTTGAGCGACGTTGAGAGCATCCATAGAAAGGGAATGAGCACGACGAGGGCCAAGGTAACCATCACAACAACTTTGGGGATCCGTCTCATCACGATTCTCTTCGGGAGAGGACCTTGAGATAGATAAACGAAAGAGAAATCAACAAGCCGAACATGAGCATGGAAAGTGCGGATCCTTTGCCCATATCAAACTGCACGAAAGAGTATTCCCTCACCAGAACAGGCAGAACCATTGATGCATTGATCGGTCCACCTCTCGTCATCACAAAGACCATATTGAAATCGTTGAAGCTCCAGATCACCCCGAGCACGACAAGTACGCTGGTGACAGAGCGCAAGTTGGGAAGCGTGATGTGGTAGAACCCTCTCAGCGCAGACGTGCCGTCGACAGCAGCGGCCTCATATTGTTCCTTGGGAATGGTCTGAAGTCCGGCCAGGAACATCACCATTGCGAACGGATAGAATTGCCAGACCCTGGCAACGGCAACGCAGAGGAGGGCAGTCTGCGGATCCCCCAGCCACGGGAGGCCCTTCTTAAGAATACCAGAGCTCACAAGCCAGTAGTTCGCAATGCCGAAGGTGTCGTTCAGAAGCCACTTCCAAGCAAAGCCTGCCACCACAGGAGAAACCACCCAGGGAATCGCATAGAGGAATCCAACAACGCCACTGATCTTGCCGATCTTGTCGTTGAGCAGGAGAGCAAAGCACAAGCCGATTACCAGCGCCAGCACAGTACCGACGATGGCATAAACCAGGGTATTCCTGAATGAGAGCCAGAACAGTGCATCCCGGAATACGTTTGCATAGTTGTCAAATCCCACCCAGCCGCCTGTTCCTTTAATCAGGCTGATATCTCTGAAACTATTGAGGAGGTTCTGGACGAGAGGATAGGCCAGGACGAAGGCAGTGAAGAGCAGTGCGGGCGCCAGCAGGAGGTACGGAGTGGACTTTCTCATTTCCTGCCTTCGAGGATCGCCTGTGCTTCTTTCGCTGCCTGTTCCATTGCGACGGAGGCGGTGAGCTCTCCCACGATGGCTTTCTCGCCGAACGGACAGATCACGTTCCTGGCAATCGGGTTGATACTCGGATGCGGCGGCCAAGGCAGGGCGTGCGCCAGCTCATTCTTGTAGACCGGCCAGTCTTTCCTGCTTGCTGCTTCAGGGCTGTCCAACGCGTGGAGCGTGGTTGCGATCCCACCTATGTCCGTCGTCACCCAGAACATGTCTGCCTCTTCGTTTCGCAGAAACTTCACAAACTCCCATGCCTCATTCGGATTCTTGGTGTGGGCGTTGATCGGATACATCACCATATCCTGAAGCGTGGGCGCGGTGTCATATTGGTCCAGCATGTCATCTGGGACCGGCACAGGAATGGTGTAGAACTCTTTCCCTGGGCTTTTCTCAGCAACCATGACCTTGAACCACGGCCCTTCGATACTCATTGCGACCTTGTTACAGCAGAATAGATCGTTGATCTCCGTCAGGGTGTATGCGAGGAACCCTGGAGTGATGGAGTGATCGACCTGGTACATATCGGCAAAAAGCTTCAGAGCCGCGACTGCCCTCGGTGAGTTGAACATAACTGTCCTCAGGTCATCGGAGAGGATACGTCCACCGGCCTTCAAGATAAACGGAGCCAAGCGGTAGGCGAATCCCCCTTTGTCTCCGCCGAGGAGAACGAGACCGTATTGGTCGATTGATCCATCGCCGTCGGTGTCCTTCGTGAGTCTGCGGGCCGCTTCCCTGAACTGAGACCAAGTCTTTGGCGGAGCGATCCCTTCCGCGTCGAAGAGATCTTTGTTGCAGACAAGCACGAAGGCAATCGCAGACCCGGGCAAGCCGTAGTAGCTGCCTTTGTACCGCGTCGACTCAATCAGGTTGGGCTGATACCACTTCTTGACCTGCTCAAAATCGGGGAAGGTATTGATGGGATAGAAAAATCCTGCCTCACCGTAATCCGCTGCCTCGTTTGCATGGAGGGTCATGATGTCGGGCGCGGTGCCCGCACTGTAGTTGGCATACAAGATTTCTCTGATCATGTTCCAGCTTTTGTCGCTGATCACCACTCTGATGCCAGGATGGGTCTTGTTGAACGTATCAACTCTGTTCCTGACCCAGGTGATGAAGTTGGGCGTACCTCCAAAGTTCCAGAATTGAATCTCAATCGCGTCGTCCTTACGCCCACAGGAAAGAACAACTAAAGATAATAGAAAGACTAAGATCCGTATGCGGTTCATGGTGTTCTCAGTTTAATAAGGAATTCCCCTGTGCTTCGAGACAATTGGATTACGCACCGATGCAATCCTTAAACCCTTTAATGAGCGCCACAAAATTCTCTGGAGGAGTTCCTTGCAGAACCGCGTCGGCGGTGGAGAAGATGTGCGCGTAGCCGCGGACTACGTTCACGATCGCCCTCACCTGTTCAGTAATCTCCTCCGGTTTCCCGTCGCGCAACAGACGGAGATTGAGGTTCCCCTTCGTACAGATGCGCGGGTCAATGAACCCGCGCGACTCGGCCAGATCGTTATCGCCTTCGGGCGGGGGTGCAATGGTTTCAATTATATCGGCACCCAGCGTATTGAAGGTGCCGTTCACAATTAACCGCCGCGTGAATCCGCAGTTGTGGTACCAGAACAGTCCGCCGTGCTGATGAGTCCATGACGAGAATTTCTGAATGTACGGTAGATCCATCGTCGCAAATAGCTCTGGAGAGGTCATCTCGAGACCGTAGGACGAATCACTCATGAAGTCGATGCCCTCCTCCATCGCGATAGACATGACGAAGAGTGACGCCTCATACACAGCATCCATGCTCCTGATGAAAGTCTGCCGGTTGTCATTCCATTGATAGAAGATGTCGGAAGGATTGATCTGATACCCAAGCCACGATGGATGCGGATGGCCGAGGACAATGACCCCGTCGTCGCCTACTCTCCGGCGCCACACCCGAAAATACTCACGGATCTCCCCTTCGTGCTCGGTCACCTCTTCACACACGCAGACGAGCATCTTGTGATCCTCAGGGGTCCGCACTGCGCATGCTGACTGGTCACTCCACGGAACCTCCTCCCGAGGAGAGCGGCGAAGCCATTCACCCTTCCTGGTCTGGATTACCCTAAGGGCAACATCTCGCGCGGACCGAGATTCGTCAATCTGCCAATTGAAGATCAGCCCTGAGCATTCCGTCATAAACATCGGCTCATAGTCAAGCGCGTGCGAAAGTGTGATCTCGTTTGCGACATCGTCGGCAGCTAGAGGTGAGTGCAAACACGCCAACGTCGCTTTGACCACATCGGCGTGCGGCAAGAACGGCGAAATGACCGGCGCTGATGATCTTGGATCTTTGACGTAAGACAGGAACCGTTGTCGCGGTGAGGTGGTCATTGATATGTCCTGGTTCTCTTGAGGCGAATCTTACATGGAGGCAACGCCGCACAATCGGCTCGGAGTTGGTCAGTCCTCCGCGATGATCCGATTGACGACAAGTTGCCGCATCTGGGGCGAAAGGCTCGCGAAGAAGGCACTGAACCCAGTCACCCGCACGATCAAGTCAGGATACTTATAGGGATCCTTGTTGGCCTCGAGGATCTTCTTCTTGTCGACAATATTCATATTGATCTGGGTGCCGCCAAGCTCGAAATGCGTTTTGATCAGGTCAACGACTTTGTCGATGTCTTCATCGGCTCCAGACAGACCCGGATCGAATTCGATTTGCATTGGAGCCGTGTTTCCATATCCGGGCTGGACACTGGCGACTGCAACTGCCAGCGCTGTGGGTGCTGCGTCCTTGCGGAAGCCGGGATCCGGATTGGGACCGTGCGAGATTGGATCGTACGCGTGTCGGCCATTCGGTGTCGCTCCAACATCCTTTCCCATGAGCAGTGTGGAGGCCCAAGAGAAAATCCCAGGGATCATATTGAATCCCTTCGGTGTCGGCTTTGCGCGTACAGCGGCAGTGAACGCTCGCGCTATCGCTAATGCGTAGTCATCCGCCCGGGATCCGCCCCTTCCGTACCGTGGCACGCTTTTCATCATTAGCCTTGCCACCTCGCCACCTGGACCCGCCCAGTCCGTATCGAGCAGCTGCAGTATCTCCATCCAGGTTAGGCGTTTTTCACACTCGATGCGGTGGTACAGGGCGGCAAACGAATCGGCAGCAGTGGCAAGGCCAGCAGCATCGACGCAGAGGTTGTAGAATTCCACCCCGCCGTGGGAGGCATCGCGGCCTTTCTCGATGGGCCCATGACAGAGAAGGTCGAGGTGAAGCTCCGGGAACACCCGGTACATGTGGTCCATGTGGAAATCAAGACCTTGGGCAGTCACATCAACGCTCCGGCGCAGATGTCGTTCAAACCTCCTCCAGAGTTCGTCCACCCCCGGTGTGACTGACGGCTCGGACATCATTTCGCGTAACGCCGCGTCAAACACTGCCGCCAAGTTGATCTTGACGCAGTCATTGACTGTGTATTCTCTTCCCGGGATCGCACACCAGTGACAACCTGAGTATGCTCGCTCACGACCGAGGGCAATTGGATACCCGTTTCTCGAAAAACCTTCACTGGTTCGCTCGACGCCTAAGAATTTCGGTATGCCGGTCTTGTCCGCGAACATGATTTCCACGCCGCGATGCACCAATTGCGGATTTACATTTCTGCCGACACTGACGCCCACATTCACCGGTATCTTCAGGCGATGTGCTGCTTCCAACACGAGGAAGGAAAGATCGTTTGTTGTATCCTTGCCTGATCCGTCAGGGCCGCCGAGCTGAGTGTAACTCGTATCCAAGACGAAGTAACAAGCGAGATGAAACACTGCCTCTTCATCTGTCAGGATACCTAACTCTTTGTCGCGGAGATAATATGGGAAGAGGAACTGGTCAATCCTGCCCAACGAGCCGCTCATGTTGTACATCTTCCCCGCCATTTGATACCAAAGCATCCATTGGCATGCTTCCCGGAACGTCTGCGGCCGCTGCGTTACCAGCCGCGCGTTCATCTCGGCGATCTCCAACAGATTCTGGCGCAACTGAGGATGTTCCTCGTGTTCAGACATTTGTCGCGCTGCAGTGGCATGGCGACCGATCCAGTTCTGGAGTCCCAGCACAATATGTTCCAGGCCGTCATACAATTCCTGTGCTTCGTCGTCGCTGTTGATTGCTCGATAGTGGCGGATCTTATCCAAGATGCCACCCCATCCGAGCGAAAATCCGATGGTCATGTCCTGGCAAAAATGCTGCACGGCACCAATTCCGTGGATGAGCCCATATTTCTTCTGCTCGGCCCGAAGGTGCGAGTAGTCGAAGTCCGGGTTCCACGCGGGATTCCGGTAGGAAAGGAAATTGACCATATGAGCACCAGCCAGCGAACTGACGGGATCCACATAGGTGGGGTGCATCTCCAGCAACGCTCGGTAGTTCTCGCCGCACGCTCTGGCGCCAAAGAATCCTCCGCTCGGGTGGTTGCTCTTCGGGGTAAACTCTTTGAACACCACATCCTTCATCGGCACGCCCGAGCCGCTGACAACGTCAACGAACCTTCTCGAATCTGTTGCGGGAAGAATGATTCCGTGATCGTCCATATCCAGCACACCGATCTCACGCCATTTCTCCTCGGTGTGCCGCATCTTCGTGGTGCGCAGCTTCTCGATACGTTCCTGGTATGTCATTTCCTTCAAGTCAGTGGGTTGCAGGGTGGAAATCTTGGTGCTTGGGGGACGAGCTCATCGCATGCGGACGTCGATCCCCTGAGCCTGTGCGAGAGCAACCAGCTCCTGCATCCGGTTTTTTTCAAGAGGATCGATGTGCGAGGCTTTGTACTCTAGTCCGAGGCTACGGTACTTGTCAGACGCGAGCTTGTGAAATGTGAGCAGTTCATAGCTGATGCCTGAGGCACGAGCTCCTGCTGCGCCGTTCCCGAGCCTCAGGTCGACCAGGCCCTTGACGAAGGATGTGATCTTTCCGAATTCCTCATCCGAATCATTAACCGTGGGAACGATCGGCGTGCGGAAAATGATGGGCTTTCCGGTTAGTGCCAGTTTGCGTGCGTTGTCAAGGATCCGCTCGTTCGAATTGCCCGTCGCCGCCTGATGCTCCTCCGGAGTAATGAGTTTTATGTCCATCATGATCATATCTGTCACAGGCAAAAGTGCTTCAAGAGCCAACCACGAGCAATAGCCACATGTCTCAATCGCCGTATGGAGCCCTTCCATCTTGCACCTTTCAAGAATCGTTCCCGCAAATCCGCTGTCGAACGCAGGCTCTCCACCAGAGAGGGTAACGCCGCCTTTGGAGGACTCATAGAACACCTTGTCACGGAGAACCTCACTCACAACCTCGTCGACTGTCATAAACGTGCCGCTCATTGTGAGGGCACTGGAGTAGCATGTGGCAATGCACTCGCCGCTTGTCTTGCAGCGGTCCCGAAGGAAGACACGCGTGCCGTTTTCGATTACGTGGGCATTGTGAGGACATGCCACGACGCAATTGCCGCAGGCAATGCATCGTTCGGCGACATAGATGACCTCTTGATATGGATGGCGTCCCTCAGGGTTGTGGCACCAGAAGCACTGCATCGCACACCCCTTGAGAAACACTGTTGTCCGGATGCCGGGCCCGTCGTGGATTGAGAACCGCTGAATGTTGAACACGAGGCCAGCAGGTTTCATCTGTCTGGCTCAGCACAACTTGGGAGGAATCGTGGGTCAAACGAAGGGATGCGCCTTCGGAGGTGGTGGGTACGTACTATCCTGGCTTTGTTGCCGGGACTGGGTGGGCTTTCCTGGGCATGATGAGAAGATCTCACAACGGAGAGTTTGCCATTGACAGAAGCAATAATCAAATCAGCGCGACCCGACATGTTCAAACCGTCAAGCGGTTCGTGAAGAGTGGAAGGGCACTACATCGGCACTTCCCTTCCAGCGTTCGGGCCTTGATCAAAGGATAAAACAGCTCGACACGGAAGAAGGGCAACCGAACATGCGAAAAATTAATCAAGAAATCAACTTGGAAGGAGTCTTCCGCGCTGAGGATTTGGCAGAAAGATTGGATAGTCAGTGTTTGCGGATAGGCACGAACAGACGTATGGCAGGAACATCGAGATAAACGACTCCCAACAGAACTTTTGGAAGCAATCACTCACTCGGGGAAACTTCCTTCAACGCAGCAGGAGCAGCTTCGTCGTGGCTACGAAGTCTTCAGCCTGCAGGCGGCAGAAGTATATGCCGCTACTCAGGTTATCAGCTCTGAAAACGACGTCGTGAAAGCCGGCTTCTTGTTGCTGGTTTATGAGTTGAGCCACCCTCTGCCCGAGTGTGTTATAGACAGCCAACGCAACAAACGAACTCTTTGGCAGGCCGTAATGAATGATCGTGGAAGGGTTAAAGGGATTGGGGTTGTTCTGATACAGAACGTACTTCGTCGGAATCGAGCTTGTCCCTGCCGAGGAAAAAACACTCACCTCGATAGGATCTGAGTAGTCTGTCGTGCCATCGAGGTCGACTTGCTTGAGACGATAGCGCTGTTTTCCTGGACCAGCGTCGTTGTCCGTATAGGAATACTGCTGAGGAGCATTCGTGGTTCCGTGACCGGGGACGAAGCCTCCCGCAAGTTGGATGAAACTCTCTTCATTACTGGCTCTGTGCTCGACATAGAAACCGTAGTTATTCACTTCGCTTATTGTCGCCCAATGCAGCTCGACATTATTTGGACCCGTAACAGTTCCAGCGAAGGACGCGAGCTGGATAGGAAGGGCCGCTGCCCATTGCACCTTGCCAACGATCCCGCCTGAATAGTCCAGATAGTAGAGACTACCATCCGCTGAGACTTGAAGATCGACAGGGGCTCCCAAGCCGCTCCCAAACGAACGCACCGTGCTGTCTGCTGGATGAAAAACCCGTATCCAACCGCTGCAGTAGTCTGCAAAGAAATAATCTCCGATGTAGGAGGATGGAAACTGTGCTGTCGGTGGGTTGTAGAAAGTGCCTCCGGTGATCGCGCAGCCAGTGGACCCGGTATTGCCGTGACCGTAAGCGAACAAGGGACCTCTGAACGTCGGATCTGATGTGAAGCCTTCCGTTGTAGGCCAGCCGTAGTTGGATCCGGCGATGCCGTCGTTGATTTCTTCCCACGTGTTCTCACCGACGTCGTTGATGAACATTCTCGTCGAGCCAAGCTGAAATGCGAATGTAAACGGGTTCCGCAAACCCAAAGTCCAGATCGCTCTATTCTTCCCTGTAGCGGTGGCGTAAAAAGGATTGTCGGTCGGTATGCTCCCGTCGGGATTGATTCTCAGTATTTTCCCAAGGAGATTGTCGAGCGACTGCGCGTTCGACGAGACAGCATTCTCACCCGCTGCAGCGTAGAGCTTGCCGTCGGGGCCGAAGTGAATAGCCCCACCGTTGTGATTGGTGGCACCAAGGTTGTCAAGATCGAGGATGACCTCTTCGCTGTTGGCCAACGCAGTATCACCGCTTGCAGTAAAGCGACTGATACGATTATGAATGGCGGGAGACGTGGCTGTGTAGTAGATGTACACGAGCTGATTGACAGCGAAATTCGGATCGAAGGCCACACCCAACAGTCCACGTTCTCCACTTGAGTTTACGGTTACTGTAAGGAACGGCTTAGCTTGGAGGACTTCATTCTTGATCACGCGCAGGCTCCCCCCTTTCTCGCACACAAATAGTCTGCCGTCAGGAGAGAACGCCATGGCCGTTGGGTTGGACAGTGAAGTGGTGATCTGCGTCGAGACGAAACCACTCGGGAAGGTAGCTGAATGCACATCTGAACTCGTTAGAGCGAGCAGTGATACCATTATCACAAGAATGCGACTCTTGTTGATTCGAAATGAGAAAAACGAGATCGCCTGCCTGCTCTTGCTCATGCCTCTGTCCTTCCCTGTGTTTGCGAAATGATTCTTTGCAGGATGCCCTTTGTGATGCGACTGGCTCGCACCTTCCACGCCCATTATTGGTTACCTCTTAACACAATTACCGAGTGGAGAGTTTCAAGCACAGCAAAGAATTGGAGGCCGTAACCAAGCATCTAAGGAAGGCTGGCAGATGCGCGATTTTCGGGAGAAATGGGCAAAGAACGAAGACTGCGGATGAACCGGGCACAGGGAAGAGACTACTACTGCAGCCCAGTTTAGGTCATGTGGGACCGTGGACATTCAGGCACCACGTGTCCTCCGAATGACGTTCGCGCGTCGAAGAGTTCTTATGAGAAAGGAGACCTAGATAGCTTGATGTTCCGTCCTGGAGATTATCTCGTCCTGCAATGCCTTCGTAAGATCGCAGAAGTAGTCACTGTATCCAGCAACTCTGACAATCAGGTCTCTGTAACGTTCAGGATGCACCTGTGCATCGCGAAGAGTCTCCGCCGTGATGACATTGAATTGGACATGGTGAGCACCAAGCTTGAAGTACCCCCGGACAAGATGAGCAAGATTGTCGATTCCATCTTCACCATCAAGGAGCTGCGGCGTGAACTTTTGGTTCAGGAGCGTCCCGCCCGTCCGAACATGGTCCATCTTTGCCGCAGACTTCAGCACAGCCGTTGGCCCTTTGCGATCCACTCCCTGCACGGGAGAAATGCCTTCAGATACAGGCATCCCAGCCTTCCGTCCATCCGGTGTCGCTCCAGTGACAGCGCCGAAATAAATGTGACACGTCGTGGGCAGCAGATTGATTCGATACACTCCCCCTTTCGTATTCTCCCTGCCGTCCACAGCTTCGTAGAATGTTTCGAAGACTGCCCGCATGAGGTCGTCGGCATAGTCATCATCATTGCCGTACTTCGGAGTCTTGTTGACAAAGAGAAGTCGAGTCTTCTCGTTCTCCTCGTAGTTGGTATCCAGGATTCTCACCAACGCTCCCATCGAGAGACATTTCCTGTCATACACCTGACGCTTGATTGCCGTCAGACTATCGCTTATGGTTCCGAGTCCAACTCCCTGGATGTAGTTCGTGTTGTAACGCGCGCCTCCATCGTTGTAGTCCTTTCCCTTCTTGATGCAGTCATCTATGAGAATGGAAAGGAATGGAACAGGCATTTGCTCTGCGAAGATTCTCTCGATGATGTTGCTCCCTCGTATCTTTGCATCGACGAAGTATTTCAACTGAAGCCGAAACGCTTGCATGACATCATCAAATGACTGGAAGTCTTCGGCGGCGCCCGTCTCGATTCCAATTCTCTTCCCCGTTCGTGGATCGTAGCCGTCGTGCAGCGCGATCTCCAGAATCTTCGGCAGATTGAGGTAGCCAGTCAGGATGTAGCTCTCCTTGCCGAAGGCACCCGTCTCGACGCATCCACTTGTTCCGCCGCAGCGTGCATCCACGATGTTCTTTCCCTGACGCAGCAACTCTTTCACAACGACGTCCGCGTTGAACACGGATGGCTGCCCCCAACCCTCTCGGATGATCTTGCAGGCAGTCTTCAAGAACTCATCCGGACTACTTGCACTCAGCTGAATATTCGTGCTCGGCTGAACAAGCTTCATCTCATCGATCACCTCGAGCACCAGATACGTCAACTCGTTGACGCCACTAGTGCCATCAGGTCTCAGCCCGCCGCTGTTGATCGTGGCAAAGTCTGTGTATGTCGCGCTCTCAGCGGCAGTCACTCCGACCTTCGGAGGGGCAAGCTGGTTGTTGAATTTGATCCAGAAGCATTCGAGCAGCTCTTTCGCTTTCTCACGCGTCAGTGTTCCTTCATCCAGGCCCCTCTTATAGAAAGGATATAGGTGCTGATCAAGTCTTCCGGGATTGAAAGCATCCCACGGATTCAGTTCTGTGATGACCCCCAGATGCACAAACCAGTAGTACTGGAGTGCCTCCCACAAGTTCCTCGGCGCGTTCGCTGGCACATGAAGACAGACTCTTGCTATCTCCTCCAGCTCGGCCTTCCTCCGAGAATTCTGCTCCAATTCAGCAAGCTCTTTAGCTTTCTCTGCATGTCGCCTCGCAAAGGTCATCAGTGCCTCGGCGCTGATGTCCATGGCTCTGAGTTCTTCCTGCTTTTTGTGCACATCCGGATCATTGTGGTGGTCAAGATCCTTCAGTGCCGCTGCAATTTCCTCCCTGAACTGCTGGAATCCTTTTCTGTAGATTTTGTCATCCAGCGCAGTGTGGCCGGGGGCTCGCTGTTCCATGAATTCGGTGAAGATCCCCGACTCATAAGCACGTTTCCATTCATCCGACATCACCTCGAAGATCTTCTCACGAATCGTCTTGCCTTTCCAGAACGGGATGATTTCCTCTGCGTAGATGCGTCTTGTCTCATCGCCAACCCTGTACCACACCTTTTCCCGACTGTTCAGCACCTCCAGGTCTTTCAACGAGTGACAGCAGAGTTCCGGATACGTCGAAGTCTCCTTTGGTGATGGTCCCCTCTCCCCAACGATTAGCTCATGATCGCCAATGTAGATGCTTTTCTTCTCAAGCAACATCTTGAACGCAAGCGCCCGTCGCATCGGGGCAGAAAGTGCCGCTGTACTCTTGCAGAATTCGGTCATCAGAACCGCTCGCTCATGCGAGATCCGCGGGACAGCGCTGACGCTTTGATCTCTCAGAATGCTCACTCGCTCGGTCATAATCTCATGATGTTGAAGACAATCTCGCTCACGAACAGAGCCTCTCCGTTTCCTTTAATCGTTGTCTAAACCAAGATTCACCTGATTATGGGATTGCCAGGATTAGACGGAATCCTGGTCATCCTTTAATCCTACAAATCACGGTTCAGACTTTTTGTACTTCTTGTTATGTAGTCTTTTGAACTCCAGACTTCTCGACCCAAAGTTAATGAGCAATCCAACCTCTGAATTGTACGCTTCAAGATAGTTCAGTGCCTGCGCAAGATGTACATCTTCGAGAACGGTCAGTGCCTTAAGTTCAACTATCACCTTGTCTTCGACGAGAAAATCTGCTCTGCGCGTACCAACATCTTGGCCATCATAGTGGATAGGCATCTCCACTTCCCTCACCGAGTGCAAGCCTTGCTTTGACATTTCAATTTCAAGACACCGCTGGTAGATGACCTCCTGGAATCCGTTTCCCAGCGTTGAGTGCACTTTCATGGCACAGCCGATAATCTTCTCTGTGATGTCTTCGTACTTCATGGCTTAGTTGTCTGAACCACGATTCACTCGATTACGGGATTACCACGATATGAAAGACATCCTGGCCATCCCTTAATCCCAAAAATCATGGTCGTCATCCTTTAATCCTACAAATCCTGGTTCAGACACTACTCAATCCTCACCCCTGTCACCTTTGTCGGCAACCAGACCTGCATGGAGTTCGCACCGCGATTGGCCCACACGTAGTACGGAATCGCTGTTACGGACCTCTTCTCCATGGTGACGGACTTCCCATCGGGCGATGGTTTTGCAGACAACGCCTCGGCCTGAAGAGCTACAACCTTCTCGGCCAGGACTTGATGCGGCTGCTCGGTGACCATTGCTTCCATCGGCAGAACGATGTTCCACACATCGCCGGCATTATCCGCGCCTTCCACACAGTACACCAGGGGACCACGTTGGAGAGCGACCTTGTCTCGATCGAACTCCACGTCATTTCGCGCGATGATCTTCCTTGCCTCCATCGGGAAGTTCCACTCGAGCACGTCATTCGTGTTCCATTCTCTTTCGATCATGGCATAGCCTTTTTCAATTCTGTAATCAACTGATTTGCCGTTCACCGAGATCGGCACCGAGAGTTCTCTTGTATCCCTACGGGATCGTAGATCCGCAAATGTGTACAGACCACCGAGGGCAGGCTCACTCGTCAGCCAGCCCGGAAGCCGGACGTGGATTGCAAACTTCGCCTTCTCTGTCGGATGAACACTCAGCTTCATATGGCCATCCCACGGATAATCTGTTTCCATAGTGAGCGAGACGTCTGTGTTGCCGACTTCAATCTTCGCACTGCCTGCCACGAACAGGTTTACCCACACGCCGTTGTCGCTTCTGGCGTAGACATAATTGCCCAGCGAAGCAACCAACCGCGCTATGTTCGCCGGGCAACACGCCGTCCCGAACCACTCTCGGCGCTGATGCTGACCACTGGATGCTAACGGATTGTCATAGAAGAATCTGTCGCCGGTAAGACTCAGTCCGTCCAGCGCGGCGTTGTATAAGCTGCGCTCCAGCACGTCGATATAGAAGCTCTCACCGGTCAGCCAGTTCATTCGTTGATTCCAGAACACCATACCCACGGATGCGCACGTTTCGCAATACGCGTTTTCATTCGGCAGGTCATAGTCTTTGGTGAATCCCTCGTTGTCACCTGCGGATCCGATGCCGCCCGTCAGGTACATGTTACGATGCACGACATCCTCCCACACTGCTTTCATCGCGCTCATGTAGCCCTCATCCGCTGTTTGAGCGGCCACATCGGCAGCGCCTGTGTAGAGATACATTGCACGAACGGCATGACCTGAGATCTTTGTCTGCTGCTTGACCGGCGCAGCGTCTTGCCAGTATTGCGCCGTACCCCAGCTAGTGTTGTTGGTGTACCCGCGACCACGCTGCTGCAAATACCAGTCCGCGAGCTTCAGGTAACGGTCGTTTCCAGTCGCTTTGTACAACTTCACCAGTGCGAGCTCAATTTCCTCGTGACCGCTGATCCAGTATTTGTTCTGCAACCGAAAGGTGGAATCGATGTGGTTGGCAAGCCGTATTGCCACGTCCAGCAGTTTCCTTTTCCCGGTGGCATCGTGGTATGCGACCGCCGCCTCGATCAGGTGACCGGCACAGTAGTCCTCGTGCATCGGGATGTTCGTCCAGCGTTTGTCCAGGCCGTTCAGCGTGTAGTAGGTGTAAAGATATCCGTCGGGTAGCTGCGCGGCGGCGATTTTGTCGATCCATTCGTCTGCCTTTTTCTCCAGCCCAGGATTGGGATGGGTTTTCAACGAGTATGCCATCGCCTCTAAAGCCTTGTACACGTCGCTATCGTCGTAGTAAATGCCCTCATGCTTCTCTCCTTGCTTTCTCGCCACCTTTTCGAAGTTGCGGATACGGGGAGTTTTCACCTCCGTCTGGTAGATGCATGCTTGGAGGGTTGCGGTGGCAACCTTGTCCATCTTCGGCTTCCAGAACTTATCTGTGATGTTCACCTGTGAGAAATTGACTCCCTCTACGAGGTCGTAGACCTGAATTCTCTGCAGTGAAGTCTGTGCCCGCAATACGGTGACGGCGAGGCACGCAACCACGACCGTCCAAATGATTTGGGTTTTCATGCGATAGCTCCTCGTATTCTGAACGCTTTTTGTGGCAAACTCTGAACCAACTCCTCCAACTTCCTCTTCGATTCCCTCTGCTGTGTGTGAGGGAGCTTCGCTCCGAACAAGACACAAAACCCACAATCAATTGTCTGAACCACGATTCTCTTCCCCTGCTGTGAGGGAGCTGTGCTCCTGAACAAGATGCGACAGCCGCGATCAATGGAGCAAACGCGGCAAGCCCGTTAGTCGGGAGTAGAACTCCCTCCCAACACTTAGGGCAATTCCTTCGCACGCCATTCTTGTCTGAACCACGATTCTCTTGATTATATGATTGCCACGATGCAAACAACATCATGGTCATCCTTTAATCCGGAAAATCATGGTTCAAGCGTTCCCGACCAAGGAGTAAACCTAGGTCTTCACTCACGACGTCTTTCTGAAATTGCTTCTTGCCTGATAAAGGCGCTCGGTAATGCCGCCTTCCTCGAGGAACTGCTTTTCAAGTTGTCGCAGTTGCTGGTCCAATAGATAGCTAGTTTGGTGGATGATGCAGACAATCGTGTTCGCCGCGACCTCGGGAGTGGAGCCTTCGACATAGGTCAGATAGCTAGTATAAGACTTATCTTTAGAATATGCCAGTTCCCGGACTTCTCTTGCTTTCGGATGATCTTTATCCCAAAGTGGCAATTGCCGCTGCCGAAGAAAATCTTTGTAGTCGTTCAAAAGCTCTTCGAGGCTTGCCCTTGCCACCCCGATGAGTTTTAATTCCATCTTCTTTGAGGTACCCGACGCCATGCTTCCTTCGACGATATTTTGCTTGCCGCTCCGAGCGGCTTGCACCATTTGATCAACTGTTCGCGAGCGCTTGTCGATGAAACGTTCACAGAATTTCACCGTTGCATCAAAGACAACTTCAGCCATTTGGTATGACTTCAACTTCTGATAGCCACCATGAGGCGGAATAATCTTGGTTTCGTCGCTCATTGAACCAGTCTCCCTTTGAACGCTCCCTGCATCAGACTTGGAAACAACTCCTCCACCTCCCTCTCCGACTCCCGCTGCTTGGAGCGCAGCGACTCGAACCTGTGCACTGAAGTCGATAAATCAGCTGGATCTTCACCCCTGAAGCATAAGCTCATGTCATTTTCTCCGAAGTGCGATTTCTAGAAACTGACGATAAAAGCTCAAACTCCCGATCAATAACATCCCGCCCATAGCAGTGTATGGAATCGAGAGATAGTACTTCGGGATGAATGAATTTCTAACCGTGATACCTAATGTGACCATTAAGCCGATCATAATGTAGCCTCGCCATCCCGTAAAGGCAAATGCGCACGCCCGATCAGGCAACCCATTGATGCGAGTGATGTTTTTCTGCACAACCTTCGATAACCCATAGACATATCCAGCAGATGCGAGTACAACACCGACAATCTCGATGAGGAATTCCGTACTCAAGGCAAATGTGGCGAGCCAAACAACTGCCCGCGTACAGAGCAGCAAACCGACTACAGTCCAGATAAGCCCTCCAACAGCAAAAAGCCAGTGTCTTGGAACAGCAGGACGCAACCTAATCCACATTTCAATTCGCCTCAGCATATTTCCAAACTATCAGTATCTCTCTTCCGTCTCACGATAAGGAGGTGAAGGTGGAAGGTCAGGGTGTAGAATCCTAAAAAAACGATCGGGCTTTAGCCCGTGAATGATTGGGTTGAAACCCTCTCGTGTTTTTGTCTTTTCGGTCATCTCCTAGATTGCCGTGAGCACATTGGCAATCCCGCCAGACCAAAATCTGTCCCACAAGGCATCAGCTTAACATTTGTGCTGAATCAGTTAGCATGAGACATTACGAAAGTTCGACGTCAGTTGCAGACACGCCAAAAAATGTGAACGCAATTCGGAGGTTGACTCTCGATCCATAATTCAGATTCGGCCACAGTTCTGGATCCACCTTTTCCTTAGAGAGATGAACCCAATCACCTGTGCCATCTAATGCTACAAAGCCATAAGAAGCCTCTAATTTCGCGACAGCACCTGAAAATACTCTCGACGTGGGATATCGATAGCTCTTTTTTACTTCGTAGTCAACGTAGGCTCGCCTTAGTGTATCAATGGTTTTCCTAAATTCGACCATGTCATTTTTTAAAAACAGGGCCCGGGCATAAATAAGTTGTGCATCGTAGTTCTTGTCTCCAGGGACGAACGACCTCTTGGCGTGATACAAAATCGCATCAAGGTTTTCCGGATCTTCTGCTAACAGGAGTTTTGAATACGCATAGTTTAATCTTCTTTCGCCCGGATTTGCCTCGATGGCCTGTGTAATCACGGTTCGAGCGTCAGGCACGTTCCCCCCTTCCCAGAGTCCCCAAAAAAGTCTCAACCCGATATATGAACTTCGAGGGTTTCTTTCAAAGGCCTTTCGCAACGCTGCTAGCGCCTTATCAGATTTGCCCAGCAGAGAAGCCACCTTTGACTCCTCATCTAAGAGATATGGGTCATTCGGATATCTCTGAATTGCATCCACGTAACTTTGCTCGAATTCTTGAACAATCTTCGTGATCGAACTCTCTGATAGAGGCTCTTTTGACAAAAGGGTTTCAAGCTGAGATCTTATTGATTTCAACAATGTGGAAAAAGCATAGGGCTTTTCAGAATCGAATCGAGAAAGGCCCCGCGCGATAAGAGATGCTTCTTCGAAATACTTTGTTTTTTCCAGTTCTGTTTTTGAGTTCTCGGCCATTTTTAAATAGAACTCGGACCGAGAATGCTTGATCGTCCTATCCAACGGTGCAAGTCCTTCTGCCTTCCTCAGAAGCTCATCGCATACTTTCATATTTCCAGAGGGCCGCCGCATTTCGTAAATGGCTTGTTGATGATATAGATGGGGGTCGTCGAGAGCAATGGAACCTGCAAGATCAAATAGTCTGCGAATGAGATCGTGATTGGAAAACATATCCATGAGATTTTTCGCTTTCACTATTTCCCAAAATACCTTCGAATCTGACGAGTAGCCTAGGTCAAGACCGTCGAATGCCCTGTACAAGACTTCGAATCTCTCATCTTGGTTAGCCAGAACCCTATGGAAAACAATATCTGCAATGTGGGGGTGACGTGCCCTGTATTGGAAGTCGCGGATATACTTGTTCTCAGAAACGATCACGACCTGCTCAAGGGGGCCGAGGAATTCTGAACGAAATCGTTCAAAGGGGACGTTGTGCACGCGAGAGATTATCCCAGCTCTAACTGGTTCATCATATCGATTAAGCACGCAGATGGTCAAATACATCAACCTTGCCTCTAACGGCTTGATATTCCGATACTCATCTTCAATGATTTCTTCGAACTGTTTTCCCAAGGTAGCTTCATGGAGGGCGACCAGCAATTGACGTCCTGCCCGTTCCTTGAAGGCAGCAATTCGGTCCTCCATTGTCGCCCCTGAGAGCATCCCAAGGGAGTCGTGTTCTTCTAAGAGTTTCAGAAGCATATTAATTTCGTTCTCATTTAGGTACTTCAGGAGCTTCTCATCTGTAACGAAAGGAGATAGAGAATTGCAATCCACATTCCACTCGTTAACCCTTTCCGCCCCAATCACCACAAGCCTCCTGCCCAATTCCCCGATGTTCTCCAGCAAGTCTTTCAGCTCGCTGACTCTTGTGGCAATCCGATCAATAAAAAAATACACCATTTCGTTTGTCACAGATAGGAGTTCCCGAATCGATTCGGTATTGATTTTCCCGCTTGGGCGGAGATAAACGCACAGTAGATCAAGTTGCTTGGCAGCATCCCAGGATAGTCTCCTTAGCAACACTGTTTTCCCCGATCCAGCGTGACCCTTGATCAATAGGAACTGAGGAGCAGTTGAGGCTGTAGAACTAGCGCCGATTAGATCGAGAAGAATAGGGTCAGCTATTGTCCTCCTAACATCAAGCTCTTGCTCGATTGCAGACCATCCCTTGTTCAGACCGCGATAAAACATTCTTGGATTCAAGAGCTCAGTAGATTGAACAGCCCTGACGTAGTCAACGTCAATTGTGAGGAACTGCTGACAGGCATATGATAAATGAGGGTCAGAGACTGCGAACCGCTCCTGTATTGGTAGCTCCCCGGCCGGTCTCAGTGATACTAGCTTTCTCGCAGGCTCCGGAATCATGGAGTCAATAGATTCCATCGCTTCTTCAAAACTCATGCTAATTGCAGTAACCTTCTTAGTTCCCCAAAACCGTTTTTCAGGTTCGGATATTTTGGGGCAAACCAAGTAGTATCTGGGTTGAAAATCCGCCCGCGAAGTCAACCTTAACAGAACTGCTCTTATGTCTGGATCTGCCAGACTATGGCCTATGAAGAGAATTGATCTCTCGCGACCCCATTCTTCCAGTCTGCGGAAGAGAATCTCTCTGCCTTTCAGATGTGTGGCATATTGATCTGGCGAGAGTATGAATGGACACTTCTCATCAGAAGTTCGGCTAACGCAACCGTGGAGTTTCAAAAGGAGGATTGTCGTCTCATTTCTAAGGATTTCCTCAACGGGGTCCTGGTCGGTGAGAATGGGAGCTACATCTTGCACCCCATCTACGGCAGTGTAAGCTCTCTCAATCAGTCGATCGTGGTTCGTTGTCACAATTCCCTTCCATGCGAACTTCGGCAATATCTTGTGAGCTTCTGAAGGTTCAAAAGGTGACAAGGCATCCCGGATGAACTCCTGGACAGTTCGTAGATCAGTTTCGCTTATTGCCAGTTCTGCCGTTCGTTGTAGATCGAATCCAAGAAAAGCACCGCCTAGGAATTTCTCATCGATTAGCCTAGCCAGTTTCTTCGCGTCTGGAGGGTGGTTCCCGTTCTTATCCACCGCGGATAATGAGGCACCTGCTCCGAGAAACAGAACAAGTTGTCCTTCTCTTACCCTATCAATTAGCGGTTCTGGTAGTTGGTCTGCCATTGGCGATTTTCCTTGTTCAACATATTGAAACTAATGACAAATCAGTTCACTCTGCCTCCTCTTCGCCGACTCAATCAACTCGTCAATCTCGTTCTCACCAAACAGCTTCCCCTCTGCTTTCTCAGCGGTCCGACGGACTGGGGCGCATTCATGCGGAAGCTTGTGAAAGAATCCTCGTGCACAATCCGACTCCCTGCGACTTTTTCCGCCTACAACTCGCGTACTCTGTGAAAGGTCGCCTAAAGGAAATCATATCCTCCTTCTCACTCTATACGCCACCCTCCGCTCTTCGACACGAAAGCCGATTTGCTTGCGTGGCTTCTTGGGCGGTTCTCCGTTCCGATGCATACGCATCGGAACGAGATCTCGTCCCGACGACGTCGGGACGGACATCAACTGGCGGATGGCCAGCCATCGCTGTCGCTGGGGCACACCACGCATAGGCCACCGCGCACAGACTTACGGTGTTGTCTTCTCGGACAATTGCCGCTGTGCAAGTCGTTCGCGCGCGGTGCCGATCGCTTCCTGTAATTTCTTTATCAACAACTTCTTGGGTGGAAGTTCTGTCAGGTATTCCGCAACTCGTATACCTGTTTTCTGCAACTGCAGCAACTCCACGTGCTCATTGGACTTTCCAGCACAGAGTATAAGACCGAGCGGACTCCTTTCGCCCCTGCGTCGCTCGTACTTGTCGAGCCAGCGGAGATACAGCTCCATCTGTCCCTTATCCGCGGCTTGAAACTTCCCGAGTTTCAAATCAATTGCTACAAGCCGTTGCATTCCTCTGTGATAGAACAGAAGATCAATGTAGTAATCATCGCTGTCGACAGTGATGCGCTTCTGGCGCGCGATGAAAGCAAAGTCTTTGCCGAACTCAATGATGAACTGTTCGAGGGAGTGAAGGATAGCCGACTCGAGATCCTTCTCGCTGAACGTATCCTGAAGTCCGAGGAAATCAAGGAGGTAGGGATCACGAAAGACCAGGTCCGGCGTCATTCGATCTTCCTTGCGGAGAGCTACGAGCTCCTTCCGAGCCAACTCAGCAGGCTTGCGGGAAATGCCCGTGCGCTCATAAAGCATCCCCTGGATCTTGTCTTGGAGTACCCGGACACTCCATCGTTCGTGTCGACAAAGCTCAGTGTAGAATTCGCGCTTGAGTGGATCTTCAATATAGATCAGTTGCCGCATGTGAGTCCAGCTCAATTGTCTACTCAGTGAGTACACAATCTGTTCGTCTGGGCACGCTTCTGCGAAACGCATCATCTGGAACAACGCTCGATCTGAGAACCCCTTCCCAAACCGCGATGTCAATTGTATACTCAGGGAGTATACTATCTTCTTTCCATACTCCGCCCGCTTCTCCGCCAGGGCATCTCGACGAATGCGGTTCCCGATGTGCCAGTAGAGCACTGTCAGCTCGGTATTCACCGCCGCGGCTGTCCGTTCCCGCGCTTCCTCGATGAGATTGCTGATCTCTTTGAAAAGAAGATCAACAACAGGTTGGACACCGGTCCTTCTTGATCGGACCAACTCCCTCTTCATCCGTTCGTTCTGTTTCACCGCGAGATTTCCCCTATTGATCTTACGATCCCTTTTCCGATGACTTTCACACCTGCTTCACACTCCTCACGATGTCTAAGTCAGTCGGTTCCACCCGGTCGCCCTATGCAATCCTCTGGTGGCCGCTCGGCTACAAACTCCAACAGATCAAGCGCTCGGTGCTGCTTCTTTGTCAGCCGCCGCAGGATCTTTCTCCGCAATCTCCGCCGCGGCTCGAGGCTCGACCAGAAGGCTTCATCGGCGTTCACCCCGTGAGATAGTTCTCTAAACGATTTTTGATATATCGTTTTCCCCAAGCAGTCTTCAAATATTTTTCCCTAGTTGTAGCGTCCTTTTGGGCAAGACATCCTTCCCAATAGACTAATTTCATCGGTAACCTCGTTCTCGTGGAAACAACCTTTCCTGAATTGTGCTGTCGCAACCTATTGATCAGGTCTGTGGTATATCCGACGTAGAAGTTTCTATCAACGTCTGATTGGAGCACGTAAACGTAATGATATGTAGTAGTAGGCATATCTCACGGGGTAAATCTATCCACAAGTCGCTGGGTGTTTCGTTGCTGCAAAGGTAGGTTGTAGTATGCTTTCATCAGATCAGAAAGGTGTTAGAACGAGTCTGCTTACCGGACCGGCAGGCGTGCAGAGAGCATTGCCTCGTCGAGCTCCTGTGGCTCAAATATTGCGATTTGGGATGAGAAAAACAACCAGAATCGGAGGGACAAGAAGAGTGGACGGGTTGTCTGTGAGGCGAACCCAACAGAATGAGTCAGGACGTGAACACCTACTGCGCGGGCCAGCCAATCACACGTAGCTGCGAGAGGAGAAGCCGAACGCCGGTATCCGGGACAATGAATGTCAATCCGACGCAGTAAGGCTTTACAATACCAGGCGGCTTGACGAGAAGAGAGATATCCTTCTGTACTGCGGAGAGCGAATCGCTAAGGCGACATGCTACCCCAACTATGATTTGGATGTGGTCGAATGCTGGACTAAGAGAGAGCCGCTTTGCGGAGAAGTTGATTCGCAGACTATCGTAGGCTGAGAAATCATAGTACCCACCGACGCGGATTCCTTCCCTCCCGACAGTTACTGTGTCAGTCTCATCGAAACCGCGAATGATCAGATCCGATTCCGTTGTAGTGGGGCCAACTGCTCTGGGGAATATATCGCATCCTGTGAGGAAAAGGAGTGTGCTGCAGACCACCAGGTTTCTGATCATGTGATCCTCCGACATCTTGCGGCCGGGAGCCGCCTCCGTGGATCTCAGGCGTAAGCGACGATGCAGGTGTCGGCGGTAATGTATGGCGCTTTTCACTCATTGTCAATACCGAGGATGTGGTGTGCCTGGAGGTAGCTTCGACGCCCCTCGATGAATCAGCGCTCAGACGGATTAACTCGGTTGGTCATCTATTTCAGGACGGTCATCTTTTTTGCTTCGGAAAAATCGCCTGCCTGCAGTCGGTAGATATACGTGCCGCTCGGAAGGTTGCGAGCATCGAACTCAGCGCGGTATCTTCCAGCCTCAAGCCGGTCGTTTATCAAGCTTGCGACTTCCTGGCCCAGAAGATTGTACACCTTCAGTGTCACAAACCGTGCATCGGGGATTTCAAACTGAATTTTCGTAGATGGGTTAAATGGATTCGGATAGTTTTGATCGAGAGCAAATGCGGCCGGTATGCCGTTCCCAAATTCTTTGACGTCCGTCGCAGTTCCCGCGGGTCCGAAGGAAAGGTCATCCACCCAAAACGTGCTGCCGATGTGAGTCCTTCCATGAGTATTCCCCAAAACGATGCTAACCCATGCCGTGTCGGGAGTCTGGCCGTTCGAGTAAGTTATATTTACTATAAACTCCCTGTACGCGGTTTGCGGGGTAGCTGTCAGCATGGCACCGACGCCGTTTCCAACCCCATTTTTCTGCGTACTCACGACGACGTCAAAAGCATCGCCGCTGTCGGATGCCAGTTTGTACCAGCCGTGCACCGCCTCCGGGCGAGAATTGATCGGAAAACCTACCCCATTGACGCCTGTCACCATCAACGGTGCGTATGGTGAGCCGACGACCGCGATGACGGTGCCTTGTGCTGAGGACGAGCCGCCATGTGCGTCTGTTGATTGCGTAACGTTCACATAGTACGGGATCCCACCGACGATGAAGTTCGAGGTGAACCAATTGTCGGGAATCCCCCCCGTCCAGGACTCAAACCCCGCGTTGGGAATTTGAGCGAGGCTTCGGTTGGGCATGAAGCCCAGCGCTACCAACGCAACGAATGCAAAACGTATCAGATTCTTCAATCGGATCTCCTTTGTAATGGAAAGTTAAGGTGATAGGTTTAACCGCTAACAGTAGAACACGTCCATCGTCAAAAAAGTTCTCCGGTGTTTCCGGCGTCGGGGCTGTCCTCGACAATTCCGCCCGGTCCCACGGAAACCATCTGGAGAAACGGTGTCCTCATCGCATGAGCAACATCTTCTTGGTATCGACAAAGGAGCCTGCGACCAGGCGGTAGATGTAGACTCCACTGGAGAACCCAGATGCATCGAAAGGTACGGTGTAAACCCTCCCACCATCAACGTTCGCTTTGAACGCGGTCGATATTTCCTGGCCAAGGACGTTGTACACTTTCAGCGTTACAGAGGTTTTGACCGGTACTGTGAAATCGATGGTTGTTGTCGGGTTGAATGGGTTTGGGTAGTTCTGCCCCAGAAGGAATTTGTCGGGTCCAACGCCAACACTGACTTCGATCTCAGGAAATGTCTTCGAACTTCCGTCGAGATCGATCTGCTTGATCGAGTAGTAGTACTTCCCGAATGAGACTGATTGGTCGACATAAGAATAAGACTGGGGAATCAGCGTCGTCCCATGACCCTCAAGGAAGCCTAGCTTCTTCCATTCTCCTGTCTGTCCTCGTCTCCGAAACACCTCAAACCCATAGTTGTTCGTCTCAGAGACCGTGCGCCAAGATACCTTGACGTCATTATCACGAACGACAGCGGCAGAGAGTGAGGCGAGTTGGATGGGTAGAACAGTAGCGGGTGCGATCTTGCCCCACCAAGTCCCCCACCGGCCGTCATCGACTCCGCTGCCAACGTTTTGAGCCGCATACTCCTGGATCGTCCAAAACGTCTGATCGTCAGAGGGGTCAACACAGGTGTTGCTGAAGTCGCCCCACCGGTTTCTCGGACCGCTGAAGAACTTTGAATAGCTGCTTATGCCGGCCTTAAGGACTTGGATAGGTTGCATCGTGCCTGAAGCACGAGTCGCTAATCTACCAGTGAACACTGCCTCTGCATATCTCGTCGCATCTGAGCGGGTAAAGCCGAGACAGGCATCATCGTCAGAATTTGCCGAAATGGAAGGAAAATAGTAGTGCACTCCAGCGCCTCCGTCGAGAGCACCGGACTGAACAATGGGTGAGGGCATTGCGGCCGGATTGAGCTGATACCAGAACACTGCCGTTCGGGTCGCGGCAGATGGAGCAACTGGCAACCCCGCGCTATGAGTGCACCAGACTCTGCTATTGCGAAAAACTGCGTTCAGCATGCGCGGATCGTTCGTGTTGATTTTGGTTGCAAGCCCTAGTTGATCGGCGTCGATCTGCGTAAAGTTAAAGTTGGTGGCGACAAAGAACAGCCCAGTTCCGGAAAATGACGATCCCGGAACGACGGACCAGGTGGGCAGAGGACCTGTCCCCGTAATTTGCGAGAGGCGTAGCAAGAATGTGCCGCCAGAAGCCCACCCGCTGTTGTCCACTATGTAGAGTGTCGGCTCAGACCCAAAAGTAAGACAGGGCTGCAACGTAAACCCGTTGACTCCGCCTGCAAGATCAAACTTTGTTGGGAAAACCGTCACCGTCAGCGGTCCGCCAGAGAGGGCTGTGGATTTATCAATAACCCACATTTTGGCACCCCGAGATGCACCGGAAGAGACCGTGTACATATTGCTAGTAATAGCAATCCACGTGGTATTGAAACCAAACCCAGGATAGTCCGCCCAAACCGTGTCGCCGGGGTCCGCATCGAATTCGTAGAAAGCCCAAGATCCGGTGGGGTCGCTGGTCGAACTTATAGCGAAGCAAACCCTTGACGTATCAGTACCGCCGTCCGCTTCGCAGGCAGCAAGCCACCGGCTGTCAATTGCGTCATAATAAACCTTCGGGTCAAATTTGGATCCTATGAGAGCGGACCAAAATGACGACAGTGATACAGTACTCGTGGTCGCACCAACTTTTGATTGAATACGGACTTGTGAATTCAACATTGTCATAACGTGAGAGGGGCCCACGGATCCATGAGTGTCAGGGGGGATAACAGTATTGTTGTCAGGAAGCGCTTCGAAGTCCAGAGTCGCGGCGGCAGGGGCAACTGGTCTGGGTTCTTTTGAAACCGAGCTAATCTCCGGGAGGCTTTTACCCTCACTTTCTTTTCCTCGATTTAGACCGGGGACCCCTATCTCTCGTGGACCTGGTCCAGGCATCGGTGCAGGAATCAGTCGTGGGGCTTCAGCCGCGGCTGGACGTTCTGCATTGATTCTTTTTATTTTGCTCCAGGTCAGCACTCCGGCTGGCTGGACGATTATCCTCTCCTGAGCTAGGATGGTCGCCGGAGCCATCAGTAAGGTTCCGCCGCAAACTACTGCCACTGCAATGATGAATCTTGGAAAACGCATAACGACCTCCGCAAGGTGTTTTGTGAATCAAGGTTTAGGATCGAGCTTCAGCAAATACCCCGCAAGAGACCCGACGCGGAGTCGTTCAACCATCTGCAACGCCAGATTGCGCGACCTGAGGTGTGGACGAGTTTCATCCAGCGAAAGAAAGAGTAAATGGGCATAATGGCAAGCAATGGATGCAACATTCAGTGAATTCCCTTCCTAGGTGAACGTACAGATGTCCTCCGGGTTACGCTCCTCCGATGTTCACCTCGATCAATGAAAACGGAGGTAGTGTGCTCTGGCGATTCTCATGGAGAGTCCTTAACAGAAAGAAGTCCATCAATTTCAAGCCGATAGCAAAATGAATCTGAAGAATCTTTTGCGGATGTGCACTACTGACTCGATGCTAGATCGATATCTAGCCCGACGACGCGAAAAAGCTCAGATAGCCTATCCTCTATCCGATAAGTACCATAACCGCGCCTTCAGGTGGGAACTCAGAAGTAGCCTGAGACCTGCAATGAATCTCAGCAAGTGCTTCATGCCTTCCCACCTCAGTTGCGCATTGGAATGATTTCGCTTCCTCTTGTGATATGGAGCCCAACCGCCAATTCACGATTCCATTCGTGAACGGATTGCAGAACAGAAAAAGCCCGGATCACTTTGCCGCCGCGGTCTTCTCGTTCGAAAGGCCGTAACATGTTCAGGGCTTGACACTCAGAGAGTCAGCTCCGGTTGGGGTAGAAATTAAGCTGTGAACAGTTATCTCGTTCGCGCGAAAGTGCTCTTTAAGGAACAACGTTGTCTATCAAATAAGAATTCCCAAAGTCAAGAAAGAAGGCGGAAAGTTGCATCCCCCGCCATCATTTCTTATCTTTATGCTTGCTTTGTGCGTTCTTTATCTAGAGCCAACCCCGCGTTCTCCAGGAATTCGCTTTGTGGCCCGAAGTGCTGTTACGGGTCCGACCGTAACTGTTACCGGATTTACTTGTCTAATTACTGCAGAACTTTTGGATTGAGAACTACTTACGGAGGATTGAAGTGGACATCAAAACCATCAACGAGATGATAGACCGCGAAAGCCGGTTCGTCGACTCGCTAACGTCGGAGATCGGAAAGGTGATTGTCGGCCAGAAGAACATGGTCGAACGGTTGCTGATCGGCCTGTTGTGCAATGGCCACATGCTGCTTGAAGGCGTGCCGGGTCTCGCCAAGACGCTCACCATCAAGACACTCGCTGCAGCGATCCACGCAAAGTTCCAGCGCATTCAATTCACTCCCGACCTGCTCCCTGCCGATCTCATTGGGACAATGATTTACAACCAGAAGGAAGGGAAGTTCTTCACACGCCGAGGTCCGATCTTCGCGAACCTCATCCTTGCGGACGAGATCAATCGCGCACCGGCAAAAGTCCAAAGCGCACTCCTCGAAGCGATGCAGGAGAGGCAAGTGACAATCGGAGAGGAAACGTACAAGCTGGAGGAACCATTTCTCGTACTTGCCACCCAGAATCCCATCGAGCAGGAAGGAACATACCCGCTCCCTGAAGCGCAGGTCGACCGCTTTATGTTGAAGGTGAAAATCGGTTATCCCACACGCGAGGAAGAACTTTCAATCATGCGGCAGAATGTGATGGGAAACAACACAGAAACCAAACCCGTTGTATCGTCGAAGGACATCCTCGCCGCTCGTGAAGTGATGAAGCAGGTCTATCTGGATGAGAAGATCGAGCGGTACATCCTCGACATCGTGTTTGCAACGCGACAGCCGGCGGAGTTCAAGCTGGAGAAAATCGCGCCGATGATCAGCTACGGTGCGTCACCGCGCGCGACGATCTATCTCGCGCTGGCAGCGAAAGCGCAGGCGTTCATCAAACGCCGAGGGTACGTCATTCCAGAAGATGTGCGAGCCGTGAGCCTCGACGTGATGCGCCATCGCGTTGCAGTGACCTACGAGGCCGAAGCGGAAGAGGTGACTTCCGAAGACATCGTGCAGGAAATCCTGAATCACATCGAGGTGCCGTAGGGACCTCACCCTGACCCCTGCCTGTCCGGTAGGCAGGCTCTCCTGAAAGGAGAGGGAATAAGATCATGGAAACGAGAGAGCTTCTTAAGAAAGTGCGGCAGCTTGAGATTCGCACGCGAGGGCTTGTCAATCAAGTCTTCACCGGAGAGTACCATTCCGTCTTCAAGGGGCGTGGAATGAGCTTCTCCGAGGTGCGCGAATACCAGATAGGAGATGATGTCCGGACAATCGACTGGAATGTGACCGCGCGATTCGATCATGCCTTCGTGAAGGTATTCGAAGAGGAACGTGAGCTGACGGTCATGCTGTTGGTTGATATGAGCGGCTCGCAGTTCTTTGGTTCGCAGGGACAACTGAAGCGAGACGTTGCTCTGGAGTTGAGCGCCATTCTGGCGTTCTCGGCAATGAGGAACAACGATAAAGTTGGAGCAATCCTGTTCTCCGACGAGATCGAGCTGTTCGTCCCACCGCGGAAGGGACGCTCGCACGCACTGCGCATCGTGCGTGAGCTGATCTCGTTCGAGCCAAAGCGGTCCGCCACCAGCATCAAAAAGGCGCTCGAGTATCTGAATCACGTGCTCAAGAAACGGAGTATCGTTTTTGTTATTTCCGACTTCATGGATGAGGGATACGAGACCGCACTTCGCATTGCCGGCAAGCGGCACGATCTCATCGGCATCACGCTTCTCGATCCAAGAGAAAACGAGCTCCCGAAAGTCGGGCTCATCACGTTCAGGGATGCAGAAACGGGACAACAGCGCTGGATAGACACGTCCGACACGAGTGTGCGGGCCTCATATCAGGCGTATCGTCGCTCGATTATCGATGGGCGGAGAAGCGTCTTCATCAAAGCAAAGCTGGATGCCGTGGACGTGCGTCTCGATCAGCCGTATATGAAACCTCTAGTGGACTTCTTCAGGTTGAGGGAGAAAAGGTGGTGAAACAGCATAGTCAGTTGTCGGTATTCAGTGCTCAGTTGTTGAATTTGGAGAGAGACCCGCATGGGAAGAACGAAATTGGAAAAGTTTGAACTGCGCTGATCATCTGATTAAGCATGTCTGTCCGACTCATCATATTATCTTTCATTATCACGGGAAGTGCCTTCGCCCAGGAACTCCATCTCTCCGCGCGGACCGATTCGTCGTCGTACAAAATTGGAGAGTGGGTCAATGTCCGGGTGAGTGCCACAGTACCACAAGGGATCGCGTCCCTTTCCCCTTCGGTTAAGGACAGCCTTGGCCCGTTTGAGGTTCTCAAGATCGATGAAATCGACCGTGGCAAGGGAGAGCGCGAGCGGACAATCCGGCTTATCACGTTCGACTCTGGATCTGTATTCATCCCCGCCATCCCGTTTTCGTACCATGTTGCTGGAGACTCGATGCCGCGTGTGGCGTCGACCAATCCCATCTTCGTGCAAATTCACGGAGTGACGATTGATCCTCGAGGAGACATTAAGGATATCAAACCGCCGCTCGACGCCCCCTGGAAGTTTGAGGACTTCCTTCCGTACATCATCACGTTTCTCATTCTCGCTGCTGCTTCGTCGGCATACTGGTACTATCGGAAGAAGAAACGCAAGCGCGAAGAGATGTTCGTTCCCGCAAAGCCGTCGATTCCTCCGGCCCAGGCTGCGCTTAAAGCGCTCCACCTGCTTGAGGACAAGAAACTCTGGCAGCGGGGGAAGATCAAAGAGTATTACTCCGAAGTCACAGAGATCATCCGCCGCTTCCTCGAAGATCAATATCGGATCCTTGCGATGGAATCGACTTCCGACGAGATTATGCAGCAACTGAGATTACTATCCGATGCACAGACGCTTCAGAAACAGTTTTTGTCTTTCTTCACCACGGCTGATCTTGTGAAATTCGCAAAGTATCACCCCACACCGATCGAGAACGAAGACGAGCTGCGCTGGGCATACGAAATCGTACGCGCCATGATGCAACGCGTCCAGCAGGAGACGGAACAGGAAGCGGAGGTGACAGCCGATGTTCGGTGACTTGTTTGCACATGCGTGGGTGCTCTGGCTCCTGGTCCTGGTTCCCGTGCTCGGTCTGATGTACCGGCGCCGCGCGAAGAAGATGGTGGCCGAAGTGACGTTCTCTTCCTTGCAGCCCTTCGATCACACGCCGAAGTCGCTCCGCGAACGCCTCCGCCACTTCCCCGTCGCGTTGCGGATGATTGCTCTCGCGTGCTTCATCATCGCGCTGGCGCGACCGCAATCCGTTTCGAGCAGGGAGAACGTTTCCACCGAGGGGATCGACATTGTACTGCTGCTGGACATTTCCGGGAGTATGCTGGCAGAAGATTTCACACCAAACAGGATCGGCGCGGCGAAGCAAGTTGCGGACGAGTTCATCGACGGCCGCACGAACGATCGCATCGGCCTGGTTATCTTTGCGGCAGAGAGCTTTACACAGTGTCCGCTGACCACGGACTACCCGGTGCTCAAGTCCTTGCTGAAGGAAGTGAAGAACGGGATGATCACCGACGGCACGGCAATCGGCCTCGCGATCGCAAACGGTGTCAATCGGCTGAAGGACAGCGATTCAAAGAGCAAAGTCATGATCCTGCTGACGGACGGCGTCAACAATCGCGGCGAAATCGATCCCATCACTGCCGCGAAAGTGGCGGCGACGTACGGAATTCGAGTGTACACGGTGGGTGTCGGTGCGATGGGTCAGGCCCCATACCCCGTCGAGACACCATTTGGAATTCAGCGTCAACTCATGCAGGTGGAGATCGACGAGAAGACGCTGACGACCGTTGCGGAGATCACGGGCGGAAAGTACTTCCGCGCCACCGACAACCGGACGCTAAGAGCCATCTACCACGACATCGATCAACTCGAGAAAACTAAAATCGAAGTGTCGGCGTACCGGCGGTACAGTGAGTTGTTCTACGGCTGGCTGGCCGGCGGATTGATTGTACTCCTTTTAGAGATTGGGTTAGGTGCAACGGTTTTGAGGAAGATTCCTTGAGCAGTCAGCGATCAGCTTGAAGCGGTCAGCTATCAGATGACAGCTTTCAGTTGCTATGCTACAGACCATGGCCGGAGAAAGGAAGAACCGTGAGAAACTTCAGGGATTTGAGCGTTTGGCAAAAAGCGCATGCACTGACTCTAGCCATCTATAAGGTCACGAAGACGTTTCCCAGAGAAGAGCTCTTTGGTCTTACGAGTCAAATGCGCCGGTCAAGCTCATCAATCGCTGCCAATATCGCCGAAGGCTGTGGGAGAAGAACTGATGCGGATTTTGCACGCTTCTTACAGAATGCGTTCGGATCTGCGAGCGAGCTTGAGTATCACATCACTCTCGCTGGCGATCTTGGATTCATCAACGGTGACGATACCGATCGTCTGTCAGAAGACGTCGTCGAAGTCAAGAAAATGCTTGCTGCGTTCCTGCGCAAGCTGAATGCTAATCGCTGAAGGCTGAATGCTTTTATGCTCCGCTTCGCACATCCTGAATATCTCTGGCTTCTCGGGGCAATCCCCGTACTCGCCCTCGCCCTCTTCATCGCGTACCGATGGAGAAGGCGACTGTTGACAAGGTTCATCTCTGAACCGCTGTTCGCGCAGCTTGTTCCCGACATGAGCGGGGCGAAACGCGCAGGCAAACAAACGCTTCTCTTGGCTGCCGTGGGGTTATTGATTCTTGCGCTTGCCAATCCTCAGGTCGGCACGCGGCTCGAAGAGGTGAAGCGCAAGGGAATCGATGTGTTCGTTGCACTTGATGTCTCATTGAGTATGAAAGCCGAGGACATTCGTCCGAGCCGTCTCGAGAAGGCAAAACGCGATGTCTCCAGTCTCTTGCGAAAGCTCAGAGGCGACCGCGTCGGATTGATCGTGTTTGCAGGAGACGCTTTCGTGCAGTTCCCACTCACCGCCGATTACTCGGCCGCTGATCTCTTCATTAGCGCAGTGGATGTCGATGCAGTACCGACACCAGGCACAATGATCGGTGCTGCGATTGACAAGGCGCTGCAATCGTTCCGCAAAGATCTGCCGACACAGAAGGCCATCATTGTGGTGAGTGACGGAGAGAACACCGAGGGGGATGTTTCTGGAGCCACGAAGAAGGCAAAGGAGGCTGGCGTAAGGGTTTACACGGTCGGGATGGGCACGCCAGATGGTAGTCCCATTCCTCTTTACAGTGGCGGCCAGCGCGTCGATTACAAACGTGACCGGGCGGGGAGTATTGTGCTCACGAGACTCGATGAGACAACCCTCCAGCAAATCGCAGT
The DNA here is from genome assembly GCA_049589195.1 of Bacteroidota bacterium. Lineage (GTDB taxonomy): Bacteria > Bacteroidota > Ignavibacteria > UBA10030 > JAHEZR01 > JBAWAH01. Next base: position 24,340 of record JBAWAH010000057.1, on the reverse strand, counting down.
TGCAACGGGGGGCGTGTACCGACGAGCAACAAGTGGCGGCAACGAGATCGAGGACATCTTCAACGAGCTCTCCGCCTTGCAGAAAACAGAAATGGGATCGCTCCAAGTGGCCGGGTATCAGGACCAGTTTCACTATCCGCTGGCCGCTGCTATATTTCTCCTCGTGCTTGAGCACATTCTGTCCGAACGCAAGGGGAAGTTCATTGCGCGCTTGATGCGACTTGTGCCTGTGGCAAAACGTCTTTCTGTTTTAGCGTTGATGGCGGTCAGCCTCGCACACGCCCAGACAGTCCGATCGCACGTGAACACAGGGAACGACGATTACAGCAAGAAGCGATTCCCGGAAGCTGAGACTGAGTATAAGAAAGCGCTAGAGGAAGACCCAACCTCGCGCATTGCACAGTTCGACCTCGGGAATGCGTATTACAAGCAGGGCCGATTTGAAGAAGCACAGCGCTCTTACAACGCCTCCATGGTGAACGCACCGACAGCAATCGATCAGGCTGCTGCCTATCATAATATCGGTAACGCTCTCTTCAAGGCGGGGAAGGTTGCGGAGAGCCTGGAGGCCTACAAACAGGCTCTGAAGCTCAACCCAACGGACGACGAGACGCGGTACAACTATCAACTCGCGAAAGATCGGTTGAAGCAGCAAAGCCAACAGCAGCAACAAAACAAGAACAACCAAAACAAAGACCAGCAGCAAGAACAACAGAAGAATCAGCAACAGCAGCCCCAGCAGTCACAGCAGCAGGAAGCGAAGCAAAACCAGGCGAAGCAACAACAGGCTCAACAGCAAAAGAATCAGATGTCAAAGCAGGAGGCGGAGCAAATCCTGCAGGCCTTGCGCAACAAAGAGGTCGAACTCCAGAAACAGCTGCGGAAACGGGCAGGAGCCAGAATCAAACCAGAGAAGGATTGGTGATGAAGAGCATCCGGTATGCCGTTCTCGTGATGAGTGCCTTGGCAACTTCCATGTTCGCTCAAGAGGCGACATTTGTTGCTTCGGTTGAACAAACTACAGTTGGATCGGGAGAGCAGTTTACCGTCTCCTTCACGATCTCCGGTCCCGATGCATCGGGAGCTCAGGGTTTCAAGCCCCCGGACTTTGGACAGCTCGTCGTTCTAACCGGGCCGAACACCTCGTCTCAAATGCAGATTGTGAACGGTCGTGTGTTCGCATCGGTGACGTATTCCTACAATCTCTATGCACGCCAGCCGGGCAAATATCCTATTGGTCCGGCTTCGATTGAATACAAAGGCAAGACCCTTCAAACAAAGCCACTTCAAATTGATGTGGTGCAGGGCAAACCGCAACAAAAAACTCAACGCCAGGGACAAGACACCGTCGAGACCGCCGACAACCTCTTCATCAGGGCTACTTCCGATAAGCAACGCGTGACCATGGGAGAGCAGGTGACGATCACCTACAAAATCTACACGCGCGTTGGCATCTCAGGTTACAACCTCCCAAACGCCCCCGTCTACCAGGGCTTTTGGGCTGAAGAGCTAGAGCAACCGCGCCAGGCGACGCTCACGAACGAGGTAGTCAATGGGAAACAATACCGTGTTGCCACAATCAAGACGACAGCGCTATTCCCTACGCAAACCGGGAAGCTCACCGTGGCTCCATTGGAAGCCCGATGCGCTGTGCAAATGCAAGCGCGACGTCGGAGCAACGACCCGTTTGATACATTTTTTAACGATCCGTTTTTCTCCAGACTCCAGACAGTCGAGCAGAATTTCAGATCCAACCCGCTGACTATCGCGGTTGACCCACTCCCCGGGAGCGCGCCACCGGATTTCGCGGGGGCGGTTGGCCGCTACACCATGAACGTGGCCATCGACAAGAAGGAGGTAATGACAGGCGATCCGGTGACGCTTCGCATCACCGTCTCTGGAGTAGGCAACGTGAAGCTTCTGGCGCTTCCAAAGCCAACGCTTCCGGCAGACTTTGAGGCGTATGAGCCGAAAGTCTCCGACGAAACTACTCGTGAGGGCGGAATGATTCGGGGAAAGAAGGTCGCGGAGTATCTCCTGATCCCGCGCAATGCGGGACAGCGTGTCATCGAGCCGATGACATTCGTGTACTACGATCTTGGAAAAAGAAGTTACAGCACCCTACGCTCGCCACGGTTTGAACTGACTGTCACCCCGGGCAAGGGTGTTGGCAGCGGAGCGACCATCGCTTCGAAGAGCGGCGTCAGATTGCTTGGGGAAGATATTCGTTTTCTGAAACTCACACCCGGCGAGCTGCGACGCGTGGACGAATCACCCTTTTCGGTCTCTTGGTTTACAGCCGGCATGCTCCTCCCTCCTTTTCTCTTCGTCGGAGCCCTTGCCTACCGAAAGCGCAAGGAGAAACTCTCCGGCAACGTGCAGAGATTGCGTTTCGAGAAAGCAGGGAAAGAGGCGAACAAACGACTGAAGCACGCGAGGAAGATCCTGGCGCAAGGGAACACAGAGAGCTACCACGCAGAGGTCTCCAAAGCCCTAATGGCGTATCTTGAGGACAAACTCCACATCCCGCGGGCAACGCTCACAGTTGATGGGGCTGTTCAGAAGCTACATGAGCGAGGAGTGAGCACTGACGCGGCCAGCGCATTGAAGGGGTGCTTCGAGCGAGCAGAGTTTGCTCGATTTGCCCCATCGACAGACACGCAGAAGACGCGAATCGAGCTGTTGGAGAACGCTGCGGAGGCCATTAGTACGATCGAGAAAACGTTTACCGGAAAAGTATGAGTCGTTCCGCACTGAAAGTTTTCCGCCGTGGGAGTCCGTCAATCTTCAGTTGGGCGATGATCCCGTTCTGGCTGACATCTCTCACGCTGGCCGTTGTTGTTGTACAGCTCTCGATCGCGCAAACGGCTGTAGACGAGTTCGAGAAAGGGAACTCCTTCTACCGGAATGGGCAGTTTGATCAGGCAGCTACAGCGTACGAACAGATCCTCAATCAGGGTCTGGCAACCCCCGAACTTTACTTCAACCTCGGCAACGCATACTACCGTTTAGGGAAGATTGCACCCGCGATCCTTTCGTACGAGCGCGCGCTTCGTCTTGCACCGAACGACCCTGACACCAAACACAACCTCGATCTTGCCAATCTCAAAACCACTGACCGCATTGAGCCTCTTCCCGAGCTGTTTTTCATCCAGTGGCTTCATTCCATCTCCGCAGTGTTTCCGATCCACACGACTGCATTGCTCTTTGTCGCATGCTGGATTCTGCTGTTCGGATCGTTGGCGGCGTTCTATCTCTTCTCAGGCGAATCCATCCCCGGGCTCCGATGGTTCGCTTTGTTCGTGGCTGTCCTCCTCATCCCGATCGTCATTCTTCTGACTTCCCAGTATCTTGATTGGCGGTCGCGCAATAACGCCATCGTCACCGCATCTGTCGTAACGGCCAAGACCTCACCGGATTCCCAGAGCGTGGACGCCTTCGTGATCCACGAGGGGTTGAAGGTAGCGCTCAGCGATGCCGTCGGAGATTGGGTGAGAATTACCCTTGCAGATGGAAAGGTAGGATGGATTCGCGCAAATGAGTGCGAGCGAATCTGAGGTCTCGCTCTTGACAAAGGAAGTTGACTCTTCTCTCCCCTTCAGACTTGGTCAGTCAGGCTCCAAATGGTAGATGTTCACGCCAAGCCTGCCAAGCATATAGGCATCCGGGCCACCACGGCGTAGACCCTCCACATTATCAGTCCCAAAGATGCGCACTCCGAGGTCGAACCCTAGGGACAGATTCTTACGGACAAAAAATTCGAGACCTGCACCAACAGGAAAGAGTCCATATGCCTGAACGTGTCGGTCTGAGATGTAGCGGCCCTGTCCATCTTGCGTCAAAGCCAGGACGACCCCGGCACCTGCATACAAGAATGGAGACACGACTGGGCCCGAAGTGAAGTGCCATGAGCCAATGAGGGTCAAGGGAATTGCGTTCACCTTTAAATAGAAGTACGGGGGATTCTTAAGTGGGGGATTCTGCTCGGTCTTCAAGGCATTGTAGCCTGCAAGAAATCCGAGACTGAGATTCTGCGAGAGTCCATACTGCGGGAAATACTCAACACCCCATCCAACCTTTCTTGTGTTGAAATCCGTCAGCATCACACTCGGTCCACCAAACACACTTAACATCCATTCCCCTTCCTCTGGCTGTGATATCACACTGTGACGACAGAGAAGCAAAAGAAGTAGAAAGCTCAGTCCTCTTCTTAAAGTGGGATCGAAAGATGACTTGGTAGAGCGCCTAGTCGGTTTCACGATTGTGGCCTACCCTATTTTTTGAAAGCACCGAATATCCTGACACGATAAGCACCAGAAGCGGAGTGCCGTGGAAGAATTTGCGAGGCGTCTGCATCTGAATACAGACTGAAAGGTATTGGAAAGGAGTCCAATTCTGTTTTAGCAACATCTCACTTGAGCGACATCATTTTCCTAAAGAAGGTCTTGTTCCCTCAGGGAGAAAAAGATCCAACGCATTCTTCTTCAGATTGATGGCAGTGCCGCTTGAAAGACCATTTATGGCTTGCTAAATCGTCTCCATTATAATCAAACCAATCGACATCAGCAACGGCTTCGGCGGGCTTCTCTTCTCGCTCTCTCCTTCCGGCGTACCCTCCATCGAAGGGCTGGCAAGACTGAAGAGTCTAGATGCTTCGTCGGGTGCTTATTTATTGTGAACAGGCCGGCACCGCCTTCCCTGTCGGGTCGTAGATCCTGAAATTCCCACTGACCTGCAGAGTCGCAAGCATGTACAGCATTCCATCGTAGTACCTGTACAGCCCTGTCGGAATTGGAGTATTCCAGAGTTCTTCAATGAAGTCTTTTCGGTGGGGAAGCGTGGAGGCGAGAGTGGCAACGGCATTCATTGCCACCAAACCGGGACTGTGATCATCTCCGAGTTTCTTGCCATCAAGGGAATATTGGTTGCCATGGCTTCGGATTCCCTGAGAACGGAAGAAATCGAGTAGGCGGTTTGATTGCATCACCTCCCACCTGTCCTTCTCAAACCACAGCCAATCGACGGCCACATTCATTGCTACTCGCCACGCATCGAAACGGAACTCGCTATGTCCGCCCGGCCAAGGATTTGTGGCCTTGCCGTCGAAGTCCGTATAGTCGGGCGACAGCCCCGTGGTAGGGTTGGCAGCAGCCCGCAACAACCTTCTACTGGCAAACGCAGCATCGCACCAAAATTGGTTGTCCTTGTCGGCCCAACGCGCCCAAAGTTCGTAGTAGTGGGGGAGCTGATACGAGGGATCGGTAAACCAGTTGGCCCGCACTGATGGGACAAAGGCGATGAGCTTTTCTTTCGTGTTGAACATATTCGTGACACTCCCATGTCCCGGCTCCGATTCCTTATGAAGCATCGTGTTCAGGATATTCTGTGCCTCGGCCCAATACTCATACATTCCCTGCCCATCGCCCCAGCGCGCGGAGGCGAAAAAGAGGGACATCACAAACCACTCCTCTCCGTCAGAGGCAGCTGTAGAATCCAGGACGGTTCCGTCAGTCCTGCAATGCCAAGCAAAATAGCCCTTGTGGGGACCGCTCGTAAACTGCATGTAGGTCTTTGCCCACTTCCACAATCGGTCGAAGACCTCTTTCTTGTCCATTTGGACGGCGATCATCATCGCATAGGACATCCCCTCCGTGCGAACATCATTGTTCCCAATATCTTCGATGTACGCCATGCCCTCTCCAACGGGATAATAGACTCGCTCGGTGGCATTGTCGCCGTAAAACAATTGGCTGAAAACACTGTCGATCCTCGCCGTTACTTCCGACCTCGACTTCCCCAAGAGATCCGTGAAAAGATCCGGATAGACTCCAGTATAATAGGCTCCAGCTCCCTTGATCGAGTCTAAGGTTGACTGAGCCACACCCGTTCTCTCCGAAGGACACGGCGCTCCCAAAAACAAGGCCGGAATCACAAGCATTACGGTGATCAACAGAGATTTCGTCATAGATTTCAACCTTGACAAGAGCCCCATCTCCAGTACTGCGGGTGCCGGTGTCGAACCCTCGGATGCTGTGGACCGGTCATCTGAGCAAAAGGAGTTTCCTTGTCTCCACGAAATCACTTGCGATCAGTCGGTAGAAGTAAACGCCACTCGCAAGTCCCCTGCCGTCAAATGTGGCTTCGTAGTTCCCGGGTTGCTGGACATCGTCGAACAGCGTCGCTACTTCCTGTCCTAGAAGATTGTACACCTTCAGTGACACGTAACCTTTCTCCGGGATCGAGTACTTGATTTGAGTTGTCGGGTTGAATGGATTAGGATAGTTCTGGGAAAGAGTGAATTCTTTAGGCTTTGCATTTCCATATTCGACTACAGTAGTCGATGCACCGCTGAAATCGACTAGTATCGAATGCTTTCTCGAAAACGACCTCCCCCCGGAATTCCAGCTGATAGTTGGCGCATAATAGCTGCGGATATCGCTTGGCTGTTTCTTACCAATAAACACTAACGTGAGCGGTATCGTGCAAGGTTTTTGTCCCCTAAAAGGCCCAGGAACAATTGAATCTATAGTAATTGTGGGATTGCCGACGGGAACAAAATAGTCTGTTTGAGGAAAATGTACTGAGACATTTTTGACAGTGCGGTTGCCATAATTTTCATATGTAAGAGTATATTTTAGCGTATCTCCTGCTCCGAAATGTACCGACTTGAGATTGTCCAGTAAATAAGTACTCAAGAACAGACGTGCATCATAGTGAATACTATCCTTGGTTGGGCCGTAGTAGAACGCCGGGCTTGCGATCAGCTCAAAGGTATTGCTTTCGGTGTTATGAACCCTTGCAATGACATCGTGAAAACCGTCTACAGCATCTTTAGGAATAGAGGCTGAAAAATCTTTTGCAGATGGATGTGTAATTTCCAGGCCGATTTCTGTTCCGTCGTTTTCTAAAAGAAAAATTCCGACAGAATCCACGTTTTGTTTTGGGTCGGATATTATAAGATGCACCTTACCATCCTGCTCTGGATGGAGCCATTGAACTGGCTTGTTATCTCCAAGAACTTGAAAGAAATCAAGCGACGGCAAAATGCAGTCTTGGTGAGGAACGGGTCGCACGTTGAATTCATAATCTATTGTTGCCTGTCCGTATTGACCTAACAAGTTATATCGGTCCGTCTCAGCCAGTAAACGATACCTGTCTGTGTATCTATTCGCCTTATAAACATAATAATGAGAAGCACCCCCTCCTAAGGAACTCCCCCCTTGTAACAAACCATTCTTTGTAAACATCTGAGCGGTAAATTGCTGTGTAGAAGTCGGATAATCTTTGAAAATTTTTGCGTGTGTTCCATCAGAGCGGATGACGCCGCCATCATCGTAAAAGTCGGGAGTGTACTGCATTATGCTCAATTCAGTCCTGTCATTTGGATACGAAAATTGAAATTTGGGGACTTGAACAACGGGAGTCGGTGCCACTTCCTCCATGCTCACTGTATCTCCGGATTGAAGAGTTTGAATGTGCGCATATTCAGAAAGGTCGGGCCTGAAAGGTTTCCGCTCAAAGAATACAAAGTCGCCGTTCTCATCTATTATGAAATCTGAAGTAGAAAGTTGCCAACTGGGACCCATATCTCCAAATGCGCCGATTCCTGCCGACATCGAATAATATTTCATTGGATTAAATACACTTGAATTTCTATTGCTCATAAGATGAATTTCTTTAAGATTTGGGAGGCGATATACACTCATAAGGACATCGCCTGACAATCCATAATACTGAATCTCATTATTAGAGACTTTTGCATTAGAGACGTATGCGTTAGGATAAGATTGAACCTCGGTCGTTTGAATAAAAGGTCCCGTTATTAAGGAGCTATTATATTTCAATTTCAAATGTAAATCTCCAAGGTTCTCCGGGCCGGAGAGTAATGCCAAATCGCTTTGGGATTTTATGCCGGAAGACATTGTCTTTAAAAGTAGCACTTGATCTCCTTGCAGTGAAATAATTTCTTGTATTATGGTCACAGATAAAGACGAGTCCATAGGACTAAGGTACCATTGTCCTAATCGTGGTGTATAAAGCGGGAATATAAAACCGAAGGAGCGAGAAGGAGTCGGTTGTATAAAGATTTCAAAATTAACACCGCAGCTATCTAAGCCGCTAACCGGATTGCCGTTGATGTCGCGTACTTGATTGAGATCGTTGTACGCTGAAAACACGGCTTCAGTATGACTCAGGCTAATATGATTGTACCCACCTGTCTTGACATCATTTCGCGTAATACAGTAAAAGGTATCTCTTGATCTATTTTCATCGGATGCATGGAGTAAAGCAAAGAGATCATATGTGCCACCGTACATAGGAACAATATACTTGTAATCTGATCCGTACAATTCAGGAATGGAGAAGAATGTGTACTGATCGTAAAGCATTAGTTCCCAAGCTAAACGATCACAATCGATAGTGAGAATATTGATTTTGTTCACAGCAAATGGAATCTGCACTCTATCTGAATCGGACCGGCAGATAATGTTTCCTGTATACGCATAAGGGGCATATCCAAGAATCGGGACGGAACTGGGCACTGCAATAATTGCAATCACCATCTTTTCCTGCATCGGTGCGAGGGTGAAGCTCGTCTGACTAAGATTCAACTCGATTCCTGCAGGAAGACTGGCTTCAATTTCAAGAGTAATATTCTGTGAGGTGTTCTTGAGATTTCTTACTGTGAATTCGACTGTATCCTTCCAGACACCGATAGATAAATCCACAATTCCGAAACTTATCACTCCGGGTTGAACAGATATGCCAAGCGTGGCTGCATGTAAGGCATCCACACAACCGTTCCCTTGAATGTAGAGCGATCCACTTTTCGGCCTTGCGGAATTAACAATCGCCGCTTTTAATTGCTCCGGCGACCAATCTCGATGCTGCTGTTTGAGAAGCGCTGCTACTCCTGTTACATGCGGTGTTGCCATCGAGGTCCCGGACCAGCTTGCCGTAGCATTGCGGGGTAAGGTAGAAAGTATATTGACCCCCGGAGCTACAACTTCCGGCTTTATTGCGTAATGTATTCGATCGGGGCCGTTCGAGCTGAATTCAGCTACGGTATAAGCACTATCGCAAGCACCGACGGTTAAGGCAGATATCGCAGTTCCCGGGGAAGCGATTGTTGTGTAGCCGAGAAATGGGTTCGCAGGATTATTGTATTCTCCCATATTGCCGGCAGCAATAACACTTAAAATTCCGGCTTGTGTTGCATTCTCTACTGCATTATCAACTGGGGAATCGGTCACTGGTGCTCCACCGAGGCTCATATTAATGACATCCACTCCATCGTCAGTGGCTGGGTTCCCGTCAGGATCCACGCAATACTCAATTCCTGCAATGACATCTGAGAATGTTCCCGCTCCATCGGCATTCAATACTTTTACTGCAAGGAATTTTACATGAGGTGCTACACCACGTAAGCTCTCCCCCCCGTTTGCGCCGATGATCCCGGCAACGTGTGTTCCATGACCATGATCATCCATCGGATCGCAATCGTTGTTTGCAAAATCATGTCCTCCTATGACGCGGAATTGCGGCCCGAACCCACCTCCCAATGCCGGATTACTGTAATCTATGCCAGTATCTATCTCACCGACCAGCACACTGTCGCCGTTATAGCCCAGACTATCCTGCACGATATCCGCGCGTATTTGATGAACTGATTGAGTCAGGTTAGCTTTGACCTGCCCATCAAGCTGGACGTTTTTCACCTCGGGCAGGCTCCGGATATACTCTATCATTCCGCGATTACACTCCAGAGCCATCCCGTTTAGTGCAGTGTAATACTCACGTCGTACTTTATACTGGTATTGGAAATTTGATCTGGCAGACAGTCGTTGAGCGATAGTATTTATTCTGCTCTTGACCGAGGAATGAACCGCCTGTAATTGCGATTGAATAGCTGCGAACGATGTTTTTTGTAACGCACTCTTTTTCCCGTAAAGTGCTAATGGTTTATCCTTTAGTGTCACTATGACTTTAACACCTTCTTGCGGATCTTCCACTTGCAGAGATGTAAGTTTTCCGTTTTCTTTTGTATAAGTATAGAAAACGGGGTGATCTTTGCCTGCCCCAATTACCCTGCCATCGGGTAGTGTCACCCATTGGTTTTGTCCATAGACAATGCGTGAAGGCATGACGAAGGATAATGCAAGGATCACCTTCACAAACTGGATTTTTGCAATGGCGATCTTCTTCATCACTATTACTCCTTTCTGGAGTTAGTCGAACAAAATATTCTGCAATTGGAGTCTCCTGCTGTCTGCTTCGACTTTGATTTTATCTCTAGAGAAATCTCTCTATTGAATCAAAACCATTTTCCTCTGAAGCATCCGGTCACCTGCTTCTAACCTATAGAAACATATTCCCGAGCTCACCGGCGTGTTCTTCCCATCCGTCGCATCCCAGACAAGTGAATGCTCGCCGGCGCTTTGATAAGAATCGACAAGTGTTCTTATTCTTTGAGCAAGAAGATTATAGACTGATAGTTTTACCGTGTTGACAACTGACAACCGATACCTGATTCCTGTTGTCAGATTAAGCGGATCGGGGTAATTCTGAGCAAGCTCGAGCCTAGCAGGAATGCCTGGTTGCTCCTTACTATGATCTACAGATACGATTTACCGACCGACAAACACACACTTAATCCCTGACAGGAACAGTTCCTGACATCATCGTATTGGAGGATATGCTCCAACATATAGCCCATCTTTCTTGAACTGACCAAGAAGTGTACCGATCTCCGCCGGCAGTTGAGCTCCTGATTTCGATCCTGGAAAGGCTGACAATAATTGGTAATTGCCCAACTCCACGCTCTTGAACAAGGGGCCATCGTAGCCGACATATGACCTACTATTGGCCGTAACTTCCGGATACAGATCTCGCAGGCCTTCCAATGAGTCAATTCCCACTTGACAATCTTTGTTTGGTGCTGGACTCAACAATATCAAAGGATAGAGCGTCTTCTCTGTGCCGCGTACGCACACGTTGTGATCAAGTTCCTTCAGCTGCGGCTTCGTGAGCTGCTCACACAGGGAAGCCGGCTGCCAAACGAACAAGAGAGGTCTGTTGAAACTCTTGTCGCCCGTAAGCAGATTGTTGACAAACACATGGCCCTCCCGTCTGTCAATATCCGGTCCGGTACTGGCATGCCAGCCAAAGCGATCACCCGCGGCAGTCCGCCCGGTGCGGCCGATGCACGCAACACTATTGACAAATGTGTTCTGGTAGATGTGAGCGTTCGAACTGTTGAGCACCATGAGGCCATGATCACAATTAACAAAAACATTTCCGGCGCATATGACACCTTTTGAGATTTCAAAAAAGAATCCGTTGTCGCTCGGCCAGAGTTGATTTGTGGGCATTGCCTTGTCAATACGACCGACACATTCAATCCAGTTGTTCACGAACATCCCATCAACGTTGCCGACATCATACCAGATGCCGTTTGAATTCGGAAGATCAATTACAAGATTATCCCGGCAAGTAGCTCGGTAGCATTGGTTGAAAATCTTCACTGCGGCAGGGTAGTACCCGGTAATGTTCTCGATGTTATTACGTGAGAACATATTGTGTTCTAACAACACATCGGATGAGCCTATGATATAGACACCTTCCGTGCTTGTGTCGCTAACCCGGCAGTGCCGAATCGTTAGATGATCTCCTCGGAAATAACCAGCAACTCGTGAGCAGTACGAGATGGTGCAATCCTCTAAAGTCGTGCCCACGACGTCCTTCCCGTGCTTGGACTCATCGGATAAACCCACCGGATCCGTCCCTTCGATTTCGAGCCCACGGTTTGCATATTGAGTGAATGTGATTCCCCGAATCACATATCCTTTGTGGTCCGAATTCTTGCCGTGGCACTCACCAGTGATCCTAAGAATCGCGACATCAAACGCAGTGATTTCCACCAGCCAGTTCGTTGGGTCAATACCGATGTAGACAAGTCCTGAGTCATAATCGATGTAATACGAGTTTTCATCTACCTCTCCTTCCCAGCCGACGGCTTGTAAAAACCTCCCATCGACGAACACCATGTCGTTGTTGAAGCGATACAACGGCGTTTTCTTCCCTTCTCGGTTACGTTGCCACCAGTCCAGAGGTTTGGAGGGAAACAAGCGGGACCATTTGGTGGTCCACAACCCGTTTCCCAGATTCTCCCACTTGGTCGCGATGTACGTTCCCTTCAACACCGGTCGCTCATCGGCATAGGGCTGTATCGTTATGCCCTGGTTCAGTAGTAGACTGCCGGTCCGGTACGTGCCTCCACGCATGACGATCGCATCACCAGTCCGCACTCGCTCGATGGCAGCTTCCAGTGAAGTTGGCTTGTCCAGTCGTCCACCTGATTGTTGTGCTTGGCCATCGACCGCAACGAAATATATCCTGCCTGCCACCTCAGGCAACTTGTAGGCTTGCCGAACCGGGCCATAAGGTCCACCGGATGGTTGTGCTGTTGCGACGGCCAAAGACGCGCTCGTACAAAACAGAACAATGCGAAAACAGAACCACACATCATAGTTCTTTCGTTGCATTTTCTTTGCCCTCATGTAATCTCAATCGAAGGAATCGTTTCAGCAAAACAAGTTTGTTTGTCTCCACAGAGTTGTTTGCCTGCCCGTTCCGGCCTCCTGGCGGAACTTGGTCTCGTGCTGCTGGCGGCATAGCGGACACACGATAGAAATAAACACCGCTCGCAAGATTGCTTCCGTCAAACATTCCTTAACAATTTCCCGCTTGACGGGTCTCTACACGCAATTATTTCCTCTCCGGGAAGATCAAAAACTTTTTTTACTTCTTCACTCCAACTTTGATCTGCGTAAAAGAATGCGCTGGAAATGAATAAGATATTCTGTTTCCTTCAACATCAATCTCTTTTGTTACAGGGATGTACTGCTCCTGTTTGTCAAATGTAAAGAATGCATTAAGCGAATCACTGGTAACTAAACTTGCTTCAGCTTTTCCGCTAAACACACCCGAGTTATTGATTATTTCAGCAGTGATTGTCTTATCCTTATGCCGGTTCACAACGTTAATAAAAACTCCATTTATTTCTTTGGAGTATACAGTCGTTACATCTAGGAATGGGATACCTTTATGTTTTTCTGTGTTGAAAGTATCACACTCAACGTATGTGTCAATAGAGTTGCCGAGACAATTGTTTGAGAATAATTTGAATGTATAAAACAACGGTGTCTTGAAGCTTCCTTTTTCTCTATCAGTATTCAATAGAGATGTTAGCATAGTAAAGTTAGACATTTTAACAATATCGGCATGACGAATAAAAGAATTGAAACATTGCGCTATCGGTAGAACGGCTAAAAGATTTCTTCCGAAAGACCCCCACTCATCAACTGAAATACAGATTGGATTCTTAAAGTCTTTCATTGATTTTACGGCTTCAATTTCAGCAGCTGGTACTCTAATCTTTTCTTCAAAATCCATTGCGCTCTGTCCCATGTAAGCATAATAATCTGGTGAATTTTCCCAGTAGCGGTGAATGGAAATATAATCTATCATATCTCCAAGCCCTGTAAGCAATTTCCGGTTCCATTCAACCCACTGACCGGTGCTCTCGTAGTACGATGATCCGGAAGCTACAAATTTAATAGTATTGTCTACAGATCTCATAGCCTTAGCAGCTTCTCTTGCAATCTTAACGTAATCTTCAGCGTCTTTATGACCCAGTTCCCATGGTGAACCGTCAACTTCATTGCCGAGATCCCAAATTTTCACATTGTACGGTTTTTCATGACCATACTTATCACGCAAATCGGAATAGTATGTTCCTTTCTTATAGTTGCAGTATTCAACCCAGTAGCGTGCATCGTCTATAGTTGCAAGACCAAGATTTACACATACAACATTTTCACTCCCCATTGCTTTATTTAATTCAATCCATTCATCCGTACCTACATGATTATTGTCGATTCCGCCCCATGCCAGGTTTATACGAACAGGGCGTTGATCTTTAGGTCCGATACCGTCCTGCCAGTTGTAACCCATAACAAAATTTCCTCCCGGCCAGCGCATGTTGGTTATTTTAAGCTCTTTCATCGCTTCAATATAATCTTTCCTGAACCCGTTCTCGTCTGCGAGCGGCGAGGATGGATCGTATAAATTTCCATAAAGGGTATTGAAACTTACTGTGTCAGGTAAACCCATCCTCCTTCCGCTAAAGTGGATAGGTTCCATAAATACACCGTAAATCTTAGGATCAATCTCTCCGATTGTTCTGTCAACGTCAATTTTTATTTTTGCCGTCTGAGCAGACAACGCAAAAGGAACGGCAAGCAGTAGAGTAAAGAACGATTTTTTCATGATGGGTTATGATTTTGTTGATGGAAATTTCAAATGTGATTTTCTGAGCGGCTGAATTGTATTTGATGTCGACTCTTTCCTTCTGTTTATTTGAGCAGCATAAACCTCTTTGTCTCTACAAAACTATTTGCTCTGAGTTGATAGAAGTAAACTCCGCTCGCCAACCCACCTGCATCGAAGTTTACGGACCTTCGCCCCGGCTCTTCAATTTGATTTATCAGTGTCCTCACCTCTCTACCAAGCATATCAAAGACTCCAAGTCTGACGTGGCTCCGCATCGGAAGCTCATAACTGATTGAGGTGCTCGGATTGAACGGGTTGGGATAATTCTGAAAGAGCTCAAAAGACTTAGGAAGACTAAAACCTTGATCATCCACACTGACGACAACATCAGCGACAAACGTCGTGACACTCGAATCAGCAAGAGTCACGGTAAACGTGCCAGCGGAGACTGCTAGACCGCTCTGCTGTTCGCAATTCTTCGTCCTCGAGGTAACGTATGGCGTAACAGTCGCTGCCCCGTTTGCGACATTCTGTATTCGAAATGTCTGTTGTGCTGATGAGGAACCCATGTTCACGGCGATAATGACAAATTTGGAATTGCTCGATGAGCCGGGTAGAACCGGTTTATATGCGGTGACAAAGACCGATCCCTGCGGATTCGTTGAGAGAACTCTCATATATCCTGGACGGACAAATCTTGCAAACTGCGACATGACATAACCTTTCCTGGTAATGCTACCCGCCACACCACCTTTCGTACCGTCATCGATCGGTCCGTAGTATCTCACGATATACCACCAAACATACGCGCTCATATTTGCATTCATACAGTCATTGATGCTTTTTGCCGTCGCAATAGCACCCTTCAATGAAGTGTCCATGTCAGCGCCGCTCCCCGGGCTATTGATCAAATATTCGGTCATCCACTGCTCCTTGCCCTTGCTCTGCGCAAGGGGATAACTTGAGGGTGTCGCACCATAAATGTGTCCGCCTATGAAAGTGACATGGGATGCCGCTACAGAATCGTTCAGCGTCGGATCGGACAGAGTATGACTGAAACCTGCCGCCTCAGGCATGAAAACGCGGATCCCGATCGCCGACGCGTTGTTTCTCATAAACTTGAGGAATTGAGTCCCATTCCATCCGCAGCCCTCATAACCAGTTGGAATAAAATCGGGTTCATTCTGAACCGACACGGCATACACCGGCGCACCGTTGTTGGCCATGGTGTCAGCAAACGCTTTCAGGTGTGCTGCAAAGGCAGCATAGTTGTTGGTGTCGAGGCTCCCGCCAATAATGCTGCCGCTGGTCTTCATCCACGCCGGTGGTGTCCACGGCGTTGCAATGACTGTCGCTCCAAGTGATTCGGCGAGATTTGCTGATGAAACATTGATTCTGAATTGTGTGGAATCGGGTGGAATCCGAAGCCGCATGATTGTAAAGCCGAGTTTGCCGGGGCCATTTCCGAAAGCAGTCTGGATCTGCTCTGGGGTCATGTCGCCGTAGTTCAACCCCGGATTCCAGCCAACGATGTTTGCCCCGCCAAATCCCCTGATGACTTGTCGAAGACTATCAAGATAGATGACAGCTTCATTCGTCCCCTGAGCGCGTAACTGCGGAAGCAACGTCATGCCGTAGAGTATCAGAGCACTCAACACGGCTGACGCCCATTTTCGATCACCTCTTCGTTGTCTTGCGTGTCTCATCGCGAATTTCCTCCTCTTTTTTGCAGGACTATCATCTTCTTTGTCTTAACAAACCTATCTACCTTCAACCGATACATGTGTGAGCCGCTTGGCAATACCGCGGCATCCCACCGCACCTGATGTTGTGCTATCTCACCTCCGCCGTTCACGAGCGTTGCCGTGCGAGCCAGCAGGCTGAATACCAGCAGTAAATTTCCTTACAACAGCGTCATTCCTAAATCGCAAATTGCCAAATACTTTCATTCCCATATGTGAGCCGTCCTTCTTGATATTTGAGATTTCCATTCTGACAAACAGTCAACAGAATTCCTTATCCAATTGACTACTTAGCTTACTCCCCACAAAGCAAGAGCCACCTTTCCTCTCCGATCTGATGGCTCGAGAGCATGAGGAGTGGAGACCTCCAGCCTGATTCTACTTGGTCAAGACCATCTTCTTCGTCTGAAGAAACTCGCCTGCCTTCAGCGTGTAAAAATACACTCCGCTCGATTGCCGAGCACTGAAAGCGGAAAGCTGAACGCTGTAATCTCCAGCCGGTTTATATTCATTCACAAGTGTCACGACCTCTCGTCCCAAGAGATCATATACCTTCAGTGATACACTACTGGCAGACGCCAACTGATAACCAATAACTGTGCTAGGATTAAAGGGATTAGGATAATTCTGTTCCAGTTCAAAGTGTTTTGGAAGCTGTCCAGTTCGCGGATCACCGACAGATGTTGCAGGACGGCGTTCACCTATGAAATTCAGCCATTGAAGCAAGAAGAGCTTCTCGGCGGTCTTTGCCGTGAATTTCAGATAGACATCGTGCCTGCCTAAAACCGGTACCAGAACAGCGGCTGCAAATGTTGTGTAATTGTCCCAGCTTCCGGTACTGCTGATGTTGCACTCTGCGATCTTCGTGCCCGTATCGAGTGAATCGAGCCACACCTCAACTGCACCTCCTGCAGTAGCGCATGAAGCGGTAACCTTGAAAGAATCAGGCTGCATCAAGTACTCCGAGTTTCCAAATTCCACCCCGGCATACAATGCCCAGTCACCATCGTGGATATTGTCTAGCGAACTTATTCCATTGACTTTTGCCGACACGGTTGTGCCGTACTGGTTGGCAGGACATTCAGCCAATATCGGTGTATAAGCATCGCGATAAATGTAAAAATCAAAATAAGCAGGACTGTTTTGAACATATAAACCTTGTCGTGTGCCTGTAAAAGTTGAAAAGTCTGAATACGAATCTATCGTAGATATATTAAAGTTTTGACCAACTTGTATCCAGTGAAAGCCATCACTGCTGAAATAACCGCTTATGCTATGATTCACCCTGATAATCTTAAGCCATACTGTGTCTCCCGCAGTATTTTCAGTCTTATATTTGTTGTTGTCAAAACTGAAGAATATCGCTTTATGTCTGACATCGTCTATGGAACTGTATAATTTTGCATATGATTTCTCATCTCCCCTTAGTATTAAAAGCCCTGCTTCATCGCTTAATGCCTGCGCAGTGAACTCGAGACGGGCAATCAGCGAGTAATTATGTTCGCCGTCATTTTTTATCACGGTATTTATTTTGCCACTCTTTGGTGACAGATGTAGCCAACCTGATCGATCGGTAAGCGAATATGTATTGTCAGCCGTATAGCCCAAATGGGACCATTCAGGATTTAGTTTGCCGGAAGTGAAGAAATCGGATTCTGGCACCATCCAAGGGATACCGCTACTTGGCAAACTGGGAGCTGCAAAAGATTTGTTCACCGGGTAATCTGCAGTAGGTTTGCTATTTGAATCATAACGAACCTGGTTTAGCAGGCCTTGTCGTCCCTGTCCGATCCATTCACCTTTTGCATAGAGGGGATGAATTACCCAATTGGTATTATCTGCAATCATAACAACATTAGAACTGTGGTTTGGATTGGTAAAAAGTGAACCTCCTATGAGGGGATCATTCAGGTTGAAAAAATCTCCCAGCATTTCCCAGGAGGACTGATCGGCAGTAAGCGTCCTGCTCCTCATGACCTTCTGTCCACCCGATAAATCTCTTGCAAATGAATAGTAGTAATAGCCGTTATATTTCCACATCACCGGACCTTCGGCCCAACTATAGGGATAAGAGGGGGAAGGATTTATCCAATTCAAATTGTATACTATTCCTGTGGGCTGTCCGTCATCTCCTAGTTCAACAATTCCGTTATTAGGTTGTCCGTTCTTGACTACCAAGTACCATTTGCCATCGTCATCAATGAAGATTGAATTATCGTATCCTAAGCTATAGGGAAGCTGCGTTGGGTTATTTACTCTGGTTGGCATGCTCCATGGGCCTTCAGGCTTATCGGCAGTTACAAAATACATCGTATTTGCCCTTGAAAAATAATCCCAATACTCTCCTTTGTAGTACACCATATGGCCTCCCCAACAACCGCCTCCTGGTGAATCACCATAACCTGACCATGAAGCGCTCACCGGTTGAGCAATGGCTTCCCAATGAACGAGATCTGTGGAATGATATATTACTGGTGTGACGTTAAAAGATGAACCTGTTGTATAAAAATCATTACCAATCTTTGAGATGGTACAATCAGGATGGTCGCCGGGAATTACCGGATTCATATACGTTTTGAACGAGGGCGACTGCCCAAATCCCAGATTGATCAATAACAAACAACAACTTATCAGTGTAAGTAATCTGAACATATCTCCTCCTCCCGATGATTACTTGTGATTACACAATCTAGTTGCCTGATTTTGACCACACAAAGCAAGAGCCGTCCTTTCTATCCGGTCTGGTACCCGGAGAATTGGCAGAGCAGAGACTTCCAGCATTGGGATCCACAAAAAAATAGCGATGCGTTTTCAGAGACATGAGCATTAAATCACATCGCTGCATGTCTTCCCATTGAAATGTTGTGGCGTCTCCACGATCGTCCTTTTCAATACGCACTTCGCTCATTCTTCCATTTCCCGCAACCGAGACAAAGCCTCCTCCAATTTCCGATTGAAGGGCGATTCGACCATTACCCTTATCGATTATTTTGAAATGAGAAGCTGGATCTTTTGCCAGCTGATGAGAGATGGAGACCGGTCTAAGAAAATTCTTCCAATTTACCAATACAGTACTATCGGCAAGATTCATGAAAGTTACTGTCTCACCATAAGGTATTGGTTTTGTAAGTCCGTAGGGACGGGGTTCGTTCACTTCAAACTTATCAAAAGCGGCAATTCCGCCTTCCACCCCTTCCACGTTGTAGTTGAAAAGCGCAAAGCGCACTCCCTGAAATGTTTTCAACTGGAATGCCATTATGAATTTCTCTCCGATAGGCAGGAACGTCTTTCCATCGGTGCTGTAGCCGAACCATGCAAACTCGCTATCGAAGTCGCAATGAACACGAAGCCAAATTCGTGCAGCACCAATTTTTTTATTTTGAAGCTGGTTTGTTCGCTGATCGAATTGTTGAATTTCATAACCTCCATTGACATGAGTAATACCTATCCAGGCGTACGGATAATTTAAGAGAGCAAGACCAGCAATATCGCCATCCTTCAATTCATTACCATCTAATTCCGTTATAGCAATTGATTCAGGACCTATAGCCCGCTGCGTGAGCGAATTTCGCGCATGCCAAAAATTTTCGGCAGCCAAAGACTGCAGGCACAAATATCCTTTACGCCTTGTTAACGACCAATTCTTATCAACAGGCACGTGGTTCCATTGCCAGATGGGTTTAAGCGTCGCAGCCGAAAAATCATCGCTTCGTTCGTATGGTGCTTCGGGTTGTGAAGTGTACCCGGTTTGGGGCTTCACCCATGTTCGAGGCGTGCGGGTAAGGTTACCGGGCAATCCCATGTAAGGCCAACCGTCTTCCCAAGTGACGGGCGACAAACACAAAAGTCTCCCCACCGAATTATCATCCATCATCGAAAATCCCCACCATTCTCCCGTCTGTGTCTGCACAATACCTCCCTGATGCATCGTAATACATCCGACGTAATTCTCCCGCGGTGGGATTAATTGAAATTGCCTCTCCTTACTCGAGTACGGCAATCTCCATCCCACACCAATGCTTAAGTTCTCCCCGACACTGATCGGCGTAATTTCATAGGGTCCAAACGGTTTTTCCGCCCGTGCACAAACCTGGTAACAAACGGGATCCCAATTTGCAAAAGCAATGAAATACTTGCCGCCAATTCTATAAAAATGACTTCCCTCTCCCGCCCCGCTTCCTTTGGAAATGATTATCTTCTCGGTTCGGGGTTTTAGATCGTTGAGGTCTTCATTCAACTCCGCCATTCTTATCTCATCATATCCCCACACCACATACGTTTTTCCATTGTCATCGAACAGTACGGAAAGATCGTGAAGCGAAACCTTCATCTCGGTATGGGACCACGGTCCCGCAGGATTGGTTGCCGTAAAGAGCTGTGTTGTTCTTCGATTGACATTCGAGAAGATGTAGAATGTCCCGTTATGAAAGCGAAAGCTCGGAGCCCAAATGCCCTGGCCGTAGATGTCTTTCCCGTCCTCCAGCCTGAACTCAGGTCCGAGATCCAATTTATCCATGGCGTAACTCAGAAACTTCCAATTGACAAGGTCTCTCGATTGCAGCACTGGCAGGCCGGGCATGGCGTGCATCGTGGTCCCAGTCAGATAGTAATCGTCGCCAACCCGAATTATATCGGGATCTGAAAACTCATCGTAGAATATCGGATTGGTGAATGTGCCGTTGCCATTGTCGGCAGTCCATGTACTGCGGGTTGAATCATTACTCCCTTTTACTTCGTCATTAGCAACCACTATAGTTGATTGCAATGAGAAACAGAGCATAGAAAAAACAACAACAGTAATCCTGTCGATAAGTCTTCTTTCTCCTGTGATCGATTTTTTCATCATGAGTCTGATGTTCATCATTGAATCCGGGACGTTACGGCTCTTCAGTAACCTTCAGCAACTTTGCACCGTGTTTCCTGAGATACAGTGATATTTCATTCGAGTATTCACCGATATCCTTTTTTGCCCACAAGTCACGGACTCTGCATGTCCCCTTGAAACCTAATTGCTCAATCTTTAGCGATACTGTAACAGAATCTTCCGGAAGAGAACCGGTGGGATACTGGGTAAAAACGAGGAATCTCGCAGTTGCCCCCTCGGTGTGATCAACGCATTCTTTATCGAGTCCCACTAGGGAAGTAAAAGTATCATATCCTTCAGGGATATTGTATTCAATAATTGAATTTGAATGAGTACCTATACCATTTGCATATTCGATGCTATCGACTATCAATTTATTACCTCCTACACTTCTGTTTTTTGTGGCGCTTCCCCAACCAGAGGATGCACTAATCCAGGGAAGATCAGTTAGGTTTACTGATCCTCTTTTGCCTGTAAGCTTTGGTTCAATCCAATCAGCATGATCCCAATTGCTGCCATCTCCGCCGTTTGTGACAACCAGGTATAACTTTTTGGTTCCAACAATATCCACTTTAACTTTTGTGCTTTGTTCTCCAGCTCTATAAGTAATCAGTCTGCTGTTCCACAAAGCCTTACTTTCCACAATTGGTTTTTGGTCGGAAGTATAAAAAAGGCCTACATATTTAGCACTGCTGTTTAGATCATCGGCTGTCCAAGCAATTCTCTCCCCATCATCAACAAGCAACCTGTTGTTTTTGCTTCTTTGCAGAACTGCAAGCGCTTCTTCATTGGTGATGAGATTCAAAGTGAATTCATCATTGTCAGGCAGATTACCCCCAAACATAAGCGGCGAACGACAAATCAAGAAAAGCGACATTAACGTGTACTGTTCATCTTCGGTAAACATGCTCATACGGTTGTCACCCCGTTCTGCCCGTATGCCTATTCTGCCTAAAGGAAGCATGTCCCCATCGGGCCAATGACCCGGTCCCGTATATGGAATCCATTTTTCAAAAAGTGAAAAATGCTCGTTCAATTGTGACCAGTTATCCCAAAAATCGTCTATGATACGCCACATATTGGCGTGACTGCTGATATGGTCGGCATATTCTAATGGTGTCTCGCCAGGCGACGTGCTTAGAACAATCGGCCGTCCGCAAGCTTCAATGGCTCTTCGAATCATCTCAATTTCATCTTTGTGATAGGGACGAGACAGGTCATCTACCTTCACAAAATCGATCCCCCAAGATGCATAGAGATTGAAAAGTGAATTGTAATATTCTTGCGAGCCTTGTTTGGTTGCATCCACTGTATACATATCGCCCAGCCAAGTGCATAATTGTTCGGCGCCGTAAATATCTTTCGCCCTGAAGTTACTGCCAAAAACTGGAGTATTCCTTTCAACTGCTAGCTTCGGAATACCGCGCA
Organism: Bacteroidota bacterium; assembly: GCA_049589195.1. Lineage (GTDB taxonomy): Bacteria > Bacteroidota > Ignavibacteria > UBA10030 > JAHEZR01 > JBAWAH01. The sequence continues at coordinate 1,972 of JBAWAH010000057.1, read as the reverse complement.
TAATGTGAATGCCAAATTTTAAGCCCTCACTGTGAATGTCATTTGCCAGCGGTTTGAATCCCATACCATTGGCAGAAGAAGGAAACCGATTGATAGCCGGTATGAGCCTGCCATAATCATCCATGGCAATGATGGCATCTTTTTGATTGTAGCCATGTGCTTTGTCATTTTCTACGTACCAACGGATATCGACCACAACATATTCCCAACCGTATTTTTTTAGATGAGTAGCCATGTAGTCCGCATTTGCCCTAACTTCCTGTTCAATGACAGTAGGCCCATAACAGTCCCAACTGTTCCATCCCATGGGAGGTGCTAACGCAAAATCAACAAAATTCTGACAATGCAGAGTTGTTGAAAAGATTACCAGAACTGCAAGTACTGTGCTCTTTCTCATATCAGACTATCCCACAAGCAGCCGGCTCTTTCCATTTCTTTCTTTGAGAAGAAGCGTATCCGAAGAAATGACTTGTATTTCAAAAACAAGGTGCTGCAATAGTTCACCTAGGATTATGGATCATATAATATTCAAGGTCGTGTTCCGGCGCCGGCAATCCGGCCGGAATGGGCAAATGCGAAAAAGTATGAAAATACAGGACGCACCCATCTCTCCAGCTTATTGCGTCTTCATGTTGTATTCCAAGAAACATTCGGACCGCGTTAAATTCCTTGTCGTCAATCTTTCCCCGCAGAGAATTCCAAATCCTCTGCATTTCTTCAACGCCTTCGACACCTTTGTAGTAATGGTAGCAAAGCTCGTCCCACAGTTTTTTGCCCGACTTCATTTTGTAGGTCCAGGGAACATGGTGGAACCAAAGAAGAAACTCTTCAGGACAGGCCTCTCGAGATTCAAATTCCTGTGCGAGCTCAGGGTAATACTGATCTACTGCGCCGCTTCCGGTGCTCGTGCGATCAAATCCAATTCCGATACTATCGGCCCGGTGGTAGTACGGTGAGTTCCAGTCTTCATGCTTTGAATTGTTTACCCACGGACCATGATAAACACTCCATCCCCCTAACATGTTGAGACCGAGCGGATCCCTATAGTCTACAACGTTCTCTCTTGAAGCCATCATGATGGTTTCGATTGGACGGATGATTGACGTATCATTGGAAAAGGTCATCCTAATCCATTCCTCCGCGATCTGCCCGGAGGCGAGAGTGTGGTCCCATCCCAAACGTCCAAACGCATACCAGTTCGACTGACCAAATATATTGCCGGTCCAATTGCCTTCCGCGTTGATGTTGGAAACGCCAGCTATACCCGTGAGTGGATAGTTATCCAGAGAGCCGTCAATCACTTTTCCGACTGTCGAGCCTTTCCCCTTGGCGTATGTATTAGCATCAAAACACTCTTCCCACATCGGTGCCAAAAAAGCCAAACCCACATCCTCGCCCAATGCTCCTTGCCCGGGGTCCAGCTCCATCATGACTGGTGTCTTCCGCATCGCTCCGAACAAGGGGCTAAAGGGCTCACGGGGCTGGAAGTCAAGGGGGCCATTTTTTACCTGCAGCAGCACGTTGCCCTCGAACTTTCCGTCCAAAGGCTTGAAAATGTCATAGGCCTCACGCGCGCGATCCTTCGGGTTGTACGCGTAAACAAATGCTCTCCAGATTGTTATTCCACCGTATGGCTTCAGCGCTTCTGCCAGCATGTTGGCACCGTCAGCCTGCGTTCTGCCGTAATCATAAGGCCCGGGTTCGCCCTCAGAGTTTGCTTTGACGAGAAACCCTCCGAAGTCGGGAATGAGTGAATAGATTTCCTTCACCTTGTCCTTCCACCATTCTTTCACCTCCACATCGAACGGATCTGCTGTCTTCAAGCTTCCCAATTTCATGGGTGAATCAAAGTTGGCGCTCAAGAATACTTTTATCCCATACGGACGGAACACATCTGCAAGGGCGGCAACCTTGATGAGATATTCCTGTGTGACGATGAGCGGATCGGCGTTTACATTGTTCAGAACAGTGC
>JBAWAH010000056.1:0-32513 GCA_049589195.1 Bacteroidota bacterium | reverse complement strand
GATCAATTCTCCTGACGACCTCAAGAAACTCGATGTGAAGGAGCTGAAGATAGTTTGTCAGGAATTGAGAGAGTTCATCATCGATACAATCTCGAAAGTGGGCGGTCACCTCGGAGCGGGCCTAGGTGCCGTGGAGCTGGCAGTTGCTCTTCACTACGTCTTCAACACTCCGAAGGACAAGCTTGTGTGGGATGTGGGACACCAGGCCTATCCACATAAGATCCTTACGGGCAGGCGGGATGTTTTCCACACCATAAGACAATTAAAGGGCATTAGCGGCTTCCTCAAGCGTGCGGAAAGCGAGTATGATACATTCGGGGCAGGACACGCCAGCACGGCGCTTTCAGCGGCGCTGGGGATGGCAACAGCCAGAGACTTCAGCGGCGAGAACCACAAGATCGTGGCCATCGTCGGCGATGGTGCAATGACGGGGGGAATGGCGTATGAGGCGATGAACAATGCGGGCATTCTGAAGAAAGATCTCATCGTCATTCTGAATGACAATCAGATGTCGATAGCACGGAACGTCTGGGCAGTGTCAAACTACTTCACGGAAGTCATCGCGACGCCTCAGTACAACAGACTGAAGAGAGATATTTGGAAGCTCACCGGCAAGCTGGACCAGCTTGGGGATCGCCTTCGGAAGATGGCTGCACGCATCGAGGGAGGAGTCAAGGCAGTCATCACGCCTGGAATGCTCTTCGAGGCTCTTGGCTTCCGGTACTTCGGTCCTGTGAACGGGCACAATGTGAATCAGCTCGTCAAGATTTTCAAGGAAGTGAAGGAGTTCAAGGGACCGATAATCGTTCACGTCACGACTCAGAAGGGGAAGGGCTACAAACCCGCAGAGGAAGACGATCAGCGACTGCACGGTGTCACGCCGTTCGATAAGATCACTGGGGTCTCTCCAAAGAAGAGTGATGGTCCGCCGTCTTACACGAAAATCTTCGGCCAAGCAGTCGTCGAGCTGGCGAAGGAAAATCCACGAATCGTCGGGATCACCGCTGCGATGCCGGACGGCACAGGGCTCGATCAGCTTCAGAGGGAATTGCCGAGCCACTTCTTTGATGTCGGGATTGCCGAGCAGCATGCTGTCACGTTTGCTGCGGGTCTGGCGACTCAAGGATATGTTCCGATCGCGGCGATCTACTCCACGTTCCTCCAGCGAGCGTACGATCAGATCATCCACGACGTGGCCCTTCAGGGTTTGCATGTAGTCTTCGCTCTTGACCGAGCCGGTCTCGTGGGTTCTGACGGTCCAACGCACCACGGTGTTTTTGATCTCTCGTATCTCCGCTTGATCCCGGGAATGGTGATCATGGCACCGAAGGATGAGAATGAGCTTCGCGACATGCTTTATACCGCAACTGTCTACACGAAGGGTCCTATCGCTCTGCGATATCCTCGCGGCATTGGCTTGGGCCTTCCACCTAAGTCAAGATTTGACAAGCTCCCAATTGGCAAGGGGGAGATTGTTCGATCAGGGCATGACATCGCGATTCTTGCTGTCGGCAACATGGTGTATCCCGCGCTGAAGGCCGCTGAGCTTCTGGTCAGGGACGAAGTTTCTGTTGAAGTGGTGAACATGCGTTTTGTGAAACCGCTCGACGAGAACCTTCTTGATGACATCGCTTCACGTTTCAAACGAGTCCTCACAGTGGAGGATAACGTTGTTCACGGCGGGTTTGGCAGTGGAGTTCTGGAGTATTTCGCGAAGAAGGAATTCGAGCATTTGAAAGTGTTTGTTCAGGGTGTTCCAAACGAGTTTGTCGAGCACGGGCTTCTGAGTGAGCTGCACGCAATGCTCCGCCTTGATTCGGCTGGGATTGTGTCTATTGTGAAAGAGCATCTTCGGGTTCAGGCGAAGCGTGTTGAGTTCACTCCGTCAAAAGGGCTCATCGCCAGATGATGGACAAAGTCAGAATAGGTGTTATCGGCCTGGGAGCAATAGCCCAGGTTATACATCTCCCCATCCTCTCGAAGCTCAAGGAAGTGGAGCTTGTCGGACTGTGCGATGTGGACAAGCCGAAGGCACGGTATCTTGCCGAGCGATACGGTGTGAAGACGTATCACAGCGACCCGGCTGAGATGCTGAAATCGGTGGAACTCGATGCGGTGGATGTGTGCACACCTACGAATTCCCATCGAGATATGGCTCTGCTTGCAATCGAGTGCGGCGCCGATGCGCTTGTCGAGAAGCCCATTGCGAGAAACTACAAAGAGGCTGTCGAGATTGCAGAAGCCGCCCGGAGCAACAAACGTAAGGTCATGGTTGGGATGAACAATCGGTTCAGACCCGACTCGATGGTGTTGAAGAGTTTCATGGAGAATGGGGAGCTTGGCAAAATCTTTTACGTGAAGACGGGATGGCTGCGGAAACAGAGCGTTACCAGCCCGTGGTTCTTGCGTAAGGAGCACTCAGGAGGCGGAGTGTTTCTGGATCTGGGTATTGCCGCGATGGATCTTGCTCTTTGGCTTGCCGGGTACCCGGAGGTGAAACGAGTGAGCGCGGCGAATTACTCATTGATGGCCAAGAACGTTGAAGATACGTGTACTGTGTTCCTCACGATGAACGACGAGATGACCGTTCTCATCGAGGCGAGCTGGAGCCTTCAGACGGAAAGTGATTTCTTCTACTGCGATTTGTTTGGAACTGAAGGAAGCGCGCGTGTGAATCCGTTGCGGATCAACAAACAAATGCATGGAAGTCTTGTGAACGTCACGCCGATCAAGACGGAAACGGCCCAGAACATGTACAAGCGCTCGTACGAGTCAGAGCTGAAGCATTTCGTGGGCGCTGTCCGTGGCTTGCATCCGGTGATTTCGACTGCTGATGACGCCGTAAAACGAATGAAGATCGTTGATGCGATTTATAAGTCAGCGGAGAAGAGAAAAGAAGTGACTTTGAGCTGAGTTTCGACCAAGGTCAGTCAGCGCGATAATCTGAGAAACAAGGACATCGAACCCTTGCAGCGCAACTTTCAGGACGGGAATGATGTCCTTTCTGCTTTATGAAAAGCACAGAGCGAACAACAAACGTGATTGTCCTTCTCACCGATTTCGGTCTGAGGGATGGATTCGCGGGCGCGATGAAAGGGGTGATTCTGGGAATCAATCCCAAGGCGACGGTCGTTGACTTGACGCACGAGATTCCGCCTCAAGATGTCAACGCCGCGGCGTATGTGCTTTGGTCAACCCACTCTTTCTTTGCGAGAGGAACAATCTTCTTAGTTGTGGTCGACCCAGGTGTTGGGACCGAGCGTCGGATACTTTGTGTGGAGGGGCGAAATCACATCTTCCTTGCCCCCGATAATGGCGTGCTTAAGTACTTGGAAGCGGATGGATTGCTGACACGAGCTTGGGAAGTGAGAAATGAAAGGTATTTCCTTTCTCATGTCAGTTCCACTTTTCATGGTCGCGATATCTTCGCACCAGTGGCCGCTCGTTTATCGCTGGGGCTGAACCCGTCAAAGCTCGGGAGGAGGGTAGCTCTTTCGAGGCCGCGTCGTGAGTTCGCATATCTCGACGGGAGGAAAACAGGAAAGTATCTTGGGAATGTGATCCACATTGATCGTTTTGGCAACCTGATCACGAACTTGAGATTGTCCCCGGGTGAGGGACTGTCGTCAGGGCGACTGACAGTCAGGATCAAGTCACGAGTAATCCAGGGTTTGTCACAGGCGTACGCTCAGGGATCGCCGAACAGACCGGTGGCGCTCATCAATAGTTCGAACCTTATTGAGATCGGAGTGAGGAACGGAAGCGCGAGAGAACTTTTGAAAGCCAAAGTCGGTGACAAAGTCATGATCGAAATCAAAAATAGGTGAGGTAGTGAGTTCGAGGAAGCAGGACGAGAGTTTTATGTCAGAGTGCCTCCGGCTAGCGGGCCAGGGACAGGGATACGTAAGTCCGAATCCTCTCGTTGGCTCCGTCATTGTCAAGGATGGGAGAGTTATTGGAAGAGGTTATCACAAGAAGTTTGGTGGGGCTCATGCGGAGATGAACGCACTACAAGAAGCGGGGCGAAATACTCGAGGGGCTACTCTCTACGTGAACTTGGAACCGTGTTCGCACTATGGAAAGACACCACCGTGCACCGACGCGATTGTCGAAGCCGGGATCCGTCGAGTGGTCGTCGGGATGATCGATCCCAACCCGCTTGTGAAGGGGAGAGGAGTCCGTTCTCTGTTATCAGCGGGTGTGAAGGTTCACGTGGGTACCCTTGCTGATGAATGCCAGACACTGAACGAGTTTTTCATCAAGAAGATGACCACGGGGAGGCCATTTGTGACACTGAAGGTTGCTCAGACTCTTGACGGGAAAATCGCGTCACCGGACCGCCGTGCACAATGGATTACGTCAGAAGAATCGCGGAGACATGTCCATCAACTTCGTTCGGAGTACGATGCCGTCCTCATCGGAGCGAACACTGCAAGAATTGACGATCCTCGATTGACTGTCAGACTTGTCAAAGGCCGTAATCCGAAACGGGTTCTTCTCGATGGAAATCTTAGCACGCCGCTATCATCCCATCTGTTTAGCGATGCCGATCTCTCTCGGACCATCGTCATTGTGAGAGAGCACGGAAACAAGGAGATTGAGAGAAAAAAAGGAATTCTGGAGCAACGAGGCGTCGAGATCGTTGAGGTAAAGGGAAATAGAGCGGGAACAATCGAGTTGAGGACAGTATTGAAATGGCTTGCTGATCACGACATTCTTTCCGTTCTTGTGGAGGGAGGTCAGCGGGTGTTCACACAATTCCTTGAGCAGAGACTGGTCGACAGGCTGTTGGTATTCGTTGCTCCCAAGCTGTATGGTTCTGTCGGAGTTCCAGGATTTGGGAGGATCATGCACGCCGTCAGTTTCAGCTCGAGTTCTGTCGAAAAGATTGGTGAAGATGTGCTTATCCAGGGCGACGTTCAAATGAGAAGGTAGGTTGAGGAGTTATCGTGTTCACAGGAATCGTCGAAGGGACAGGCAGAGTTCACTCCATCAAGAGAAGGGGGAAGGCGGCTGCATTTGTCTTTGATGGCGGCAGAATAGGAAAGAAGCTGAAGATTGGCGAAAGCGTTGCAGTCAATGGAACATGTTTGACAGTGGTGGAGAAGCGGCGTTCGCTCTTTGGTGTTCAAGTTGTCGAAGAAACCATGAGGAAGACCAACCTCGGCTTGCTCGCAGCTGGCGATCGCGTGAACCTTGAGTTGCCGCTTCGTGCCTCCGATCGGCTGGGTGGACACATTGTACTGGGGCACGTCGATGGTGTTGGAAAGATCATTTCCATCAAGACGTTGAAAAAGAGCTGGATGTTCTGGATAAAGATCCCCGGGAATTTCCAGAAATACCTTGTTCCAACCGGCTCTGTGGCCGTTGACGGTGTGAGCCTTACGGTGGCACGGCTCGAGGAGTCGATGATTGGAATCGCGATCATCCCTCATACGATGAAGAAAACAATCTTTGGGCGGAGAAAAGTTGGAGACGTTGTGAACCTTGAGTTTGATGTGCTCGGCAAATATGTCGAACGCCTCTTCCAGCCAAAGAGACGTGGACGCATGTGAGAGGGGAAGTCATGGGAAGAAAGCTTTATTACAGAGTTGAAGATACGCCGTCGAACAGCATCTCTGATGAAGAGTGGGATCAGATCCTCCGACTTCAGAAATGGTACAATTCGGAGTTCATCTGGAGCTGCGGACGGCTTGCGTTCAAAATGTTTAGTGTGTTTCCAAACTGGGAATATCTCAGTGTCGACAGCGAAGCTTACTGGGATGCGGTCAGGAGGCGGACGAGGGAACTTCGGCGGACGCTATCGAGCGAGAACGAAGTCACGAGGACCCTTGAACGCGAGAAACTGGTGATAGTGAAAAAGGGTGGATACTTCGATGGTTCGCATGCAAGCGGCTTCACGAAGGTCGCCGGGAACGAATTCAATGCGTATCTCGTGTCTGAGTTCATCCTGAAGGCATCGATCATCGCTCCAGGGGCAGAGTTTATCCTTCGAGATGAGGGTGGATTCGTGAAGTGTCGGGAGGTTAGGCTGAAGGAAGGTAGAGTGAGGATCAGGGCCAAAGAAGCTCGAGCCCTCGGACGTGCGCGAGAGTTGGCGGAGACGAAGCACGTATTCTCGATTGTCAATCCGTCGAAGTATGATCAGTTTCCGAAATTCAAAACAGTCGTGGCTGGCTTTAACGAAATGGAAGAAGATGACCGAAGGACCATTGTGAAGGACTGGAACTGGCTTGGCTTCGCCGGAGCATATGACCAAAATGGAGATGATTTTTCGGGGTACGACTTAAATAAGAAGGCTTTGGCTTTCGAAGTCGATGAAGTATGAGCGCGAACTCGCGTTTGCATGTAGCCGAATTTTGTGCTAAATTATGGCAGCGGTTTCTTGCTCACACGGGATAAATAGAAAGGTATCACCATGTTTGGGATTCTCGTATCAGTAGAGGTAATTGTCAGTATCTTGCTGATCGTGGTAGTTTTGATGCAGTCGAGTAAGGGTGGCGGATTGGCTGGGACGTTTGGAGGAGCACAGATCGGAACCGTCTTTGGCGTTCGTCGCACTGCGGACTTCTTAGGCAAGATCACGACGATCCTCGCTGGCATCTTTCTCGTCCTTAGCTTGGTGATCAATTTTCTGCTTCCTAACCGGATGCAGTCCTCGGAGAGCATACTCCAACGAGGTGTAGCCCCGAGACAAGTTCCTCCCCCGCAACTTCCTGCACAGACTTCATCTCCGGCTGCAACGCCACAGCAGCAAAGGTAGAGGCAGTGTCGCGCGGATCGTCTGGATAGAGTGGGCCAGAGCCATCCCAGATTGGATGGTTTAGCCCGGCACGTCGGCTCGTCTGCACTTGCATAATCATACCCGAGAGTATATTCCACATTTGGTCGATAGGTGGCTCCTTTGCGATGGAAGCGGTACCGATGTCCGGACATCGTTCCCATCCTTTTTCCCAAATCTATTGCTCTTCGAGACTCATCACCCTAGATTACACACACGAGATGGAAGCAAATAACCGATTTGCGACGCCATCGGCAATCGCGTCCTTGTCGAGATAACGCTCAGAATGTTCTAGCATCCATCCGGAGTCAAATTGCCAACGGGGGATGGAAAAGATTCATCAACCAACATGTGATTTGATGACACGTCCAGGAATCCTCTTCGCGGCAATACTCGTTTTGTCGGTGCTGGCTTCGCGTTCTGCCTATTCTCTCCAGCAGGGGGTGCAGGCTGAGCAACCGGCACATCAAAGCAAATCGGACAGCGGACGGGCTTTTTCAGTCAACGGAGGCAACCCACCTACAGTAACCACTCTTGCCGCCACATTCCTGACCAGCACAGGTGCAACGTTGAACGGCCTCGTCACCCGAAATGGCCTGCCCACAGGGGCCTGGTTCGAATGGGGAACCAGCTCCTCGTACACGAACACGGCGCCGTCTCAGTCCGTCAGCAACATGGCAGAGAGCGCGATTGTGTCAGAGGATCTGGGCTCGCTCTCGCCAAATACTAGCTACCACTATCGTGCAGTAGCGGGAAACAGCTTGGGGGTTACTTATGGGAATGATGTTGGGTTCACGACGGAGCCCTCTGGTTCACCTCCAACAGTTAGTACTGGTCCAGTTGACAGTCTGACGTCGGCTTCCGCGAAGTTGGGCGGGACTATCAACCCAAATGGTTTGTCGACTGTAGCATTTTTCCAATGGGGGATTAGTGCGTCTTATGGAAACACAACGCCGCCTGAACCCATCGGAGGGGGAACGGGAAATGTTAATCTGGCAGTAAAGTTGAACTCGCTTTCACCGAATACAACATACCACTTCAGGGTGGTAGCGAGCAACAGTGCTGGGGCGACGGAGGGTTCAGATGCGACTTTTACGACACTGTCCCTCACCCTCCCTCCGACGGTTCTCACAAGCTTCGTAACGAATGTCACGGTGACCTCCGCTCAACTTAATGGAACTGTGAACCCGAACGGATCAGCAACGGTCGTCCATTTTGAATGGGGAACGAGCGCTCTGTATGGAAATACGACACCATCTCAATCTATCGGTAGTGAGACGACAAAAGTCAGCGTATCGGAGAGCCTGACTCTGCTTTCACCGAATACGAAGTATTATTGTAGGTTGGTGGCGAGCAACAGTGCCGGAACGATATACGGTGATGGTCTCTCGTTCACGACCGGGCCAGGTGTCTTTCCAGTGACACCTATAGCCTTGGGGGAAACTGTGACGGGAACACTGAGCTCCAGTGACAGCCGATCACGCGATAGAGGAGATGGCTACTTCGCTGACCACTACTACTTATCAGCATCTGCAGGCCAGCCGATAGTGATATTTCTGACCTCGGCGGATTTTGACACGTACCTCTACTTGTTCTTAGCCGACAGTTCAGTGATGGCAGCGGATGACAACGGCGGGGGAGGAACAAATTCTCGGATACCAAGCACAAGAGGTTTGATAAACCTGCCGACTAACTCAGCCTACGTGATTGAGGTGACCTCCTCTGATCTCAACCGAGCAGGGGCTTACACGCTAAGTCTGTCTTCAACCTTCATTGACGCCCCCCCGATAGTGACCACAGGTGCTGCGACCAGTGTCTCGTCGGGTTCGGCAACCCTCAATGGTTCCGTGAATCCAAATGGTTTCTTGACCGCGGCATGGTTTGAGATTGGCACGAGCGCGTCATTAGCTTCGTTTGAGTCTACACCTGCGCAACTACTCAGCTCGGGGACAACATCTCAAGATGTCAACTATATCCAGAGCAACTTAGCTTCCAATGCCGAGTACTTCTACAGGATTGTGGCCCAAAATATTGCAGGTGTGACCAGGGGATCTGTGAAACCCTTCACCACCGTCACCTCCGTCGATAGGGTGAATGACGCAGTCCCGACTCATTATGATCTCAGTCAGAATTCTCCCAATCCTTTTAACCCCACAACCAGTATTGAATTCTCTCTTCCCAAGTCTGACCACGTTGTTCTTATGATTTACAATCTTCTCGGGAATCAGGTCGGAACTCTCGTGGATGGAGTACTCACACCTGGAACCTATCGGCGTCAGTGGCATGCAACACACCTTCCCAGTGGAGTCTATTTCTACCGGCTTGTGGCCGGGTCATTTGTTGAGACGAAGAAGATGCTTTTGCTCCGCTGAAGCCGATCGCTGGTTGTTTGAGTTGTCTTCGAGAGGTCAGAACCGGCGAGACTGTTTGGTTGATTTTGCCCCGCAAATTCCCTACCTTTTGTCGCTTCACCTGCTGATTCTCACCTGAGAATCTTCTCTGCTCTTCCCTTAAGACCGAGATTCCACGAGTCTCATCGGCCCCGCAATCTCCCACTAACATAGTCGGAAAGTCGGGTGGTGAGCAGAGCAGAAGATGAAGCTGAATAACAAGGCTCCTATCATTTATTGGTTTCAGGGAAATCGGAGTATCGCGTACGATTTGAAAAAGCCGGTTCTGCCGCATATCACGAAATTGAATTGACTTTCGATGTTCGAAGAGATACGTTTTGGCAGGGTCTGTTATAGAGGCTCCTCGTGGAAAAGAGAAAGCAGCAACATGAAGCCTTTGATCAAATGCTTGGTTCTCGTCTGGGCCTTCGTCGCTTCTTCCCTTCATGCTCAATGGGTGCAAACCAATGGACCCTATGGAGGCGTGGTTCTCTCTTTCGCTGCAAGCGGAGGTAATCTCTTTGCCGGGACTTATGTCGGCGGTGTCTTTCGCTCGACAAACAACGGAAGCAACTGGACTGCAATGAACAGTGGGCTCACAAACACATATGTCTATGCCCTCACCTTCAGCGGAGATGACGTATTCGTCGGGACAAATGGGGGAGTCTTTCTTTCGAGTGACAACGGGGGCAATTGGATTGCTGTGAATAGGGGCCTCGTTAACCCTTATGTGAATGCTCTTGCCGTGAGTGGGAACAATCTGTTCGCAGGAACTTATGGTGGCGGTGTTTTTCTCTCGACTGACAAAGGAGGCAGTTGGACTGCTGTGAACACGGGGCTAACGAACAGCTATGTTTATGTCCTAGCAGTCAACGGGGATAATCTCTTTGCCGGGACTCTTGGTGGTGGTGTTTTCGTTTCGACCGATAACGGAAACAGGTGGACTGCCATCAACACGGGATTGTCGAATTCTTATGTTTATGCTCTTGCTGTCACCGGGAGTAGCCTCTTTGCCGGCACCGACGCCGGAGTCTTTCTCTCCACAAACAACGGAAGGAGTTGGACCGCTGTCAACGCGGGGCTCGAGAACACCTTTGTCTATTCTCTTGCGGTCAGCGGGAACAATCTCTTTGCAGGCACTTATCTCGGCGGTGTCTTTCTTTCGAGCGACAGCGGAAGTGGCTGGACTGCCGCTAACGCAGGACTAACGAGCACAATCGTCTATGCTCTTGCCTTCAGTGGGAATAATCTCTTTGCAGGGACCGATGGCGGTATCTTTCTTTCAAGTAGCAGCGGAAACGCATGGGCTGCTGTGAATACAGGGCTAACGAGCAGTTACATCTATACTCTTGAGGTCAAGGGGAGTAGCCTCTTTGCCGGAGCTGTTGGCGGCGGTGTTTTTTTCACCAGCGACGGCAGTACTACTTGGACTGGTGTGAACTCGGGATTAACGAACAAATATGTTTATGCTCTTGCCTTCAGCGGCGGAAACCTGTTCGCTGGAACTGGGGGCGGTGGTGTGTTCCTCTCAACGAACAGCGGAAGCACCTGGGCTCCCGTAAATACAGGGCTGACTAGCACCTATGTTTACAGTCTCGCAGTCAGCGGGAGTAACCTCTTTGCCGGGACGTATGGTGGAGGTGTCTTCCTTTCGACTAACAGCGGAGAGAACTGGACTGCTGTGAACACAGGACTCACAAACCCGTATGTTTATGCTCTTACCGCCAGCGGGAGTAAGCTCCTCGCGGGTACCGACGGCGGTGGCGTTTTCTTGTCGACGAACGGTGGAAGTAGCTGGACTGCCGTGAACACCGGTTTGATGAGCACTTATGCTTATAGTATCATTGCCGGCGGAAACAATCTCTTCGTAGGGACTAACAGCGGTGTCTTTCTTTCGACCAACGGCGGAAGCAGTTGGATTGCTGTGAACGCGGGGATGAAGAGCACCTATGTCTACAGTCTCGCTGTAAGCGGGGGCAACCTGTTTGCTGGGACCAACAGTGGCGTTTTTCTTTCAGCCGACAGTGGAAGCACCTGGACTCCTGTAAGCACTGGGCTAACGAACACTTATGTGTATGCTCTTGCTGTCGGCAGGAATGACCTCTATGCCGGGACAATTGGAGGTGGAGTCTGGCGCAGACCGTTGTCAGAAATGATCACGCCGGTCAGAGAAATAAAGAGTGACTTGCCTACACAGTTTTCATTGGAACAGAATTACCCAAATCCCTTCAACCCATCGACGACAATAGAATTCGCTGTCCCACGCGATGAGTATGTAACTGTGACACTGTTCAACCTTCTCGGAGATGAAATTGCAAGACTGGTGTCCAGGAGGCTTTCTCCAGGACGCTATGAAGTCGATTGGGATGCGAGTCGATACGCCAGCGGAGTGTACCTCTATCGATTGGAAGCGGGCTCATTTGTGGAAACGAAGAAGATGCTCCTTCTGCGATAAGCTTGGGGGCGTTAAATCGATTGGGCTTTTTGCGAGGATAGCTCTGGTGGGTCTAAAGTCAGGCACGACAGAACGCAGTGTGAGGAGTGGTGTCTTGCGTTTTTTGAGAAGTGTCGGTATATTTGAAGTGTACGCGTTTGCCCGCGAGGCGTCCTGAGTAGAATATTTTCCACTAGATCTCAGGAGGCGTGCAAAGCGTTTGTCAGGCTGTGAGTGCCTCAGGGGTTTTGGCGTCAGAAGCGAGTGAAGGAGAACCTGAGTCCTGGTAAAGCCTTGACAAGCTTTGTTCGTCTCTCTGAGTCAGATTGGCTGGGACGGTGGACGTAAAGTGTCATATGTCTTCAGCAATGTAAGACTTAATCGCCTCGTAGGTTATGCACCAGTAGTTCAAGTGGTAGAGCAGTCCCGCTAGCAAGCGGGATTGGTTCGGAGTTCGGAAAAACACAAGTGTGCAACAGAGATGATCGCACCCATGGCTCAATTGGTAGAGCAACTGACTCTTAATCAGTGGGTTGGAGGTTCGAGTCCTCCTGGGTGCACAAATTCATATCACTTCGGACGCTTTTCTCTGCTGCCTTTCTGATATTTCGCTGAGTTCTCAGCAGCATTCTTAGCAGTTTGCTCAGCAAGTAAAGAAAAATTCCTGAAAATGCTGCGGACTACTGCGGAATCGGGTGCTTTCCCATTTGGGTCAGGTAGCGTGCTCGTTATCGGTTGGCTTGTGGATATTGCGGTAGGAAGACTTTGGGTTGTCGGCGCGATGTACGCTGTGAGAGGTTTTCGCGGTATTCTTCGATAGATTGAATCCCTTACTCTCCTTGTCTGCAACACCCCGGTTTTTGGAAGTAGGCACTTCATGTTGTTTCCTCCGTCGATAGGCTGCTTGAAGCTCAACTTCTTCCAATGTGTTTGTCTCCTTCTGTTCAGTCTGCAAGGCGTCGTATTGTCAGCCCAAAAAGAGACAATTCGATTTCAGCATTTCGGTGTCGAGCAGGGACTTCCGAACAGTGTTGTAAATCGGATTCTCCTGGACACCCACGGGTATCTCTGGGTTGCCACAAACGACGGTCTTGCCCGCTATGACGGATACCGCTTCCAGGTATATGGTAATGACCCCGGAGACGATGCAAGCTTGAGTAACAACGACGTGAGAACACTTTTTGAGGATCGATATGGGGATTTGTGGATCGGGACAACCCGGGGGCTAAGCAGATTCGATTGGAAGACAGAAAAATTCAAGCGATATCCCCACAGTGCCCACGACAAGAACAGCATCAGTTCCGATAATATCACTGCCATAGGTGAGGATGCCAAGGGTGAGTTGTGGGTTGGAACTGCAAATGCAGGCCTGAATAAGTTCAATTCACAGGACAACAATTTCACGCGGATTATGCATGATACAAAAGAACTGACTTCTCCAAGGAAGGGCTTGCGCGACAACAGAGTGCGCGCCATCATTCGAGATCACAAAGGAATTCTTTGGATCGGAACGAGAGGTGGTTGGTTGCACAGGCTTGATCCTGTCACAAACGAATTCGATGGCTACCGTAGTGCTCGCACCGATACAAGCACTTTTGATCGCGACGGTGTGAGAGCTCTTTGCGAAGATCATTCCGGGAATATTTGGGTTGGGACGTTCGTAGCTGGTGTTAAGAAGTTCGATCCGATGACGAGGAAGTTCGAGACATTCGTCCACAGGCCATGGGATCCTACAAGCCTGAACAACAACCCCGTCAATTACTTGCTTGTCGATCGATCAGGCGATCTGTGGATTGCGACAGTTAACGGAGGCCTCGATAGACGGCGCTGGCAGGAAAAAAAGTTCGAACATCATGTGAACAACCCTAAGGACCCCGTAACCCTGAGTAATGATAACGTCACTTGTCTTTGTGAAGATCAATCCGGGACGGTGTGGGTCGGGACCGCAGTCGGCCTTGACAGGTATGTTCCAGGAACGAGCGTCTTTCGAAACTTCACTCACGACCCGGACGATCCGAAGAGTCTGAGCAACAGCAATGTTAGATCGATCAAGGAGGATCGCTCGGGGAATCTGTGGGTCGCCACTTTTGGTAGGGGACTCAACCGCTTCGATCGGGCGACAGGAGTGTTCGAACATTTCTTCCACAACACGGGAGACTCTAGGAGCATTAGCAGTGATTACGTTACTGGTGTCGGTGAGAGTCGCTCGGGTTCGTTGTGGATCGGCACGTTGGGAGGAGGTCTTGACAAGCTTACTCCTGGAAGTCAGACATTTCAGCACTCTCCGAAGACCATAACTGACACACGCATCCGCACAATCTATGAAGATGGATCAGGCGTGTTGTGGTTTGGCACATATAGTGCTGGATTTAACAAATTCAACCCCCGAACGGATCAGCTTACACATTTCTTTCAGGATCCAAATAATCCTAATAGCGTGACCAGTAATGCCGTCTGGGAGTTCGAAGTGGATACTTCCCGTAGGGACGAAGAACTGCTATGGATTGCAACTGATCATGGATTCACGCGATTTGATATGAAGCGTGAGGAATTCCAACAGTTCTTTCCGGACACGCACTACACGAGTCGAAGCAATAATATCATGCAGACTCACAAAGATCACTCTGGCACACTCTGGCTTGCAACTCTCGCCGGCCTCTGGAGCTATGAGCCGAAAACCAGAACATTCGGTCACTTCACGACCAAGGACGGTCTAGCGAATGATCTTGTTTGGTGTGTGGAAGAGGACGACCATGGACGGTTGTGGATCGGCACGGGTAATGGTCTTTCTCGGTTTGATCCTCGAACTAAACAATTCAAGCATTACGATGCCGGAGACGGTCTGCAGCGGATCGAGTTCAATTATGGTTCCCACTGCAAACTGAGAAGTGGCGAACTTTGCTTCGGAGGCACCAATGGTTTCACCATGTTTCATCCCGATAGCATCAAAGAGAACTCTCACGTTCCACCAGTTGTCATTGCAGGGTTCAGGAAGCTCGACAAACCGGTCGACATCCGCGAGGCCATGGGTCGGTCCGGTGCGATCGAACTATCGTACAAAGAAGACTTCTTCTCCTTTGAGTTTGCTGCGCTGGACTTCGTTCGCCCGGAAAAGAATCAGTACGCCTACAAGCTCGAGGGCTTCGATAGAGATTGGGTGTACTGCGGTACGCGTCGATCGGCAACGTACACAAACCTCGATGGCGGAGAATATGTGTTTCGCATCAAGGGATCAAACAATGATGGTGTCTGGAACGAAGAGGGGACTTCCATTGCTGTCATCATCACGCCGCCGTTCTGGGCAACATGGTGGTTCCGGATACCTGCAATTGTCGTTCTGCTTGGCATTGTCGGTAAAACAGTCCGGTATGTTGAGAAGAGAAAGCTGATGAGAAGAATCGAACAGTTGGAACTGGAGCGAGCGTTGGAGAACGAGCGTGCCCGCATTTCACAAGACATGCACGATGAGGTTGGTTCCAGTCTATCAGAGATTTCGATACTGGGTGAGTTGGCGCGAAAGAAGCCAGAGGAAGCAGAAACGTATATTCAGCAGATCTCCGAACGCGCAGCGGAGGTGATCGACAGCGTCAGCGAGATTGTCTGGGCAATGAATCCGAGCAACGACACACTCGACAGCCTCGTTGCTCGCGTGCGAAGGCATGCTGTCAAATACTTGGGCTTGGCTAACATATCCTGCAGGTTCGATGCTCCTGACGTTGTTCCTGGTCTCCCCCTCCACGCTGAACTACGCCGGAATCTCTTCCTTGTCGTCAAGGAAGCTCTTCACAATGTCGTCAAACACTCCGCGGCCACGGAAGTCTCGATCTCTGTCAAGTGCTCAGAAGGCAACCTGGAGATTTTTGTCTCAGATAATGGGAGAGGGTTTGTTCTCAATGACCGGCTCGGGACAGGAAACGGCCTGAGTAGCATGAACAAGCGGATCGCAGACGCGGGAGGGACTCTCAGGATAGATTCCATGCCCGGTCGTGGAACGCTGGTCGCAATTCAGGCGACACTGAAGAACCGTAGGCCGACCAAATTACCTAATTCTAACTATTGAACCTGAAAGCGTAGATAGGTATTCTCAATCCATGCCTATTAAAGTCGCAATCGTTGAAGATAACGACAGGATTCGCGAGGGTCTGGCAGTACTTATTGACGGCTCGGAGGGATTTCAATGCTCTGCGGCGTACGAGAGCGCCGAGGAAGCCCTGCGTTATCTCCCGTCATACCACCCCGATGGAGTGTTGATGGACATCCAACTCCCGAGGATGTCTGGCATCGAGTGTGTCGAGAAACTCAAGGAGAATAACCCGAATGTTCAGGTCATCATGCTGACGGTCTTTGAGGATGATGAGAAGGTGTTCAAGTCCATTGTTGCCGGAGCCACGGGATATGTCCTCAAAAGGACACCGCCGGCAGAATTGCTTGGGGCAATCAAGGAAGTCCATGAAGGCGGTTCCCCAATGTCTGACCAAATCGCTCGTAAGGTCGTGCGGGCTTTTCAGCAGATGGGAAAGTCTTCTAAGGATACAGAGAATCTCAGCGAGCGGGAGATGGAGATTCTCTCGTACCTTGCCAAGGGATACCAAGACCAAGAAATTGCCGACCATTTCTTCATCAGTGTCAAGACAGTTCGAACCCACCTCAGAAACATCTACCAGAACCTTCACGTCCGCTCCCGCACCCAAGCTGTGCTGAAGTACCTGCAGAAATAGGCTGCTCTCTCTGCACGCTTGCTCCAGCACCTAAGCGATAAACTCAACTTCTTCTGTACGCACTTCTGCTGATATTCCTCCCCCTATGCGTGCGTTTCTCGAAGAGATTACCGAGAAAGGCCGATTTCCTTCGCTGATGCATAACATTATATTAGGCTGTACGATTAGCTTGCTAGCGAGGTCGTCAGAGTTGCAGTAAAGACACCATGAACCTCTACAAAAAGGAGAGAGAGCCATGCAATTCAAATGCAGGGTTTCGCATATCGCGCTAGGCGGCGTATTGGTGCTTGTCGGGCTGTTGGGTGTGACCTCCATCAGTTTGGCACAAGGAGACACCTGGACAACGAAAGCCTCAATGCCTACCGCTAGAACATTGCCTGGTGGATGTGTCATTGATGGAAAAATCTACGTTGTCGGCGGAGCTCTGAACGAAACAAGCCTGACATCGGCTGTAGAAATGCATGATCCATCAGGTGATACATGGACCCAGAAAGTTCCCATGCCATCAGTACTCTCTATTCATGCGACCTGCGCATTCGATGGCAAGATCTATGTATTTGGAGGTGTCAGTCCCACTGTGCAGTCGCCGGCCAAGAAAAACGTCTACGTATATGACCCAAACACGGCCACTTGGACTCAGAAAGCTGACATGCCATCTATCAATTCCTGGTGCGCTGTAGCAGTTGTCGATAGCACAATCTATCTCATTGGTGGATGCACCGTAGCGGCAGGTTCTCCAAGTCAGACCTTAATGGCCTACAACCCCACCACGGAATCGTGGACGTCGAAGGCCAACATGCCAACAGCTCGATTTGGCTTGTCTGCCTCTGTCGTGAATGGAAAGATCTATGCCATTGGAGGAAGTACCTCCAACTACCAGTCCATATATAACAATGTTGAAGTATACGATCCATCAACGAATACCTGGACATCCAAATCAGTTATGCCCACGCCACACTTTGGTTTGGGTACCTGTGTTGTGGATGGAAAAATCTATGCAATTGGTGGTTGTTCAACAACGGGTGCGTGTACAGTAAATGAAGTTTATAATCCTGTCACTGATAATTGGACCACAAAATCTTCAATGCGAAAAGAACGGCTTGGGCTCGTTGTAGGTTTGGTGGGAGGAAAAATCTATTCAATCGGTGGGTCAAATCCATACCCTCAGCCTACAATGTTTTCTACGGTGGAGGAATATACCCCGGAGATGCTTGCGACTGTTCCAACAATGACAACAAGTGCAGCGAGTTCGGTGACATCGAGTGGTGCGATGTTGAATGGGAGTGTGAACCCGAACAATGCATCGACGACAGCATGGTTTGAATGGGGAACGAGTAGTACACTGGCCACGTCCAGCAGCACACCATCGAAATCGATAGGGTCGGGGACATCCGCGGTGTCAGTGACGGATAGCTTGAGGAGTTTGAGTCCCAGCACAACATACTTCTATCGTATCGTGGGACAGAACAGTGGGGGAACACAGCGTGGGTCAATCCTCAGCTTGACAACGAGTGCACCGACATTGGTTGAGCTTATGAGCAATGAGGCTCCAAAGGAATATACTCTCAGTCTGAATTATCCCAACCCGTTCAATCCAGCGACCACGATTGAATTCTCCCTGCCAAACGCTGGTTATGTCTCGCTAAAGGTACTCAATCTCTTGGGAGAGGAGGTTGCTACGTTGGCAAGTCGGGACTTTACTGTAGGAAGCTACAGGGTTGACTGGAATGCGAGGGGTGTCGCAAGCGGTGTCTACTTGTACCGTCTTGTTGCAGGTTCATTTGTTGACACGAAGAAGATGTTGCTCCTCCGTTGACTCTGAGCATGGTTCCTTGACTCCCAAGCCAGGTCTGACATATCAGGTCTGGCTTTTGTTTTTCTCGCCATCAGCTTGGCCTTCTTGCATTTCGAGACAAGTGTCAATATATTCAGGGCAGCAAATAAGATGTCAACGAAGATCCTAACTCAATTCGAGAAGATCCGCAACGTGTCCCGGGAGCGCACCTCACAATCATATAGTCATTCTGTTTGTTCCGCTTATGCTCCCGAGTTATCCCTTGCAGAGCAATACAGTGTTCTTGCCTCCCGCGCTGGGCTTGTGGACAGATCATGGCTCACCAAGCTTAAGCTTGTGGGAAAAGATTCAGTCGATTTGCTTCAGCGGCTGTCCACGAACGACTTGAAAGCTTTTGCTTCGGGCTCCTGCCTTCACACGGTACTAACCACAGAGAAGGCGAGAGTGATAGATCTTGTTACTCTTTATCACTTGTCCGACTCCGAGATCATCTTGATCTGTCATGCCCCCCGGGAAAGGGTTTTCAGCTGGATTGAGAGATTCATCATCATGGAAGATGTAAGTCTGTTTGACATGACAGAAGCCTACTTGATGCTCTCTCTCTTCGGGCCTGATGTGGAGAAAGCACTTCAGATACTGGGAATTAATCAGCCTCAGTCTAGGGCATTCGACTCAGTCATTGAAGTGAAGATTGGAGGTACAGATCTGGTCGTCGGAGTTGCTGAACCAATATCTGCATCAAATGTGAATATCCTGGTTCCGGTTGCCGAAGCAAAAAACCTCTGGAAGAGATTAGTTGACGACGGTGCTCGGATTGGCCTTCAGCCATGTGGCATTGATGCACTCGAGATTCATAGGATTGAGAGTGGTTTTCCGGTTTACGGAAGAGAGCTAATCGAGGACGTGAATCCGCTGGAAGCCGGGCTCGAGCGGTTCGTGAGCCTCACGAAGGGCTGTTATATCGGACAGGAGGTAATCGCTCGACTTGACACGTACAAGAAACTCCAAAAGAGACTCATGGGCCTGCTTCTTGGTGACGATTCTTGTGTCGTGCCGGGAGCACGAGTCAGCGTGCAAGAGCGAGACGTGGGCTGGGTGACAAGTGCGGCTTACTCGCCGCGCCTAGATCGGACGATTGCACTGGCGTATGTCCGGTCAGCCTGGGCTGTCCGAAACACAAGTGTAGATGTAACGACTGAGTCAGGGACGCACGAAGCTCAAGTGATCCAACTGCCATTTGAGGTATAGCACCGTGGATCAGATCTTCGATCATCCACCCGTTGGGGCCAAGGAGACGATCTACAGGGAGACACTCAGGCAACTAGAATTCCTGTTGGGTGAAGATGACAATCTCATTGCCAGTTTGGCGAATACGGCTGCGCTTCTCAAGTTTAATTTTAATTCATTCTCATGGGTTGGGTTCTATCTGGAATCCCAAGGGGACCTCGTTGTCGGCCCGTTCCAAGGAAAGCCTGCCTGCGTGCGGATAGGGTGGGGAAAGGGTGTCTGTGGAGTCGCAGCGGAAAGCAAGGAAACCCTCATAGTGCCAGATGTCGGCAACTTCCCAGGTCACATCGCTTGTGATCCGATGTCGAAATCGGAGATTGTGGTGCCGATCCAAGTGGGAGGGAGAGTCGTCGGTGTCCTCGACGTTGATAGCCAGAACCCGGCTAACTTCAATGAGACAGACAGAGCATGCCTTGAGAAAGTAGTCGAGATGGTGAAACCCAAATTTGTGAAATCGGACTGAGAAAGTTGGTCTAAGGATGGCTGAGCGCAAAGTGGCAGTGGTAACTGGGTCCGGAAGACGATTGGGCAGGCAAATGGCCCTCGCACTTGCTAAGCAAGGCTTTGATCTTGTGATAAGTTACAGGGATTCGGAAGCCGGGGCAAAGGAAGTGGGCAAGGAGGTGTATGCTCTTGGTCGTGAATCAATCGTTGTTCAGGCAGATGTCTCGATGCCGACAGATGTTGAGAGATTGGTTCATGGATCAGTTACCAAATACAAGAGAATTGATCTATTGGTGAACAATGCCGGAATCTATTTGCGAAGGTCATGGGATAGCATTGACTTTGACATATGGCAAGAGTTCTTGTCGACGAATCTGACTGGTGCATTTCTCTGCTCACAAGCTTTTGGACGTGAGATGGTCAAACAGGGTCACGGTCGAATCATTAACATCGCTTCAATCGGTGGCATTCAAGCGTGGCCGAATCACATCCCGTACAGCGTATCGAAATCAGGGGTTCTCAGCCTAACCCGATGTTTTGCGAGAGCCTTGGCACCGTCAGTGCTGGTGAACTCGATTGCCCCGGGAACCATCATCATCGAAGGAGAGGAGGATCCGAGTGTTCAACACCTCCCGGTTGAACGAATACCTCTTCGGAGGTACGGAGTGCCCTCTGACATAACCTCTGTTCTCCTCTTCCTTGCGACATCGGCTAGTTATGTCACGGGTCAAGTTTTCCCAGTCGATGGTGGGCGCTCGGTTGACTTCCACTCCATCTAGAATTCACATCGGTCAAGGAACATGAAAAATTCTGAAGCATGGCCCCTTAAGGCTTACAAGAATCTAGATTTCCTAACGAGTCCAGATGCAAGACTTGTAAGGATCATCTCAGAATTCCTCGAGCCAATGAAACGCTTTCGCGAACATGGCATCAAGGATACTATCGTGTTCTTTGGTTCGGCAAGGATCATGTCCAGAACTGATTCGAATCGGAAACTGGGCGAAGTGCAAAGAGAGATGAGGGGTAGGAGACGGTTGACAAACGCACTTGAAAACCATCTCCACGACGCGCAGATTGACCTTGAGATGTCAAGATACTATGAGGACGCCGTCGAATTAGCTCGACTCTTGACGAAGTGGTCCTTGTCGCTCTCCAACAAGCACAGGTTTGTCATATGCTCCGGTGGCGGTCCGGGGATCATGGAGGCTGCGAACAAGGGGGCGAGCCTTGCCGGGGGACAATCGATCGGCTTGAACATCAGCCTGCCATTTGAGCAGGCTTCGAACAGATACATCACAAAGGAGTTGGCCTTTGAATTCCATTACTTCTTCATCAGGAAATTCTGGTTTGTGTATCCCGGCAAGGCCCTCGTCATCTTTCCTGGAGGATTCGGGACTCTTGATGAGCTCCTCGAGGTCTTGACTCTCGTCCAGACAAAGAAGATTAGGAAAAAAATGACAATTCTGGTCTACGGGGAAGAGTACTGGGATCAGGTGCTGAATCTCGATTCACTGGTCCGTCTGCACACGCTTCTCCCCAAAGACCTGAAGCTTTTCAAGTATGCGAACTCACCTCTGGAAGCCTTTAATTATCTCAGGGAGGAGCTTACGAAAAACTATGTTAACCCCGATCGTGTGAAGGAAGACTGAGGAGAAGAGGGAGAGCTCTTGGATACTGCCGGCATCCGCTCGCTGATAAAGCTCCTTGATGATGAGAGCGAGGAGATCGTTAGCACCGTAAAGGAGAAGTTGCTCGAGAGCGGGTCTGCATCCATTCCATCTCTCGAGGAGGCTATGGCGACAGGTTCACCCGTGCTCCGAGAAAGGCTCCGTTCCGTCGTTATTGAGCTAACCACAGCTCAAGTTCGAATACAACTGGAGGAGTTGAGACTCGGTGAGGCAGCTGACCTCGATATAGAGGCTGGCGCCTTGGTGGTAGCTCGGTATGGATATCCAAGTGAAGACTTGAAATGGTGCTCCAAGGTTTTTGATGAGTTTGCTCAAGAGCTTGATTCCAGGCTTGACACCCATGATGACCCCCTAGACATCATCTCGGCAGTTTCGAGCTTCCTGTCGTTCGAGGGAGGATTCAAAGGCGACATTGAGGACTACTACAATCCCGAGAACAGCTACATCAATCGAGTCCTTGAGAGGCGGACTGGCCTTCCGATTTCCCTTTGTATCATCTACCTTCTAGTAGCAAAAAGGCTCAATATCCCGCTCTTCGGAGTCGGCATGCCGGGTCATTTTCTGCTGAAGTACGAAGTAGGGGAGAAAGAGATCTTCCTTGATCCCTTCCGAGGTGCAAAGCTGCTCTCTCGGACCGATTGCCGTGATTTCATCGAGGCAACTGGCTATGGTTTTCGGGAAGAATATTTCTCCACGGTCACAAATCGACAGATTCTTGAGCGAATGATTCGCAACCTCATGCTCGCTTACCGACAAAAGGGAGAGCTTGACAGGATCCCAAATCTGCAGAGTTTCCTGGAGATCCTTGGCAGGCCAAAGCTTGGTTGATTTTTACAGAAGCTGGAAGTATATTTGTTGTGCGGGGATGAAATGGATTCGACAGAGATGAGGGTGCTCAAGACCGCGTATCCTGCTCTCCGCGTGCAGGTAAAAGAAGCGGAAAAAAGAATAAGTGCGAACTACAACTACGCACTGGCTGCCTAATTAAAAAAGGGTAGCCCGTTCGATCAGGACTTTGCCCACCGGGTCTTGCTCGGGCGTCGACCTCAGATGGGATAGCCTGTCGTTGTTCTCAATGGCGACAAGCGAAGCTCGACATAGTCGGGATTAATTGAGATAGCGCCTGTGAGCCGTGCCTATCCGGCGCGCAGGGGTGAAGCTAAAAGATAAGGCTACATATGTAGAAGTCTTGAGGGTCTTCTCTTTGGACGGGGGTTCGATTCCCCCCATCTCCACTTTCATGCTCTTCCATGAGGTCGCCACACGGCGCTATAGTTCCCAATCCCACTTCCACTTTCATGCTTATTGCCATGAAACCAATACGATATTTCAGTTTGTTGTTCTTCTTCTCAACTGCGTCACTCATTGCGCAGAACTCTCCAACTCAAGTTGAAAGGACTCCAGCAGTGACTATCGAGAAGGTTTCTTACGGTGGTTGGCCTAATTGTTATCGACTCTCGAATGGGAGTGTCGAACTCATCGTTACAACGGATGTCGGTCCGAGGGTGATAAGGTTCGGGTTCATCGGCGATGAAAACGAGTTCAAAGAATACAAAGATCAGCAGGGAAAGACTGGAGGAGACGAGTGGAGGATTTACGGCGGTCATCGTCTCTGGCACGCTCCAGAGGCCATGCCTCGCACGTATTGGCCGGACAATTTCCCTGTCGAGGCGACTGCTGATCAAAACCGCCTCCGAGTCATTCAGCCCGTCGAGACAACAACCGGGATTCAAAAAGAGATTGAGTTGACGCTCGATGCTGATTCAAATCATGTCACACTGATCCATCGTCTGCGGAACAAAAGTCTTTGGCCTGTGGAACTCGCGCCATGGATGTTGACAGTTATGGAAGTGGGAGGCAAGGTGATCATCCCACAACCGCCATACAAGTCACACGACGCAGAGCTTCTGCCTCTTAGGTCGATGGCGATTTGGGGTTACACGAATATGCGAGACCCACGATATCTCTGGGGCACGCGATATATTGTCCTTTCCCAGGATACTCAAGCGAAGGAGCCGACGAAAGTCGGACTTGGAGTGATGGAAGGATGGGCCGCGTATGCCCGGAAAGGTCACCTCTTTCTCAAGAGGTTCAGCTATGTCCCCGGAGCGAAGTATCCGGACTATGGTTGCTCGGTTGAGACATTTACGAATGCAGAGATGATTGAACTGGAAACACTTGGACCGCTCACTTCTCTCCAGCCTGGAACACAGGTCGAGTCCAGAGAGGATTGGTTTCTCTTCAAGGGATTAGGGCCAATATCCGATGAGGATTCCATCGACAAAGTGGTTCTGCCATTGGTCAAATCAACCGAGCGCAGATGACTTCTGACGAGTGAGGATAGGGGTTCGAATGCAGGCGACTAGGATCCCCTTCACCAAGATGTCTGGTGCGGGGAATGATTTTGTGGTTGTTGACAATCGACGCGAAATTCTGAAAGACAATCCGTCCACCTTTGCACAGGTCATTTCAGAGAGGCGGAGAGGCATCGGCTCAGACGGTGTTCTGATCCTCGAGGCGAGCTCGAAGGCCGATTTTCTAATGAAGTACTACAACGCTGACGGATCCTTCGGCGGGTTTTGCGGCAACGGAGGAAGGTGTGTGGCTCGGTACGCGTTTCTGCACGGGATTACCTCAGCCAGCCCTGTTTTCGAAGCCCTTGGGCATCTGTATCGCGCCGAGGTAGGTGGGTCTCGTGTCAGTTTAGAAATGATGGAGCCGAAGGATGAGAAGCTCAGGGTTGCTCTTCAGTGCGATGGGAAGACCTTGAGGCTTTATCAACTGAATACCGGCGCCCCTCATGTCGTTATCTTCCTTGATGAAAACCAAGAGCTCGGCTCTGCAAATCTCTCCTCGATTGACGTGCAAAGACTGGGCAGGGAGATCAGGCATAACCCCTATTTTGGAACGGAAGGGACGAATGTGAATTTCGCTGCTGTGAACAATGATGGTTCATTGAGCATCCGAACATATGAAAGAGGAGTGGAAGGGGAGACCCTCGCGTGCGGCACAGGCTCCGTTGCCTGTGCTTTGATCGCGAACAGAGTGAAGGGACTTGGGTCGCCGCTCATGATTATCCCCAAGAGCAAGGAGCCGCTCACTGTTAGATTCCTCGAAGAGAAGGATTCATACACAGAGGTATACCTAGAGGGAAATGCTGAGATCGTCTTTTGGGGAGAACTCAAATACGATCCCGAGTTGCACCGCATAGTTGAATGATCACCTCACCGACCACTCATAGATCTGAATAAGCGCTTTCTTCGGCTGGAACTCCATTCAAGCCATTCCTGTTATCTGAAGTCACGAGGCTGATAGCCTTCCTTGCTTTGTCTTGTCTATCATCTGAAGGATTTTCAAACTGAAAGACGCTTATGGAAGCTGACGAAAGCTCGTCACACGTCACTCGACGTAGCGTGCTCACAAAAGTCCTATTGGGCTGGACGGCGCTGATCGTCTTGCCATCGCTTTATGTTATCGGAAGGTATCTCGTTCCACCGATGAGGAAGGTGATCGAGGCTTCGAGCGTTGTTGCAGCGAGGATCAATGAGATGCCTCTCAATTCGGCGAAGATTGTGAAGTTAGGAAACAAACCTCTGATTGTTGTGCACACGCTGACAGGGGAGTACAAAGCGTTCAGTGCTACCTGCACTCACCTTGGTTGCGTTGTCGAGTACCGAGGCGACAAAGGTGGGTACTTCCATTGCAATTGCCATGGCGGAGAGTACGATCTGAGCGGTAAGAATATTTCTGGTCCGCCACCGAGGCCGTTAACCCCGTATTCCATTTCGATTAAGAACCAAGACATCATCGTCACAGCTGGATAACTCAAGAGAACGATGAGCCTTCGCTTTCCTCGTGGAGTCCTCAGCGATAAAGTCATTCCGTGGCTTGACGAGCGGATCTATCTCAGTTCCTTCCAGAAGTTCCTGCGAAACAAGATGGTGCCAAATCACAGGCACACGGTTTGGTATCTCTTCGGCGGCCTAACACTCTTTTTCTTCATCGTTCAAATTGTGACGGGAGTTCTTCTGCTCCTTTACTACAAGTCAACTCCCGAGACTGCCTATGAGAGCGTGAAGCACATCATCACCGAAGTTCCTTACGGAAACCTCGTGCGCTCAATTCATGTCTGGTCGGCACACTTCATGATTGCAGCAGTGGTCATCCACATGTTTAGCGTGTATTTTATGAAAGCATATCGAAAGCCACGCGAAGCCATGTGGTTGAGCGGGTTCGTGCTCCTGATGCTGACTCTTGGATTTGGATTCACGGGTTATCTCTTGCCATGGGACACGACTGCATTCTTTGCTACTCAGATCGGCACGGAAATCCCAAGGTCAATCCCATTGGTTGGTGAGACGATCGCTCTTCTCTTGCGTGGTGGAACAGAAGTTAACGGAGAAACGCTAACTCGGCTCTTTGCTTTGCATGTCGTGGTTCTCCCATTGACCGCATTGCTCATCCTGGGGTTTCATTTGGTCCTCAACCAACTTCACGGGACAAGCAAGCCCATTGGGGTGTCCGAGAAGGGAAAGCCCATTCCATTCTTGCCGACCTACGTCCGAAGGGATTGGCTCACATGGTTGTTTTCCGCTGTGGCCCTGGTCGTGGCAGCACTAGTCATCTCGTGGGGATTGGCCACAAAGGCTGATCCCTTTGGTTCTGCTCCGGCAGGCATTCGGCCCGAATGGTATTTCTGGTTCCTTTTCCAGACCTTGAAGTTTGGGCCTTCACGGGTGTTTTCAATGAGCGGAGAACTAATCGTCAACGTAGTCGTTGCTCTTGCAGGCCTTGTCTGGTGGCTGGTCCCGTTCCTTGATAGGAACGCTCGCAAAGAGAAAGCCAGTCCATTCTTTACCGCATTGGGTATTCTGATTTTAGGCTATCTCGCCGCGATGACCCTCTGGGCAGGCCTAACTTAGCCTGGAGTTGATAGACAATTGACATCAAAGCATGACCAAACATCTCTTAGTTATTAGGTTAGTCTGAATGGACGCTAAAGAACTTTCGACGCATTCCACTCGTGTACAAACTGCATTAACCGTATTCCAATTGCCGAAGGGATGGCAGGTCAGCGCCCATCGACAGACGCCACACCGATGACGCAATAGGCGACTGCAGGTTTCTCTGTTCGCGATTCGTTGGTCCGGATCGGGCTATCCGTTGTCGACCCTCGCGCGCACTTCGGCAGTACCATCCTGATGTTCCAGGCCCCGAGGCAACTAACTTGGCAGGGTCACGCCACACAGACTTCACCATATTCGCTACCCTCATTCATGGGGCGGTGGGCAAACAGCTCGCGGGCATTCGATGTGAAGGGATATGTCCAATAACATATATTATGTAAAGTAACACCTACCCACTTTATACACTGAATCTCCCACACAAACCTCCAGGCGCTTTCTCCCGCTTCTTGCTCTTTCCCGTGGCAAGTGATTTATTTCGTGGGGCCCATCGTGTTGCGGAAGCCCGAATAGTACGTCTCTACAATTTCGGTAACGAACAAGCTATGAAGGTTGTCTATCGTAAGGTGATCAGGTTGGACTTCTCCGATGACGTGGAACGGGATGTTCTTTTCTCGGAGGATTGCTTGGACGGGCTCTGCGTTTGTCGTGGAGGCAGTGATGAGGATTCTAGACTGATCTTCACCGAATAGTAGGAAGTCTGGGCGGATGGTGGCCGGGATGCTGATGCGTGCTCCCATTGGCTTCTTGGGGTTAAGAATGCACGATTCTGCAAGGGCTATGGCGAGACCGCCTTCAGACACATCATGAGCTGACTTTATCAGGCGGCTCCTAGTCAGCGCAAGGACGGCTCGCTGAATCGCTATCTCAAGCTCGAGGTCTAGTCCAGGGGCCTCTCCGACTGTAGCGTTATGGAAATAACGCAGGTACTCGCTGCCACCTACGTGACCTGTGTTTTCTCCCAAGAGAAAGATGAAGTCCCCGGGATCTTTGAAATTCGGAGTAACAAGGAAATCTTCGTCGTCGATTATTCCGACCATTCCAATCACCGGCGTGGGGAAGATAGCGCCGTCAGGTCCCTCATTGTAGAAACTCACATTTCCACCAGTGACAGGGGTTCCCAAGGCTTTGCATGCCTCACTCATGCCTGCCACGACCTCGGCGAATTGCCAGTAGACTTCTGGGTCGTAAGGGTTTCCGAAGTTCAGGCAATTCGTTATTGCAAGTGGCCTACCTCCCACGCAAACAATGTTTCTCGCTGCCTCAGCTACAGCGATCCTTGCCCCGAGTCGCGGGCTGAGATACACGTACCTTGAGTTTCCATCTGTCGTGATCGCAAGAAGTTTATGACTTCCCTTTATCCTCATAACCGCGGCGTCTGCGCTTGGACCTGTCGCGGTATTCGTTTGGACGGCGTTGTCATATTGCTCGTAGACCCAGCCTTTGTGCGATATGTTGGGGGTACCGAGGATGCCCAGAAGAACTTCATCTAGGTCTTGCGGAGCAGGAAGTGCAGTGTCATCAAAACTTCGTGTCGAACTCAGGTAAGCAGGCTCGCGCTTCTCCCGCGTGTACACTGGTGCTCCATGCCCGGCCGCCAAGCTGGTTGCGGGAATCTCTGCGACAACTCTCCCTCCTTTCAGGTATCTGACTGCGTTTTCGGCGATTACCTCGCCGATCTGCACAGCATGCAAGTCCCACTTCGCGAAAATCGATGTTAGCGTTCCCAACTTCCGCGGCTCCGTGACGATCAGCATCCGCTCCTGGGATTCAGACAAGGCGATTTCGTACGGGCTCATGTTTTGTTCCCGGATTGGAACGAGATCCAGGTTGACTTGCATCCCACAACCGCCGCGAGCGCTCATCTCTGATGTTGAACAAGCGATTCCGGCAGCGCCCATATCTTGTACACCTACCAAGCAGCCCGCCTCCGACGCCTCAAGCAGTGCCTCAAGCAAACATTTTTCGGTGAACGGGTCACCAACCTGGACAGACGGGCGCCTTTCTTCCGATTTGCTCGAGATCTCCTCCGACGCAAAAGTCGCGCCATGGATTCCATCCCTCCCAGTAGATGATCCGACAATGACCACGGGGTTCCCAACGCCCTTTGCCGCCGCTCTGATCAGCTCTCTTTTGTCAAGCAGTCCTACGGCCATCGCGTTCACGAGAGGATTGGTGTTGTAGCTACTGTCGAAGTTCACCTCTCCCCCAACGGTCGGAACGCCAAAGCAGTTGCCATAGTAGCCAATTCCTTTGACGACGTAAGACACAAGGTAACGTGTTCGGGGATGATTGATGTCTCCGAATCGCAACGAATCAAGCACTGCAATCGGCCGTGCACCCATCGTAAATATGTCCCGCAGAATTCCACCTACTCCAGTGGCTGCTCCCTGGAATGGTTCGACGGCGGAAGGATGATTGTGGCTTTCAATCTTAAAGGCGACAGCCAACCCGTCTCCAATGTCGATTATCCCTGCATTCTCGTCACCAGCCTCAGTGAGCAGGGAGTCGCTTTTAGTCGGCAGTGTCTTGAGAAGTGCCAAAGAATTCTTGTAGCTACAATGCTCGCTCCACATGACGCTGTAAATCCCCAACTCAGTGAACGTAGGTGTTCTTCCAAGTATTGAAGTGATCTGATCGTACTCTTCTTCGCTTAAGCCGTGCTGCAGAGCGAGATCGAGCGTTACTACAGGTTCAGTCTCCATGGAAATCTCTTTGATTCGAATTCAAGATTAATGGCGAGATCGACTGGTATCGTGTGTGCTGTTTTTCTTCTGGACCTCCAGGATGTCTCAGTTGCCTGTTGGCGCGGATGTGCAGGATCCGTCGGCCTCGGTGCACACGGCCCCATCCGTCTCCCCATTTTGTTGTGGGTTCGGATGGCAGGGTCATATTTCTCTTCGATTTGACCTTAGGACCCTTCTCTGTCTTCCTTTTCTCGTGAGGGATTCTCTTGATCCACTTCAATCTAACTGCGAAGCTCTACGATGGTTGCGCCTGAACCCCCTTCATTCCACTCTCCCAACCTGAAAGACCGAATGCGCGGATCACCCTTGAGAAACTCTGTTATTCGTCTCCTCAGGGCTCCAGTTCCTTTTCCATGAATGATGTTCACTGATTGCAGAGCTGCAAGTGTCGCTCCATCCAGGAATTTGTCGACGGCGGTCACTGCTTCCTCCCCAGTCATTCCACGAAGGTCTATTTCGGTTTTCACGTCCAGAGACTCCGGGACAAAGCTGGCACGTGAAGCTGGAGCGCCCGCAGTCGTTGCGCGTACCAGATCTCTCCTGCTGACCTGCATGCGAATGCCTTCAAACTCGACGAGCAGAGCTGTCCCCCCTTCCAAGCTTGAGACCACCTGACCGATTCCCTTATGACCACGTAGGTTAACAAAGTCTCCTTCAGAAATTGTCTCGGTCGGAGTTTCCTGCAAGAGTTCGTTCTCAACCGCTTCCAGTTGAGAACCCAGCGATTCTCTGAAGTTCTGGACATTCGCTTTTCCTTCCCGAATTGCATTGCTGGCTGCTGATTGGGCCTTTATCTCTTTGACACTCGACTCAATGAGGGCGTTTGCCTGATCGATGATCCTTTGTGCTTCACGTAGCGCGGTAGCGCGTTTCTCTTTGAGTTCACGGTTGAGAACTCTGAGCTTTGATTCGTACTCATCAATCAGTTTTGTAAGCCCAGCGTTCTGTTGCTCAAGTCGTACATGCTCGACGGCTAGTTTCTGCGATTTTTGTTCCACATCGGCAATTAGGTTCTCCAATCTGTCACGCTTTGGCCCGAGGAGGTCCTTCGTAGCCGTTATGATGGTCTCTGGAAGACCAAGTCGACTGGCTATCTCTATGGCATAACTGCTCCCGGGCACGCCGTGTTTGAAGTGATAGGTAGGTCTGAGAGTGACTTGATCAAACTCCATCGCGCCATTTTCGAAACCATCAGTTTCATGCGCAAAAGCTTTCAGAGCTCCATGATGTGTCGTCGCAATCGTCAAGGATCCCTTGAGCTTGACCGCAGTCAGCACGGCCGAAGCGATTGCGCCGCCCTCACTCGGATCAGTTCCAGCTCCGATTTCATCGACCAACACAAGACTTCGCTCGTCTGCTTCCTGTAGAATTCTCTTGAGATTCAAAAGGTGTGAAGTGAAGCTGCTTAAGTCATTCTCAATGGATTGCTCATCGCCAACGTCAATGAAGATTTGATTGAAGAGTGGAACCCTAGAATCTGGGGAAGCCGGGATATGTAGTCCGCAGGCAACCATGAGCGTGAGGATGCCGACAGTCTTCAGCGCGACGGTCTTTCCCCCGGCATTGGGGCCAGTAATGATCAAGGTCTGAAAGTCCTTCCCAAGTTCCAAAGTCAACGGAACGACTTGGTCGCGGGTGTGCATTTGCAGCAAAATGGGATGCCTCGCGTCGTGGAGCATCAGCGGGGCGTGATCCGTGACTTCTGGAAGCGAGCCGAGAATCTCGATTGAGTATTTTGCCTTTGCGAAGTCGAAATCGAGCTGGGAGAGGATCTCGACATTCAGGAGAAGCTCTGCTCGGATTTCCCTTACCTGACTCGTGAGACGGCGAAGTATATTCTCGAGTTCCCTTTGCTCGCCGAACCGCAGAGTCCGTATCTCGTTGTTCATCTCCAGGGTCTCGGCGGGCTCGATAAACACGGTTGCACCGCTGGAAGACGAGCTGTGGATGAATCCTGGGACGTGATGTTTGTGTTCGACTTTGACTGGGACGACCATCCTCCCATCACGAGTTGTAACGATCTCTTCCTGAGCATATCCCCGTTCAGAATAACTCTTGAGAATTCCTTCCAACCGCATTCTTAACTCGTCAGATTTCAAGAGGATGGCACGTCTGATCTCACGTAGATCCTTGCTCGCAGAGTCCTTGACATTTCCGTTTTCGTCAACTGCCTGCTCGATATTGAATTCAGCGAGTCGATCTACGTGGAGTCGACCTGCAATGTGAGATATGCGTGGGTAGCGGTCTGGCCGCTTACTGAGGGATTGCTTGATAAGCCGGGATGCACGAAGCGTGGCGAAGATGTCTCGAAGCTCGGGAGCACTGACGTAGTTGCCTTCAATTCCGGCTTTATGGACGGCTGACCGGATGTCTTTCAAGCCATCGAAGGAACAGGGCTGATCTGTCTCAAGAAGAAGTTTGCACTCGCTGACGTTCTGTAGCTCCTCATGCAAACGTTGAAGATCTGCAAAAGGGACGATCTCCTCCATCAACTGCTTGCCAAGGTCTGAGACAGCATATGCTTTGAGCTTGTCTCGGACCCGATCAAATCCTAATTTGGAGTAGAGAGAAAGGAGGTTGTTCATAAAGTGGGGCGTGTCCGTCAATCAGAAGGGCCCAATCGAAACTTCTCGAAGCTCTCCTTCAACTCCTCATCAAAGGTTTTTGAGCCTGAAAACATTCCATTGGTTCTGTCAAACACCAGAGGGGCGAAACCGCGGATCGGTTCGTATAAAATCGACCTGGTTCTTGTCTCCTTGCTGGGCACAGAGTAAACACGGAGGAAGACGAGGAGGAGACTCAGATAGATTGCACTCTCCACCAATCCGATCACAGCCCCGCTTAACCGACTCCAAAGTCTGGGTGGCTGAGAATAGCGGCCCATGATCCCGATGATCAGAATTGCAGAGAGTACAGTTCCAAAAATCACAAGGACAAAGGCGAGCACTGCTCCAACCACCTCGTGAACGCTCCACCAGTTCGTTAGCATTGTGCCAAGGGTGTGCATCGTTCGTGTAGCGAGAACCAGTCCCACCACGAGGAAAACAACCGCGACTCCCCTTTTTAGTATGCCTCCTCTGAATCCTAAGAATACAAAGACGCACATCACGACTAAGAAAACTCCATCGACATAGTGCATGAACCGCCCCCTCCTCTCCGTCCGTTGCACTAACAAGATAGTAAGCTTGATATCTAATGTCGACTACGGTTCGAGAAGATTCTCTTCCCCTCGAATGAATATGTCTTACTCGGCGTGCAGTTGCAC
>JBAWAH010000055.1:0-47982 GCA_049589195.1 Bacteroidota bacterium | reverse complement strand
CAATTGGAGAACAACCAACGGGATTGGAGAATAAACATTGAACGACATCAAGCGACTCTATGAGACAACCTTCATCGTGAATGCGTCACTGGACGACTCACTGATCGAGGGGGTCATAGCAAAGGTGCAGGATCAGATCACGAAGAACCAGGGTGAAGTGACCGCCGTCCAACGCTGGGGACGGAAGAGACTGGCGTATCCGATCGCCAAAAAGAACAACGGGTTCTACGTATGCGTCGAGTTCACATCGCCCGGCGATCTCGTCACGAAACTTGCGAGGTTCTACCACCTGGAAGAGAACATCCTTCGATACTTGACGGTCCAGGTCACGAAACAAATGCTCAAAGCGAAACTGGCTATGCCCCCACCTGCCGTGAGCACACCGGAGCCAGCACCAGCGACGCCCGAGCCTGAGAAGCCAGCCCCGGTGGTTCAGGAGAGTGAGAGCAAGCCGTCATGAATACAAGTCGAGAACCGACACCGCAATCGCATTCGTTCCTTCCTCTGTTCATGTTCAACTAATGCTATGATTGGAGGTCCACTATGGCTGATTTAAAGATGCCCGAACTGAACAACGTTGTCATTGCAGGCAACTTGACGAAGGATCCGATATTCCGGCAGACGACAACCGGCACGCCTGTCGTGAATTTCTCGATTGCATCGAACCGGAAATATCGGGACAGCAGCAACCAGTGGCTCGAGGACGTGTGCTACGTGGGCATCGTAGCGTGGAACAAACTCGCCGAAAGTTGCAGGGCACGATTGAAAAAGGGAGATCCGGTCTTGATCGATGGCGAGCTTCAGAGTCGGACCTGGAAAACAAACGACGGATTCAACCGCAGCGTCGTCGAGGTGAAGGCTCGGCGAATTCAGTTCTTGAACAAGAAGGGCCGTGTTACTGATGTTACGGCAACGGAGAGCGTGGAAGCACCTCGCCGTGAGGAAGAAGTCACCGTGATCGAAGATGACACGTTCGACAAGTTTCTCACAAAGGAAGAGTCCGCGCTCTTAAACCATAGCGAACCAAAGCCAGAGGCCTAAGATGAGGAGAATGCCAACAAAGGAGACGAGCACACTCAAGAAGAAGCGTGAATGCAGGTTTTGCGAAGGCAAGGATATTTACATCGACTACAAAGACGAGAAGCGACTGCACCGCTTCGTCACAGAACAGGGAAAAATGATTCCCAAGCGGGTGACCGGAACGTGTGCAAAGCATCAGCGTGAGCTGGCGGTCGCGATCAAGCGCGCTCGTCATCTTGCCTTGCTTCCTTTTGTATCCGACACAATTCGCTAACACTCACGAGGAGCACTGTGAAGGTCATCTTGCGACAAAACTTAGAGCAGCTTGGGCAGCTTGGTGATGTCATTGAAGTGAAAGATGGATACGCCCGAAACTACCTCATCCCGAAGAAAATCGCATACCCAGCCACGGCTGGATATCTGAAAACCCTCGAGGAAGAGAAGAAACAAGTGGCACGCCGTGAGCAGAAGGAACTCCGTTCCGCAGAGAAACTCGCAACCGACCTCGATAAGGTCTCGCTGACGATCCCGATGAAGGTCGGAGAGGAGGACAAGCTGTTCGGCGCAGTCACTTCTCAGATGATTGCTGAGCAGCTCGCCGAGAAAGGATTCGGTGTCGACAAACGGAAAATCGACGTGGGAGATCATATCAAGGCGCTCGGCGTCTACTCCGTTGACGTGAAGTTGCACTCAAACGTCACAGCCAAAGTCAAAGTCTGGGTTGTGAAGGAATAGCTTCCGCTCTATCATCCTTTAGGAGCCAATCCCAATTCCGTCGGGACTGGCTTTTTCTTTCTTGCGGGGAATGGGTGGGAATTATTCCCTTTCGCCTTAGGTTGTACTTGAGCGGAGGTCTGCTTGACTTTCTTTTCAAAAAGCAGTTAATTTTTCAATGATCGTGCAAGGTTCGATGCTCCATATTCAACCGATTCGATATCCCTGATGAGCGAGAAATCACGAAAGCATCTCGAGGACGTGACGATTCGTTTTGCGGGTGACTCAGGCGACGGCATGCAGCTCGCCGGCACGCAGTTCACGACTGCAACAGCGATTTTTGGCAATGACCTGAGCACCTTGCCGGATTATCCAGCTGAAATCCGAGCGCCCGCCGGGACTCTCTTTGGCGTGAGTGGTTTCCAAATCCGTTTTGGCAGTCGAGAAGTCAATACACCCGGCGACGCCTGCGATGTGCTCGTGGCAATGAATCCGGCTGCGCTCAGAGTCAACCTGACCGGTCTCAAAGACGGCGGGAGTATCATCGTGAACCTGGGCGGATTCTCTGACAAAAACCTCAGGCTTGCAGGGTACCAGGCAAACCCGCTCGAGGATAATTCACTCTCAAAATACCAGGTGTACGAGGTCGACATCACGAAACTCACCGCCAATGCGCTTGAAGGCCTTGGCCTCTCAACCAAAACAATCGAGCGAAGCAAGAACTTCTTCGCACTCGGGATGATGTTCTGGATGTTCGACCGCCCCATGGATCCGACGATCCAATGGATCAAGGAGAGATTCGCCAAGACGCCAAACGTTGGCGAGGCAAACCTTCGGGTTTTGAAGGCAGGCTGGAACTTTGGAGAAACCACTGAGATCTT
The DNA here is from genome assembly GCA_049589195.1 of Bacteroidota bacterium. GTDB lineage: Bacteria > Bacteroidota > Ignavibacteria > UBA10030 > JAHEZR01 > JBAWAH01. The sequence goes on along the minus strand of JBAWAH010000055.1, from coordinate 45,367 downwards.
CACAACGCGATACGAAGTAAAGCCGGCTCAGCTCCCCAAAGGGAGATACCGCAACATCACCGGCAACCAAGCGGTGGCATATGGATTGATCGCAGCATCACAGAAATCGGGACTACAGCTATTCCTGGGAAGCTATCCGATCACACCGGCAAGCGACATTCTCCACGAGCTCGCGAAATTCAAGGATTTTGGTGTCAAGACATTCCAGGCGGAGGACGAAATTGCCGGCGTCTCGGGCGCAATCGGTGCTTCATTTGGTGGTGCACTGGCAGCCACTACTACGAGTGGTCCCGGCCTCGCTCTGAAAACCGAAGCAATCGGATTGGCTGTCATGGTCGAGCTCCCGCTTGTGGTGTGTGACATCCAGCGTGGAGGACCGAGCACGGGTTTACCAACGAAGACCGAGCAATCGGATCTGCTCATGGCACTTTACGGCAGACATGGCGAAGCACCCGTGCCAGTTGTCGCCCCAGCCACTCCTGCAGATTGTTTCTATATGGTCTTCGAAGCGGCTCGACTTGCCATCAAGTACATGACCCCAGTTCTCTTTCTCTCTGATGGATACCTTGCGAACGGATCAGAGCCCTGGCCCATCCCCTCTTCCGCTGAGCTACCTGATATCCCCGTGAAATTCTGGACGGAGAAAGAGGGGTTCTTCCCATATCTTCGAGATGAAAAGACTCTTGCTCGCCCCTGGGCTCTCCCGGGGACAGCGGGACTCGAGCATCGCATCGGAGGACTGGAGAAGCAACACATTACCGGCAACGTTAACTATGAGCCGGCGAACCACGATCTCATGGTTCATTTGCGTGCCGAGAAGATCGAACGCCTCGTGGCAGACATCCCCCCGCTTCAGGTGGAGGGAGATGAAAGTGGTGACCTCCTTGTCCTTGGATGGGGCAGCACCTACGGTGCAATCAAAACGGCGGTAGCGACAAAGCGAGCGCAGGGAAAGTCGGTCTCACAAGCACATCTTCGGTATTTGAATCCATTCCCTAAGAACCTCGGCGAAGTTCTGTATCGGTTCAAGCATGTTTTGGTCCCGGAGATCAACCTTGGTCAGCTCGTGAAGGTGATCCGCTCGAAGTATCTTGTCCCTGCAGTGGGGTTTAATAAAGTTGAAGCGCTTCCTCTTCGCTCGTCCGATATTGAGGAAAGAATAGATGAAGTTTTGGAGGGATGACTTATGATTGAGACAACTGAGACGAAAACGCAGACAAGCCCTTCAGTAAGGGCCACACCGAAAGATTTCCAGTCGGACCAGGATCCCCGATGGTGTCCGGGCTGCGGAGACTATTCCATCCTTGCTCAAGTGCAGCGTGTGTTGCCAGATCTTGGCGTGCCTCGAGAGAAATACGTCTTCATCTCCGGGATCGGGTGCTCGAGTCGCTTTCCCTATTACATGGACACATACGGGTTTCATGGGATCCATGGACGAGCGGCGGCGATCGCTTCCGGTCTCAAGATGGCTCGCCCCGACTTGTTCGTGTGGGTGGTGACGGGTGATGGAGATGCCCTGAGCATTGGGGGAAATCACTTTATTCACACGTGTCGAAGGAACCTCGACCTCAACATTATTCTCTTCAACAACCAGATCTATGGACTAACAAAAGGCCAGTACTCCCCCACCTCCGTGTTTGGCCAGGTAACGAAGTCGACCCCCTACGGCTCAATTGATCATCCGTTTAATCCTGTGATGCTGGCACTCGGAGCCGAAGCAACTTTCGTCGCCCGTTCTCTCGATCGCGATCCAAAACATCTGCAGTATGTTATCAAGCGTGCTGCAGAGCATCACGGCACTTCCTTCGTCGAGGTCTATCAGAACTGTAACGTGTTCAACGACGGCGCGTTCTTCACGTTCACGGAGAAGGAAACGAAGGATGACAACGTGATTGTTCTTGAACACAGCAAGCCTTTGATCTTTGGAAAAGAGCATGACAAAGGAATTCGATTGGACGGTTACAGGCCGGTGGTAGTTCCGTTGAGCAACGGACAGTACTCGGTGAATGACCTCCTCGTGCACAATGAAAAATCCGAGGATCCAGCGATCGCGTTCATCCTTGCAAACATGTCAAACTATCCAGGCCTCCCACGGCCCATCGGGATTTTCAGAGACGTCCAACGGTCCGTGTACGAGGATGAAATGGCCAACCAAATCCGTACAGCCCAAGCGAAGAGAGGAGTCGGCAACCTCGATGCGCTCCTCAACTCCGGGGAAACATGGTTCATACGCTGACAAGGAAACGTGAGAAGGAAAACCGCTGGCACTGTATTCTGGAGGAGTGAAGCTTGCCCTTCTGCCCTTGGTGGGAGGGCTTTTTGCTATGCGAGCGTGATGAAATGAAGCCTTTGTTTGAGAAGTGCAAACAAGTCATCGATGGGAATAAGAGCTTCGTCCTGACGACGCACGTGAACCCGGATGGTGACGGCATCGGGAGTGAAGTGGCGCTCGCCGCCTGTCTCAGAAAGCGAGGAAAACAGGCCTCGATCATTAACCACAGCGAAACACCGCCGAATTACACTTTCCTTGATCCGAAGAACGAAATCCTCCATTTCAATCCAAGCCTTCATGCTGAAAAGGTCCGCATTGCCGATGTGATATTCATCGTCGACACAAACCAGCTAAGCCGATTGCGGAGCATGGAGCCCTATGTTCGAGAAAGCAAGGCCGTGAAGATCTGCATCGACCATCACCTCGACAAAGACGATTTTGCCGATCTCTACCTCATTGATGAACCCGCCACCGCAACGGGAGAGATTCTTTATCACCTCATTCAGTATCTGGACGGCGGCAACATCGACGATGAGACTGCCCGAGCGCTCTATACGGCCATCATGACGGACACCGGATCGTTTAGGTTTCCAAAAACTGACCCAGAGATACACCAAATTGCAGCCCATCTTATACGCTTGGGCGCTGATCCGCCGAAGATTTTTCAAGAAGTATATGAAAGGACCAACCTCAACACCGTTCAACTCCTCGGCCAGGCCCTTTCGAATCTGAAGACGGCTCACGACGGACGGGTAGCGTACATGGTCATCACGCGACAGATGTTCAAAGAAACGGGGACAAAGGAATACCAGACCGAAAGCTTCATCGATCATACAATGCGCATCAGTGGAGTTCAGATAGGGCTCCTCTTCAACGAACTCAATGGCGGTGTCAAGATCAGCTTCCGTTCAAAAGGCGACATCCCCGTGAACGAACTGGCCAAGGAGTTTGGAGGAAACGGCCACCTGAACGCTGCGGGTGCACGCATGGCAGGGAAGAAGCTGGAAGATACAATCCGTGCTGTCCTCGAGCGGTCGGTTAAATATTTGAAGTAACTCTCCTTACGGAATCAAGGCTTGTTTCAGGCCTGATTGGTAGGCCATAAGAACCACGTGACTTTCTGAAAACCCGGAGATTGCCAAATGAAACTCTCTGCTGAAAAGACATCGTTAAAAAAAGCCAGGACAGATGTCGCCTGCACCTTCTTATTCGAGGATAGAAAACTGTTTGACGAGAGAATGAATGCACTCAGGAAGGTTTTGAAGGGCCGGATAGAGTCTCTTCTTGAGACGAAGGATTTCAAAGGAAAAGAGGGTGAGACTGTCGTACTCTACACAGAAGGCAAATTGGCTGCGCGGAGACTGATGTTGGTTGGTCTGGGCGAACAGAAGAAACTGACCTTGGAGAAAATTCGCCGGGCAGCAGCAACCGCTGCAAAAACCACGCATAGCCTGAAACTGCGGAGCCTGGCAGTTGAATTTCCAGAAGCAAGCACAATCACCGCAACCGTAAAGGAGTCAGTACAGGACATTGCACAAGCTCTCGCTGAAGGTGCTGCACTTGCCCTATATCGATTTGACAAGTACTTCACGGAGAAGAAGGAAAAAGAGACAAAGGTGACGAGGTTTGCTTTGATCAGCGACGACACCAAAGAGTCGAAAGAAATCCGTCAAGGTATCCAACTTGCTCAAGTCATTGTTGAAGCGACATGTTTCGCGAGAGACCTTGAGAATGCTCCGAGCAATGAGATCTATCCGGAATCTCTTGCGGAAGCTGCCCGGCAATCAGGCAAGGAGCATGGATTCAAGGTGACCGCCTTCGAGAAAAGGCAAATCGAGAAGCTCGGGATGGGCGGACTGCTTGCCGTAAACCAGGGAAGCTCCAAACAGCCCCGTTTCATTATCCTCGAGTATGGGGAGAGCCATTCAGAATCTGCCGGAACGGTTGTCCTCGTCGGCAAGGGAGTGACGTTCGACACGGGGGGAATCTCTATCAAGCCAGCGAGCGGAATGTCCGAGATGAAGATGGATATGTCTGGAGCCGCAGCTGTTATCGGGACGTTTGAGGCTGTGGCACGTCTGAAAATGCCAGTCCATTTGGTCGGTCTCATTCCGGCAACTGAGAACATGCCGGGTGGGTCGGCTGTGAAGCCGGGAGACATCGTGCGACACTATGGCGGGAAGACCTCAGAGGTGGATAACACGGACGCGGAAGGGAGATTAATCCTGGCCGATGCACTCGGATACGCTGAGAAGTACAAGCCAGACGCCGTCATCGATCTGGCAACGCTTACGGGAGCCTGCGTTGTTGCTTTGGCGCACCTTGCGACAGGCATGATGGGAAACGACGAGAAGCTCATGGATGCGTTGAAGAAAGCGGGAGATAAGACATATGAGCGCGTCTGGCCACTTCCGCTATTCGAAGAATATGAGAAACTCATCAAGAGCGATGTTGCTGATGTTAAGAATGTCGGCGGACGATGGGGCGGCGCGATTACAGCTGCATTGTTCCTTAAGAAATTCGTGCGCGATTACAGGTGGGTGCACCTTGATATCGCAGGCACAGCTATCCTTGAAGAGCCACTAGAGTACGCGCCGAAGGGTGGGTCGGGTGTTGGCGTGAGATTGCTGGTAGAGTTTCTAAAGAACTGGAAAAAGAATCAGTCGTGACGACAGCTACAAAACATTCTGCTTCCCAATTCTGAGAAGCTGGGATTGACATTCCGCTTTTCCTGCCTTGATTTGACCTGCGGTTTCTTGTTCCTTGGAATCGAGAACAGTGACGTTTGGCTGAACACATTTTCCCGATTTAGAACTTGACATTTTCTTCAAGTCTCCTATATTAAGAGGCGTTTGTCTCCGGAATCAAGCTGCCAGCGTGGGTTAGTGACACACGCTAAACTTCAAATCAGATAATTCCCACAGTAGTTACTGCCTCTGATCCCTGTGACTTGGGCGATCGTTTATTCCTGGGGGATCCCTCCGCAAGAGGTGATCTATGCTACGTCGCAGAGTTGCGCCTGATAGTCGCTTTTCAACTGCAAATCAACAAGGAGGAGCAAAGATGAACGACAATTCCTACCACGGTTGGGGGAAAGCAGCTCGGGGGATTCTATTCACTATGGTCCTGACTTGTTTTTCACTCTCCGTAGTCTTTGCTCAAGACGTCGGAACAATTGTCGGGAAGGTCACAGATGCTAAGACCAAGGATGCCCTTGGCGGGATAAACGTCCGTGTCAAGGGAACAAGCTTGGGAGCAGCGACTGAAAACGATGGGAAGTATGCGATCCGTAACGTTCCCGAAGGAGTGTACACAATCGCATTTTCGGCGATCGGTTACTCATCCGTTGAGGTTGCAGATGTGAAGGTGAGCGCAAACGAAACAGCCACCGTCGACGCTGCACTCTCATCGCGGGCGATACCGATAAGCGAGACGATCGTGTTCGGCGCTTCTCTGAGGCCGGAGCGCGTAACGGAGGCTCCAGCAGCGGTGAGTGTCGTTGGACTCGAGGAAATCAAGAACCAAGTCAGCCACGGCCAACTGCCGAGGTTGCTGGAAAGCCAGCCGGGGGTGGATATCGTCCAAAGTGGAGTACAGGACTTCAACATCAACACTCGGGGGTTCAATAAGTCCATCAACCGAAGGCTACTTGTGCTTCTCGATGGTCGTGATTTGGCCATCGTACTTCTCGGGGTCCAGGAATGGAATGGGCTTTCTGTGCCATTGGAGGATCTAGGCAAAATCGAGCTCGTCAGAGGCCCAGGCTCAGCTCTCTATGGTGCGAATGCATACAACGGCGTCATTAGCATCACCACTCCCGCGCCAAAGGATATCCTCGGGACGAAAATCTCGTTCACTGGCGGTGAACTCTCTACACTCCGTGGAGATGTTCGCCATGCCGCAGTTCTGGGTGACTGGAGCTACAAGTTCAACTTCGGAGGAGTCCGGACAGACACGTGGACAGTCTCGCACACAGCTGCAGACGCGCTGCCGGGCTCTATCCATACTGATCCCAAAACCGGCCTCACCGAAGCGACATTTGACTATCCGAACCTCCCCGTTGAACAGCGGATATACGATCCGAAGCAACTCTCTTCCGTGTACGGAAGCGCCAGACTCGACAGGGACATGAGTGATGGATCGCTTCTGACCTTCGAGAGTGGCATAACGCAAGTTGAAAATGAAGTCTTCCTCACAGGCATCGGGCGAGTCCACGTGCCGAAAGCACGAAAGCCCTGGGGGCGAGCCGCTTACTCATCTGAACACTTCTTTGCACAGATGTGGGTCGGGGGTAGGAAAGCAATTGGACCGCATTACTCTCTCCAATCAGGAGGTGAGTTGCACGAAACATCGGAAAACGCGCATATCGAGTTCCAGCACAGGTTCAGTGCACTCGACGATCAACTCCGAATCGTGTGGGGCGCTTCGCACCGCTATCAGCATGAGAATACTGAAGCTACCTTGATCCCCTCCCCACGGTATGACAACTGGAGTGGCGTGTTTGGGCAAGCAGAATACATTTTTTCGGATCAACTCAAAGGCGTCGTTGCCGGCCGCTTCGACCGGAGCACACTTCACAAGGACCAGTTGTCTCCGAAAGCAGCGCTTGTCTGGACACCACACGCCGATCACTCTTTCCGGCTGACGATCAACCGCGCTTTTCAGGTCCCTAATTACTCGGAACTGTTTCTGCGAGTGGATGCCGCTGCCCCAACTGCCAGCCCGCGACAACTCGAAGGCGGTCTTGAACAGTACTTTGCTGCCGTGAAGGGTGCTCTCGGCGCCGCGGTTACTCCGCTTAACCTCCCCTCCAATCTCCCGTGGAATTTTTCAAGTTTGACGAGAATTCTCGCAATCGGGAACAAAGATCTTGATGTGGAGAAAGTGACCGGTGTAGAGCTAGGTTACAAGGGAGTCGTTGAGAACAAGTTCTTTGTCACTGTTGACGCTTACTGGAACACCCTCACGGATTTTGTGACAGCCCTCCTCCCCAATGTGAATCCGGCTTACCCCAAGTACACCCTAACGGATGGCGGGGTAACCATCCTGAAGAACCTCAGTGACTTGGAGGCGCTCTACAACCAATTAAACCTGCCAGCGAACCATCCTCTGCGTGTTTCACTGGCTCAATTGCGCGCCGGCTACATTGGTTTGAACGCCCAGCTCGGTCCTCTTCTTGCAACACTCGAGAATGGTGAACGCGCTGGAGTCTATTCGTACACGAATGCAGGCGACGTGCGAGAATTGGGGCTCGAACTCGGCGGAAGATACTACGTCACCGACGAAATCGCTGTCGACGCGAACTACGCTTACTTCGACTTCAACGTGAAATCACAGCAGTTGGGTGACGTCCTCCTCCCGAACACGCCGAGGCACAAAGTCAACTTGGGTCTCTCCTACTCGAGTCGAGCAGGATACGATGCGTCACTGGCAGCGAAATGGGTAGACAAGTATCAGTGGGCGGGCGGCATCTTTAACGGTGATATCCCGGAGTACACAGTAGTTAACCTTTCTGCCGGATACCAGCTCACGAAGAACGTCCATCTAGAGGCTAGCGTCTACAACCTTCTGAATCGGAAACACTATGAGATCTTCGGAGGCTCAGTTCTTGAGCGACGAGCTCTTGGGACACTGACGACCACCTTTTAGGCCCCCCTTCTCCGATCTTATGTCTGCCGCTCCAACTCAGGGGCGGCAGATTTTTTGTCCCCATCTATCCACTTCTTATCCAAAGAGCGTCCCGTTTGTCTTGCTTTTTGCCACCCCTCTTGTTAGATTAGTTCGTAGCTACCCAGTCGACCACAACGTCCATACTACCACGCGATGCCTATGACTCCCTCGTCAATTGAACGAGACCTCAAATCCATGATTGAGGGTGATGTGCTCTGCGATGAAGCCTCACGAGATGCCTATAGTACGGCAGCTTGCATCTATAAGATCAGACCAGTAGCCGTGGTTGTCCCGAGGACTGGTGAAGACGTGCAGAAAGTCATGGGTTATGCATTTGACCATCAAGTGCCTGTCATCCCGCGAGGAGGGGCATCTGGCCTTGCAGGTCAGGCCGTTGGATTTGGCATTATCCTGGACTTTGCGAAGTATCTGAATAAGATCATGGAAGTCAATCCTGAGGAAGACTGGGTGCGAGTTGAGCCCGGAGTGCTCCTTGACGATTTGAACCGAAGCCTTTCCGGTCTCGGAAAACTGCTTCCTCCTGACCCCGCGAGCTCAAGTCAATGTGTCATCGGAGGAATGATCGGCACGAATGCTGCGGGTGTTCACGGGCTGAAGTATGGCGCTACAAAGAATTGCGTCCTCTCCCTGACAGTTGTTCTCTCGGATGGGGAGGTCATGGAGATTAGCACGACGCCCGGAGCGCAGGGAGCGAGTCGCCATCCTAAATCCCGCCAAGGGGACTCACGTTTCAACGGGACACTTGAGAAATTGCTTCTCGACAAGAGGGAACTCATAGTCTCACGTTATCCGAAAGTCAGGAAGAATTCCTCCGGCTATAATCTCCTCGATGCTGTGGAACCAGATCGCGTCGATCTGATAAAGCTTCTGGTGGGGTCAGAAGGCACACTTGGGATAGTCGTCAGCGCGAAACTCAAAATCGCGGACGTTCCCAAAGCAAAAGCCTCCGGGCTTGCCTACTTTCGTAATCACGAGATCACGACTGAGGCAGTTCTTGCCTCGCTCCAGCTCAACCCGGTGGCAGTGGAGCTGATGGACAAGACTCTCCTTGACCTAGCGCGTGGGAGAAATGCAATCGTTGAACGGTTCATCGAGGAAAACGCACAGGCCATGCTGCTCTTTGAATTCGAAGGCGAAACCGCGGAGGAGGCTCAAGGCCGACTCGAAGAACTTCGGCAGCTACTTCTGGAAAGGCTTCGGCTGGCGTTCACATTCCGAGTGAACCCAGAGAATCTCGGAAGTCTCTGGGAAATGAGAAAAGCAGCGACTCACATCCTTGAAGAAATGCAAACCGACACCAAAAAAGCGTCATTCATAGAAGACGTGACAGTTCCTATCGAAGCTTTCCCTGAGTACACGAGAAAGCTCGCATCGATACTTCGTTCGCACGACATCTCCTATTCAATCTACGGCCATGCTGGTGTGGGAAACATCCACTGCGAGCCATTCCTTGACCTTCGCAAAGCGGAGCACAGGGCTCTTCTCGACGTGGTCGCGGGTGAAGTCTTCGACCTTGCAATCTCCGTGGGTGGAACATTGAGTGGTGAGCACGGAGATGGATATGTGCGTACCCCTTTTCTCGAGCGGCTGTATGGTCGGGAGGTCTACAGCCTCTTCCGATCCGTGAAGGAAGTATTCGATCCGAAAGGAATCCTCAACCCAGGAAAGATTGTCGCACCGCAGGGAACAAGCATCGCTCACGATTTGAAGAGCAATTGAAGATCCTCCAACATGGCCAGGCTACCAAGATTTCTCCTCCTGAGCGCAGGCATTGGCCTGAGCATCTCACTATCCCTGAGGGATCTTGAGGCTCAAGAGGAACGCGAAGTCGAGCCCATTCAACCGTCGATCTTCTTTGAAGCTCTAAATTTCGTAGCCGACGACACCGCGAAGAGCCGTGTAGATTTCAACTTCAACATCCCTTACGATTTCTTTGTCTTCGTTCGCTCTGAATCGAACCTAAGCGACTTCATCGCGCGCGGCGAGATTAGTGTGGAAATCCTGGATTCTCGTGACCTCTCGGTCGCTCATGACATCATTCACAAAGAACTTCACTACGGGGAGAGTGCAGCACCACTTGGTAAGAGCCGCGCGGCCGTTCAGGGGAGTTTTTCGTTCACCCTCCAGCCGGGCATCTACCACAGCATCTTCGAAGTGAACGACCTTGAATCGAGGAGGGGAATCGTCGATCGTGACCGACAGATCACATTGAAGAGGTTCAGTGATTCGGCCCAAGTCTTCTCCAACATCTTGTTCCTAGATCAACTGGAAATTCGGAATGACTCGTTGGTTGGTGCTTACCCCGTGAACCTCGGAGGCGATGCGATTTTTGGCAAGAAGTTCACCCTATTCTTCCAGTCAACCGGCGATCGAGATTCCGCGGGAACAGTGCACTACTCAATTCACAAGCTTGATCCCACAAACAAAAGGCTCATCGTCTTGGAGGACAGTGTCAAATCAGATCCTCGCTTGACCAATCGTCGCCTAGAGAAACCTGAAGGAGACTCCATCCTATCGTACTCTCTCCAACCGAGCAGGAGTGGCCCTCGAGTGAACACATACCTTGTTGAGATCCGTGGAGACACGCTGCAATGGGGGCGATACGATGTCGAAGTCAAAAGCTTGGGAAAGGTTGTCAGCCGGAAGTCTTTTGCGATCAGGTGGCTTGATATGCCTCGCACTCTCACAAACATCAAGCTGGCGGTTGAGGCTCTCAAGTATTTGATGAGCGAAAAGGAGTTTGAAGAGTTCATGAAGTTGTCTGACGACGATATGAAGAAGCAATTCGAGATCTTCTGGAAAAAGCGCGACCCGACTCCGAGCACTGCCTACAACGAGGAAATGGCAGAGTACTATCAGAGGTGCGATTATGCCCTGGAGAATTTCAGGACTCTGAGCCACGCGGATGGGATCGATACGGACCGGGGGAAAGTATACATTCTCTATGGTCCTCCGACGAAGACCGACCGGCTTCTCACTCCAAACGCTCCCCCGAAAGAAGTTTGGTACTACGAGAACCTCCAATTGAAGTTTGTGTTCATCGACGAAAGCAGATCGGGGAACTACAAGTTGCTTTCCTCCGAAAAGTCATGAACAAACCAGTTATTGCCATAACAATCGGTGATTTCAATGGTATTGGGCCAGAGGTGGTGCTCAAGAGCATCGCCTCTGCTGGAGTCCGAGGATACTGTCAACCTCTCTTGATCGGTCCTCTCGACGTCTTTCAATGGCACGCGAAGCGATTGAAGATCAAGCTGAACCTGCAAACACTCAAGCCCCCCACCAGCAAAGCAGACAGAAGATCGATCCAGGTCTTTGACTTAGGGATCTTCCACCCTCGAGATATTCAGGTCGGAAAAGTCACGCCTATTGCAGGAACTGCCGCGGGTCTTGCCCTCCACAAGGGAGTTGAACTTTGCCTCCAACGACAGGCCGCTGCCCTTGTGACTGCACCAGTTTCCAAATCGGCGTTGAGCCTCGCCGGCTACGCCTATCCCGGCCAAACGGAGCTTCTTGCCGAGCTCACGGAGTCGACCCATGTGACGATGATGCTTGTATCAAAGGAGCTTCGTGTTGGTCTCGTCACTGTTCACGTTCCTCTTCGGGATGTTGTGGTATCCTTATCCATCGAGAAGGTCTTTGGTTCCATAACGGTTGTGAACCACACGCTCATGAACGACTTTGGAATCCGCAAACCGAAGGTGGCCGTCCTCGCACTCAACCCGCACGGAGGAGAGGGCGGGCTGTTCGGAAGCGAAGATGAGCGCGTTGTTACCCCTGCCGTCGAACTTGCAAAGACACAACACGTTCAAGTGTCAGGGCCATTTTCAAGCGATGCTTTCTTTGGAAACCAGCGTCATAAGGAGTTCGATGCAATCGTGGCCATGTATCACGACCAAGGACTTATCCCATTGAAAATGACCTCGTTCGGGAAAGCCGTCAATTTCTCGGCTGGCTTGAGAATCGTCCGCACATCACCGGATCATGGGACTGCATTCGACATCGCGGGAAAAGGAATAGCAGATCCTGGCAGCATGATTGAAGCGATTCGACTCGCCGTCGAAATTGCAGGTCGGCGAAAAGCCCAGAAGCCCAGGACAGCGAGAATCTCTCGCAAGCGATGAAACCAAAGGTGCCATCCACCTTCGGAAGACAAGGAACTGAGCGAGGATTACAGCGGCGAGGAGGCCCGGCAGAACCGTTTAACCTACGAGCGGGAAAGAATTGGAAGTGGACTTGAGAGGGCTAGCCTAAGCGGGGCTCAACTGACTTGTTCGACTCGTTTGACCTCAGGGAGGGCCAACATCAGAGTCCGCTCGACTCCAGCTCTCAAGGTCATCGGCGAGAGAGGACAGCTTGAGCACGCTCCGAGAAAGCGGAGTCTGACAAAGCCATCGTCAGAAAGATCAGCCACCTCGATGTCACCGCCATCGATTTTCAGGCAAGGGCGGATCCCCTCAAGGACAGAAAGTATCTTTTGATGTAGGTCTTCACCCATAGCGATAGTCAGGTTAGTGTCCAAGGATACGCATCGACTTCAACAGCGCGACTCACTTCTCATTTCTCCGGAACGCCAATTGAGATTTCAACTCTGTCGTCCCCTGGCTCGGCAAGGTGCCGTACGCTCACCTGTGCTGCGAGATTGCGCGCTATGTGACGGATGATCTGTGCGTTCGGTGAAGCTGGCTCCGCAACTACAATCGGCTTCCCGAGGTCTCCCCCAATGCGAATCTTCGTGTCAATCGGTATCTCACCGAGATAAGGAACGCCCACTTCCTCGGCTGTGCGCTTCCCCCCACCGTAGTCAAAGATCTCCTCTCGATGGCCGCAGTTCGAACAGATGAAGTAGCTCATATTCTCGATTATTCCAAGGACCGGGACACTCACACGTTCGAACATTTTCAATCCCTTCCGCGCATCAGCCAATGAAATGTCCTGCGGCGTCGTGATGATGACGGCGCCAGTAAGAGGGACCGTTTGAACGAGGGTCAACTGGATGTCTCCGGTACCCGGTGGAAGGTCAAAAACGAGATAATCAAGCTCTCCCCATTCGACATCGGACATGAACTGTTTTACCGCCCCGCTGGCCATCGGTCCGCGCCAGATCACAGCTTGCATCGGATCAACGAGGAAACCGATGGACATTAGCTTCACTCCATAGTTCTCAAGAGGAACCAGCTTGCCGTCCTTCATCTCTGGTCGTCTGCCTATCCCCATCATCAGAGGAATGCTTGGACCGTAGACATCGCAGTCGATCAACCCAACTTCTGCACCATCCATCGCAAGGGAAACGGCCAAGCTTACAGCAACGGTCGATTTTCCAACCCCACCCTTCCCACTCGCCACAGCGATTGTGTTCTTCACTCCGGGGATGATCGCTTCGCGCTGCTGACTCTGGTGTGTACGTACGTTCGAGGCCATCTCCACGAGCACATCACCAACATCTTCGATATTCTCGCGAACGGCCTTCGCAGAAGCGGTCTTCAGTTCATCTCTCGCCGGACAAGCTGGAGTTGTGAGCTCCAACGTGAAGCTCACATTCTTCCCATCGATCTTCAAGTCTTTGACAAAGTTCAGAGACACGATATCGCGGTGAAGATCTGGGTCTTTCACAAGCTTGAGTGCTTCAAGGATATTCTCTTTTGTCAGAGGTTTCACTGGGTATTCACTTTCACGGAGTCCAGACACTCGATTTGTGAGTAACTATAGCCAAAATCCCCCGGACAATCAATGTACTGGAGTCGTGGAATTGACTTGACCAATACATGGAGTCCACTATCCTAAACCGACTCTGCTCGGCAATCGTTCCGCATCTTCCATCAGCCTCGCTCAGGAGGTAAACCGTTCAATACGGCCTCGTTACAAAGAAGTAGAGCAGAACGCCCACAGTCGCATATTGAACTACGCGCGAGAGCCCTCTCCGATTCGTCTTGAGGTAGTGCCACACCATTGCGATCAGACACGTGAAGACCGTCAGGGTTAAATAAACGCCAAGACATTCAGCGAAATCCAGTTTCGACCCAAAAATCTGCGCGAGGCTTCCATTCGGAATCGCCGTCCCATAGACGATGATGATATGGAGAGCGTAAACGAACAACGATTCCTGTCCAATCACTTGCATGAACCCAGGCCTGGGGGTCACTTTCTTTTCATACCACCACATTCCGCTTAACGCCAACATCACAATACCGAGCCTGATCATGAAAAAACTTGGACTCGTGTGCCAGAAGTCGTACGTCCAATACACTTGAATCGGCAGCTTGTCTGATAGATATCCAACCAACACGACAACAGCCCCTGTCACGAAAAATCCTCTTATGATTCTTCTCTCCTCACCTCTCTGCTGGGCCGAGAGAAAGTACTGAGATGCGAGTGTTCCGCAGAAAACAAATCCAGCCCAGGGGAAGAGGGGAAAGAGTGAGAGTTGTTTGGCGTTAAAGTAATCCGCGATTGGGAGCGGGAAGACTTTCGTGAAGTCATAATCCCAAACAACTGGTGTCGAGAAAACGACGATCACTGTGAGAACAAATGCAGAATACCTCAGCCACTTCTCACGACGGACGATGATCAAAATGAGAAGCAGAATCAGAAGGCTGATGGCAATCGTGTGAAGAACGTCGACTTGAAAGAGAGATGCCAAGTCTTGCGGCGTAGCCTCTTGAATTGTTCTTCTCAAAGAGAAATAGGGAAGATGGAGGACATACGCCAGAATCAGAATGAAGCCCAAGCGCCCTGCCTGCCTGAAAAGAGGCTTTCGCAAGTGAAGATAGTCATCCCATTTCCGCTGAGACGCGACGGCGAACGTGAACCCCGCCATAAAAAGGAAGGCGGGAGCAACGATGCCATTCAGGAAGTGGATTACATTGAAGACAGTCGTCTCTTTGAGATCAGGCCGGAGGAGACTGTTCAAGATGTGCCCTTCGATCATCAGGATGACGGCCCAGGCACGCAACAGATCAACAAAGAGGTAACGGACCTTGGCGGGTTCAGCCATAAGCTCAGAGTCAGATTACTTTCATCTTCTTGCCAACGATCTCAAACACGTCGAGTGCGCGCTCAAGGTCCTTCTTCGTGTGGGCAGCAGAGACCTGCGCTCTGAGCCGCGCTTCCCCTTTGGGAACTACGGGAAACCAGAGCCCCTTGATATAGACTCCGGCCTTGAGCAATGCGGCACTCATATCCTGAGCTACTGAAGCTTCACCGAGCATGATGGGAACAAGGGGATGGATTCCCTCGAGGATCTTGTAGCCAAGCGCTGACACTCCTCGACGGAAAAACATCGTGTTCTCATGCAGCCGTCTGACAATGGAAGGATCTTTCTGAAGAAGGTCAAGTGCAGCCATAGTTGCGAAGACAATAGGCGGAGGGAGCGAATTTGAGAACGTGTACGGTCGTGATTTTTGTCGGAGGTAGGAAACCATTTCTTTTGTCCCGCTGACGAAACCACCAGCAGCCCCTCCGATTGCTTTCCCTAATGTGCCACTGATGACGTCGACTTTTCCATGGACTCCGAGCTGCTCTGGAGTCCCCCTCCCCCTCTTTCCCAGTGCGCCAATACCATGTGAGTCGTCGACGAAAAGGATGGCGTTGTACCTTCTGGCCAGTTCGACGAGCTGCGGCAGAGGTGCAAGGTCACCTTCCATGCTGAAGACGCCGTCGGTAGCGATGATGCGAAAGCGATAATCATTCGATTTGTCTTCCGCAAGCATTCGTTCCAGTCCCCCGACATCCCTGTGCTCATAGATTTTCTTGTCAACAGAGTCAGCCCGGCAAAGGCGCTGCCCATCAATGATGCTTGCGTGGTTCAGCCGGTCGCTGTAAATCACATCTTTGTACGTCTCGAAGCCAAGCTTTTCGTTCGTGAGAGAGGCGAAGAATCCTTCGTTGGCCGAGAAGCACGACGAGAACAGGATGGTGGCTTCGGTGCCGAGGAATCTGGATATTCTCTTCTCCAACTCCAGATGGATGGTCTGTGTCCCGCAAATGAACCGGACAGATGCGAGACCGTAGCCGTACTTCTTTGTCGCCTCCACCGCTGCTTTCTTCACCGCAGGATGGTTCGATAACCCAAGATAGTTGTTCGAGGCGAGCATAATGACATCCTTGCCGCGAACCTTTACCACCCCGGCCTGGGCACTCTCGAGAGCAGTTTCATACTTGTATGTCTTGCTATCCTCGAGACGCTTGATCTCTGCTGTGAGTATTTCTTTGACGTTCATCGGTAAGTGGACTCCGTTGGGAAGGGAAAAAACAGTTAAGGTCTGAGAATCACTTTCAGCGCGTCACCGTTCATGATCGCACTGAATGCTTTCTCGAATTCCTCCAGAGGTAAGTCATGAGAGACGAACCCAGTCTCGATGAATTTCTTCGCGAGACCTTTCTTGAGAATCTCTGTCATGAGATCCCATGTCTCAAACACTCTCCGTCCGATGATCCCATGAACCGTGATTCCTCGGAAGATGATGTCTTTTGAGAAATCGACAACCATCTGACCGCCCGGCAATCCAAGAAGAGAGATCGTGCCACCCATTCGGACAATCCTGAAAGCATCTTCGTATGCCCGATAGTTTCCAGACATCTCCAGCACGACATCCACTCCGGTATCTGCAGTCTCTTCCAAAACAGTCTTGTAGAAAAGCTCTTTTTCTCGATCGATATTCACATCAAACGTGTAATTCGCCCCGTAGAGCTTTGCCAGTCTGAACCGTTTCGCCACCAGTTTTTCATGGCTGAACTCACCATGAGAAGCATCGGTGGCGAAAATCTTTGAGGCACCCGAGTATTTCGCAACAGCAATCGCCATCAGTCCCTGGACACCACAGCCAAGAACCGCGACTGTCTTCCCTTTGATGGAAACAGACTGCACTGTATGAGTCGCGTTTCCAATCGCGTCCATGAATGCAATGACTTCGACAGGGATCTCGCTATTCTGGAAGAGAACAACGTTTTGCGCTGGGACGACGAGGTATTCGGCAAAGCCGCCATCTTCCTGAATACCCTTGATGACCGTGTTGCGGCAAACGTGTCTCTCCCCATGGCGGCACTGCCAACAGACTCCACAAGCGATATGCATCTCTGCAGTGCAGTGAAACCGCTCTTCCAGAAAGCCCAGCAGCTTTCTATCGCGGGCGATCTCGGGAGCACTCCTCCGACCTATAAACTTCTTGAGCCCAACCTTGTCAGGGCCTTGCTTCCCTTTTTTTCTGAGCAGTTCGGCAAGATGCCTCTTTGCTTTTGGCCCAGCATCTACGATCTTCCCGCAGAACTCGTGACCGACTGTGACACTCGGAGCAGACAGTCCAGACATTTCCTCCCGAAGAGACTCCTTCGAATTGTAGATGCCGACGTCCGTCCCACATATACCTGCTGCGACCACTCTCATCTTCACGTCGTTTGGGTTTCTTATTTGGGGGACTTCCTTTTCTACCAACTCCATCCCCTTAGGCCATTCTTTTGTAGCCTCTGGCTTTGCTTTCACCACCGCCTTCATCATATCCATAAGATCTTCTGGGTTTGGTGAGTTGTCAAGATGGATCCTACTTCTTCATCTTCTCCCATTCTTCATAATTCTTTCTGATGTCCTGCAGCACTTCTTTGTCGATCTGGTCGTCACTTCGCACGCGTTCATCATAATTCTCCCAGTACATGAAGTCCTGCAAATTCTTCTTCGTCCCCTCATCAAAAATTCCGGTGACGTCACTCTTGTAGAACCCACGGTCCTTCATTATTTGCTGAAGCTCTCGGCACAGGTTCTCGTCGATCTTCACCAGGTTTTTCGGGTCTGTCTTGAAGAAGTAGAGCTTGTGCATTTTGTACAGCCGCTCGAGCTCCTGTAGTGGATGTGGATGATCATAGATACTGATGTCAACGAAATTATCGAGTTCGCCCTGGTACCCAGCTCCCTTCCGAACGACCAGGAGTGCAGCAGACTGTTCACCGCGCCGGTCGCCGCCTGCTTTTCCGCCTGCAACGAGTGCTGCAACCAGTTTGTCAGCCAGCGATCCCTTTGTCTCTTGAAACGTTCTCGCCATTGCCTCAATCGTCTCTTTGCCAACAAGGATGTTTCCTTGTGCGGTGAAGAATCTCCCTTTGATAATCTCGCCTCTCCCAGCCCAGTTTCCTCCTGCGTTCCCCCCTGCCCAATCGAACGTGTTCCTGCCCGTCCAGGTCGCGGAATTTCCTTTCGCGTCCACAACTCCCGCCTGCCGCTCATCCCGCAGAGAGTCGTTCTCAATGAGAATCTTCAATGCTTCTTCAGCTGTCGCACCATTCCTCATTAGCGCGAGTCCCTTTGGACCATAGCTCGCACTCGCCAACGCTTGAGTAGCCACTGCTCCTACTCCAGCCTCACCCCACGGGACAACAGCACGAACGTTAGGGAACCTCGATTGCACTGCGACCCCAAGATCACCCGTCTGGGAATCGAACCCCGCAATCGAGAACGTAGCCGTGGGTACGTTCCCATTGTGGTATCGGATGTTCTCGCTCTTCTGAGATTTCACGACATAAAAGAGAATGACCCAGGAGATGAGAAAGAGAAGAATAAGAGCGGCTCGTTTCATTCGTCGTTTCTCTCGTTTAGGAGCACATTGATTCCACGAAGCGAGCCCAAAGTATGAAAAGGAGTGAGAAAATGCAATACTGCGCCAGCTAATTAGATGTTCCGGATCAGGCGAACCGCGAAGGAGCCATCCATGTGGTGCAAGCTGGGGAGAGTGCTCACATAGCCTTCGTCGGAAGTCAGTTCGGCAGGAACAAATTTTCTTGGATCATCGAGGACGAAACTTGGATGAAGAGTCAGGAATTTCTTCACAAGTCCAGAATTCTCTTCGGGCTCGATCGTACATGTGCTGTACACAATCACTCCACCGGGCTTCACCAGAAGAGCGGCATTCTCAAGAAGCTGGAGCTGAAGTGCAGTCAGCCCGGCAATGTCTTCGGGTTCACGCTTCCATTTTATGTCGGGCTTTTTCGAGAGAACACCGAGCCCGGTGCACGGCGCATCAACGAGCACACGGTCGGCGATTTCCCCATGGTAGGAGGTCCCATCATCGAGCACGGCTTTCACGTTGCGGATCCCGAGCCGCTCACAGCTTTCTCTGATGAAGCGGAGCTTGCTTTCGTACCTGTCAACCGCGACAATCTCTCCAGTGTTCTTCAGCATCTCTCCGATGAAGGTCGTCTTGCCTCCCGGCGCTGCGCACAAATCAATGATCCTCTCCCCGGGTTGTGGCGAGAGCAAGAGACACGGAAGCCCCGCACTCTCGTCCTCAACAGTAAAGAGCCCCTGCCTGAAGGCCTCCGACTGTGATATGTCAGCAAGGTGTTTGACTTTGATAAAATAGTCGGCGTACGCAGATTTCGTATATGGCACCTGATGTTGGTCGAGGTACGACAGCACAGACTGAACGTCTGTTTTCAGCCGGTTCACGCGGAGCGTAAGCTCAGGCTTCTCGTTGTTGGCGATGAGGAGTTTTTCGGTCCCGGCAAACCCGTACCGTGGAACCCAGCGTTTCACCATCCATGCCGGGTGTGAGTACACCACAGAGAGATATTTGATCTGGTCTTCTTCAGGGCTCGGGTAGTGAATGTTGCTGAGATTGCGAAGGATGTTCCTGAGGACGGCATTAACGAGGTCGCCCGTCTTCTCACCGCGTATCCGCTTGATAAATTCTACAGCTTCATTTGCGGCAGCGAAATGCGGTACGCGGTCGAGAAACAGAATCTGGTAGAGAGCTACGCGAAGACAGTTCCGAACGTTCGATTCGGCCTTGGTGAAGTTGCCGTGGAAAAAACCTGTGAGCACCCAGTCGAGCTTCAACTTCCAGCGCATGACACCGTGAATAATCTCGGTGAGCAGACCTTTATCAAGGTCATTCAACTCTCCGGAGCGCAGTTCTGCGTCGAGAAGCTTGTCGAGATAGGAATCGGTTCGCTCTATGCGGTTCAGGATCTTTACCGCAGTGCCGCGAGGCCCCTCATACAATAGACTTGACTGCATCATCTCCACGGTTTGTGCCTATCCTCCAAAACGCGATTGCTATTCTGGCAGCCCTCTGCTCTGCCTTTCTTCTCTCGTGAGCTCGAAGACGCTTTCCATAAGTTTTCTCCCGGCAAGGGTCAACACCCTCTTTCGCCGTTCCATCGCCTTCTCCGCAACCTTCACGCAGCGCTCGAGGTCGTATGTCGTCAATGACTTCGAACCACCCCAGGAGAAAGATGGAACATACTTGGGGGGAAAATCGGTACCGAAAATGTTACAGCAGACTCCGACGACCGTCCCCGTGTTGAACATACTATTGATGCCGCTCTTCGAATGATCTCCCATGAACAGTCCGGCGAACAGCAACCCCGAATCGACTTTTTGTCCATCAATCTCAACGGCCACGCTGCTGTAGTTGTTTTTTAGGTCGCTGTTATTTGTGTCGGCGCCGAGGTTCACCCACATGCCGAGATAGGAGTGGCCCAGGAACCCGTCGTGCTGCTTATTCGAATATGAATGGATGATAGATTCCTCCACCTCTCCGCCAACTTTGGAGTACTCACCGATGGAAGTCCCTTCATAGATCTTCGCGCCTGTCTTGATGAGTGTATTCTCCCCAATGTACGCTGGCCCGATGATCGTCGCGTTCGGGAAGATCTTCGCCCCCTTCCCAATGTGGATCGGACCTTCTTCTGCATCGAGGACTACACCCGGCTTCACAACTGCACCTCGCTCTAAGACAATGTTCTTCCTGTTCACAAGGTGAACACCCGAGTAGATTTTCCCTTCCAATCGCTTTCCATTTCTTCTTCTCGTGGACGCAACGAAATCCGCACTAATCTGCTCTCCGTTCCTGTAAACGAGGTCCCATGGATAATTGATCATCTGCACATCGATCTCTTTCTTCGGGACGTCTCCAAAGTCCGAGATGCTCAGCAAACCTTCCAGCTTGAGCTTCACCGAATCAAGATGAGCTCCCGTGAGATATGCTGCGACGACAGCACCGTCATGAACAAGGATTGTGGTCTCATCAATCGCCGCTTCGATTCTCTTCAAGAACTTTTCCTCTGCCAGAACCCTCCCGTTGATAAAGAGGCAACTCTCCGCATCAATCCGGTTTATCTGTGCATCAGGATACTGTTCTTGAATCACATCAGCGAGGTACCAACGACAGTGAAGTGAAATGCCCACGCGTGTGTGTTCTCTGAGTACCTTTTCCCTCAAGGTGAGAATCCCGCAGCGAAGATCGTAGACGGGACGAAAATACACGAGTGGCAACAACCTACGATAGAAGTTATCCTCAAAGATACAAAGATGAGAAGCCCTGGACTTTGCAGTTTTCATTTCAGTTCTTCCCCGGGCAGATTTGTTATGATTTCATTATGAGGAAGCGAATACTCTCAAGTAAGAAAGAGGAAGGCAAAAAGAAAACGGAATGCATTCGAGAGATACATTCCGTTTCTGTGATCAAAGGCGACGGCAGAGATTCTATGCCTTGGCCTCTGCCGGTGCAGTTTCCACCTTCTTTGCGTACTTTTTCATAAACTTCTCAACTCTTCCAGCGGAGTCAACGAGCTTCTGTCGACCCGTGAAAAAAGGATGGCAATTCGAGCAGATTTCGACGTGAAGGTTTCCTGTAGTTGACCGCGTCTCAAATGTGTTTCCACAGACGCACGTCACGATCGCTTTCTTGTATACGGGGTGAATCCCTTCTTTCATTTCTCCCTCCTCTTGGTGAACCAAATATACAAACTTCCCTCATGACTTGCAAACGGTTTTTTGCTTGAATTTCTTGCGTCCTTTGCATAGATTGGAGACAACGGAGGAGCCTAATGATTGAGACGAAGCAGAGAGTGCGTGCAATCGTGAGCGGGATCGTTCTCGCATGCACGGTCACGGCCATCCAAGCACAAGACAATAACACGACGTACTCTTTTCTCCGACTCGACAACGGAGCGCGCTCTGCTGCTATGGCAGGGAGTTTCGTTTCCATCACCGACGACCCATCTGTCATCTTCTACAATCCTGCCGGTCTGGGGACTCTCACGTCAAGCCAAGCATCCTTCGGCTTCTTGAAGCACCTCCTCGATATCAACTCCGGCTATGCCGCGTATGGCCAACCCTTCCGGGACTGGGGTTGGTTTGGCGCCGGCATCTCGTACATCAACTACGGGAGTTTCACACAGACAGACGAAGTTGGCAACAATCTCGGTACATTCCATGCGAACGAATTTGCGCTCCTTGGCGGCTACTCCAACCTGGTCTACGACGTAATTCACTATGGCATCAACCTCAAGCTCATTTACTCATCCATTGCGGACAGCCGGTCAGCAGCCGTTGCTGTCGACATTGGCGGAATGTATGTCATTGAGGAACAAGATATCGCTATCGGGGCGAGCCTCCTGAATGTGGGCCGCCAGATCAATGAGTACCTGAGCACCCGAGAGGATCTGCCCCTGGATCTGAAGATAGGATTCTCCAAGCGCCTTGAGCATCTTCCACTTCTCATCAATCTAGATTTTCACAGGCTGAATGAGTCGGCAGAAAATCTCCTGACGAAATTCAAAGCGTTCACGGTGGGTGGTGAATTCACTGCCAGTGAAGCACTCAAGCTTCGCTTCGGGTTCAACAACCTGCAGCGGCGCGATCTGAAGATCGGGACTTCAGCCGGATTGGCGGGATTCTCTTTCGGTGCGGGAGTACTCGTGAACCGCTACAAGATCGACTACGCCTTCTCCTCGTTGGGCAAGGTTGGCGGACTTCATCGGTTCACCGTCGGCCTGAGCCTCTAAGTTCCTACCCTGTTATCACCTTTTCCAAAAACTTGGCTGTAATGTAGAAGAGCAGCATTCCACCGAAAACAACAATCGGTGCAATTCGATTTTCCGACCGATTGATTTCCGGAATAAGATCACTCGCACCAACGTATGCAGCGGCACCAGCCGAGAATGCGAATGCTATGCCGGTCACCTGAGCATCGACATTCGCGAAGATCAAGATCATTAGCACTCCAATCATCGTCGCGGCACCGATTCCCAGTGACGCAAGCAAGACGGTGCGTCTTGAATACCCAGCCGTCAGCATAATTGACGCGATGGTAAGACCTTCCGGCACCTTGTGCAAAAGAATCGCACAGAAGATGAGAAGCCCCACAAGAAACTGGAAGTGCATTCCCGCCGAGATCGACAGCCCGTCGAAAAAGGCGTGGACGAAGAGTCCGGAGAACGCCGAAACACTTGCCGCCCTCGACACCATCACTTCCGGGTGGACCTCCTCGCCGAAATGTAAGTGCTTCACAACTGTATGCTCAAAGAAGTGGATGGTTGCGAAGCCGAGGATGATGACAAGTCCAGCCGTTGCGCCGAGGGCCTGGACACTGCGGGGGATTAGCTCAGCAAACACAAGTGCCAGCAGAAAACCGGCGCCGAGTGCGAGCAAGAATTCCTGAGTTCGACGAGGCCACTGTCGTCGTGCAAGCAACACTGTCCCACCGACGACTTCCGCCACAACAGCGATGAGGCCAAACAGGATGACTGTGAGTGTCATTCAATTCCCCCTGTACGGTTTTTCTAGGTATTGCTTTGCCCTGTTGTGCGAATCCTCAAACTCATTCATTGCGAGGACGCGCCTGTAAGATTGAACGGCATCGTCCCTCCTATTCAGCAGATCAAAAGCCATTCCCATCTGGAGATTCGCCATCGCCCTGTAACCCGAGGCAGATCGTTTATCAACATTTCCCGAAAGCCTCTCGCAAAGAGAAAATTGCTTCAGCGCCTCCCCTGGCTGATGAACGCTCATGTAGTACAGACCGATGTAGTAGTACGCTTCGCGGGCTGCAGTTTCGCTGTACCCCACGCGACCTTCATCATGATGCTTCAAGACCTCGGTGTAGATCGCGTGAGCTTCGTTGAGGCGGTTCAGGACAATATCACACCGCCCAAGGAGTCGCTGGAAGAGAGCATTGTTCGGATATCTGTCTGCCAACTGAGTCGCTAGCTGGAGCGCGGATGCATAATCCTTTTCAAAGTAAAAGTAAAGCTGCAACAGAAAATATGTAGCTTCAATCCTCGCGTACTTCGCGCGCTCCGAAGCGACTCGAAGCTGCTCAATGCCTTTCGCTTTGTCTCCTTTCGGAAGCAGCCACATGAATGGTTTTAGGAAAGGGTACCGATCTGGTGCCACCTCAGCGTAGTAGTTATAGATTCCCATGCCAAGGAGAATATCTGCATTGTCCGGTTGAAGCTCGTACGCCTTCTGGACGATGTTGATTGCACGGCGACCGTCATTCGCTGCACGAATCCAGTGATTTCGATTGGCGTGGAGCCGACCGCGAAAACCGATTGCTCCTCCCTTGAAAAAGAGAGCTGTAATGTCGTTCTCATCCTTGTCCAGCCGGTTGTCACACATGTCGATGACCTTGTCGAGTTTATCGAAGAACTCCCCATCGTGGGAGTCGTCGTCAAGGTCGAGGAGAATTCTCCACCAATCAATCATCGCGAGAAAGAATGGCCCAGCGGGATGGTCGGGCTTCAGCTTCACAAGCTCCGAAAACTCCTGGTTTGCATGATCGAATTCGAGATTGTACGTGTAATCAATCCCCTTCTGAACATGGTAGTCAAAGACAGAATCTTGAACCCACTGACCCGAAGTTGGATGAACAGCCACAACGAGGGCAAGAACTAAGAAGATGACAAGCTGAATTCTCACGATTGCACTCCACTGAAACTAGCCTGTGGAGGAACCTGAAGTGGAGGCAACCAGATTCCTTCTCCGGCCCGGATCGATCGAGATTTCAAGATGTAGAAGATAGCAAAGAGGAGAACAAGCGTCGTAAGCACACCGGCTTCGGGCCCATAAGCACCACCGGTCACCCATTCAGGCCCGGTCTGTTCCAATCTGAACAATGGGCGGCCTCCCAGCTTCATGCCACTTACCGGAAAAGAGTAGACATAACCTTGGAAGAAATTCCAAGTGGCGTGGAGTGCAGTCGGAAACCAAAGAGTTCGCGTTTTTAGATATGCCACGGAGAGCCAAACACCCGCGAGGATCGTGTTCGCGACTCCAAACACAGTGGCATTGGGATTGGAAATATGGGCTGCTCCGAAGAGCGCTGACATCGCCAAGACTGCAACATACTGATTGCTTCCTTCAATCAACGTCTGAAAGAAGTATCCACGGAAGAGGAGTTCTTCCCCAAAACCAAACCAGAGAAAGATGAGAAGCGACGTGGCCAAGCTTGCAGCAATAGCACCAGCGCCTTCTCCAGACCAGGTGAGATGGACGTACCCAAACACGAACTGAACAACGAACACCAAGGAGATCATGAGCAGACTCAAGAGAATACCTTGTCCCCATTCGATCCCGAGGCGTGGATGCAGCGGCAACCCGACTGATTTGAACGGGCGATGATCCAGAAGCCGCAGAACGAGGAAGGTGGTTCCGACGAGGACCGCGTACGCGACTGCGTTGCCAACTGTTTGTGGAATCCTCAGCAAAACATGGAGGATGCCAACGAGGCCCAGTGAGAGCGACACTTGAAGGAGCAGAAATATCGCAATCCTCCACCCAGCGCGGAGGTTGTTCGCCTTGTTGACGAAGATTGAGCGAAGGTGCATAGTCCCAGTGGTGGATTGCCGAGCTTAGATGAAGATAGAGAATCGCATCCTCTTCATCAACAGGTATTGAATCGACTGCCGTTGACAATAAAGCCGGTCCCGGCTCTTCGGGATCGGCTTCATGGAAACTGCCGTGGCGTTCACCTGAACTGCTCCTGGAGATAGCTGAGAATCTTGTCAACATTGATTCTTTCCTGCTTCATCGAATCTCTGTCTCTCACGGTAACAGTCTGGTCCTGAAGTGTTTGAGAGTCGATGGTAAAGCAGAAAGGCGTTCCGGCTTCATCCTGCCGCCGGTATCTGCGGCCAACTGCGCCGCTGTCGTCATAGAACACCTTGAACTTCGGACGGATGTCCTGTTCGATTTTCCTGGCAATCTCGGGCATCCCGTCTCGGTTGACAAGCGGGAAGAAAGCAGCTTTGATAGGCGCTAAACTCGGATGGAGTCTGAGAACCGTCCGCACCTCCATCTTGCCCTCTGCTGTTGGGGCTTCTTCTTCAACATAGGCATTGACAAGAAACGCCATCAGCGACCGGCTGGCTCCGGCAGAAGTTTCGATGATGTTTGGGGTGTAGCGCTCTTTGGACTCTTCGTCGAAGTACGTCAGGTTCTTCCCTGAGTACTTTTGGTGGCGTGAAAGATCGTAGTCCGTGCGGTTATGAATGCCCTCGATTTCTCCAAAACCAAATGGGAACTCGAATTCGATGTCATAGGCATCCTTTGCATAGTGAGCAAGGTGCTTTCCCTCATGGCGCTGAAAACGGAGTTTCTCTCTCACCATCCCGAGATTGAGGAACCACTGTAACCTCTCACTCCGCCAGTATTCAAACCACTTCTCGTCTTCCCCTGGCTTCACAAAGAACTGCATCTCCATCTGCTCGAACTCGCGTGTTCGGAAGAGGAAGTTTTTGGTGTTGATCTCGTTCCGGAACGCCTTCCCAATCTGCGCGATGCCAAAAGGAATCTTCTGCCGCGACGCAGACATAACATTGAGGAAGTTCACATAAATCCCCTGGGCCGTCTCAGGTCGCAAGTAGACCACAGCCCCACTATCCTCGAGAGGTCCAATGAAGGTCTTGAACATGAGGTTGAAGTTTCGCGCCGGTGTAAATGCCCCCTTGTTCCCACACTGAGGACATGAGATAATCTGAAGAGACACCTTCCCAATATCTGGTTGTGAAAAGAACCAAGGTAGGTTCCTCTCCACCCATCCCGGATCCAACAACTCTTTCATCAAGTGTTCCTTGAAACGCTCCGGTGGTTGCTTTTCCTGTCGCCAATTTGTGTGGCCCGCTCTGAGCTCTTCTATCAAAACATCATCGCTATAATCATGGAAAACCCTTGAGTCCACTTCAAGTCCATCTATCAACTGTCGCACTGCTTCAGTTAGTGATTTGACTTGCTTCTTCGACAACGATTCGGACAACGTGTCCAGTCGAAATCTCGCTTTGCACTTCTGGCAGTCCACCATCGGGTCGGTGAAATTCTCTACGTGACCTGAAGCCTCCCACACTTTCGGATGCATGAGGATGCTTGCGTCGATGCCCTCGATATCCTCGCGGTAGGTCATCGCTTGCCACCACGCTTGCTTGATGTTGTTCAGCAGCTCAACACCGAGGGGTCCGTAGTCCCAGCAGCCATTCAAGCCGCCGTAGATTTCACTTGACTGGAAGATGAAACCCCGTCTCTTGCACAGCGAGACGAGCTTATCCATGAGGACCGAGGTCTCCGCGGGTCGTGGGGTCTTTGTCACTTCTTTGTTTTCTTTCTGGGTTGCTATGTGGATCCTCCTTTTTTGCTAAGGATTGAAGATGGTCTTCTTTCTTTCTGTAGACAAGGTCACGCCTGCGACGCCATTCTGGTATTCCTTATCATGATCAAACCCCGCATCGTAAGAAAAGTCAACGTTTGGTATGTAGAACTGTAGGCCGAGAGAAAACATGTCCGTGGCTCGCCCCGGCAACATGTTATAGACGCCATACACTCGCAGTCCCTCAACGATCAGTACGTTCGCCCCAAGCTTGTATGTCACGTCGTCTTTGACTCGACCTCCATTCGGCAATGAGGCATCGACAGCCAGGATCAAGCGATCTGTCTCGGTGAGTGGACGAACATCAACTCCGACAATGTTCGCCCCTACGAGCTTCGCACCGCCGATCTCAGGCTGGTTGATATTGCCCTTGACAGCAGCAATGGAGAGCCGATCTAATGGTCGAAGAAGAACACCCAGGTTGAGGATGCTGCCGTTCGAGCCGTGCGGGAGATCACTTCGGAGCCAGTTGATTGAAGCACCGAAAGTTGCTTCCGGGACCCCAAATCCAAGAGTTACTGTATATTCATTCAAGTGGTAATCCGTCGAGCGATCAAGTGACCTTCGGTAGGCAACGTTGAACAAGAAATTCTGAAGTGATAGGTCGTGCTCCAGGATTTTGCCATGGTCGAGGAATGCATTGTAGTGGAAATTAATCCCACGGGAAGACGCAACGCTCGCCGGATTAAACCTCATAGCATCAGGTCCATCAGCACTCGCGATGAACTGGAATCGCTCATTTTGAGGAGTCAAAACACGAAGCGCCTCTACCGGAGAGAGACTGCTTTGGGCAATGAGTACGTCGGCAAGACAGAGCAGAACAAGAATGCCGAGAAAGATTCTTCTGGCTGACATCATTTGTTCTTGAATTCGGGCTTCCGTTTCTCAAGGAAAGCCCTCGTCCCCTCTTTGAAATCCTCCGTCCCACAACATACCCCAAAGAGCGATGCCTCAAGGGCCTGACCATCACTCTGGGTCGTCTCTTCCGTCATGTTCACGGCCTTCAGGACCATCCTGACAGCGACTTGTCCCTTCGCGAGGATTGTTCTCGCAACGTTTTCTGCAGTCGCGAGGAGTTCACTCTGCGGGACGACCTTGTTCACAAGTCTGATCTGGAGAGCTTCGTTCGCGTCGATCTGGTTTCCGGTCAAGATCATTTCCAGAGCGCGACCTTTGCCAATCAAACGAGCGAGCCGCTGAGTCCCGCCATAGCCCGGAATGACGCCGAGGTTGACCTCGGGCTGTCCGAACTTCGCGTTCTCTGAGGCAATGCGAAGGTGGCATGCAAGTGCAAGCTCGCACCCGCCGCCAAGCGCGTAGCCATTCACAGCTGCAATCACAGGCTTGCCAAGATTCTCGATGAGGTTAAGAAGGTTCTGTCCAGTCTCTGAGAATTCTTTCCCCGATGTCGCATCGAGGGCTGTAAGCTCGCCGATATCGGTTCCGGCCACAAATGACTTCTCTCCGGCGCCGGTGAGTATAACGATATCAATCGCCGGATCATTCTTGATCTTCGTGAAAAACTCCAGGAGCTCCGTCTTCGTCGCCGCGTTCAGTGCGTTGAGTTTTTCAGGGCGACTGATCGTGACGAAGGCTATGCGATCACGTGAAGTAACAACGAGGTTGCGGAAGTCCATTCTAGGATATGGGATGTGAGACAGAGGCATTGTTCCCACGACAGCTCATAGTCGTTCCCTTCCTATTATTTCGCCACTTCCACTCTGCTCTGGTCGCCGATCATGAATCGGTGAACGCGGGGTTTGCCACTTGCCTCCACAATCTCGACATCGTTCCCGAGAATGCTCCCTTCAATCCGAATGCCGACGCTGTGGATCTTGCAGTCTCGAAGGACAATGCTGTACTCGATTTCGCTGTCTTTGACTTGTGTTCGATCACCAATCGAAGTGTAAGGACCGATGTAGCTGTCATCGATCACACATTCCCTCCCAATGATTGCCGGCCCACGCACCTTGGTATTCACGATTCTTGTGCCCTTCTCAATAACGACTTTGCCCGCAATATCAGAATGCTGATCCACCTTCCCGTCGATGCACGGCGCGATGTTATCGAGGACGAGACGATTGGCTTCGAGCAGGTCGATCGGCTTCCCCGTGTCCTTCCACCATCCCGTGATCTCAGCGTGGCCGACCTTGTATCCATGGTCAAGCAAGTACTGGTGTGCATCGGTAATTTCTAACTCACCACGTCCGCTAGGTTTGAGACTTCTCACAGCTTCGAAAATGTGGTGATCATAGAAGTAAATACCAGCCACAGCGTAATCACTCTTTGGCTTCTTGGGCTTCTCTTCAACCCGAACAATCCGGCCATCCTTGATCTCCGGGACTCCAAACCTTTCAGGATCCTTCACCTTGGCTAATGTCAGGAGGCAATTGCACCCTTCCTTCTCGAATTTTTCGATGAACTGCTTCAAGCCAGTCACAATCATATTGTCGCCGAGGTAGAAGACGAATTTTTCCTTCCCGATGAACGGTTCTGCAAGGGCAACAACTTGCGCGAGGCCCCCGGGCTCGGGCTGGGGAATATAGGTGATTCTCACACCCCACTTCGATCCGTCACCCACGTAGTCTGGCACTTCCTGGCTGTCGCCATTGTGCACGATTCCGATGTCCTTGATCCCACCCTTGACTGCCGCCTCGATTGCGTAATACAAAATCGGTTTGTTGGCGATGGGGATGAGGTGCTTATTCTGCGTGTGTGTTATCGGTCGAAGCCTGGTTCCCCGACCACCAGATGCGATGAGCGCCTTCATAGTATATGATCCTCCAGCGGTTGGCCTCCTTCTCGCTTAGACGGATACTTCCTTTCGCTGACGTTTCTCAAAGACCGTGATTTTCCCGTCGCCATATTTCTTGACGAGCTCAACGGCAAGATCAAAATCTCGCCCAACATCACCGGGCGTATGAGAATCCGATCCGAGTGTTAAAGGGATCTTCATCTCCTTGATGATCTCAAGAATCTTCACACTTGGATAGACTTCGCGAACGGGCTTCCGCAGACCAGCGGTATTGATCTCCACGACAAGTCCGTTCTCCTTGATCGCCTTCATCGCATCGCGGAGTACATCGTCGTAATCCCGATCCGGCCGGTGGCCAAAGACTTTCACGACATCGATATGGCCGACGATGTCAAACATGCCGGAACCCGCCGCGTCCTTGAGAGTCTTGAAGTACTCAACGTACACCTCGTACACATCTTTCTCTTGATACCGAAGAACGTTCTTGAAATTGTCAAACCCCCAGTCCCCCAGGAAATGGATTGAGCCGATAACAAAATCAAAATCATTCTCCTCAAGAAACTTCTTCATAAACTGCTCCGTCCCCGGGAGATAATCGGCCTCAATCCCAAATCTCACCTTGATCTTCTCATCGAATTTCTCCCGCACGTCATCTACCATCGGGCGGTAGAACTCCTTGAACTCGTCAAGGCTCATTCGGTGTTCGCCATCGAAACCGTTCGGGAGGGGTGAATGACCGGAGCATCCGACCTCGTCGAATCCCAAATCGAGCGCCTTCCTCACATAATCCTCAGCGACACCGTCGGCGTGCTTGCAGAGATTCGTGTGGGTATGGTAATCCACTAGCATTTCGCAGAGGACTAATTCTTGTGCTCTTGATAGTGGGAGATCAATTCGCCCATGGCCTCTTTCCGGACGTAATCGCTCATGGCCTCAAGGAGAACACCGGCCTGTTTCGTCGAGAGCGATCCTTTCTTGATCGCAAGGCGAATCGTCTCCATCCCCATGACAGTGTAGAAAGGAATGAGGTATGGAAGTGAACGATTGAGTTCACGCAGGTGAAGGCGGACAGTCTTTACGTCTCCACGCTCAATCGGACCCGTGAGAGCTTGGCGAGGGGAAGACGTTTTCACCGCATTAAGCGTTGAACCGATGAGGGGACCAAACACTTCCATAAAACCTGCGTGTTCGAGATCCAGTTTGCCAGAGATCTCTTCCAGCAGACCCATCAACGCGACGAGGTAGTTCGAGGCAATGACGCAGGCAATGTGGTAGACTGGTTTGAGCTCTCGAGGGATCAAGAGAACCTCGCCACCGAGGTCTTTCACGAGAGCCTTTCCTGTCGCAATCCCAACCTCGTCTCCTTCAAGGCCGAAATAGATCCGGGAGAGTTTTCCGGCAAGAAGTCGAGGCGCCGTGCCGCGGGGAAAAAGTTGAATTGGATGCAGCGCCAGAATGTGTCCGCCTTTCTCCGCAAGAGGCGCGAGAACACGGCTTTCAAGTGCACCTGACGCATGCACAAAGATAGTCGTCGGAAAATCAAGGTAGGACAGAGCTGCCAGGGAATGAGTTGTTTGGTCAATCTGCTGATCGGGAGTCGTGATGAACACCACCTGGCTGCCGGGAGAAAGGTCGGCGAGGCGGACAGATGCAATGGGGGCCTTGACTCTCGACGCAAGCCGTTTTGAAGAGGCGATGCGTGAACTGATGATCGAGGCTATCGGATACTTGCGTCGGTGGAGGGCGGTCGCGAAGGCTGTGCCGACGCTTCCGGCCCCGATGAATGAGAGGATCGGTTTAGAAGTGGCAGTATCAGCGCGCGGAAGCATCAGTTTGCCTTCATTACTGCCGCTGAAAGGTAGCCAACCACACCGTCTTTATCGCCAGTGACATCCCCGGAGTTGCAGTAGTGCAACACCTCGACCTTATCAGCTCCGAGTTCTCTCGCTGCAATAAGCATCGCGACTATCGGACCACCGCCGCATGCCTCAGCCCGCTGACTATCCAGATCCTCCAGCAATCTTTCCTCACCGAACTCCTGCACGTCATTGATGATGACCTGATCCAGTTTACAGGCGATATCGTAGGGGTAGTAGTGGGAAAGATCAGAGCTCGCAACCAGCAACGCTTTTCTTCCCTTGAGAATCTCGCCCAGCCTCTTGCCGAGGGCAACGCAGAAGTCTCTTCGTTGGTCTCCCATGACGATTGGAAGGATTTTGAAATCAGCCAACACTTTCTGTAGAAAGGGCAGTTGGACTTCGATTGCGTGCTCTTCGCGATGGCCCGACAGTGATGCCTCGATCACCCCTCCGTCGCGAACAAGCTCCGACCGAAGCTCGTCATCCACTTCGAGAATTCCCAAGGGCGTGCTATACGCGGAGCCGGAGAAAACTGAGATCCCTCTGAAGTACTCTCGATGACTCGGTGCGATGATCACGACGGTCTGAACAGACTTGCCCTCGAGCAATCTGTAGCCGCTCGCCGCCGTGTAGCCCGAATAGACATACCCGGCGTGAGGAGATATCAATCCACGCAATTCGCCTTTGATCTTCTTGACCTCAGCCCGCTTGATTAACGCATCGACCTCTCGATCCAGCGTCAATCGGTCCTCCGGGTAGAACATCCCCGCGACTGCCGGTTCGCGTATAGAACTCCTCGAAAGCATTAAGAGTCGGCCCCTTCAGGTGTCATGAGCAGTCTTGAAATCCTCTTCGGAGAACACTTCGGCAGTAAACGAATAGAGGGTGGTATTTTTGTCCTTCCACGCATCGGATGGTAGACCTGCTTTTCGAGCTGTATTCTGGAGAAAGGTTTCTCTGTCCCAGTTGTATTCCAAGGCAACCTGCGGAAGGAGCAAGCCGCGGAAGTATCCATGCTCTAAGAGAAGACCATGCTTACCGACGTCAATCTTTTCCACATCCGAGATTTTCTCCAGGGGCGACAGAACCGAGATATCAAGGCTAATCTGTTCCAGCTCATCCTCGCTTACGGAAGGAAAACGAGGATCGTCGAGTGCAGCTTTAGTCGCTACCTCGCTCACGACCTCTGCGAGCGGCTTTGCCACCTCAGTATAACCGATGCAGCCCCGCAGCTGGCCGCGTTCTGTGATTGTCACGAACGCACCACAGGGCTCTTGAAGCACTTGCGATGTCGTTTTCGGAATCGGGATTCCGTGTCCACGGACTGCACTCTCGATTGACCTTCGTGCAATCCGAAGCAACTCTCGCTTGTCGTCGTCACTGAGATGCATGCATCAGCCTTTCATGCACTCACACGCGAAAACTTAAGTAATTATATAGTAAGATTCAAGTAGACGTCAGAGAACGGAATTCTATCTCGCTGAGAATGAGTTAGGCCTTGATTCTCTTCGTTCGGCTGCGTAAATTTGTGGGCACCTCCTGTGGAAATTCTGATCATTCCTTAATGACAACCCTGATCATTGGAATCTCTGGTGCCCGTGGCATCGTCGGTGATTCGCTCACTCCCGATGTGCTTGTGCAACTGGCAACGGCCTTCGGTGAATTCTGCGGCCGCGGTCCGATCATCATCGGAAGAGATGGAAGAACATCGGGCAGAATGTTTGCGAGCCTTGCAAGCTCGACGTTGATTGCCATGGGTCTCGATGTCATCGCGGTCGGAGTTGCTCCAACTCCGACGGTTGGCCTGGCAGTGGAGAAGTCTCACGCTGCAGGAGGCATCTCGATCACCGCTAGTCACAATCCCGTTGAGTGGAATGGGCTGAAATTCTTTGGCGACGATGGCCTGTTCCTGGACGAGACGGCGAACAAGAGGCTGCAGCACCTGCTGAAAGAGGAAACAAAGAACTACGTCGGATGGGACAAGCTCGGAAACTACCAGCTTGATGAATCATTCCTCGACCACCATCGCACAAGCGTCACAGCACTTTCCTATCTCGATATTGCCGGATTAAAGAACCGCAGGTTTAAGGTCGTTGTGGATTGTGTGAATGGCTCGGGCAGTGTTGTCGTGCCGCGGCTGCTGCAAGACCTTGGTTGTGATGTGATCACACTGAATTGTGAGCCGAATGGGATCTTTGCGCACAACCCGGAGCCGCTTCCCCAACACCTCGGAGACCTCAGTGAGAAAGTCAGACTGGAAAAAGCTGACCTGGGCATCGCGGTGGATCCAGACGCAGACAGACTCGTCCTCATCACGGAGGAGGGAAAGCCGTTCGGCGAGGAATACACAATTGCTTCGTGCATAAAATATGTGCTTGGAAAAGAGAACACCAAGGGACAACAAAATTTGAAAGTTTGCGTCAACCTCTCGACCACTCGGGCAGTTGACGACATTGCAGCGGAGTATCAAGCACAAGTGATCCGGACGCCGGTGGGTGAGCTTAATGTTGCAAGGAAAACGAAGGAGGTCGGTGCTGTGATTGGCGGCGAGGGCAGCGGCGGAGTGATTCTTCCGGCGGTTCATCTGAGGCGAGACGCTCTTGTTGGTATTGCGCTGACTATTCAGAACCTCCTCGAGTTTGGTGGACGCATCTCCGATCTGAAGAAGTCGCTTCCTGAGTATCACATCTACAAGAAGAAGGTTGAGTTGACCACCAGTTCTCTTGAGAAAATCATTGCGGAGATGAGCAGTCGCTACGCTGAGGCAAGGATCAACACTGATGACGGTCTCAGGTTGGATTTCAAAGACCACTGGATCAATTTGAGGAAGTCAAACACCGAGCCGATTCTCAGGATAATCGGCGAAGCAAGCACAATTGAGAAAGCACAGGACATTGTAGAAAAGTTTGCCCGTGACGTTGCTCGAATTCCATGAAGCCGCCAGGGTATTGACTTTCAGCACCTAAATTCCTAAGATTCCAGAGACGTTTTCCTCCTCAGACAGGATATGATCCTCGGAAAAGTAGTCGGCACCATCGTTTCCACCCAGAAGAACAAAAACCTCAAGGGTTATAAGATCCTCGTTGTACAGCCAGTGGGCTTGGAAGGTGCATTCACTGGACGTGATATTCTAGCTCTCGACACCGTCGACGCTGGAGTGGGTGACAATGTCCTTGTCGTCCAGGAAGGCGCTTCGGCGCAACAAATCCTGAAGCGCGCAGATGTCCCAGTCCATTCCGTAATCGTCGCGGTGGTTGACGGCATCGAAGTGACCGCTTGATCATCTACCTCGTGTAGTATGTTCGAGATCAGAGACCTCTTAAGTCTATCCGCAGTGCCGGGGGTCGGATCAAATCGTCTTCGTGCACTCGTCTCCTACTTTGAAGATCCTGCCGCTGTTCTCTGCGCTTCCCCGAGGGAATTGATCAAAGTAAATGGAGTTGACAAGAAAACTGCCCTGAGCATCTCACGGTTCAAGGACGGCAGGAAATTCGCCGACCAGCAACTCGCTCGTCTCAACAGGGTTGAAGGAAGGATCGTTACCTTCTGGGATGCGGAATACCCGGATCCTCTTAAGAAAATCTTCGACCCTCCTGCTTTTCTATTCGTCCTCGGCTCGATTACCGCGGACGACATCTATGCAATCGCGATTGTCGGCACTCGGACACCAACGACGTATGGCAAGATCATCGCCGAAAAATTCAGCGCGCAGCTCGCCGGGATGGGGATCACTGTCGTCAGCGGACTCGCACGGGGAATCGACACAGCCGCCCACACAGCCGCTCTCAAAGCAGGCGGCAGAACGCTCGCAGTCATTGGTTCCGGGATTGATGTCATCTATCCGTCCGAGAATAAACGACTAGCCGAAAGGATCTATCACAAGGGTGCAATCCTCTCAGAGTACGAGATGGGCGCAAAGCCCGACGCGGTGAACTTCCCGCGGCGCAACCGAATCATCAGCGGACTCGCACTGGGAACCCTGATCGTTGAGACGACAGAGACCGGCGGCGCAATGATTACGGCAAGCACCGCCCTCGACCAAAACCGGGAGGTGTTTGCAGTCCCGGGTCCCATCACAGAAAATCGGAGCAGAGGGACGAACCTACTCATCAAAGAAGGAAGAGCGAAGCTCGTAGAACAGGTCGACGACATAGTGAGCGAACTCCAGACAAAACTTAGGCCGCGTCTCAGGACCGAGGAAAAGAAAATCGAAATCCCTCTCTCACTTTTTGAGAAACGCCTGTTCGACTGCCTTGGGTCGGGACCTCTCCACATCGATGCAATTGCAGCGCAAACAGGACTGGCGACTTCAGACGCGCTTGTCAATCTTCTAAGCCTCGAATTCAAAGGGATTGTGAAACAGCTTCCCGGGAAGATGTTTGTCAGATTTTGAATTTGCTTTCTTCTTTCAAAACTATTTCTTAATTTCGTAGTGCAAGAAAAACAGCTTTGCTTACTTAGAGAAGACGAGGTTTACCGAGCGTGTTGTCGAAGCAATGGGACCCAAGTTAATCATCTCGCAGCAGCAGCGCCTTCAGCTTAAACTCTCACCGCAGCAAGTCCAATATCTCAAGCTATTGCAGCTGCCCGTCCTCGCCCTCGAACAGCGCATTAAGACCGAGCTCGATCTGAATCCTCTTCTGGAAGAATCTGTGGAAGAGGAGATGGAACTCGCAACCCAGCAGGAAGGAGAACGAGAAGCGACAACTGAGGAGACCACTACACCTGAAAGCAAGGCCGAAACAGACGGGGCTGAGGAAGGAAGCTACACAATTGAAGATTTCATGAACGATGATTCCTCGGGCTTCAAAGCACCCAGAGGTGACGGCAACGAAGAGCGAGAAGAGATTCCAACGCCCGCCGGTGTCAGCATGGCTGAGTATCTCATGGGCCAGCTCAGGCTTCTCGATTTGACCGATGAAGAACTGATCCTCGGAGACGAGATTATCGGCGACATTGACGAGGATGGATATCTTCGTCGAGACCTCTCATTGATCCTGCACGATGTCCAGGCATCAGATGGGCTCAGCTTCACGCCGGAAAAGGCAGAGGAAGTCCTCCAGAAGATTCTCTACCTTGATCCACCTGGCATCGGGTCACG
Source organism: Bacteroidota bacterium (assembly GCA_049589195.1). GTDB lineage: Bacteria > Bacteroidota > Ignavibacteria > UBA10030 > JAHEZR01 > JBAWAH01. The sequence goes on along the minus strand of JBAWAH010000055.1, from coordinate 8,280 downwards.
GTCGCTGCAGGAGTGCCTTACGGTCCAGCTCAAGGCGGGCAATTTCGATCCCGCAACGCAGCCCATCGCACTCATGATAGTCGAAAAGTATTATGAAGAATTCACGATGAAGCACTATGAAGAGATCGCGAGGAAGCTCAATATCAGCATGGATGCTTTGAAAGGGGCTGTGGAGCTCATCCAGCGGTTGAATCCCAAGCCCGGGGAAGGCGAATTCACCCCCGCAGAGAACTACATAGTGCCGGATTTCCTGGTGCAGAACGACGATGGCGAGTTCATCATCATCCTCAATGACCGGAACGTCCCGCCCCTTCGAGTGAACAAGGCGTACCAGCAGATGATCGCCGGCAGGAGGAAGAATAACGTCTCGAGCGAAGCAAAGGATTTCATCAGGAAGAAATTCGAGGCGGCAAAGTGGTTCATCGCTTCAATCCACCAACGCCGCGAGACAATGATGAATGTGATGCGGGCAATCATCCAGCGCCAGCGCGAATTTTTTGAGACTGGTGAGAACCTCAAACCCCTGATCTACAAGGATATTGCAGAGATGATCGGGATGGACATCTCGACGATCAGTCGCGTCGTAAATGGAAAATACGTCCAGACGGAGTATGGAGTGTTCTCTCTCAGACATTTTTTTGGCGATTCGATCCCGACGGTGACTGGAGAAGAAATCTCAAACAAAGAGGTCAAGAAGAAGATTAGAGAGATTATCGACGTAGAAGAGCCGCACAAGCCGCTCAGCGACGACCGAATCGCCGAGATGCTGAACAAGGAAGGCTTGAACATCGCTCGCCGGACCGTTGCAAAGTACCGCGAGCAGATGATGATCCCTGTCGCTCGTCTGAGAAGGAAAATCTAACTCCCACAAGGGCAGTACACCATGCAACCACTCATCAGGTCAACCACAGTGATCGGCCTCCGACGGAACGGAAAAGCAGCCCTCGGTGGGGATGGACAGGTGACGATCGGCGGCACCATCATGAAACAGCATTCGAACAAGATCCGCAAGCTGCACAACAACGAAGTCCTCGCGGGTTTCGCCGGTGCTGCGGCGGATGCCTTCACCCTCTTCGAGCGCTTCGAAGAGAAGCTTGAACAATATCGCGGAAACCTGGACCGTGCGGCTGTTGAGCTGGCGAAAGATTGGAGAACGGATAAGTACCTGCGGCGACTTGAAGCGCTCCTTGCCGTAATCAACGACAAGCATGCGCTGATCGTCTCGGGGACGGGAGACATCATCGAGCCAGACGACGGGATTGTCGCAATCGGTTCCGGGGGCGCCTATGCTTTAGCCGCCGCGCGCATGCTGCTGAAACATTCGAAGCTGTCTGCAAAAGAGGTCGTGCGAGAGGCGCTTGAATCAGCCGCCGACATCTGCATCTATACAAATCGAAACTTCGTCATCGAGGAATTATGACCAACCGAGTACCGAAGCTTGCCCCGTTTTCAGCGGGGCCTACCGTTGCTATAGATAATGGGAAGGAATTGACGCCGCGCGAGATTGTGAAGGAACTCGACCGATATATCATCGGTCAGCAGAATGCAAAACATTCAGTTGCGATCGCCCTCCGGAATCGCTGGCGGCGTCTTCAGGTGCCCGAGGGACTGCGTGAGGAGATCATGCCGAATAACATCATCCTCATCGGTCCAACCGGAGTCGGGAAGACAGAGATTGCACGACGACTTGCAAAGCTGTCGTCTGCTCCGTTCCTCAAAGTCGAGGCCTCAAAATTCACTGAGGTTGGGTACGTGGGCCGCGATGTCGAGTCGATTATTCGTGACTTGACCGACATTGCCGTGAACATGGTGAAGGCAGAGAAGACGGCGATCGTGCAGGACAAGGCGCGAGACCTTGCCGAAGAGCGAATCCTCGACATCCTTCTTCCGCCTGTCAAGAAAGCGAAATCAGTGGGAATTCCAACTCCTGATCAAGCGGAGTCAGATGAAGAAATGTTTGACAAGACACGTGAGCGCCTGCGCGTTCAGCTTCGCGAAGGGAGACTCGACTCGAGAACGATCGAGGTAGACGTCCCGCAAGAGGCATTCCCCGTCATGCAAGTGTTCGGGCCTGTCAGTCTTGAGGAAATGGGCGTAAACATTCAGGATATCTTCGGCAACCTGATGCCAAAGAAATTCAAGAAAAGAAAGATGTCCGTCGCAGAAGCGCGTGCCGTCCTGGCACAGGAGGAAGCGCAGAAGTTGATCGAGATGGACAGCGTTGTGCGCGAGGCTATCCACCGCATTGAGAACTCCGGGATTGTCTTCATCGACGAAATTGACAAGATCGCCGGGTCAAAGGGAGCGTCGGTGGGGCCGGATGTCTCTCGCGAAGGCGTCCAGCGTGACCTCCTCCCTATCGTCGAAGGATCTAATGTAATGACGAAGTACGGCATGGTGCAGACCGATCATGTCCTCTTCATTGCATCGGGCGCTTTCCATGCGTCAAAACCATCCGACCTGATCCCAGAGATGCAGGGCCGATTCCCAATTCGCGTCGAGCTAAGCAGCCTTTCTGAGGACGATTTTGTGAAGATCCTCACCCTCCCGCAGAATGCTCTCATCAAGCAGTACACTGCACTCCTCGAGACGGAAGGAGTCAAACTAAAATTCACCGATGATGGAATCCTCGAGATCGCGAAGATCGCTTCAGAAGTGAACGAGCAGGTGGAGAATATCGGAGCCCGGAGACTTCACACGATCATGACTACCCTGCTCGAGGATATCCTCTACGATTCGCCCGACAAGACTCCAAGCAAAACTGTGGATATCACACAAGAGATGGTTCGCGAGAAGCTCGGCAAGATTGTTTTAAACCGAGACCTGAGTCGCTATATTCTGTGAAGTGCACACCGTAAGGCCGGATGATTTTCAGTGAATAGAATTGACCTCCCCTTTCGTCCCCTCCCTGCCTGCCGGCAGCAGGCTTGACAAGGAGGGGATTTAGGAGAGGTTGACTTTAGATAGCACCAACCCGAACTTCTCCCCTCCTCCATGCCTGATCTTTCCATCAGGACGCTCGCCGAGTCTGAATACCCAGCCTGGGACTCGTTCGTCACTTCGTCTCCGCAGGGAACGATCTTCAACACATCTCTTTGGGCTTCTATCATCCGAGAAGTCTTCGGCATCCAGCACGCCATCTACGGTGTCCACGAAGGAGACCAACTCGTTGGCGGTATCTCGCTCTTTCATAAGAAGAAGGCTGGATTGAACGTCGTCACCCGTCTCCCCCTCACTCCGTACAACGGCATACTGTTCCATGCTCCTGAAGGAGAGAAAGCTCAAAAGACGTCGACCGAGCGCCAGGAGATCATGCGAGTCTTGCTGGAGAGACTTGAGAAGGAGTTCAAATACATACACTTGGTTCTCCATCCTTCGGTCTGCGATATGCGGCCATTTCTCTGGCGCCACTGGCACACCTTGCCACAGTATACGCATATCAACTCGCTCACCGACCTCGAGCAAACGTGGACGCATCTTAGCAGCTCGTTGCGCCGGAAAATTAACCGTGCTGAAGAGACACAAATCAAGATAGTCGAGAAAGACGATCCCACGCTTCTCTTGAAGTTCCAGGAGATGAGCTACGCGAAGTCCGGCCTTAAGCCTGTCCTTCCGTTGCCAGTGTTCAAACGGTACTGCGACGCGGTAGGCCGTGCAAAGCTTCTGCGGATCTTCTCTGCTGTTGACCGCGAGGCAAACGTCCATGCAGAACGCGGCGTCATTGTCGACAATGACCGGGCATACGATTGGATCGCCGGGACAAACTCTCATATCGAGGACGAACATGGAAACCAGCTCCTCGTCTGGGAGATCTTGAAGCGACTCTCGGCCGAGGGAGTCCAGACGTTTGACTTCCTCGGGGCAAACACTCCAAGTGTCACGGAATTCAAACGAGCATTTGGAGGAAAGTTTGCCTGCTACTTCGAGGTAAGGTATTTCTCCTCCCCGCTTGTCAGAGCCCTCGACTCCCTCAATCAGTGGCGGATCCGCTCGAAGCGGAAAGCTTAGTCCTTCCCAAATCCACGTGGGGGAATATTCAAACCATCTCAAGGAGGGTATTCCATGAAACTTTCCACACTGCTTGTCATCAACGCCATAATAGCGCTCGTGTACGGCCTTGGCTTTCTCCTCGTGCCGACCACGCTGCTTTCGTCATACGGCATGAGTTCAGGCTCGACGGAGATGCTCATGGCTCAGTTCTTTGGGACAACGCTCATCTTGGCAGGCCTCGTGATGTGGCTGATGAGGAACGTCGCGGATGCCGCAGCACAGCGAGCCATCGTGCTTGCGTTCCTGATCGCCGATGTCATTGGGTTCATCATCGCGCTCTCAGGGACGCTTTCGGGTGTGATGAATGGGGTAGGCTGGTCGGCAGTTGTCATTTACTTCTTGCTGGCAGTGGGCTACGCCACGTTCCAATTCAAGAAGCCTGCCCCGACAACGTCGGGGCCAGCCGCTCCGTAACCAATTGTCTGCCTGAGCGCAGTCCCGATGTCCTGAGCGAGCGAAGCGAGTCGAAGGATTTGTCGGGACGAAGTCGAAGGCCATCCTGAGCGGCCTTTACACAGCCCGTCTCGGCGCAATACGAGGGAACGTTAACGTTCCGAGGCGGGCTGTCGAGTTTTCCACTGCCCGCTCTTGACTTAAGTTGCTCCACTTCGTATCTTGGGTCAGAAACTTCGACCCCTGCCTACTACTCATTCGAGGGTCTGCTTTGTCTCTCAGAAGAACACTCAGCGTGAGAGCCCATCGAAAGAACTCATACACACTATGCCTGCCCACTATCAGTCCGACGGGCTAACCAAAGGCGGATGAATAGCTGCAATGAGCACATTCAACGAGCTGTCTTCTGAAACGGAAGATACCTAATCCTCTTCAAGTCACTCCAAGTCAGGACACCGCAGACTATGCAAGTCCCAGTAGAATGGCATGTCTATATCATTCCGGGGTTCATGTATGTTGCGTGCCTATTCTTCCTATGCCCAGGTGCGCTCAGACAGGAGCTCAAGGAATGGCTCGTTGACAAGCCGATCGGTCTTCTTGCAATCACCTTGCTTTCCTTTCTGGCTGGGGTTGCGTCGAACTATGTTCTCATCAACGTGATAAGACCAGTCGCTGTCTGCTTGGGCTGGCTGGATAAGCCTGTGGCACTCGACGAGCTGGCTCTCTCCCAAGCAAACCCCGATCAGGCCCAGCTTTTGAAGAACGCTTATCTATCTATGCTATTCCCACGTTCTCTTGTTCCGGCTCTCTTCTTATCGCTTCTCTTCTGGCTCCCGCCTGTATGGCGAGCCAAATTCGAAAACACTGCTAGGACACGGCGCATCATCTTCAAACTCATGATCACTGTATTGAGTGTCGCTCTCCCACTCATCTTCCTACTCCAGTATAAGAATTCCAAGACAGCTTTTGAGGACCTGAAAACGGCAGAAATCCAATCCCTTAGTTCCGGCAATACCGTTCGACAGCCAACTTCCACAAACCGGTAGACATCCGCTGTCACCACCATGTCACTTACTAGAACGCATCGCGCCAACAGGATCCCTTAGTGGGAAAGGGAGACAGGAGAATAGACACCTTCAGGATTCTGTGCAACGCGACGGAAAGTGTTCTTTGATGTTGATGGAGTAGGAGACCAGGAGTCTCAAAATGCCGCCACCGTACGTCAAGACGATCCGTGAAGAAATCCTATACGAGTACGCCAAGCTTATCTCGCGCTCTGCATACAACAAGCTAGAGCGAGGCTTCATAACCGATCGGTTCAAGAAACTACGTGACGGCGAGATAACCATGTCGAGCACCCTTCGCGAATGGGAACGGGAACAAGAACGGCCCCAGGAATGCGTATTCTGCGGTTCGACAATAGATCTGACCACCGATCATCTCATCCCTAAGAAAAGAGGTGGCGACGACTCACCGGACAACCTCGTGCTCGCCTGCAAATCATGCAACTCTTCGCGCGGAGAGAAGGGTGTGTTTGAATGGTTAGGTCTGGACAGAAAGGATCAGCTCCATAGGTTAGTCGCAGGCAAGTATCTTAAAGAGTTGCTGAAGGTCCATGAGAATGCTGGCACACTCGAAGTTCGGAAGGAACACATTGGCCAACTGTGCAGCAACTGCCCGCTACCTGAAGTTTGTCGAGAGTGGGATAAGGAGAGTGAACTGACTTGCTTTTGCCTCGAGAGCATCCTACCCTTTCAACGATAGCGCTTCCCCAGTGTCAATGAGGGTCACTGACACCACGCGGCGCGGCCTTGGGATGGCAATAATGAGAAAGGGGCAATAAGCATGAAACGAATCCTGCTGTTTCTTGCACTGCTCTCGCTTTCCTGCAGCGACTCAGGCCTTTCGCCGGAAAGCAGAGACTTCAACCTCAAGCTGCGGTACGGCATAGCTGCCAGAAATGAATTGAACACATTTCAAAACTCGTACACAAAAGACTTAATCATCGATGGAACGGTTACAGCTCCCTTTGTGCTTTCCGATGCAGAGTTTGAGCAGATCAAGAGCAAAATGATTGAGATAGATTTCTTCAGTTACCCAGCTACATTCACGCTAGTTCGAACCGACACGATAGTGGTTTCTTTTGAACCTCACCCGACGTACGATTTCGAGGTCAAATATAACTCATCCATCAAGCGGCTCTGCTGGGACGATGGAATCATCACAAACGATCAGAGAGCAACGAGATTGAGAGAATTCATTAGATTGATTCAGAACATCGTCGAAGCGAAGCCTGAATACCGCCAACTCCCGCCCGCACGAGGTGGCTACGCTTGAGCGACAGACAAAGAAAGAACAGAAAGTAACGTGGGTGAAGATCCCTCGGGAGTCGAACTCCCTCGGAACTGCTGGTTGGGGATGAACTGATCAAGCTATGAAGACACTCGAGATTTCAAAAGCACGGCGTTCCCTCGCGAGTTATTCGAGAAAGGCGAGAAAGGGACCGATGGTCGTCACAGCGAATGGAAAACCGATTGCTGCTCTCATTGGCATCCAGAATGCAGCTATGGAAACGGTAACCCTCAGCAACCATCCTCGCTTCCTTGCCTTAATCGAAAGATCCCGTCAGCGGATGAGATCAGAAGGTGGCATCTCAAGCGAACAGATGCGTCGTCGACTCAACCTGAAGCCTAAGAGACATTCGGGTTAGCAAGTCCTAAACCCCCAGCCTTGTTATTCAGATGGGCGGTGTGTAACACTGATCGTCAATTCGGTGCGTCGTGGCTACGTGAATGGTCCGGCCCACTGGTGGTACTCCAGCGCTCGAGATTACGCCAACCAGACCAGACTCCTAAGTATCACCACAGAGTGATGAGCGGGAGTGCGTTCCCACGCGGAGCGTGGGAACGAGAAAACAGCAGTGGAGCAGAATGAGAGTTAGTCAGTTGCACATACCTGGAAACACTAGAAAGGAGCCCTGTGATGCAAGAAGTGTTGAGCCGATGTGGCTACAGATGCGACCTTTGTCCATCGTACGAACCTAACATCAAGAGTCTCACAGACAAGCAACGAGTAAGCGCAGGCTGGACAAAGTACTTCGGGTTCGAAAGCTCTCCTGAAGAGATAGGATGTGCAGGTTGTCTGAATGACGGGAAGCATGCCTATGAAAGTTGTCCCGTGAGACCGTGCGTGTTGGAGAAGGGACTGCAGAACTGCGCCTTTTGCAGTGACTTTGGCTGCGAGAAGTTGCGGCCCATAATGGATTTTGCAGAGCAGTTGGCCGGGAAGTTCAAGGACATGCCCGAGGAGGATTATGAGATCTTCGTCCGACCGTACAAAGGGAAGGAACGCCTGCTGAGAATACGAGATGGGAGATGAATGCCTTGGAAGTGCCCGCGGAGTGGCGGTGAAATAGCTCCTCATAGGAGTTGAAAAACCATTCTTTACGGTAGGACAGGTCTACGACCCTAACGAGTCGAAGACTCGTAGAGCATTCTTGTCCCGCTGTCCGGGATCCCGAAAAACGGGACCTGTCATACAAGTCAGACAGGAATGTCTGACCTACCAAATCAAATACCTCTTTGGACGTCCTGTCAAAGACCACAGACTGTATGATCGACACTGGACTGAAAAACAAAGTTGCGCTGATCACCGGCATCAACAATCCGTATGGCATCGGCGCTGCCACTGCTAAAGCGCTTGCCGCCTTCGTGTACTACTTCAGTAATTCGGTAACAATGCGGAGACGATCTAGAGGGGTTGTGTAGTTCAGCCCCCCGTGTCGACGTTCATAGTTATAGCGATAGAGGAAACTGCTGAGCTCCTCAGACAAGGTGG
>JBAWAH010000054.1:0-4046 GCA_049589195.1 Bacteroidota bacterium | reverse complement strand
GTTCATCGGTAACACCTCGGGGGCTATTCACTCCCCAAAATATACAACTCGTGTTACCGAAATGCTGAAGAACTACACGAAGGCGCCACAGTGTTTGGAACGTATCTCCGCTTACCCACGACACCAGGTCTGTCAGACACCCCCGGGGAGGAGTTCTATCGTGCCCAGAGCGCCAAAGCCGCTGATGAGGTCGTCAAGGACATCCGTCAGCGCAGCGGCAAGATCGAAGCCTGGGAGGCTGATCTCGCAGACCCATCCATCATTCCTCAGTTGTTCGACCGAGCAGAAAAGGCGTTTGGTCTTGTGGATGTACTCATCAACAATGCAGCACACTGCGACCCCGATACATTCGTACCGCAGAGCCAGCTTGGAGGAGATGCCCGAGCGGTGGACAATTTCCCGATGTCCACGATCACCGCAGGAAAACATGACAGCCATTTCGCAGTGAACAGCCGTGCAGTCGCACTTCTGATGACTGAATATGCCCGCCGCTACATCGAGCGTGGATCTCAATCGGGACGAATCATCAACGTGAGCACCGATGGAGCATCGGGGTTCTACAGTGAGGTCTCCTATGGCGCAAGCAAACACGCGCTTGAGTCTTACAGTCGTGCCGCCGCAAAGGAGCTTGGCAGGTACGGCATCACGGTGAACGTTGTATCGCTTGGTCCAATCCAGACCGGCTGGATCACGCCGGAAATGGAAAAGGCCATCTCTGAGAAAACCCCGCTTGGACGCGTGGGCAATCCCTCCGACGTAGCAGACGTGATAGTCTTCCTCGCCTCTGAACAGGCACGGTGGATCACCGGACAACTCCTCTATGTTGGCGGCGGTTGGCAGATGCCGCTATAGTCCAATCATAAGGATGGGAGGAGTCCGTTCCCACGCGGGAGCGTGGGAACTAGGACGAGTGAATCAAAAGCCATGACTTCGAAACAACGGGTGAGCGAAGCGATGCACCTCAGGGTGCCGGACCGGGTGCCTGTCATGTGCCAGCTATCGCTTGGTCATTACCTTCTCAATTCTGGCGTAAAGCCTATGGACATCTGGTACACTTCCGAGGGTTTTGCCGAGGCGCTCATAAGACTTCGCAACCGATATGACTTCGACGGCATCCTCGTCAGCCTTCCGGGCAGGGATCCTGATTACGAAAGACACATCGAGAGGATGGAGCAGAGAGAGAAAGGTACTGTTATCCACTGGAAGAATGGCGGCTACACAATCCTCCCTGCTGATGACAACCCCCATTACTATCAAGCCGATGGAAAAAGATTCTTTCCGAGCTTTGAAGAAGTCGATCCAGAAGAACTGTATTATGTCGAGCCCTGGGATCTCACCGATATCACGTATCCGTACACATGGGCATTCGAGGGCGGCCCAAGACCGTTCGACGACTTCTTCCCCGAACATCACTTCGACACCATTAAGAAGGTGATGGAAAGGGTTGGCCAAGCGGTTTCGGTCGACTCCGAAGTGTTCTCCCCGTGGGCCCAATTCCTGGAGCTTCTGAACTACGAGCAGGGGCTGATCGCAATCATGGAAGACCCGGGGAAGGCAAAAGCGTGTCTGGAGCGACTGACGGAAGGAGCCATTGACCTCGCAAAGAAGAAGGCAGCCTGTGGAATAGATGCGATCCTGGTCTCTTCAGCCTTCGCCGGCGCTGGATTCATTTCACGAGGCCACTATCGGGAATTTGTGCTTCCGTTTGAGAAAAAACTGATCGCTGAAGTCAGGAAAGAATTCGACATCCCGATCTACACGCACACGTGTGGAAGCATTGGAGATCGACTTGATCTCATGCTTGAGACGGGAACGAACGGGATCGACACGCTCGACCCGCCGCCGATCGGCACCGTGGACCTCGAGGTAGCAAAGGAGACAATGGCTGGGAAAGCTTTCATCAAGGGGAATATCGATCCTGTCAACACGTTGTTGCTGGGAGATCCTGAGGCAGTGAGGAAGGATGTTCTCTGGAGATTGAGTGTCGGCAAACCTGATGGCGGGTACATCCTGAGCACCGCGTGCTCTGTAGCTCCATATACTCCGCCACAGAATATCGAGCTACTTGCTTCTCTCGCAGAGGAATACGGAAGATACTGAAGAACCGTTGAGAGGATTGAAGAGAGGTTACAGCCAGACTTTCTCAGCCACACCCAAACTCAGCCCACCACTCGAGGTCACGCTCGCGGAAGAGTGAATCTCTTTCATGAGTCTCCGCGTGAAAACTCAAATCCTTGCTCGTCAGTGCCTCCTCTTCCCCGATTGCCCTGCGACTTCAGATGAACAGCCGACGACGCGTCTTCAGTGGAGGCGAAAAAAGGCCCGATGAACGGTTCCGTTCAACCAGGCCGAGAAGAACTCATTTTGTCCCTACGGGCTTTGCAGGAGGTTGGAAGCCAAACGTACCTTGGCCCGAAGGTTCGCCTTGGATCTTGATCTCACCAAACTTGCTCTCGAACTTCTCGATGTTGTCCTTCAGAGCATTGAGGAGCAATTTCGTGTGCTGCGGCGTCATAACAATGCGTGCGTGTACTTTCGCCTTCGGGACTCCAGGCAGCATACGAGTAAAGTCGATGACGAACTCAGCCGTCGAATGTGTAATGATGGCGAGGTTTGAATAAATCCCCTCAGCTTCCTTCTCTCCAAGCTCGATATTGATCTGCTGCGGTTGCTGTTCATTCATTTTTCCCACTCCCTTCTCAGTCATTGAAAATGTAAAAGCCTATTCGCGCAATGTTCACACTCGCTTCTCATCAGCGAACAGGCTTTGTCCAAACAAACCGTAAGTCAATGGATCGCGATTGCGGAGGTTGATGACGTCTCACTCTCGAGGAACCGACTCGCTTATTGCGAGCGCCCTCCTATTTCTTCTTCTTCAACGTGTCAGCCTTTTCGAATGCCGCCGTCGCATCCTTTGACATGCCAAGATTCGCGTAGACTCTGCCGACAAGCTCCCAAGACTCCGAATCTTCTGGTTTCAATCTGGTCATCTTCTCGAGATATGGCAAAGCGATCTTGAACTTCGCCTTGTAAGTAGTATCGACTTTCGTGGGATCAGGAGACGACTCACGAATGTGAACTCCCCAGTTCACATAACCTGCCCCGAGATTGTAGAGGGCAACCTCGTATGTAGAGTCGATGGCGAGGGCTGCCTGAAACTGGTCGAGCGCGTTCTCGAATTGATTATCCTTCAGCAGAAGAACTCCGTAATTGTAATGGAAGTATTTGTTCTTTGGGTCCGTCTCGACACCTTTCTTGAACAACCCGAGGGCGGTTTCTCCCTTGTCCGCGGCAATGTACACATTCGAAAGGAGTCCAATGAGTTCTGCGTTCTGTGGATCAAGCTTCCAGACACGCTCAAGGACCGTGATTGCCTTCTCGAAGTACGGCATTGCACTGTCGCGCTCGGTGGAATCCTTGTAAGCGACCCAAGGCTCTCTCTCCTCCTTCTTTCCATTCTGTTCCCACGACCTCAATTGACCATCTTCAAAGCCGAGCACAAGCTTCTTGTTAGCGTACACCCACTTCTCTTTCGTGATCTTCTTCTCTTTTGCCGTCGATTTTGATGTCGGTTCTCCCACTTTTGCTTTGACCTCGTCAGGGGTCATCCATATTTTGATCTCTATCTTGTTCTCAGGGGCTTCAAATTTCTCTTTGTGAGCGAGACCCATTTGATTGTTGATCTCCCCGATGTATCGTCCCGACACTGGGTCGTTTGAGATGGCAAATGATTTCTCAAGCATCCCGAGCGCTTCGGTTGACTGGTTCTTCGAGAGGTAACAAAAAGCAAGATTCTTGTACGCCATCGCGCTGTCGGGATTGATTTCTATTGCGGTCTGAAAGGCTGCAACAGCTTTGTCATAGTACTGGGCTGAGTCTTTCGCTTTGTTGAAGCTTTCGACACCAATGTTCAAGTACTTGCCCCAGTAATTGAACCTCACGTCATAGATGTCTTTAGCGTGTGTTTGCCCGACCTTCAACGCATGGTCGAAAGCATCGTTCATTCCTACGAAATCAGTTTTCTCTCCTTTCACTCTGCCCAGGAG
>JBAWAH010000053.1:0-248625 GCA_049589195.1 Bacteroidota bacterium | reverse complement strand
GAATCAGGACTCTAGGCTCGTGCCTTGAGCGAAGTGTAGACTTCTTCAGCCCTCGGTCGGTGTTTGGTTGCTCTACCATGAAATCTACTACTTTCTTCATTACAAGTCTAATGGAGCGCAGTGAGCGTTGTCTGCGAACGAAGTCGAAGGCGATACCACGCGAAGTTTGACACTTCGACTTCGTCCCGATTGAAGAGCATCGGGACTCCGCTCAGTGTGACATTGCTTTTTGGACTCCCTCTCACTCAAAGGTGAAAGAGGAATGCCTGAAGAACTCTTCGAGGTAGAAGAAAGCATCCCAATGAACCCGGTCGAAACGTATCTCCGGACGGAACGCCTTCCCCACATCTGGTGTCCGGGCTGCGGGATTGGGACGACGGTGAACTGCTTCGCCAACGCACTCGACACAAGCGGTCTTGACCTCGACAAAGTCGTTGTGGTATCCGGTATCGGCTGCACCGGGCGCGTCGCGGGATACACAAACCTCGATTCATTCCACACAACACACGGACGCGCAATTCCTTTTGCAACCGGCTTGAAACTGGCTAATCCAGATCTAAAAGTTGTGGTTTACAGCGGCGATGGAGATTTGCTTGCGATCGGCGGAAACCACTTCATCCACGCCGCACGACGCAACCTCGACATGACTGTGATTCTCGTCAACAACTTCATCTACGGGATGACGGGCGGTCAGGTGGCACCGACAACTCCTTTGTCTGCAACGGCTTCGACAACACCGTATGGCAATTTCGAGCAGCCATTCAATCTTCCATACCTTGCTGAATCAAGCGGGGCCGTTTACGTGGCACGCTGGACATCCTATCATGTGCGGTACGTGTCGAAAGCAATCAAGGAAGCGCTGACGAAGAAGGGATTTTCATTCGTCGAGATCCTCGCTCCCTGCCCGACACTCTACAGCCGCCGCAACAAGCTCGGCGACGGCCTCGACCAGATGATTTACTACAAAGAGAATAGTGAGATTCGACACGGCGCTGACACGAAGACGGTTGCTCTTGATTTTCAAGGGAAGATTATTGTCGGAAAGTTTGTGGATAAGGAAAGACCGACATACCTCGATGCAATGAATGAATTCTATCAGAAGAAGTTCGGGGATAAGTACGTTCCGTACAAAGGATAGAAGCGAGCGAATGAAAAGAACAGAGATAAAGATTGGAGGGTTTGGCGGACAGGGCGTAATCCTGAGCGGCTATGTTCTTGGCAGAGCCGCTGCCATCTATGATAACAAGTATGCGACGATGATCCAAGCATTCGGTCCCGAAGCACGCGGCAGCGCGTGCAGTGCGCAGGTCATCGTCTCATCCGATCCAATCGATTATCCATACATCGTCTCGCCGTCGATCATGATTGTCATGTCGCAGGAGGCGTACTCGCGCTTCTCTCCTGAGCTGGCAAAAGGTGGAACACTGATCACCGAAGAAGAGCTTGTTGTTCCACACAACCTCAGGAAAGACCTCAAGCACTACTCAATCCCGGCAACACGCATCGCTGAAGAGCTGGGGAAAAAGCTTGTCCTCAACATTATGATGATGGGCTTCATGACGGCCGTGACGAACCTCCTCGACCCGGACGCGATGCGCAAAGCCGTCACCGCCTCCGTCCCGAAAGGCACCGAAGACCTCAACCTCCGTGCCTTTGAGAGAGGGTACGAGTATGGGGTGAAGGTGATAGGAGGGCTTGCGGCCGTGGGCGTCTCGATTCCTGTCCGTGCAGAGTCTAAGACTGCCTGACTGTCCCAAACAATCTTACTGATTATATCCTGCAGTTGATTGCTCACTTCGCAGGCAACCAACTGCGAACTTGCCTGGTAGTGACTTCCGCAGAGGGTGGATCGTAGTTCGAGAGCACGATAATTGCATAGCCACGCCGCGGATCCCATACCAGCAGGAATTCGATCGCTGCATCCTGCAACTACTCGCCTTTCTTTTCGTACCCTTTAGCAAGTGCAAATACGCTAGTTCCGGGGAAGTTCATGAGAGGAAACCCTCGGTTTCTTTGAAGTTCCTTGAACTAATCGGTATATTTCACACAGCAGGCTGTCCATCACAATTGGGGCTCAACTCTGCATCTTCGATTCAAGGCTCTCCCGGATTCTAACGCAGTGAACATTCAAGCTTTCCGCACGTCAAATTCCCTGAATCCTGCTGGTTTGCCCCTGTCAATTACACTCTTACCAATACGAGGGTCCCAATGAACAAATATGCCAAGCTATTTCTTCTCCTCGCCTTTTCGGTGAGTTATGTGTTTGCTGGACAAGAAGCTCGGCTCCTTCGCTTCCCAACAGTCCACGGAAATCAAATCGTGTTCACATACGCCGGTGATCTTTACACCGTTCCATCAAACGGCGGAGTCGCCCGGAAGCTTACAAACGATGCGGGGTTCGAGATGTTTGCGCACTTCTCCCCCGACGGGAAGTGGATTGCATTTACCGGTCAGTACGACGGCAACACGGAAGTCTATCTGATGCCGGCTGAAGGCGGCATCCCAAAGCGACTGACATTCACAGCAACGCTGGGCCGTGATGATGTTTCTGACCGCATGGGACCGAACAATATCGTCATGACGTGGATGCACGACAACAAGCACATTGTTTTCCGGTCGCGGATGCGTGAGTTCAACGACTTCAAAGGACAACTGTACCTTGTCTCTATTGACGGAGGGCTTGCTGAACAGCTCCCATTGCCGCGCGGTGGGTTTTGCTCGTATTCAGCCGATGACAAACAGCTCGTGTATAACCGGGTCTTCCGGGAGTTTCGAACCTGGAAGCGCTACCGAGGCGGCATGGCGGACGACATCTGGATTTATGATTTCGAGAAGAAAACAACGGAGAACATCACGAACAACCCCGCGGGCGATATTATCCCCATGTGGAGTGGCAATAAGATCTACTTCCTCTCCGACCGTGATTCGCTGAAGCGGATGAACCTCTACGTGTACGACCTCACCACAAAGACGACGAAGCCGCTCACAGACTTCACCGAATTCGACGTCAAGTTTCCAACCCTCGGCGACAGTGCGATCGTCTTTGAGAATGGTGGATTCATCTACAGATTCGATCTTGCCACTGAGAAATCTGAGAAAGTCCCGATTGAGATTCAGGAGGATATGAACGGCGGACGGGGCGGGATTATCAAAGCGAGCGAAAACATCGCGAACTACGAAATCTCTCCCGATGGAAAGCGCGCACTGTTTGGGGCACGCGGCGATGTGTTCACTGTTCCTGCAAAGAATGGCGCCACTCGGAACATTACGAAGACGCCGGGAATCCACGAACGAAACTCAAAGTGGTCTCCCGACGGGAAATGGATTGCGTACATCTCAGACGCATCGGGAGAAGATGAGATTTACATTGAGCCTCAGGATGGAAGTGCTGCGCCAACTCAAATCACAAAGGGTGAGGACACGTACAAGTACCAGATCTATTGGTCGCCCGACAGCAAGAAAATCCTCTGGGCTGACAAGCGACTCAGACTTCGTTACGTCGACATCGAGAGCAAAGCACTTAAGGAAGTAGCCCAGGCAAAGTTGTGGGAATTCAGTGACTACTGCTGGTCACCAGATAGCAAGTGGATTGCCTATGTGAAGTCTGAAGACCAGACCTTAGATAAAATCTATCTCTACTCTGTCGAAAAAGAACAGACGTATGAAGTAACCGACGGCTGGTATTCCTCGTCCGATCCGTCCTTCAGCTCTGACGGAAAGTACCTCTTCTTCGACTCGGATAGAGATTTTAACCCGACGATTGGTGGCGTTGAGTTCAACTACTTGTATCAGGATATGGCGAGGATTTACTTTGTGACGCTCTCAAAGAGTGTCGAGTCTCCCTTCAAGCCGAAGAGTGATGAGGTGTCGATCAAGGAAACGAAACCACAAACGCAGGAGAAGACAGAGAAGAAGGAGAGCGAAAAGAAGGAAAAGAAAGACTCCGTCGTTGTCGTCAGAGTGGATACAGATGGGTTGAAGGATAGAATCGTCGGCCTTCCAATTCAGGCCGCGAATTATCGGAACCTCCAATCGGTCGGTAATATCCTCTATTATATACGGAAATCGAGCAAAGACGAGAAACCCCAGCTCCAGATGTACGACCTCGGCGAGCTTAAAGAAACCGGCCTTGGCGAAGCCGACGGCTATGAGATCTCCGCTGACCAGAAGAAGATGCTCGTGGGGAAAGACAAATCTTACTATCTCATTGACGTGCCAAAGGCAAAGCTCGACCTCAAGGATAAACTCGATCTCTCCGGCATGGAGGTGAACCTTAACAAGCGGGGCGAGTGGAATCAAATTTTCAACGAGTGCTGGCGGCAAATGAGAGAATTCTTCTACGCGCCGAACATGCACGGCGTGAACTGGGGAGAGATGCAAAAGAAGTACGGTCAACTCGTCCCCTATGTGAATCACCGCGCTGACCTCACGTACATCATTGGCGAAATGATCGGAGAACTCAACATTGGGCATACGTACATCGGCGGCGGAGAGATGCCAAAGCCGAAGAGGATCCAGACTGGCCTGCTTGGTGCCCAGCTTGAGCGTGACCCGAAGTCGGGCTACTATCGCATTACGAGAATTCTCCACGGCGAAAATTGGGACAAGAACACGCGCTCGCCGTTGACAGAGATTGGGGTAAACGCAAAGGAGGGTGACTACATCATCGCCGTGGATGGCAAGCCAACGAAGGAGATGACAGATATCTACGAAGCATTAGTGAATACCGTGGACAAACAAGTGAAGCTGAAACTCAACTCCGAACCGACGGAGAAGGGAAGCAGAGAGGTAACTGTCATCCCCATCGGCGACGAGGCAAATCTGTACTACTACAACTGGGTGGAGAGGAACACTAAGAAAGTCGACCAGGCAACGAATGGGAAGGTGGGATATATTCACGTGCCGGATATGGGAGGGCACGGGTTGAATGAGTTCGTCAAACATTTCTATCCCCAGCTTCGGAAGAAGGCCATCATCATTGATGTGCGCGGAAACGGCGGCGGCAACGTTTCGCCGCTTCTGATTGAACGGTTGCGCCGTGAGATTGCGATGGCAACCTTCGCACGGAATACCATCCCTTCTCCCGAACCATATTCAATGATCTGGGGCCCGAAGGTGTGCCTGATTGACGAGTTCGCAGCCTCCGATGGAGACATCTTCGCGTATCGCTTCAAGAAGTACAAGCTCGGGCCGCTCATCGGAAAGCGGACGTGGGGTGGTGTCGTGGGCATTCGCGGCACGCTGCCGTTACTCGACGGTGGATTTCTCAACAAGCCAGAATTCTCTCGTTACGATGAAGACAATGATGCTTGGATCATGGAGGGCCACGGCGTTGATCCCGACATTGTCGTGGACAACGATCCCGCGAAAGAATACGCCGGCATTGACGAGCAGTTGAATAAAGCAATCGAGGTCATCCTCGATGAGTTGAAGACGCAGGAGAAGAACCTGCCGCCAATACCCGAGTGGCCTAAGAAGTGATGATGGAATTGAGTTAGGAAAAAGAAAGTCCCGGCAGAGCTTGTCGGGACTTTTTTGTGCTTGGACAGTGGAGTCCACCTCCGAGGTGGGCTTCACGTGCCATCTTGATGACCTCGCGACTTTGACAAGGTCAGGCGATCTAACCAAACGGAGAAAAAGCGAGCCTGTCTGTCAGAACGGTGGGAACTGTTAACCTCTCAGAACCCTGGCGGGAAGCATGAATATGGCCTTGATCAAATGAAAGAATGCGTCGACTGTTATTCCAACAAGTCGGAAAGGCAGTAGTATCAACCAGACGAATGGATAAAGGATGAGAGCGAGCAGGGCTAAGGGCCAGCAGATAACCAGCAAAATTAACCACAGAAGAAATTTGATCATGTGAGGTTCTCCGACGCCATAGGAATATACGATCAGAACGCGTACAGAGTTGCAGAGACATCTCAAGGTGTTGGCCTTCAATAACCTGGCCTTGTGTCGCTGGAGTCTTATGGTTATATTTGATACTAGGAACATATGTGCAATTGAAGAACGGGGCATCTGTGGTATAGTATTGATTTCCGTCGTTGATCCTGCGACGGTGCGAAAGAAGGTCAGCCTTATGCCAGATGTTCACTTTTGAATTAATGTTTCGGTGAACTTTTAGCTGGGCGGTAAGCTTGAATATATACGCAGATGCCCCTAACCTTTTTGAATTACTTTATTCAGATGGCTGGGTTAACAAAAAGTTCGCGCAACCGGGCTGACATTGTCCGTGAGAGTTTTCTCTCGCTGAGTTCACCACGACAGGTCGCGAACATGCTAGAGGTACCATATAACCGATTAGTGTATCATTTGTATAAAGTCAAGCCAGCGCGGAAATACACTCGTTTTGTGGTGCCCAAGAAATCCGGTGGTCAACGAGAAATCATTGCTCCGGTTTCCGCGATTAAGCTCATTCAGAAGAAACTCAATAATGTCCTGAATAGTGTATATCAGCCGAAGGCTTCCTCACACGGTTTTGTAATCAAGAAAAGCATTGTCACGAACGCTTGGGTGCATAAGGGTAAAAGGTTCGTTCTGAACGTCGATCTCAAGGATTTTTTTCCTTCTGTGAACTTCGGGAGAGTCCGCGGCATGTTTCTTAATGTCCCTTATGAATTGAATTCGGCGGTGGCAACCGTTCTTGCTCAGACCTGTTGTTACAAAGATGATACCACAGATCAATTGCCTCAAGGAGCTCCGACATCCCCTATCATAACAAACATGCTTTGCGCAAAGATGGATAGCCAACTGCGAAGACTTGCAGAGAGGAATCAATGTGACTACACTCGGTATGCCGATGATCTGACTTTTTCAACTTCCTGCAGACAATTCCCCATAGAACTCGCAAGAGTCGCAGTAAAAAAGGACAGTGAAATGTCTGTGAAATTGGGATCTTCTCTAGTACAGATTATTCGGGACAATGGTTTTGAGATTAATGCTAAGAAAATCCGGCTCCAAACGAGGGAGTTTCGGCAGGAAGTGACTGGCCTAACGGTGAACAACTTTCCAAATGTCAGCAGGAAGTTTGTCCGCCAAATTCGCGCTATGATTCACGCGTGGGAGAAGTATGGGCTAGCGGATGCAGAAAAGGAGTTTCTCGCCAAGTATTATCACCAGCATCGAAATCCTGGAAAGAACTCACCTTTGTTTGCAAAGGTGTTGAGAGGCAGAATTGAATTCCTTGGAATGGTAAGAGGAAAATCCGACGTTATTTATCTGAAGTGCTTGAATAAGTACAATTCGCTGGCTGGACTACCTGAGCTACCTATACCAACTCTCGAGAATGAACTCGGGCTCTTGAAATCTAGCGTCAAGCAAATAGAGGCTGAAGTCGAAGTTGCGACGGTGCCACACGATTTCTCCTTCATTCCCGAAGCTCATAGTGAGATCGTGAGTGTGCTACAAACTGATAGCAAGAATATGTACCGAAGCAAGAAAAAAGACAACTTCATTGAGTTCTGCCGCTTTGCATTTCTTCAACTGGAATCTGGAATCAAACGGGCAACGAAAACACACTATAACGAATTATATGCAACGGCAAGCAACCATAGTTATCTGAAAAACAAAATCAAGCCTCGGAATCTCCTGCAGACGAACATGGTTCACTTAATCCAGTTATGCACTGAGTATTGGAAGACAGAGCTTGTGGCAGGCGGTTGGCTAAGGGGTGAAGAAAACTATTGGTACCACGATTTTGAAAACCCCTATGCAAATCCGTACTGCGTTCTACACTATGTTCGTGAGATTAGAAACTTAGCATTTCATCGTGAAGGAAGCGGCAGTGCCAACATTTTTCAAAGGTTGACGGAACGAGTTGAGGAGATGACTGGGGAGTTAGATAAGGTCGACATCGCTATTGAGACTTCTAAAGAGAGAAGAGCCGCTCTGTCATATCAAATCCAGACGCTGGAACAAGCGAAAAGAGCGTGTGATGCCAGAAATTATGACGCCGTAGAAAACGCCCTCTATGGGTTCCTAGCGGTCATCCTAGCAAAGTGAATAGAATCTTGCTTCCTCTGCGAGTGTTGTTCTGACGTTAAAGGTGTTTCACAATCCTTCTCACGGCGAAAGCCGATTCATCGTCCAGCTTCCATCTTTCTGAAGCTCATAGACGATGCGATCATTCAGTCTTGCGTACCTTGCCTGCCAGAATTCGATACGAGTTGGCTTCAAGCGATACCCGCCCCACTGAGAAGGACGAGGGACAGGACGACCTTCAAACTTCTTCTTCAGTTCCTCAAATCGCCGATCAAGCTCGGCCCTATTGCCGATGACGTCGCTTTGCTGAGATGCCCATGCACTGATTTGACTCTCGCGCGGTCGCGTTTGGAAGTACGCATCGGATTCTTCTGGCGAGACTTTGCTCACCGTTCCCTCGACGCGCACTTGTCGGTGCAGCGCTTCCCAATAGAACACGAGCGCGGCGTGTGGATTCTCCACTAGCTCCTTGCCCTTCTGACTTCTGTAATTCGTGTAGCAGACGAATCCTTCTGAATCGAAACTCTTCAGGAGAACCATTCTGACTGAGGGCTTACCACCAGCAGTTGCTGTCGCAAGCGCCATCGCGTCCAGTTGCAAGACGTTTGCAGCCTGAGCTTCCTCAAACCAGCGCTGGAATTGGGTGATTGGATTTGGATCTAGGTCTTTTTCAATGAGCGGCGGAAAGCCCGGCTCTGCCACATGGTCCTCCTTGAACAGATCTAA
This sequence comes from Bacteroidota bacterium, assembly GCA_049589195.1. Classification (GTDB taxonomy): domain Bacteria; phylum Bacteroidota; class Ignavibacteria; order UBA10030; family JAHEZR01; genus JBAWAH01. Next base: position 239,919 of record JBAWAH010000053.1, on the reverse strand, counting down.
GATACGGGTTTTGCCAGTCTGATTCAATTTCTATGACCTCCAAGTGCACACGGAACTTTTCCGTCCCGTTAGAGTATAACTATCTCAGAGTCCGTTGCCCTCAGGTCTAGCTACCCTCCGTCATTCATCGACGTGACTCTTATCAGCCGTTTGCTTATCTTTATTCCTGTAGCGCAACCTCTATCCTCAGAGTTCGCTGATTGAGTTCCAAAAACAGCATTCTTCTCCTATCATCCCATCATGATCCAGATTAAGAACGTCACAAAGAAATTCCCGACCGTCACTGCGCTTGATAACATCTCCCTCGCCATCCGGGAGAAAGAGTTCTTCGGCCTCCTCGGCCCAAACGGTGCTGGGAAAACAACCCTCATGAACCTCCTCGTCGGGTATCTCAACCCCGAGCAGGGAGAAATCCTGATTGCCGGCGAGACGGTGACTCAAGATGGCTTACAAACAAGGAAGAACATCGGCCTCGTCCCGCAGTCGCTTGCACTCTACGATGACGTCTCCGCTGAGGCCAACCTCGAAATCTTCGGCAGCTTCTTCCACATCGAGAAGAAGCTGATGAAGGAGCGCATCAAGGAGATGCTCGAGTCCGTGGAGCTTTACGACCGCCGCAAAGACAAGGTGAAAACGTTCTCAGGCGGTATGAAGCGTAGACTCAATCTTGTTGCGAGTCTCCTTCATGACCCGCCGCTTCTCCTCTGCGACGAGCCAACCGTGGGCGTCGACCCGCAGTCACGCAACGCCATCTTCGATTATCTCGAGATGCTGAACCAACAAGGGAAGACGATTGTCTACACCACACATTACATGGAAGAAGCGGAGCGGCTCTGCAACCGCATCGCGATCATCGACTTCGGAAAGATCATTGCAGAAGGAACTCTCGACCACCTTCTGGAGAAACTCACCTACGAGGAATCAATCACCATCCTGAGAAATCCAACGACAACAGAAAAAATTGAACTCTTCAAGCAATTCGGCACACTCATCGATGAGGACGACCATTATGAGCTGAAGCCGAAGGATGGCTTCCAGCTCTCCGAGTTCTTCTCCGCCGTTGAACAAAATGGCATCAGCTACAAGTTCATCGAGATGCACAAACCGACACTCGAGGCACTCTTCTTGCATCTCACGGGAAGGAGGTTGCGCGATTGAAAGCAGTCCTGAGTCTCATTGTCAAGGAATATAAGCTCTTCTGGAGCGACCGAGTCGCCGTCAGCCTCACCTTTATCGTCCCGATGGTTTTGATTTTCATCTGGGGTCAGGTGTTTGGTAAAGTTGGCAGCGGAGATCAGGGACTTCGGCTGGCGTTCGTGAACAACAGCACTGCACCGATTGCGAAGAAGATCGAATCAGTCCTTGACACGACAAAATCGTTCAGGTTGGTCAAATCCTACACTGATGATAAGGGACACGAGGTCGCCTTTGATACCAACTCGGTAAAGGATTATGTGAGAAAAGGGAACGTGTCCGCGGCGCTCGTCATCCCAGTCGATGCCTATACCGACACGTCGTTCGGACTGAAGTTGAAGTTCTACTATGATCCCAAGGATCAGATGGAGATGCAGATGATCCAGGGGCTGCTGACACAGACGATCATGTCACAGATCCCTCCCCTCTTCTTCCAGGGCATGCAGCGTCAGGCGCTCAAGTTCTTGGGTCCTGATTCAGGGAGAGCGTTCAACAATGCGATCGCATCAACGGTGGGCAAGTTTTTCAAGATTGACCCACGCTGGATTACGAGACCGCTGAGCGATACGACTTTCAGCTCATTCAATATCGGCCCGGGGGACAGCAATGTCTTCAAGAACATCCTCCAGCTTCAAGAAGAGCAGCTTGTCGGGAAGGAAGTGGCGAACCCCTGGGCAACACGAGCCGTCGGAGGATGGGCGATGATGTTCTTGCTATTCGCCATGACAGGCTCTTCAACATCGCTCTTTGACGAGAAGAAGAGTGGCGTCGTCCAAAGGATCCTCGCATCGCCTATCTCTCGCGTTCACATCCTCTGGAGTAAGTATCTCTACAACATGTCGATCGGATTCATCCAGCTTATCGTTTTGTTCGTCGGTGGGGCACTCCTCTACAAGATCGACATCTTCTCAAACTTCCCAAACCTTGTGCTGGTTGTTGTCGCAGCGGCAACAGCATGTACGGCCTTCGGAATGCTCCTAGCTGCGGTGAGCAGGAGTACAGCACAAGCCAGCGGGCTTGGAACGCTGTTGATCCTCGCAATGAGTTCCGTCGGCGGTGCCTGGTTTCCCGTATCCATGATGCCGGACTTCATCCAGTCCGTAAGCAAAGCGACAATCGTTTATTGGTCGATGGACGGATTCCTTCAAGTTCTGTGGCGCAACGCAGCAACCGCCGACATCTTGCCTGACATCGGTGTCCTACTTGGGATTGCAGCCCTCATTACAAGCATCAGCATCTGGCAGTTTAAGAAAGGGCACGTGTTTTGAGGATGGGGGTAGAGATACCGAAGAAGCCTTTCTTGGAGAGAGAAGGGAGAGTGCTGTTTTGGCCATTGGCGGCTGGATTGCATTGTAGGCCTCGATCGGTGATCCCCGTCTTTCTACAACACAAGCGCCAGCCGCCCAAGCCAATGAAGAGTCAATTTCTTGAAGAAGGAACCTGTCTTTGGTTTAGACGTGGAGAAATAAAAAAGGTTGCAGGGATAGAGCAAATAAAAAAAGCCATTCCGTTAATGGAATTGCTTTACTCTCTTTTGAAGATTAGACCTTATTCACGTTTGGGTTCCGCTTCGAGTTTGATGGTGTCACCCATGTCTGCAAATCGCTTCTTGCTTTTCATTCGGCGGCACAGATGAGATCTCAAAGGAGAATTGTTCAATACGAAGGTGTCGGTAATTATTCTTTCGCTTTCCAACTATTTAGATTTTTCCGCGCTTGACATACACCCTGAAATCTGGCGCATTGTGGCGCACAAGAGGTATTAATCTCCACGCTTAAGAAAGGAGCGATCCATGGGAGCCCCGGTTGTTCATTTTGAGATCAATGCCAGAAATGGCAAGAAGGCGCAGGCATTCTATGCGAATCTTTTTGGTTGGAAGATCGATGCAGACAATCCGGTGGCTTATGGACTGGTAAACACGGGTGTGAAGACAGGAATCAACGGCGGGATTGGTCAGGTTGAAGCCGGGCAGCCTCCGTTCGTGACGTTCTACGCTGCAGTGAAGGACCCTCAGGTGTGTCTCGACAAAGCGGTGAGCCTTGGCGGCAAGGTCGTTGTCCCGGTGACAGAAATTCCCAACATGGTTACGTTGGCCCTCTTTGCTGATCCAGAGGGGAACATTGTTGGGATAGTGAAGGACACGATGCCTCCACCCAAGCCGAAGCCAAGAAGAAGTGCCACGCGAAAAGGGAGAACAGCAACAACGCGACGTAGAAGGAGGTAGGCCAACTGGTTCATATCAACATAAAAGGCGTCGATGAGACGCCCTTTGTACTTTAAGTGAGTTGACCTCACCCCCACCCTCTCCTAAAAGGAGAGGGCGCCCACGTTTGTGACAAAAAGGGATTGCCCTCTTCCCCTGCCAAGCATCTCGATGGAACCTTTGACGCGACGTTCTCGGGGATGTCGCACTGATTCCTTTTTCACACGTCTACTTCGATCTCTTGTGCTTTCGCAGCCTTTTCCTCGAAAGCCTCCGCTGTACCGCTGTGCCTGTCAGCTCCCGCAACGCATCTGCGGCAATCCATCTAGCACTTCTTGAATCCATTTTCTGGATTTCCTTCGCCACCTGAATCGCTTTCTTGTTCAGCGCGAGGTTCCGTTTCCCAATTTGACGCAATGCCCAGTTAACGGCTTTCCTCACGAAATTCCGCTCGTCAACCGCCTCTCGCTTGATAATGGGAAGAAGGGAAAGAAATTGTTTGTCCTCAGCCTCTTTATCATGCACTGCCAACACCGCCATGAGCGCGAATGCTGCTCGCTTCTCGTACTCCTCTTTCCGACGACTCCACTCGACGGCTTTCTTCCACGCAAAGATCGTTTTGTCGAACAAGTTCATGCAACATCCGTCACACACTGCCCAGTTGTCGAACTCCTTGACCCATCGTTCCATCTGCTTCTCAGTCACCTTTGACGGCTCATCGATGAGGAATGCGAGAGCGCGTGTTTCCAAGACGTCAATCGACCAGAGTTTCTGAGCAAGGTTGTGATTTGTCCCGATCTCTCGCGCCATCCTTTTGAGAACCGGCGTGGAGACACCGAATGCTTTCGTAGTGGTGATCCCGAAGCGCGCCATGCCTTCGATGGCTCTTGGGTCACCAAGAGACTTCAGACGCTTCAGAATCGAATCTAGCTGAGTTGTTCTCATGGTATTGAGTCCCGTTTTGAGTTCAAAAGATTTCAAGCTGCTGCTTTGGGGACGTTAACGTCCCGGGTGTACGCAAGAAGTGCTCCGTCGAGAGCGTTATTGTCCTTTTGTTTAAATGGCACTTCCTACAGGTGAGGCGAAAGAGATCCTCGATGCTTTCAGCCACTTTGCCTTCGCCGAGCATCCGAGTCCCAAATCGACTGTCACTCAGCTTACCCCTGCGAACTTCGCGCAGTCGGTTGATGATCTTTGATTCGCGCTCGGGCAGCTCCCTGTGCAACCAATCGAGAAAGAGATCCTTCACTGCTCCCGGCAGCCTCACAAGAGTATACGCAGCACTCACTCCTCCTCGGGCTGCGGCCTCCTGGAGAATCGACGGCAATTCTTCATCGTTGAGACCGGGGATAATGGGAGCAGCGTTTACTCCAACGGGAATGCCTGCACCTGCCAGAATCTGCAGAGCCTCAAGCCTCTTCACGGGAGATGATGTCCTCGGCTCCATCACTCGAACGAGCTCTGGATCAAGACTCGTGATTGACATGAGTACATGGACAAGATTGAGTGAGGCGAGCTGTCGTAGAATATCAAGATCGCGCGTAATGAGAAGATTCTTTGTGACAATCTGGACGGGGTTTCGGTACTTGAGAAAGACCTCAAGACACCGGCGTGTTAGTTGAAGCCTTCGCTCGGCTGGCTGATACGGATCTGTGTTTCCCGAGAAGGCAACAACCTGAGGCTGCCATGATTTTCGCTGGAATGTTTGCTCAAGAAGTGTCGCTGCCTCAGGCTTCACAAGGATCTTGGATTCGAAGTCGATCCCAGCCGAGAAGCCAAGGTACTCGTGCGAAGGACGGGCATAGCAGTAGACACAGCCATGCTCACAGCCTCGATACGGATTGATGCTGTAGGTGAAGTCAAGGTCAGGGCTATCGTTCTTGGCTAATATCGAGCGAGAGGTATCAACGAGGAAGTCCGTCCTGACGGTGCGGCTATCCTCCCAGTCTTCTTCAAATGGCTCGACGTGAAGTCGCTCAAATCGGTTCGGCGGGTTAAAACCTGCGCCGCGACCTTTGATGAGGGGACACATGCTCCAAAAATAAGAAAGTGACTGTTGGGTTGCAAACCAATTCGTTCACGATTGCATTCAAGCATATTTTTCTCTACTCTACGACCAAACAAGGATAGAGAATAAACTGCTCAACTCTCATGACTTCACGCGAAAGAGTACTCACAACCCTCAATCACAGAGAGCCTGACCGTGTTCCCTTTGACCTCGGCGGCACGGTGGTCTCCGGTATTCACGAGAAAGCCTATCAAGCGCTCCGCGACTACCTCGGGCTCCCTCGAATCAAGCCGAAGATTGTGGATATTCTTCAACAGATCGTGCTGATCGATGAAGATGTGATGCAAAGACTCGGCGTGGATGTCAAGAATGTCTCGCCTCGCTCCTCCGCCACGTTCAAGGTCGAGATCAAGGAGATGCCGGAGTACACGTACTTCTACGATGAGTTTTCAATTGGATGGCGAATGCCTGAGGATGGCGGATGGTACTACGATATGTTCGATCACCCGTTAAAGGGTGAGATTACGGAAGAGACCGTTGATCGGTTTCGCTGGCCTAATCCGCTTGATCCGGCACGGTTTGTCGGTTTGAAGGAGGCGGCACAACACGTGGTGGAGAATGAGAAGCGTGCTGTGGTCATTGGGAATATGTCAGCTGGTGTGATGGAAGTGTTTGCATGGGTGCGCGGGTTTGAAGATTATTTTGCCGACTTCGTCGGTAACCCCAAGCTTGCCTGCAAGATCATGGACAAAGTTTTGGAGATGAAGCTGGCGTATTGGGGACGTGCGCTGGAGATTCTAGGTGATACAATCGATGTGGCGCAAGACGCTGACGACTTTGCGGGCCAGGATGACTTGCTAATCTCGCCCGCCACCTACAGAAAGCTCGTCAAGCCGCGACACAAAGAACTGTTCGACTTCATCCACTCTCATAGTAAGGCGAAAGTCTTCTTCCACTCGTGTGGATCCATCCGTACGGTAATTCCCGATCTCATCGAGATCGGTGTTGATGTCATTAACCCGGTGCAGGTCAGCGCGACGGGAATGGATTCTGCCGAGTTAAAGCGAGAGTTTGGGAAAGACCTTGTCTTCTGGGGCGGCGGGGTAGATACACAGCGAGTCCTCGGGACTGGGACTCCTCAGCAAGTCCGCGAAGATGTCAAGCGTCGTCTGGATGATCTCATGCCCGGTGGCGGGTTTGTGTTCAACACCGTCCACAACATTCAAGGCAATGTCCCACCGGAAAATATCATGGCCATGTGGGAAACGTTGCACGAATACGGTGTTTACAACTGAGTTAGTCATTACTCCTGAGCTACCATGAAAAAACTTTATCGTTCTGAAACAAATAAACGCATCGCTGGCGTTTGCGGCGGCATTGGGGAAATGCTCAATGTCGATCCCACAATTATGCGCGTTGTGCTCGTTGTGCTTGCACTTACAACAGGGATTTTGCCTTTGGTTGTCGGCTACATTATCGCGTGGGTGGTCTTTCCCGTTGGAAGACAAGAAACGGCACAAAGCTCCAGCACAGTAGCGAACAAGTTGTGAGCGCCTGCTTCACCTAATCCTTCTATAACCTCTCACTGTGAAGTCCCGCTGGTTTCTGCACGGACTTTCCTGGAGACTTTATAAAGTCCCTGGAGTTTGCTGTGTTTCCTACCCTGGCCCCCCTGGTTTCCGTCAAGAACATCAACTCTTGAAAGGGTGAATGGAATCTTCTGTAGGGCTTCCTTTGTTTATATCATTGACTCACGTAACTGGTTAATCGTCGCAATTCGTCAATAAAGAAGGGGATACATAATGGAATTCTCTTTGCTGGCACAGTCATTCAGAGATGAAGTGACGCGACTGGGCGTACAGGAACTGCGCACTCCGGAAGAAGTTGATGCGGTTCTCATGAAGACCCCTGGGACAGTGCTTGTATTCATCAACTCCGTGTGCGGATGTGCCGGAGGCATCGCACGCCCAGCACTTGCTCAAGCACTCAAACACAAGACACTTCCCGAGAAGCTTACCACTGTTTTTGCAAGTGGAGACCGAGAGGCAACCGCACGCGCACGTGAATACTTCACGGGAATGCCGCCCTCTTCTCCATCCGTTGCGCTTCTGCGAGGTGGAAAGCTCCTCCATATGATCCACCGTTACCAGATTGAGACGAGCACTCCGGTCGGAGTGGCTGCAATGCTGACTGAAGTCTTTGACACTTATTGCAGGTCTGACTTGAGGCAACAAGTACCCGCAGCAAAGTAATTCTCCGCAATTCAATTCCAGCGGGTAGAATACCTTTGTTGGATAACGGGAGCCTGCAATTTGTATTGCTACTCCTCCTCTCATCCGCCCTCGGATCAACGGATAGGCAGTTGACGTAGCAGGTACTCGGTGTTATACCGCAGTAGTGCATAGGCTTCACTGGTGAGATTGGCGATGCTGTCGATATCGACATCGCGCAGGACCTGCTGCAGGGATGTTCTGGCCCCCACGCTGTCGCGCTGCACAAGCTTGGCGCGCGCTGAAGAGAAGTAGCCAGCATACTTGTCTGCTGTGGGTTGATCTTTGATCCAAGCCAAGGAGCGAGATTGGGTGGTGTAAGACATGAGAGTGTCGAGGAAGTCGAGGCTGTTCAACGGGAGGGAAGGGACAACCGGTGTGACCGTCTTGCTCTCGAATGCATCAAGATACCATGGCTTTAGGATATCGTTGGGTGAAAACCCCGTTGCTAGAAGGCTATCATACTCGTGTTCAGATATAGGGCCATACCATCCCTCTGCCCAGAACCTATTTATTCCGGGCAACGCAATCGATCTAAGAGAAACCAACAGAGAATCTCCGGCTCCAACTGCGCTTCGCGGTGGATTAAACTGGTCAGCAAGGTCTGCGAGCGTATCGAGGGGAACCCAAGCCACAGCAGCACCAGCAAATGAACTCGGCTGTTCACCACCAAACTCAATCGAACCACCCCAATACTTGTTGACAGCCGAGTCGACAGAGAACAAACCTACATCTGATTCTTGCTTGAGTCCAAGTTCAAGCGTGAATTCAACAAGCTTTTGTGGACTATCAGATTTGACATTAGCCGCGTAACGATAGGAAAGCGTATCACCGTTTGACTTTGAGACCCTTGCGGTCACCGTTACCCGAACACTATCTCCTGCTCTGATTTGTGCTGCACACTCAGATGAGAAGAGATACATCACCCAGGGCACTATTATCATTAACGCAATTTGTTTCATTGTCTTCTCCTGCTTTTATCTTTGGTAGCGGAAATGTGGGTAGGAGCCCGCTTCCTCAGGAATATACCGCCATTCGTACCTCCGCATAGTTCTACGTAAAACTCTCAGATTCACGTTCTCGATGTCCACATCCTTTCCGTCTCTGTGAGACACATGTGGAGCTTGCCACCTTCCACTGATATCAAACAACCCACCAAAAGGTAGACTTACGTCGTTCAACCTCATTAAACCTGTTTTGTTACGTTGATCTTGTCTAAAGACGAATGCAGCAGAACCCAATGAGAGCGAGGCATTCCATGCTATCCAGTGGTTGTTGTCCGGTGTCCGACAATTTGCAGGTACGTCAACAAGGCTCTTATCACTCGGGCCGTGGTGTTCACATCTCCCACCAACCTTCACATAATTCTGACTCTCCGGCAATAACTCTAAACCAGGAACTGCCACCGTTAAGCTCACTGTGTCTCTTATTGCGCTCGCCGCCACGAGTGATGCTGTAACAATGTATCTACCCGCGATCTGGGATGCAACCAGTGAATCTACAACTGCTCTCCCGCTTATATCCGTTTTCAGAATTAGCGGATTCCCGCTTTCTCCCTGCCCATAGAATCTGCCTTGTTCGGAGTCGGGCAACACCGGGTCATTATGGTCATGGCCCCCACTCATCGGAACAAACTCTGTCTTGATAACAACTGACTCGTCCTTGACCGGTTGTTGATCGAACCCCCTAATCACTTCAATGATAAAGCTTCGTTTGGGGTCATACTCGCCAAGGCCATATCGTCCATGGCCTATGGTCAAGTATCCGTAGCTTGTTGTCGTTTTTCTCCACCAGGGTCCAGTCATTTTCCATTGCAATATTTTCACCGTCGCTTGAAGTTCGACGTCGAACACTCAACAAGTCTGCATGAGTACGGATATTCTTCTTTGTCGCGTTTCCCGTTTTCAATGAGGTCACCTTTGATGTCCTTACACTCGACGGCAGGATTTGGCCGATGAAGATTCCCACGAAATACAGAACACACCAAAAATAAAATCCCGACAGTCAATGGCCCGTCGGGACTTCCTCTCCTGCAAGAATACCGACCTGTCTGCTATTTCAACACCACGAACTTTTTGGTGCTCACGTAGTTGTTTTTCCCCTGACCGTCTAACGCCTCAGCCGTCATCCGATAGAAATACACTCCGCTCGCAATTCCCGAGGCATCAAACCGCTCCTGATGATAGCCCGCTTCTTTTGTTTCGCCAAGCAGCCTTTTAACCTCTCGACCAAGTAAATCATAAACGACAATGCTCACTCGGCTGTCTGTCGGAAGTTGATAATAGATTGTTGTCGTAGGGTTAAAGGGATTCGGGAAGTTCTGCTCAAGTGCAAATACTTTTGGAGCAGTGTACGTCACGATCACCAATTTCTTCCACATCATACTCACCTTGTCTTTGACCACGAACTCAAGAGTATCGAGCGAATTTACACGGGCGCCCCGCCCAACATCAAACACAAACACGACATCCGACTCCTTCTGCGCCGGGACCACCTTCAGGAACTGGCTCTCCGGCTTGAATGTAACTGCGGCAGAGTGCTTCACAGTCCTCACTTCGACGTCTTCGGCAGAGATGTACCGCGACTCATTGGCAATCGTGAGCATTAACTGATTGCCTCTTGAATTCGCAGGAACGGAATACACTGTCTGCGAAGGTGCAGAACTGACTCCGATAACAAGGCAACTTGTTGCCAAAAACAATCCAAGTTTCATGGCTCCCTCATTTGTCCATCCTGAACTCGTTTCAGGATCAATTTTCTCTACTCCCTCTCATCCGCTCTCAAATCGACAGCGGCACCTCGACGAGCCGCCGACCGTCAGACAAAGAGCGGCAACCCCAGCTACGGTTGTATGCTGAATTCGACTACATTGTTTGTCGAGAGGTTTTGCGTCTTGTCTTGTTGTGTGGTGCCGTAGGTGATTCTGAATGTCAGATTTGCCGGCAGTAATTCCTTGCTAATTTCACCATTCACAGTAGCTCCGATCTGCCGCCACGCTCCAGAATAATAGCTTGCTTGAGCACCGTCTACCGGTCGGTTCTGAGTATCCTTCACTCTCACTGTGCAGAGAACGGTGGAAAAGCTAACGGTGCTGTTGGCAGAGATATCCTGCACTTTGTCATTAGAGACGAATTCATACGTCATCCTGAATGTGTAGTTGTTTGGAAGGAGTTCTTTGGTTGCTATACCATTTGCCGTGACTCCGAAACCCCTCCAGGCACCGGAGTAGTACTGCACAGTTCCCTGGTCAATGAGGCTTCCCTGGCTGTTCTGCAATTGAACCGAGGCGTTGACGGTCTGGAAGACAACACTAGGATTTGTTCCGATATCCTGTTGCTTATCCTTGCTGGCATAAGCATACGTCATTCGGAAGGAGTAATTATTCGGCAACAGTTCTTTCGTCGCTACACCGTTCGTCGTCACTCCAAACTCCCTCCAAGCACCAGAGTAGTATTGAACCGTCCCTTGGTCCATCAAAGTGCCCTGGCTGTTCTGCAGTTGAACCGAGGCGTTGACGGTCTGGAAGACAACTGTGGGATTTGCACCGATATCTTGTTGCTTATCTTTGCTGGCATAAACATATGTCATTCTAAAGGAGTAATTGTTCGGCAACAGCTCCTTTGTTGCGACACCGCTCGCTGTAATTCCAAAGTTTCTCCAAGCGCCGGAGTAGTATTGAACTGTCCCTTGGTCCATCAGAGTCCCCTGGCTGTTCTGCAACTGGACCGAGGCATTGACGGTCTGGAAAACCACCGTCGGATTGGTGCCAATATCCCGCTGCTTATCATTGCTGGCATAGGCATACGTCATTCTAAATGAGTAGTTATTCGGCAGCAACTCTTTCGTCACTACGCCGTTTGCCGTCACTCCAAATTCTCTCCAAGCACCGGAGTAGTATTGCACCGCCCCCTGGTCGATCGGGCTCCCCTGGCTGTTCTTGAGTTGGACTGAGGCATTGACGGTCTGGAATACTACCGTTGGATTCACGCCGATATCCTGCTGTTTGTCCTTGCTGGCATACGCATACGTCATCCTGAAGCTATAATTGCTCGGCAGCAATTCCTTCGACGCAATACCACCAACGGTTGTTCCAAAGCTCCTCCAAGCACCCGCATAGTACTGAACTGTGCCTGTATCCATCAAAGCGCCTTGGCTGTTCTGCAGTTGCACGTGTGCGCTGACGGTCTGAAAGACGGCCGTGTCAGCCCCGACGACTACGTCTGATTTCGTCTGCGAGCTATATGCATATGTCATACGCAGCGTGATTGTCTTCAGTTTAGTGTCGATGGTGAACGTGCCGTCGTTGTTGTTTGTGGCATCTTTCCACCCGCCTTCATAGTATTGCAGTGAGCCACCTGTTAGTCTCTCGCCGCTGCTGGAAATGAGTTTGATAATAAAGAGTGGCACAGCCTGTGCTTGCGGTAGCTTTCCCACAAGGTACTCGGTATTGTACTTGAGTAATGCATAGGCTTCACTGGTGAGATTGGCAGTGCTGTCGATATCTACGTCACGCAGAACTTGCTGAAGGACAGTTCTGGCACCCACACTGTCGCCTTGCACCAGCTTTGCGCGTGCTGACGAAAAGTAACTGAGGTATTTGTCTGCCGCCGCTTGATTTGTTATCCAACCGAGCGGGCGAGACTGGAATGTATATGACGCAAGTGTATCAAGCCACACCGTTGCGATAAAATCGATAGGAGGAGCCGTGGGGCCAACAGTCCAGCCATAGAACTTCACTGCATTTTGGATTGAATCGGTATTTGGTATATCTTCTTCGCTCGGGAATCGCTCTTCTGAGAAGAGACTGTCAAAATCAAAAAACGGGGACACGATGCAACGCCGGATGGAAGGCAAACCCTTGCTCATTATTTCAAATCCGGCGAGGCTTTGGCCCGGCAAGATTGCATTGCTTTCTCCATTGAAGAATGTAGCCGTAGAATTATTTGTGAGTCCTCCGACCCACTTCTCCGGTGTGGCAAGAAAACCCACGGGAGTAATCTTCCCCTTTGAGAATGGAAAATTACGCCGGAAGCTTCTTCCAGTGAATCCATAACTTTCAAATCGAAGTCCAATTGTGTCGATTTCAATGGTTCCTGGCTTTCTCGATATATCAATTTCCAGTTCATCAATCTTTCCGGCGCTCGTGAAATCATTGGCGAGCGTATAGGCATAGTAGTAGTATACGCTATCGTTATCGCGCATAATGCTGGCGTGAATTTGCGCGTTTCGCAGGTTCGGATATTCTTGTGCGAATGCAATCGTTGCCAACAATAGGCTTAAAAGAACAAATGTGAGCATCCTTCGATTCATCTCAATTCCCTCCATTAAACCCATAATGGATTTGGGGACGTTCAATGTGTCTAATACCCCGATGCTGTTTCATGAACTTGGTGAGATATCCGATTGCGTTTTTGTCCATCGATCCCCGGTTGATGTCCACACTTAGCCCCACACGGTGAAATGAGTGACTGGGGTTTTGTATGTCGAAGTTCGCCTTTATATCAAAATAGCCACCCCATGGCAGACTCATATCATTGATGCTCGTTTGGATTGCCTTTCCGCCCTCTTCCTCTGTTTGTGTCCATTCATAAAAATCAAGAACTGCCAGGAACAAACTGTCGCCCATTTCGGGAGTGCACCATGTGTTACTGGGATGATTTGCCTTACCAGTATCACTTTGGCTAGGAATAAAGGGTCTTTCGTCTAGAACAATAAGGTCCATAAAATTGACCAGTCCGGGTACCTTTACAGCGAGATTCACAGTATCCCGAATTGCGGGACTTGACACAACGGATGCCGTAACGAGATATTTCCCTGATACCTGTGACGCGAGAAATGAGTCTATCACTGCTGTTCCGTTTTGATCGGTCGTGAGACTGATAGGATCTACTCCCTGCCCACCTTGGCCATAGAAGAGGCCTTGCTTGACTCCTTGGGGAAATTGAACTTGACCGAATCCGTGTAGGTGGCCACCACTCTGTTCCTCAAAGGCTGTGGTGACCTCAATCTCGCGATTGGCAAGTGGCCGTCCTCTACCATCAGTGACCTGAATCCTGAAGCTTCTTTTAGGGTTATATCCGGGCCTATCTGCTCCCCGGCTCTTCCCCTTTCCAGTTGGCGGTAACGACGGCCATATACTCCACGGGCTATGGTCAAGTATAAGGAGCTTGTTATTGTTCTTCTCCACCATGGCCCAGTCATTCTCCATGACCACATTTTCACCGTCGCTGGAAACGCGACGTCGAACGCTCAACAAATCTGCATACGTGCCCGCATTCTTCTTTGCCGCGTTTCCCATCCTCAATGAGGCCGTCTTCGACGTCCTTACACTTGATGGTAGAATTTCGCCAACGAAATTTGCTTTCAAGTGAAACTGGAGTGTCACGGTGCTCTCGGGCTCAACTCCCGTAGCGATCAGCTGCACTCCCCTCCCGACTGCCTGTGTTGAAGGAATGCGTTCAACCAGAGGGCCAACGGTGTCGCTGTATCGCAGAGTTGCGTATGGCTGGCTCTCAGGGAATAGCTCAACGCTATACTCAATCTGCCAGTCATTTGCTATAGGGGAAAGTCGACCTTGATCGTCGACGGGCAAGATTGTGACTGCAGCGGTATCTCCATACCAGACTGTATCTGATCCGGCTCTGACTTCCAAATGGTCTGGGTATCCAACGTCCAACTCTAGCAGAGCTTGGAAGTCATCAAAGCGCAGATCCGTCCCACTCTCAAATGTCAACGCCCACCGCGAAACTCCTAAAGGCTCTCGGCAGACGAGCCCTCGACCGTTCGTAAACTGCACGAGTGTTCCAGCCGCGAGGGTACCAAGTGATACTGTTTCACCCACATGTGCCGTCACATTTGAAAAGAGAAGTGTATCTCGAGGCTGCAGCATCCGAACAAAATCCTCCACCTCGCTGTTGCCATCTGTGATCACGAGACGGTATGGTCCCGTGATAGACAGTTGAATCGGAAAATCGGATTCAACCAGCGGCATCGGGCCGTTCGCCGTGGGATCATACTCAATGTACTCCATTGGAAATATACTAGCATCATCATAATACCAATAACACGTGTCTTCCAATCCCGGTGCTGCTCCAGTGCGGAAAACTAATAGCCCGCCGTATTTGTCCTGGATGTTCGGTGTGTAGAGACCGGGAAAATCTGTCAAGACCGTGTTAAAACATGGGTGGGCGTTGACGTTCGGCAGTAGAACCACACGCTGATCTGGATGCATACCCTCACAGGCATGAACAAGCAGGCGAAACCGCAGCGGCTCCCATTGCCGTACGGGTAGGTAATGTTGGATCCTTGGCCGCTGGATGGTGTCCCCGTACAGCTCGACCGTTTCGTATTGCCAGGGCATGAAACTGTACAAACTAATCAAAGCACCACTTTGATCGAACACCAACAATGTCTCGGGACAGGCGCCTGCCCAGCCATCCAATGCACGCCCGTACCGACTGTCGAAAGACATGCCAATGATGCCTCCATCGCGTGGAATGAAAATCCTATCATTGTATCGGCTGTCAAGCTCTCCCTCCAAGCTACCACACTCACCAAAACTAAAAGAGATCGGCTCCAGACTCATCTCAATCGATGAGACGCTTGGCGGATTTAACGAGGATGGTCGTATGCTTACACGCTCTTTGATTGAGACTTGCGCGTTGCTCCCAACGACGAAGGCTAGAAACAGCGGTATGCAGACTGAAACATGTCGTAAGTGAGAACCAGTCTTCGGAACGTCCTGGCCTTCGGTCGGCATAGAATCACTCCATGGAGAGATGTTCTCGAAGCGGCATTGCTAGGAAAGTGTGTCACTTCAGTTCTCAAACCGAGTGGGACATTTGAGGGAATTTACTGTCTGCGACTCGGCTGAATAACTGAAGGAGAAGTACGATCAAAGATAGATAAGGTTTTACGAGAAGTCAAGCTAAAAATGTCTGTGGGAAGCAACAAATTCCTCTGGGAGAGAAACTGCGGCGGTAGTCAAGCCCTGCAGCCCAGGATGGCCAGTCTCTCATTCCAACTTTTCGGAAGACTTGGCCCGTGTCGCTTCGCAATCCGTGGCCGTTCTCTCTCTTATTGCGGGAACCAAGGTCGCGGAGGAACTCGTCATTCGACTCTCGCTGACCGATTGGCTTCATCTCTTGAATTCAAACGGTCGAAGGATAAGAATAACTGCACCGAACGGTGGTGGAAATTTCGGCTTCTGGATAACAACTTGAGGCAACGAAGAGAGAATTTTCTCCTTCACCATTTTGGAATAGAGATTTTCCATCTCAAGAGTTTCACCTAGCAGAGACACCGGGAGCTTCCTTTTTGGCTGGATTTTCATCGTCAACACACGAACGAGATCAGCCAGATCGCTCGCTCCACGGAACAGAACACCGTGGGCAATGTGGTCACGCTCTTCCTCTGCTTTCAGGACCCTCGGGAAGAAGGATGCGACGTCAACCTCTCGTCGCGATACCTTGTCGATAAGATCATCAATCGAGGGAATAGTAAAATGTTCGAGCGCGTAGTTAAGAAGCAATGTCCGTGGACCTCGCCCGTCGTGTGCTCGAAGGGCAGCGTTGAGGGCATCGGAGCTTAATGTGTACGCGCTACCCTCATCGCCTAAGACATTGCCGCCACCTCCTGCCCGATAGATCTTATCGTCTTCTCCCTTCGCACAAGCAATTGATCCTGTATTGACGATCAACACAACACCCGGACCGCTGGCAAAGGCTGCCTCGAGTGCAATTCGAACATCGGTCTCAACAATCACAGAGGTGAACTGAAAGCCCTGCCTCCGGCTTAGCTCCAGCAGCTGGTTCTGAAACTCATTTCGTTCGCTAGCGCGTTCAGCTCTGGAAGTTCCAATCGCGAGACCATAAAGGCTTGAAGGATCACATGATGCTTTCTTACACCACTTCTCGGCAAGTCTCAAAACAACCTCGGCCGCCTGAGAGATGCCAACCCGAAACAGATCCAAAGAACCGGTGCTTTCCTCTGCGACCAGGGTGCCGTCCATAGTCACGAGGACGGCATCCGTCTTGGTGCTTGCACCATGGATTCCTAACACATAGCGCTGCTCAGCCATACTTGTGCTGGTTCTGTAGAAAGACAGATGGTAGAGTGAATCCGGGTGTTCGCCGGATTCGGGCTCTATCTCTCTAGAATATCGGGAATTCTGTCAATGTCCTCAACTCAAATCTTCTTCTGTCTCCGATGTGTGTGATTAAAGCGTGTCGCAACCTCTCCGCCTCCTCAACCTACTGATTCACTGCCGTTGATCGAGAGCAATTACTGCGTGGTAAACACCTTTCACTACCTCAGCGAGGAATCCATAGTTCAGGGTGTTGTCAGTGTCACCTTGATTGTGATAGTTAGGATTCCGGAGAAATGCTGTATCAGTGATCATTAGGGCGGGATATCGTTGTTTCCAGAAGGAAGAGTGGTCGGAAAGATATAGCGGTGGGATGAACCCTGGAGCGCTCAAGCTTTCCACACCGATGGAGCACGCTTCACGCATTGATGCCTTGACGACGCCAGCCAAGCGCCGTGTTCGCATATTCCCAACTATCCCGACGAAGTCCCCAGTCCTTGGGTAGCGTCCCAGCATTCGCATCAGAGGAAAAGGATAGGACTGTTTCTGATGTTCACCTGCATAGCCAATCATCTCAAGCGAGATCATCAGTTGAACCCTTATTCCATCGGCCTTTAGACGTCTCGCGTACATCCGACTTCCCATTTTGGCCGTGTGGAAGTACGGCGGCTCCTCAAGTGTAAAGGCAACGAATTGAATCGTCCGTTCATTTGGATACTCTCGCAGCAATCGCGCCAGCTCAAGAAGACCAGCCACGCCACTTGCGTTGTCATCCGCGCCCGGTGTGTTAATCACCGTATCGTAATGAGCCCCGATAATAATCGAGGGCTTCGCAGTGTTTCGCCCACGCTTCTCAACGATCAGGTTCTTCACTCTTGTGGAATACGTGCCGTACACTTGAGATTCAACCTCCATTCCAAGCGACGAGAATTCCTTTTCAATAAACTCAGCTGCTCGCGAGAGGTTGCCTGCATAAAGTCCATTCCGAGATGGAAAGTTCCGCGTGAGTACTTCCACAACTCTTCGAGCGCGAGAGGAGATTTCGCTCGTGTCAACTCCCGAGCCGACACTAGATTTGACTGGCAATGGAGAATTGATCTTCTGTTATGAGGAAGCGGGAAGCAAAAGGAAGAAGAGGAATTAGCCCTTTCTAATTGCTTTGTTCAAGAAGCGTACAAGAGGAGTCACGTGTTGGTAGATCTGTGCCGCCTCATGAACAAACCTGGGGTTGAAGCTCTTCTCGTGCGGCCACGTCACTCCAGCGTACAACCACTTGTACTTCAGCCACTCTGCCATCGGGTGAGTGGTCTCAAACCCCTGAGGAACTCGTTGAAGTTTGTCTCCCTCCAGTTCGCCGAAACGTCGGCGGAATGACTTATCACCTACAATTGAGAGAAAGTCTCCTGAGTGCTCGACGATCGACCGCCGGATGTCACGGAGGAGATCGTTCGGCGGCATGTAGATACCACCTCCGAGAAAGACTTCACCGGGTTCAATGTGAAGATAGTAACCAGCACTCTCCTGCCAGTGGCCCCTTGGATGGAACACGGCAGCTACGTGCGTCTTGTATGGAGCTTTGTTTTTGCTAAAACGAATGTCGCGATAAATCCGAAACATCGATCGTTTTGGGTGGAGCTCGATCTCTGGAGCGAATTTTGAAAACTCTCCTCTGAGTACCACGATGAGCGATTGCATTGGGAGTTTAACAAACGTCTCATACTCTTCCTTGTGCGCCTGAAACCACTGGCGGTTGTTATTCCTCTTCAACTCCCTCAGAAACTTTATCCCCTCCTTGGGAAATCCATCGAACGGTGGGTAGACATCAATGTCCAAGAGTGGCGCTTGTACCATGCTGATCCTTTCAATCAAGTTTCCATCAAAAGTTTGCTGACTTCAAGATACTTTCTGCTCGTTATTGTTACGATCTCATTGGGAAGAGACGGCGGTGGAGATTGTTTATCCCAGCCCGTTGTCTCGAGGTGATTTCGTACACCCTGCTTGTCGAACGAGGGTTGGTCTCTCCCGGGTTGATACTGATCCTTCGGCCAGAATCGTGAAGAGTCCGGCGTCAGTGCCTCGTCAATCCAGACTATCGCTCCATTCGTGTCGAGCCCGAACTCGAATTTCGTGTCTGCAATGATGATGCCGTGAGCGAGTGCGAAGTTTGCTGCCTCCGTGTAGATCTTCAGGCTGATGTCTCGAAGCTCCGTCGTGAGGTCGAATCCAATCCGCCTCGCCATCTCCGCCTCCGAGATATTCATGTCGTGTCCGGTTTCCTCCTTCGTCGCTGGTGTGAAAATTGGGTGTGGAAGCGGCGAACATTGCTGAAGTCCCTCTGGTAACGCTATCCCGCAAACACTTGCCGACTTCTGGTACTCTTTCCAACCAGAGCCCGCTAGATATCCCCGTACAACACACTCAATGGGGACAACCTTCGCTTTCATGACCAACATTGAACGACCCGCCAGCGTTTCCCTGTGTTCGCGAAGTGTCTCCGGAAACTGCTCTACGCTGGAACTCAAGAGATGGTTCTTGACGACGTCTGACAGTTTCCGAAACCAGAACGCAGAAATCTGTGTTAGTACGCGCCCTTTCTGGGGTATGCCGTTCGGTAAAACCCAGTCAAAGGCGGAGATCCGGTCTGTTGAGACAATCAGCAATTGATCGCCCAGATCATAAACGTCGCGAACTTTTCCTCTCCGTGGCGTTTGCAGACCCGGCAACTCTGTTTGAAGAATGATCTGTGAGTTCATGAGCGTTGAGATTTTTGCCGGATATGTTTGTCGGTTGATATACTCTTTTCTCCAATCGCTACTCGTACAAATCCGTCTGCCTGATTCAAGCGTCTTCTTGCCTCGCTGGCGCTTACCTCGGCTTTGACCATGACGATGGCAGTTTTCACATGGCCACCCGCCGCTCTCAACGCTTTTTCCGCGCGTTGATAGCTTATCCCTGTCACAATCATCACAACCCGTTTTGCACGCTCTTCCAGTTTACGACTCTTTATCTGTAGGTCAACCATCATGTTCTCGTAGACCTTGCCAAGTCTAATCATTGCGGCGGTTGTGATCATGTTTAGCACTAGTTTCTGAGCAGTGCCTGATTTCATCCGGGTTGATCCCATAATGACTTCGGGACCAACTGCCGGACAAATCGCAACATCAACGTCAAGGTAAAAATTGCCTCGCGGGTTAGTGGTTACATAGATCGTCTTTGCCCCAAGCTCTCTCGCTCGCTGAATTGCCGCAACAACGAATGGCGTCCGGCGACTGGCGGCAATCCCGCAGACGACGTCTTCTTCAGAAACGCGCTTCTCCTCTACAGCACGCCGACCTTTCTGTGCGTGATCCTCTGCCCCTTCAATCGAGCGGAACACCGCACGCTTCCCACCAGCAATAACACCTTGGATCATCGTCGGATCTGTGCCGTATGTTGGAGGACACTCGGTCGCATCAAGGATCCCAAGTCGTCCGCTTGTCCCTGCACCGACATAGATCAGCCGCCCACCTCGGCTTAGGGCTTCGACGACGAGATCAACGGCCCGTGCAATGTGGGGGATTTCTCTGCGTACCGCCCTCGCGACTTTCTTGTCCTCTTGATTAATAATTCTCAGAATTTCTGGAACTGACTTTGTATCGATGTTCATACTCCTTCGGTTCCGGTGCTCCGTCAGCAGACCCTGGAGTTCATTGAAGAGAGATTTGTTGCCTTTGGGCATCATGTTTTCAATAAAGACTGACGGCCAGCACCATTCATCGAAAGTGCACAATCACAGCTTTGCGATCGGGATTATGACTTGCATCTAACCCCTTGATGTTCAGGTGAATCACCTCGATGTCTTTCACATGTTTGTTTCGTCTCGCGGTCGCCAACTCACCCATCAGGTCTCCCCCTTTCATGGCTACAAGTGCCGGTGATTCAATGAATGTCTTCCCCTGCACATGTGCCTCTGTGGTTGCATCAGATCTTTGGGATTTCAGAAATGGAAAACTCCACTTGACCAATCGCTTCAAGTCAGCAACGCTTCGAGCAAAGACATAATCAAATTCATTCTTGAAGCCCTTCTTGGTGGCTAGCTCTTCAGCCCGTGCGCATTCCACTCTGACGTCCGCAAGTCCGAGTTGGTCTACGAGATCTACAACCGCCCCTGTTTTCTTCTTCATTGAATCAACCAGAGTGACAGATAATGTCGGCATTAAGATCCTAATTGGGATTCCCGGGAGACCGCCACCTGTACCAAGATCCATTACCTTGGCCTTCTGTTGAATCGAAGCACTGAAGAGCAAGGACGCGCAATGTAAAACGTGACGCGTCCAGATGTTCGGTTCGTCTTTTCTCGAAATGAGGTTTATTCTTTTGTTCCACTGCAGGAGGAGCCTGATATATTTCTCGAGCAGCTCCGCCTGCTGGCTACTCATTGATAGCTGGTTTAGAGCGCAAATGGATCTGAACCAGTTAGCGCCCAACTCTTGGCATGACACTCGGCAACCTAATGCTATGTCTTCAGATGGTTAGTATGATTTAAGAGGTTGTTTATATTGAACTTATAATATGTGTCACGTGAAACTAAACCTCACCTACGAAGATAGATTGTGAGAACGGAGAGGTCGGAGGCTGTAACGCCGCTTATCCTGGATGCTTGACCAATCGAACCTGGCCGCACTTTGAGAAGTTTCTCCCTGCCCTCAGTTGAGAGAGATTTCACTCGGTTGTAGTCAAAGTCCTCAGGAATCTCCCACGACTCGTACTTCTCTTGGCGGAGTATCTGCTCCTGATCTCGTTGGAAGTAACCTTCATATTTTGTCTCTATTTCTAGCTGTTCGAGCACGTCGTTGTAAAGCGTGGTTGGATGTGCCTCCTTTAGGGCTACCGTAAAAGGGTCACTTCGGAATGGGTGCAGTTCTAACAATTTGCAGAGTGACACACCAGGACGTTTCAGAACATGCAGCAGCTTTTCTGGCTGTTCGAGTGCTGATTGAGCAATTTTATCAAGATATGAGTTCAGTTCAATTGGTGCGACACTGCTATTGTGAATGAAGGTCATACCTTCCCTTACGAGTCTCTCTTTCTCCAGAAGCCTTGCAAACGTAGTCCCAGAAATAAGGGAGAACCTATATCCATGCCGCATCAACCTTCGGTCGGCGTTGTCTTGACGCAAGAGCAATCTATGCTCAGCACGAGACGTGAAGATGCGGTAAGGTTCCTCCGTACCCTTGTTTACCAAGTCGTCGATAAGCACCCCGATATATGCCTCAGAGCGCTTGAGAACAAATGGATCCTCATTGTGGATCTGCCGAGCTGCATTAATCCCGGCAATAATACCCTGTGCAGCTGCCTCCTCGTAACCAGAGGTGCCGTTGATCTGGCCAGCAAAGTAAAGTCCCTCGACGAGCTTTGTTTCTAGGGTCAGCTTGATCTGGTGTGGGGGAAAGAAGTCATACTCGACCGCATAGCCTGGCCGGAGCATTGCAACGTTTTCAAGACCTGGAATTGTTCTAAGTCCCTGAAATTGGATCTCCTCCGGCAGGCTTGTTGAAAAACCATTTACATATACGACTTTTGTATTATATCCCTCCGACTCTAAGAAAATGTGATGCCTGTCCCTTCCAGAGAAGCGAACAATCTTGTCCTCAATCGACGGGCAATATCGTGGACCGGCACCCTTGATTCGGCCTGTAAACATGGGGGACTGGTCAAATCCCTCTCGCAGAACCGCGTGGGTTGCTTCATTAGTGTATGTCAAATACATCGGTATGAGGGGTTGAGAGATTCGCGAAGTTTCAAAGGAAAATGGCTTTGGAGGGCTATCACTTGGCTGGACTTCTACGCACTCAAAGTTGATACTATTGATGTCTACCCTTGGAGGCGTACCGGTCTTCAGCCTAGCGCTGACAAACCCCAGTCTTTCTAGGTTTTCAGTGAGCCCTGCAGCCGCTGGCTCGCCAAAGCGTCCACCGATCCGATTCTTCAAGCCTGTATGCATTAGCCCTCGAAGGAACGTCCCTGTGCACAGTATCATGGTCTTGCACTTCAGGAAGTCTCTTTGTGCCGTGGATACACCATGTAGCTTCAATCGACCGGGCATCCCGTTGGGGACTGTTAGCACACTCGTTATGGTATCATCCGATAATTCAAGACCTTCTTGATTCTCCACTCTTCTCCGCGCTTCATCAGAATATAGGTCCCGGTCATTCTGGCATCTAGGTGACCAAACGGCTGGCCCCTTAGACGTGTTCAACATCCTAAAGTGAATGCCTGTGGCATCCGCAATTTTCCCCATCTCCCCACCCAGGGCATCAATTTCACGAACGAGATGACCTTTTGCGGTTCCCCCAATGGCCGGATTGCAGGACATCCGTCCAATAGACCTGAAATCCATGGTCATGAGAAGTGTACAACATCCCATCCGAGATGCAGCAAGAGCGGCTTCAATCCCGGCGTGCCCGCCTCCTACTACTATGCAATCGTAAGCCTTGCGAGTGTATGGGTGCTGTCTTGACATTGTTTCGCGTGAAACGATGTGGGCTCGTTTTTTTGTTTATTTGCCTATGCAGAATCTTTGAAAGACACTCTTCAGTATCTCCTCTGAAGTCACGATTCCGGCGATCTCTCCCAAGAAATCAAGTGCACTTCTCACATCCACGGAAACGAACTCGGGGCTTAGCCCGCGATCGAGTGATCCGCTTGCTAACTCGAGGCTTAGCATTGCCCTCTCCAACGCCTCCTTATGCCTGACATTTGTGATAACCACACTGGAATCGCCTGTTGTAAGACCACTGCCGAGAACGGTGTTTCCCAAGATAATCTTTAGCTTGTCGAGCCCCTCGTGTGTCACCGCTGAGATCTTCACCACATGATATTGCTCGGTGAAGCGGGCCAGGGTTGGTGTGTCCAGTCCACTCCTGGCGACAAGATCCAGCTTATTAAGCACCACAATGCACTTTTCATCGAATGAGTCGACCTTCTCACGGAGTTCCTGTATCAGTCCAAGTCCATAATTATCAGATGCTTGTGACAAGTCAACGACCAACAATATCAAGTCTGCTGCTGCTATCTCGCTTTCTGTTCGCCGAATGCCCTCCATTTCAATCACATCAACAGAGTCACGAAGACCGGCTGTGTCCACGAGCCTGAATAGCACTCCATTGATGATAATATTCTCCTCTATTGTATCCCGCGTAGTGCCGGGAATATCAGTTACGATCGCGCGATTCTCATTCAAGAGTGCGTTAAGCAGGCTAGATTTCCCAACATTTGGTCTCCCCAGAATGACAACTTTTACTCCTTCTCGATAATACCGACCAATACTGAAGGATTCTACAAGCATCTTGACATTCGCGATTGTGCCTCTCATTCGGCTGGAGATCTCTTGCTTGTTGGCAAGCTCAATGTCCTCCTCGGCAAAGTCAAGTTCAAGCTCAAGCAACCCGGCAGTTTCGATCAGTTGCTCCCTTATTTTCTTTACTCTCTCGGAGAGCTTTCCAGCAAGCTGTTGAAGGGAACTCTTTCGTGACAGTTCTGAGCGTGAGTGAATGAGATCGGCGACCGCTTCCGCTTGTGATAGGTCAAGCCTTCCGTTAATGAAAGCCTGTTTTGTAAACTCACCTGGCTCAGCCATCCTCGCACCAGCCTGCAACACCGACTCCAGAACTCTCCGAGTTACAAGAACGCCGCCATGACAGCTGACTTCAACGCAGTTTTCCCCTGTGTAAGAGTGCGGAGACTTATATACCGTCGAGACCGCTTCATCAACAGGCTCGCCGTTCAAATCAACTATATAGCCAACGTGTGCGGTATGCGTGTGAGCAGCCTTCAATGCCGTCTTTCCTCGGAAAACTCTATCAACAATCTCAAATGCATGCTTTCCACTAAGACGCACAATGGAGATCCCACCCTCTCCAATAGGTGTTGCAATCGCCGCGATGGTGTCGTCCTCGTACTTCATGGTGGTCTCTTTCGGGGATGGAATTCGTTGCCGTGACAACTCACAATGTTAAAAAGTTTTGAATTGAGAATCAACACGGTGGTTGAAAGAACCCAGTCAAGGGCCAAGGGGTCGACTCAATAATCCAGTCTAAAAGCAAAAAGGCCCAGAGAAATTCATCTCAGGGCCTTCGTGGGCTGCAAACTCTACGGTAGAAACCTATCGCTTTAACTTTGGCAGGTTCATTCTGTTGAAAACACCCCGAGGTTTTTTCCTCTTACTTTCATCGACCTTCCGAAGCGCTACCTCCCCACCTGCGTGTTTTGTGATCCACACCTGTTGCCCTATAGCAAGAAGATTGAAAATCGAGTAATAGAGGTTCAATCCTGACGGAAGTGTATTAAACAACAACGTCATCATGACTGGGAGAATCCACACCATTGTCTTCTGCCGCGGATCTTTCACCGTCATCTTCTGCTGGATGAACATGGTTATTCCCATGAAGAGTGCAAGACCACTTATCTGAGTTATCCCAAAGAACGGGATAGCAAATGGAAGATGAACGATGGTGTCTGGCGTCGATAAGTCCTTGATCCATAGCACAAATGATGCCTGCCGAAGTTCAATTGCGCCTCTAAAAACCGACCAAAGTGCATAAAGGATCGGCATTTGTGGCAGCATCAACAGACAACCGCTAGCTGGATTCACTCCATACTCCTTGTACAGCTTCATGACTTCCCTGTTCATCCGCTGGGGATCTTCCTTATATTTCTCTTTCAATTCCGTCATCATCGGCTGCAGCGTTTGCATCTTCTTCATGGATTTCATGCTGCTGTGTGTCAGCGGATACAACAGTAAGCGAATAATGAGCGTGAAGACGATGATCACAATGCCGTAGTTTGGGATAAAGGTGTGGAGGAATTTGAAAAGCGGCAACATGAAGTAAATCGATATTGGACGGATGATCCACTCCAAACCGAAACTCATTATTCGCTCTAAATCTACTCCGTAACTTTTCACAAGATAAAAATCCAGGGGTCCGAGAAAAACCGTGCAAGCCGTCGCTTCCCGACTTGATCCTCTGAACGGCTCCTTGAGGGCAATCGAGTAATTCTCCTTCACGCCGTTGTCGGGAAGATGCTGACTGATACCGGCGAGGTACGCGCCCTCGGCCCTACTGCTGTCGGCGATGAGTGCAACAGCAAAGTATTTTGTTCTTGTCGCCACCCAGTCTGTAGAACCCGACGGGTTCTTTTGTTGCTCGCGATCAAAGGCCTGTGCATCAAGCTCGACTAGCTCACCTCCGATGTGTGCGTAGGACGCCGCGAAAGTGGCTTCGTCCTTGCTGTTCGCTTCGGTGAGACGAAGACCATTTTGCCAGAGGAGTTGATACTCGAAATTTGACACGATCGACTGCATCTTCTCGAACCGCACATTCACGTCGAAGGAATACCGGCCATTGGCGAAGCGAAGACTTTCCACAACACGGCTGGTATCATTCACGTTCAGGGCAAGATCGACAGTGAAGGTCTCATTACCAGAGAGTTTAATCTTGTCCCAGTTTTTGTAGTCTGCATCAAAATACAGCGATCTCGTGTTAATAAGCTTCCCGTCAGATGAAGTGAACAGAATACTGAAGTCCCCGCCCTTGTCGAAATCGACCAACTGCACTGGATGATTGTCCCATGTAACAAATTTCTTCAATTCCCACTTCTGAATCGCCCCGCCTCTCGTTGAAACCTCAGCTCTATAAAGATCAGTCTCGATGATTAAGACCTTTTCTGTTCCTCTACTCAGGTGATTGAAATATGCCCCAAGCGTGTCTGCTGCTACCTCTGGCTGCTTAGCCTTCTCTGAAAGGTCCCTTAAAGAATCCTGAGTTCTCTGGTGTTGAGTTGATGAGGTATCAATTCGAGGCGAGGGTCGCTTTGGCGCTTGAGGTGCGCTTATCCACATCCAGACAAACAGGATCAAAGCGATCAGGATAAAACCTATTGTTGTTTGTTTATCCACTGAGTGGAGATAATGTTGTTAGCTGTATAATATTTGTTGCTTCTTTTTCACTCGATTGGATCGTACCCACCGGCGTTGAGTGGGTGACACCGACTCAAGCGCTTGAGAGAAAGCAAAAGACCTTTCCAGAAGCCGTACTTCCGAATTGCGTCAATGGAATACGCTGAGCAGGTTGGATAGAACCTGCAGGTATTCACAGGCAAGAGTGGAGAAATGATAAGCCGGTACAGTTGTATGCTGAAGATTGCAATGGTCTTCATCGTAAGGTCTGCGCCATCGTCACCGTCTTCTCGATATCTTTTTCTATATCATTCAGCCTTAGTTTTCTGATCTCGGCACTTTGACTCGCTTTGAAAAGAAACACAATTGAAAAATACGCTCCTCGGTCACGAGCAAAACTGATTAGCTTCTCTTTGTTCAATCGATATGCCTCCCGCATCAAGCGCCGCACGCGATTACGATCTGCCGCTAGATTGACCTGTCTCCTCACGGCAAAACCAACTCGAACTGGAACTCCTGCATTGAATTCCGAATCAACTGAGAGGATATAACTGCGGATGTGAATCCCTTGAACGCGCGCGCCTCTATCGAGGATTTGGCCAAAGACCTTGTGTCCTCTTAGAATCTCTACCTTTCGCAACAATCGCCGAGACCCAGGAGCAATTTTCCCTTTTGCTACGCCGTCCACCAGGAACTCATAGCTTCAGGTTGGGAACCTACTGATCGCTGACTGTGAGTACGTGTCGTCCTTTCGCCCGCCTTCGGCTCAGTACCTTCCGGCCAGTTTTTGATTTCATCCTTGCTCTGAACCCGTGTGTGTTCTTTCTCTTTCTCCAACTTGGTTGAAATGTGCGTTTCATGATTCCGAGGACTCCGTTAACAGATAGTAGATTGCGGTTTCAACGAGACAAGGAGAGGGCTGCTTCCATCCTGTGAACAAGCATCACTGCTGTAAATTAACATACCGAAATGTGTCTAGAAACACAACAGGGTTTCTTCCAGCGGCTGCAAATTCTCTTGCATTCAGAACAAAAACTTTGTATACTCGACGAGTATCCCACTGCATGTTCAGTGTATATAATTTGTTGATAATTTCTCGCCCGTACTCACCCTTTTAATTGGCCGTCACTCAAGCCCCATTTCTTCACGTAGAGTCATGTTGAAAAGCACACTTCGCCTCTCCATAATGCGTTCAAAATCAATCGGTTATTGCTTTGTCTTTTATGTTAATAATTGTTGAATATCTCTAACCCACTGATTTTAGATTTTCCGATTGGGTTTACAACTCTGTGAAGATATTGTTGACAATTCAGGCGAGACGCTGTTTGTCCCATAATCATCAATGCCTGCAATGTGGACTTTTTCATTTCACTCACTTACTTCAATGGACAAGAATCAAACTGAAGTGAGAAAGATCTGGGATGATTGTCTATCCCAGATCAGGTCTTCAGTCACGAAACAGAGCTTCAAGACTTGGTTTGAGCCGATTGTACCACTTGAATTGGCAGATGGAGAACTGAAGATCCGAGTCCCAAGCCAGTTTTTTTATGAATGGCTCGAGGAGCGCTATTACCCTCTGATCACAAGAACGCTTGCTGATGTTCTGGGACACGAGGTTAAGATTTCCCATTCCATAGTCCCCGACGGCGACTCCTCGGCGCTTGCCTCCCCTGAACCATATTCTCCTGTGGGCTCATCAAACACGATAGCCATATCAAATCAAGCGCCTCAATCACATTCGGGTGATCAGGAGAATGTTATCTATTCCCCTATACCTTCGGTTAGAGAAACCTCCGTTGCTCTCCCTAGCCGGACACATAGCTTCACAAACTCCCTTTCTTCATCGTTCAACGGTTTCCTCCACCCGCGATACACATTCGAGAATTTTATAAAAGGGGATAGCAACCAGCTGGCACGAGCCGCAGCTCTGGCCGTTGCGAATAACCCCGGGGGCACGTCTTTCAACCCTCTTGTTATTTACGGTGGAGTGGGTCTGGGAAAGACCCATTTGATCCAAGCAATCGGCAATCATGTTCTGCACCACCATAAGGCGAAACGTGCCATCTATGTCTCAAGCGAAAAATTCACCGTTGACTTTGTCGACTCGATTCAACGTGATACCATAAGCGATTTTTCCTCCTTCTATCGCAGTATGGACGTGCTGATTGTTGATGATATTCAGTTCTTCACGGGTAAGGAGAAGACTCAGGATAGCTTTTTCCACATCTTCAATACGCTTCACCAGCTTGGCCGACAGATTGTTCTTTCAAGTGACAGACCTCCAAAGGAACTCAAAGGCCTCGATGAGCGGTTGATATCGCGTTTCCAGTGGGGTCTTACAGCAGATATCCAGCCTCCAGATCTCGAGACACGAATTGCAATTCTGCATAACAAAAGTGAACAGGAAAAGATTGAGATCCCTCAAGATGTCGTTGAGTTTATTGCTGCAAATGTCACGTCAAACATTCGTGAACTCGAGGGTTGCCTCATTGGCCTCCTAGCAAAAACCTCCCTCGAAAACCGCGAAATTAACTTGGCCTTAGCACAGGAGGTTCTCAAATCTGTTGTTGGGAGTATCAAGTATCATATCACTATTGAGGGCATCCAGAGGTCAGTGTGCGAGTTTTTTGACATTCCCGAGGACCTCATTCGAGCAAAAACAAGAAAACAAGAAGTGGTGAGTGCAAGGCAGATTGCAATGTATCTTGCCAAAGAACTTACAAATTCTTCGTTGAAAACGATTGGTCTACACTTTGGGGGACGAGACCACAGCACTGTTATCCACTCGTATCAAACCGTGGAAGACCAAATGAGAAGTGACGAAAAGTTTTCCCACACAATAAATCAGTTGAGGAAGAAGGTAGAACTAGCAGGAAAGTAAAAGGCAGGAGCATATCTCTGAAGCAATAATGCCCGAGCTTCTCACTCGGGCATTTCTGTTTACCTGAATGTGTATTCCATGTCTACATGGTTGTGTACATCGGTTATCTTGCTGTTAGCATTTGCTTGGAAGATGTGATTCCATCTGGCCTCCTCAACCGTTGTTAATATCTCCCATCTTGTACTCCGAATGCCAACATTTATCACAGTGACGATGTAGCTGCAGAAGTCAAATCACTGAAGTCTCCCAATATTTTCAACCTTTCAACACTTGTTTATTACTAACTATCCTTTTAGAAAAAGAATATTAGTTAACATTCTCTAATCGAGACGAAAACTCAAAACTCACAACTGCCTTTCCTTTATCAGGAAGAGTCACTTCCTTCACAACTTCATAGGGATCCTCAAAGTGGTACCTCTTTACTTTGCTATTCTCGGTTTCCGTTCCGGTGATTTTGAATCCCTCATGCCACATCTTAATCCTATAAGTTCCAGATGGAACATCAGTCAAAGTAAATTTTCCATTATTATCCGTCAGGGTATAATAAGGATGCTCGCACAAGATTAGGTTCCCAGTCATCCACGGGTGACCAGCATCACATGTTGTGAGAATCACACCGGCTTTGTCAAGCTGACTTTGCTTTAGAATAGTACATTGTCCTTTAATAGGTTGAGCAATGTTACAAACTGTACGAACTTCTTTGCCGTAAGTGTAAGCATGAACATTGTGAAGTATATTATCGCTATTGACGATTTGCAGTTGTGCCCCTATTGGCACAATTGCTACGTGAGGAATGTACTCACAATTCTTTTGATTAATAGTGTACATTACATTGATTGCGAACTTCTTACCCTCAGTAATACCCTCCAAGGATACAACGGCATTCTTTACACCATTATTTTTACCTAAAATTAACCGGTCAAATTGTTTCTTGTGTCCACACTGTTCTGGGTTTTTCGTTACATCAAACTGAGGCAGGTCTGGAGAAGCACCGACAAATCTCACCACACCGGTAACTGTGCCGCCATCTTTGACTTCAATTTCTTTGTAGGTATTCTGAGCTGAGGTTGTGAATGTTGAAAGCCCAAACGTGACCGCAACAAAGAGATACAGAGGTCGAGTACCCAAGAGTTGATCTTTAGTCATACGCTTCTCGGTAGTTGTAGATACGGTGCAAGTATAGCTATGCGAATAGCAGAACTACTACATGGAGTTTCTCACTTTGGAGCCATCTTGCCGGTCGGCAAACGTTGACCGGTTGGAGATATCGGGTCAGGGACCGCATTGTCAATAGGCTTTAATGATCTCAGATATTCAAAGATTGCCCTAAGGTCATGATCAGTCATTTGAGCGAAGTTAAACCAGGGCATTGGAGGAAGGATATCGCGCCCTTCACCCATATCTTTTCCTGTACGCATGGCCTTGATGAACATCTCTGGTGTCCAACTTCCTAGACCCGTCGCTGTGTCGGGCGTGAGATTGCGTGTAAAGCTAACACCCCAGGGACCCGCCCAAGCTGTAAGATCACCTGTGGTCAATGCGCCCCATTTCTCAGGCGCAAGCACATTTTGGGGGATTTCCGGAAGCGTTGAGACAGCAGGATGTCCCGAGAGAAGCCTTGTGCTATCGGGAACAGGGCCCATCGCGGTAAAGACCTTTGGTGAATGGCAATCATTACAGCCTCCGACAGTGACAAGGTACTTTCCCCGTGAAATCACGTCTGCCTTCTTTCTCTGTGGTTGCTCGTTGAAAGCGAAGCCTGCAAAAGCCAATAGAACTAGGACAACAGCAAAAAGATATCCTTTCATGGCATATACCTCCACTGTATGTAAGTTGTTATTAGTTTCTGGAACACGATAGCCGTTTCTTTGGGTTCTGGTGTAACCCCGATGCGTGTGTACTAGTTTGTTCTACTTGCTGGGAAGTTTGCCGCCCATACTGGTCGGGAGACGTTCTCCAGTTGGTGATATGGGATCGGGCACAGGGTTCTCTATAGGTTTCAGGGTTTTGAGGTACGCGAGAATCGCCCGCAGATCTGCATCAGTCATTTGTCCGAAGCTATCCCATGGCATCGGGGGAAGAATATCTCGTCCTTCTCCCATATCCTTGCCAGTACGGAGAGCCTTGATAAACATAGCGTCGGTCCAACTTCCCAATCCTGTTGCGGTGTCAGGCGAGAGATTGCGGGGGAAACTTACGCCCCACGCTCCGGCAAATGCGTTTCCCGAAGAGAATAACCCATCCCATTTGCCTGGGCCAAGGACCTCTGTAGGGACCTTTGGCACGGGGAGGCTTGCTGGGTAGCCAGAGAGAAATCTGCTGGAGTCGGAAACAGGTCCTTGAGCTGTGAGCTTTAGGGGAGTATGGCAACCGTTGCAATCAGCGACCGTGACAAGATACTTCCCCCTCGCAATCATATCTGGTTTGCTTCTCATTGGCTTCTGGTTCACCGTGAGAGCGGTAGAACCAACGACGAGAAGGATAAGCGCACCGAGAACCGGTTTCATGAGACAGGTCTCCTTATATTTGGCAATTTTGGTTGAGATCTGAATTGCTCTTAATAGGTCCTGCCAGGAAGCAAGAGGGTGATTGTTATTCTTGTAAGCCACATAAGGTTGGGTAGAAAATGATCGGGTCGGCGAGTCTGTTCACCGACCCGCGGGAATGTTTTGGTAATCCAGGTTCCTTACTTGCTCTTCAGATCAATTGCACCAAACCACGCGTTGTGGCCCTGATACTTGAATTCCCTGCCATAGTCCTTGTAATCGTTTTCTGTTGCCTTACCTGACATGACCTTGCTTGCGAGAGGGTTGAATGAATTAGCAAGGACGATCGGCTTCTTACCGTCCATTCCTTTTGCCTCTTCAGCTTTCATCGTCATGACGCCGGGTACCTCAACAGAAGCTTTCCCAGCTTTGTATGAGAAACTCACTTTTGCTGTCTTCGTTCCGAGGTCAGTGCCACCCTCGTCGCCGAAGCTTTTGTTTAGAATGCTCGTGAGCGCTTCTCGTTGAGGTGCGGTGACGGACTCGTCAAAGTACAGAGCATGCTCAACCCCAGGCTTGATATAAAGAGCGACGGTCGCACCATTGAGGGATGTCTCACCGTAGTGTCCCTCTTTGATTCTGAAGGCGCCCATTCCCTGACAGCCTTCCATTGGAACTCCAAACTCACACGAGCAGACTTGCGGACAACTGCAGGCATCCACGTAGTCACCTTTGATTGCCCAAGCAGGGCTGGCGGATGTCTTGCCCTCAGTCTGTGCACTCACGGTGCCTAAAACAAGGAATGCCGAAACGAGAAGAAAGAACAGTCTTGCGTTCATACGGACCTCCATGATTGTTTGTTAGTTTGTCCTGCTATTGCTTAAAGACTTTATGCTCTGTGACTGTGCCGGGAAGAATCTTAGCGCTCAGGCAGCACTTATTGTTTCAACGGTGCTTAAGGCGTTGACGGTCGCCAGCGGTCTGCTGTCTGGCTTTTCAATAGGGGTGAGCATGTTCTCGAAGGATCGTTTCGTGGAGACGAGAAAAGAACAACATGCTGTTCAGTCCATCTATGTGACGGTTAATGTTGAGGCAGACTTCTCAAGAATAAGAACAAGAATTTCTAAGGTCAAGTTCCTGGAAATTCGGACGTATTTGGGTTCGCAGAGGAGAAAATCTTGATACCTACCCCCAAAGCCCCCGCAATGGAGATGAAACACTCTTTGCTACTCTGCGAGCAAATAAGGGACCGCCCCACCCCTCGAAAGACACACCAATCGTGTTTCAGTAAGAATAGAGTGCTACCCACCAAGCAGGCGGAGGCTCTCGATTATACATGTTTCCAGAGCTTACCCAATGTGGGGAGTAGACCTTCTTCTTTTATTCATCGTCCAACGATGGCATGCTAAAGATGCCTTAAAACAGAGGGTCGCGTTCCTTGATTTTTCTGTCGAATTTGATTAGAATAGAAAGCTTTATATTCAGACTTTTCAGCAAGCACCGGAACCTCAACCAGATACCATCATGCAAACAGCACCACGAATCAGCACTGTAATTCTCCTGGTCATGTTCGGTTTCCTCTTCAATGGCTGTACGAAGCAAGCTGGCGAGATTATCCTTGCAGATATAGGCCCGGAAAAACTGACCGTCGCGGAGTACGAGCATCAGTTGAGCAAAAACAGCGGAGGTTGGGAGGCTGCAAGAAGCCTCCCGATGGCGGAAAAGGAAAAGTTCCTTGACCTTCTGCTCAATTTCCGTTTGAAGCTCCTTGATGCGCGCCAACGGGGCCTTGATAGGGATCCGGAGGTTGTCAAGGAAATGCAGGAGTATAGAACGAGCCTAGCAACAAGCTTTTTTCTCGATAAGGTGATTGTTACACCCGGACTACAACTTCTGTATGAAAGACGGAAAGAGGAAGTCCGGGCTAGCAACATTCTCTTTGGGTTGCCGCGTACACCCACACCAAAAGACACGCTGGCTGCTTGGCAGAAAGCCAGTGAGGTCCTCAAGCGAGCAGAAGCGGGTGAGGACTTTGCAGGACTGGTGAGACGGTTCTCGGAAGATTATTCATCGCGTCAAAACGGAGGCGACACGTACTACTTCTCTTCGGGTTTCATGGCGCCACCCCTTGAGGATGCATGTTTTCAGCTTCAGCCGGGCCAGGTATACCCCGCGCCAGTTCGCAGCCAATTTGGGTACCATGTCATCAAGCTTACTGACCGGAAACCAAATCGCGGTCAGATCAGGGCAAGCCACATTATGATCCGCTTTGGTGCGCTGACTCCGGAGGATAGTCTGAGGGCTTACAGCGCGATCAAAGCGCTGCAAGATAGTCTGAGAGCCGGAATCGACTTTGGAGAGCTAGCGAAGCATCACTCACAGGATGGCGGGAGTGCTTCAGTAGGTGGGGATCTGGGGTTCTTCGAGCGACGTCGAGCAATTCAACCGTTTGATGAAGCGGCCTTTTCGTTGCGCGTCGGTGAGGTCTCGGGCATCGTACGAACTCCGTATGGTTATCATCTCATTAGAGTAACAGACGAGAAGCACCTTGCACCCTTTGAAGAGATGAAGTCAGCACTTCGTGAGCAGTATCAAAACTCCCGGTACACGTACAATTACGAGAATTATCTGCAGGCGTACAAGAAAAGCGTTGGCTTCAAGTTCTACGAGGACACGGTGGATACACTTCTAAGCCGCAGTGATACGGCAAAGACGTCTGCAGACAGCTTATGGGATCGAGACATCCCCGGGCAGGTCCGAGAAAAGCCTGTGTTCTCCTTTGCCACGGAGTCAGTATCACTGGATTCAGTCATCCAGGTTCTGAGGAAGGACCCGGAGTTCAGTAACACCCAACTGAAACCAGACGGCATTCGGAAAGCGCTCGAAAGGATAGCAGAGCGCTCGTTGATGCGCTATCGAACCCGCGATATTGAACTCGAGTACCCAGATTTCAAACAGACTTTGAAAGAATATGAAGAGGGGGTTCTTCTGTATAAGTCAGAACAACGTCACGTCTGGGACAGGATCTCTACTAATGACTCACTCCTGCGGGATTACTACCAGAAGCATCGTGAGCGATACACAACCGCAGATTCTGTAAACTTCGGAGAGATCTACATTTCGAAGGACAGCACCAGGGCTCTTCGGCTAATCGATTCCTTGAAAGCCGGAGTTGACTTTGGCGCCCTTGCCTCTCGGCACACAGAAAGACCTGATTATAGAAACACTAAAGGCGAGTGGCGATTTCACCCAGCTGGGGAGAACGACATTACGCAGAAAGCATGGGCCATGGAGGTTGGCGAAGTTTCAGGAGTGATTCCCTATCAAGCAGGCTACTCTATCATCAAGGTGATCGGGAAAGAGAAATCCCGCTTCAAGACCTTCGAAGAAGCGCTCCCCGAACTAGCCGGGCACTATCACGACGAGACAGCAAACCGTCTTGAGGAAGAGTGGCTCGATGCACTGCGGAAGGAGTATAAGGTGAGCGTGTGGAAGGAGAAACTCAGTGATACCTTTGCTGGATCCCCGCAGGGGAAGATGGAGTAACCCGTTGCGAACCCCTGGGGATGGAACCGAAACGAGTTCTGATTTGCGAAGATGGCTTTTCGCTTTGTCAGGCATTCTGATGCTCATCGCTTGTTCCTGTTTCAGGAAGAGCGAAGGGGTACCGTTCGTCGCTCGCGTCAACAATCAGTACCTCACGCCAGAGAAAGTCAAGGGAAGTCTTAATACCGCTGTTCGCGCTACAGATCCACAGGCCCGCGACTTCGTAACGCAATGGGTAAACTCAGCTCTACTCTATGAAGAAGCAAAAGCAGAAGGTCTTGACCGAAGTACTCAAGTGAACGAAACCCTTGAGGAAATGAAGAAGCAGCTTGCAATAAACCGACTTCTTGAGACGGAAGTGTATGGAGACCAGCAAGCCGCGACAAGCAATGATGGGGTGGAAGCGTACTATCATCAGCACCGAGATCTTTATTTGCTCGCAGAAGACCTTGCCAAGGTTCGATTCGTGCTCTTTGCGAATCGAGATGCCGCATCACGGCTTCGCGGCGTGCTTACAAAGGGAAAATCTTGGGACGAAGCACTGCAGAGCTTGGCTGGGGATTCATTGTTCAGTGCGGCAATCATCGAGCGTGCAGACTCAGAGTATATGAAACGGAGTACGGCCCGATCGATGGAACTCTGGAGGGCAGTGACACAGTTGCGTGTGGGTGACTTGCCTCAGATCGTGAAAGATGATGCGGGATATTACGTGGTCGGTTTGTCCCAGATCCAGCGTGCAGGCGAGGTCGCA
Source organism: Bacteroidota bacterium (assembly GCA_049589195.1). Lineage (GTDB taxonomy): Bacteria > Bacteroidota > Ignavibacteria > UBA10030 > JAHEZR01 > JBAWAH01. Next base: position 203,558 of record JBAWAH010000053.1, on the reverse strand, counting down.
GAGCTTCCCAGTGTGGTTGGAGAGACCCGCGATCGGGTTCTCGTGGAGAAAAGACAGAGAGCGCTCGGCGCGCTTCTCGAGCGTTTGAAAAAGAAATACTCGGTTCAACTGAACCTGTTAGCCTTAGAAAGCGTTGATACTGTAAAAGCGAAGCAATAGGAGTCGCAGATGAAAGATGGCCCCAAGAAAACGCACATGATCCAGATCACGGCTCTTCTCTGGGCTTTCATGATGTGCAATGAAGCAGTCAACGGCCAGCAAGTAGTGGATAAGGTCGTTGCGGTTGTCGGCGGTGAAGCGATCTTTCTCTCGGAACTACAAAACGAAACTCAGCTATATGTTGTCCAGAACCAAGTTGACGCCAAGACGCCGGATCTTCAGAAGACTGTTCTCGGGGCAATGATCAACGACAGGCTCATCTTGGCCAAAGCAATCGAAGACAGCGTTACGGTAACAGATGATGAGGTGCAACAACAGTTGAACGATCGGATCAAAGAAATCATTCAACAGTATGGATCGGAGGCGCGCGTCGAAGAACTCTATGGTATGTCGATCAATCGGATGAAGCGTGAGTTTCGGGAGACCATGAAGAAACAGTTGCTGAAGTCGAAACTCCAACGTGTAAAGTTTGGCGACATTACAGTGAGTCGGCGAGAGGTTGAGGAATTCTTTGAGAACTACCGGGATAGTCTTCCACCCGTTCCCGAGGAAGTGGAGGTGAGCCATATCTACATGGCGCCAAAAGTGAGCGCGGGGGTGAAGCAGGCAGCGTATCAGAAGGGGAAGACAATCCTTGATAGCATCAAGGCTGGTGGAGATTTTGCCGCGTTTGCGAAGCGGTATTCGGAAGACGCCGGATCAGCGGTTCACGGTGGCGATCTCGGTTGGGCGCGGCGGGGAGATTTTGTGAAAGAATTTGAAGAAGCGACGTTTGCGCTGAAACCAGGACAGCTCTCTGACGTGGTCGAGACTGCGCTTGGGTACCACATTATCCAATTGCTTGACCGGCGAGGGGAAGCTGTGCATCCCAGGCAGATCCTCATTAAACTTGAACGCAGCCAAGCAGACGACGATTCCACAATTGTCTTCCTCAAGGGACTGAAGGCGCGTGCTCAAGCGGGGGAGAGCTTCACAGATTTGGCAAAGAAGTATTCTGAAGATGATGAATCCTCGAGTCTTGGCGGCGACCTCGGGACACTCTCGGTTGACCAGCTCCAGCCGGATTTTCTCTCCACGGTGAAGGCGCTTTCACCCAGTGAGATCAGCGATCCCTCAAGAGTTACTCTGAGTAAAGGCTATGGCTTTCATATTGTCCTTCTCCGCAAAAGAACCCCAGCGCACAAACTCAACTTGAGTGAGGATTGGAAACGCATCGAGCAATATGCAACTTCCTTCAAGCGGAACAAGCAATACACTGCGTGGCTCGATGAGCTTCGGCATAGCATTTACTGGGAAGAGCGCCTGTGATGAATGCGGGACCCCAGTGAAGTCATCACAGGAAGCACGCTCGTCGTTCAGATCTCCTGCCACTCTTTCTTTGTAAGCACCGGTACTCCCCAGGTGCTAAACTACGCATGGAAGCACAAGCGGGTATGGTTGATTTCATAGAGTTTACGCTCGAGAACGGACTACGTGTCATCCTCCACGAAGACCATTCCACGCCCATTGTCGCGGTAGACGTTGCATACCGAGTTGGTTCGAAGAATGAAGATTCGGAAAAGACTGGGTTTGCCCACCTCTTCGAGCACTTGATGTTTGACGGCTCTCCTAACGTTAAACGGGGTGAGTTCGATCGACACATCACAAGAGCAGGAGGATGGGATAACGCTTATACGACGTGGGACATTACGAATTACTACGAGGTCCTTCCAGCCAACCAGTTCGAGCTCGCGTTGTGGCTCGAAGCTGATCGGATGTCAGGGCTGAATATCAGCGACGTGAGCGTTCAGACGCAGCGTGACGTGGTGAAGGAGGAGCGGCGCTGGAGAGTGGATAATCGTCCGTATGGAACAGCCGAAGAGAAGATCTTCGCGCACGCGTACAAGGATCATCCGTATCGCTGGCCGATCATCGGGTACATGGAGCACCTCGATAGGGCAACCCTCGGCGATGTAGAGGGTTTCTTCAAGACATTCTACGTTCCCAACAACGCGACGCTTGTCATTGCAGGTGATATTGATCTACGTGAGATCAGAGAACTTGTTGAGAAGCATTTCAGCCCGATAGCGAGAGGCGAGAGTTCAATCCCGCGAGTCAAGGTTGCCGAGCAGCCGCAGCTCGGGGAAGAGCGGGAAATTGTCCCCGATAGTGTTCAACTGCCAGCGCTCTTCGTCGCATATCGGATTCCTGAGGAGGGACACCCCGACTTCTATCCGCTTGTACTCTTGAGCAATGTCCTCTCGGCTGGGGAAAGCTCACGGCTGTATCAAAGCCTTGTGTACGGGAAGGAAATTGCTGAAGATGTTGAAGCATCCGCCATTGGGATGGAAGATCCAGGGCTTTTCCTGATAACCGCAACCGCGATGGATGGAAGCCGTGCCGACGTATTGGAAGAGGAGGTTGAGAAAGAGATCGATATCTTAAGAAGTCAACCTGTCCGTGCACAGGAGTTGGAGAAGGTGAAAAATCAGATAGAATCGTCGATGACGTTTGGAAAACAGCGGGTAGATCAAAAAGCCGATCTCCTTGCTCACTACGCGACCCTCCGCGGTGACCCACATCAACTGAATAGAGAAATCGAGCGCTATCTCGAGGTGATGCCCGACGATATTAATAGAGTTGTGAACCAGTACCTCACCAAGACAAACCGTACTGTACTGCACTACATTCCCAAGAACGGATCCACATCACCACGTTGACTTCATATTTACGAGCAGAGAGTTGAGAACCGTTGCATTCTTTGTGTTCTGGTTGTCAGGATGCAGAGAAGAGTGGAACTTGCACGTTCAAGTCTCTCTCTTTTAATCTGGGAAGACTATTCATTGAGTATACAACCACCACAGCCAAAGCCCGCTAAGAAGATTTCGTTTCCGAGGTACGTCACCGCAGATCTCGCGAACGGTCTCCGCGTTCTCATCATCGAGCATCATGAACAGCCAATCGTTTCTCTGCGGTTTCTGATCAAAAGTGGATCGGCACAGGATGGAGACCTCCCCGGAGTCGCCAGCCTTACAGGTGAGCTTCTGACAAAGGGAACAGCAACTCGATCTGCGTTACAGGTCGCCGAGGAAATTGACTATGTTGGTGGACAGCTCGCCTCTGGATCAGATTGGGATGCGACATATGCAAGTGCTTCAGTTCTCACAAAGCATCTCGATGTCGGCTTCTCTCTTCTCGCGGACGTGGCGTTGAATCCAATGTTTTCAGAAGAAGAGATTGAACGCGGGCGTCAGCAGCGTCTCACTACACTGATCCGGCGGAAAGACGATGCAGGGTATCTTGCAGAGGCAGAATTGAATTCAACGATCTTCAATGGTCATCAGTACGCAAAACCTCAAATTGGGACGGAGCGATCAGTCGAGGCGCTCACAAGAGCAGATTTTCTTGAATTTCACAAGAGGTATTTCATCCCAAGCAACACAATCCTGGCAGTCGTCGGTGACGTAAGTGCTGGTGAGGTAATACCGAGAATCGAAAGGCTCTTTGGAAGCTGGCAGAAACAGCCACAACCCGCTGATTTCACCCATCAGCCCAAGGATCTTGAGAAAGTGTGTGTGCGCGTTGTTGACAAGCCGGATGCAGTTCAGTCTGCTCTCCGCGTGGGTCACGTGGGAATTGCAAGAAAATCCGACGACTTCATCCCCATTGTTGTTCTTAATACACTCCTTGGAGGATACTTCAACTCGAGGATCAATATCAATCTTCGTGAGGGGAAAGGCTACACATATGGAGCGCAGACAACATTTGATGTCCGAAAGTTACGAGGGCCGTTCATTGCCTCAGCAGATGTGCGAAATGAGGTGACGGACGCAGCAATTTTGGAGATTCTCCATGAGCTTCAGCGAATTCGGGAGGAGCCTGTCACGGCGGAAGAGCTTACCATGGTGAAAGAATTCATCATCGGGAGCTTTCCACTTCAGATTGAAACACCGAATCAGATTGCCAGCAAGGCGATTGATCTCGAGCTTTATGACCTCCCTCGGGACTTCTATGATACGTTCAACGATCATGTGGAAACGGTGACTGCGGAGGATCTGCTTTTCATTGCACAGAAGCATCTTCACCCCGACCAAGCTGCGATCGTTGCGTCCGGAGACTCCAAAGAGATTGCCCCGAAACTTCAGAAATTTGGTTCGGTTGAGGTTGTGGATGCAGATGGGATGCCGCTCTCACTGTGAGCTGGTCCAACTTGATTTTGACCGGGGCATTCCTTTCATTAATCAAGAAAGAAGTCGTCTGGAATCTGAAGGATCGAGAGCGTAATGACAAGTAAACAACTGCAAACATTGGACGATGTCAGCGCAGCTGCGGAGCTGAGACACTCCTTCCTTGAGATAAAGCAGGAGATCGCGAAGGTTATTATCGGGCAGGAAGATGTGATTGAACAGCTTTTGATCTCTCTACTCGCACGAGGACATTGTCTTCTTGTCGGAGTGCCGGGATTGGCGAAGACACTTCTTATCAAGACCCTTGCAGAGGTGCTTGACCTGAAATTCAGCAGGATTCAGTTCACGCCCGATCTGATGCCAAGCGATATTACCGGAACTGAAATCATCGTCGAGAATTCTTCCACAGGAGAGAAAACATTCCGATTTGTCAGAGGCCCTGTCTTTGCAAACATCGTTCTTGCGGACGAGATTAACAGAACTCCTCCGAAGACACAATCGGCACTACTCGAGGCCATGCAAGAGCACCGCGTGACTGCGGCTGGTCAGACGTACACACTTGAAGAACCGTTCTTCGTGCTTGCGACACAAAACCCCATAGAGCAGGAGGGAACGTATCCATTGCCCGAGGCACAGCTTGACCGGTTTATGTTCAATCTCTGGATTGATTACCCTCTCTTTAAGGAAGAGGTAAGCATCGTCAAGTCGACAACAAGCCCGTATGCACCAAGCCTGCATCATATTCTTGGAGCCGGAGAAATCATTTACTACCAGGATCTCGTTCGACGAGTACCGGTGGCCGAGAATGTCATTGAGCATGCTGTGAAGCTGGTGACGATGAGTCGGCCGAGATCATCGACAGCACCAAAGTTTATCAAGGATTGGCTCAGTTGGGGAGCAGGACCGCGGGCATCACAGTACCTCATCCTGGGTGCAAAGACGAAGGCGATTCTCGAAGGTCGGCACACGCCCGACATCGAGGACATCCGCAGAATGACAGGGCCGGTGTTGCGCCACCGCATCGTGCCCAACTTCAATGCCGAAGCAGACGGTGTTACACACATTCAAATCGTCGAACAACTCCTGAAAAGCGATTCCCTGTGATGAGGAATTTAGTGTGGTGGAGGTTGAAATACGTTCTTGCCTTAGCATTTCTCCTTTTCCTGCCCCTCACTTTTTGTTTCACAGCCCAAGGACAAAGCGCCCCTCAGAAGAAATACTGGGTTTACTTTCGGGACAAAGGCCTTGGAACAATTGGAATTCACTCGCTTCACAAGGAGTCTCAGCTGTACTCAATGGCGAAGGCATTTGTCAGCGACAGAGCACTCCAGCGGAGAGCAAAAGTATTACCCGGAGAGAATCTCATTGATGTGAGTGACCTTCCAGTTTATCAGCCGTATGTTGATGAGCTTGCAAAACGGGGCATCCTTCCACATATCAGCTCGCGGTGGCTCAATGCTCTCAGCGCGTATCTAACACAAGAGCAAGTCGGGTCGATTGCGTCTCTTCCCTTTGTAAAGGATGTCACACCAGTTGTCGTCTTTCACCGGGACAAGGAACCGGTAGTAGAAAATGTCAGACAGAGATCGGTAGGGTCTACGGTGCAGAAGGTGGAAATGCTGGACTACGGCCCCTCGCTTGAACAAGTTGAGGTTATCAATGTGCCGGCCGTCCACAGTCTTGGCATCAACGGCACCGGTATTATCATTGGCATGCTTGACAACGGCTTTCGCTGGAGAGCCCATGAGGCCTTGAGGAATATTCATGTGATTGCTGAACATGATTTCATCTTTAACCGTGACAGTACTTCAAACGGTCCAGGCGACGTAGCTGACCAAGACTTTCACGGGACGGCAACCCTCTCAACCATTGGCGGTTTCAAGCCAGGGCAGATCATCGGTCCAGCGTACGGGGCGAGTTTCATCCTTGGCAAGACAGAAGACAACAGAAGCGGCCAAGACGCGGACTATCCCATTGAAGAGGATAATTGGGTTGCTGGAATTGAATGGATGGAGAGCCTAGGTGTCGATGTCGTTTCAAGTTCTCTCGGTTATAATCTTTTCACTGACGGCACGGGATACTTCTTCAGTCATGGCGATTTCAACGGTCGAACGGCAGTTACAACGAGAGGCGCAGTAATGGCAGCACGGAGGGGTGTGGTCGTTGTAAACGCGATGGGCAATGAGGGCCACTCTGCTTCAACAGACGGCTTCACGACGGGTACAATGGTTGCTCCAGCCGATGCCGACAGCATTATCTCTGCGGGGGCTGTTAATTACTCAGGAGTTCTTGCATCGTTCAGTTCTGTCGGTCCGACAAACGACGGTCGCGTTAAACCCGATGTCGTTGCTCCTGGCGTGAGCATTTACTACGCGTCAACTCCAGGACCAGACACGTATGGCAACCTGAATGGTACGTCGTTCTCGTGCCCGTTAACCGCTGGTACGGCTGCGTTAGTGCTATCTGCACATCCTGAGTTTACGCCGATTCAAGTTCGGGACGCTATCAGGAACACTGCGAGCCGAGCAGCCAGGCCGGACAACTTCTATGGATGGGGCGTTGTCAATGCACAAGCCGCGGTGCTTTCGAGCGGGCTTGTGTTCAGCAATCTTCCACACCTCTATTATAATGATCTGTCAAACATTGTTACGACCTATGTAGCTTCGAATACAGGGGTGGACAACCTAGCAATCCGATTACGGTATTCACTTGATGGAGGCAAGACATTCACTTCTCTGCAAATGGCACCGACGAACGTACCCGGGCTCTTTCTCGCAACAATTCCAACAAAGACATTGGGAACGTTGATCCAGTATTATATCGAAGGGATCGATCAAGGTGGAATTCAGAGGAGAAGTCCCTTCACGTCACCAGATAGTGTGTTTTCCTTCCGGTATGGGGCGGGAGATACAACTCGTCTCACAGCGAAACCAATCCCGGTAACTGTGCCTACCGGGTTCCTGCTCTACCAGAATTATCCCAATCCATTCAACCCGTCGACGACGATTCAATTCTACTCTCCGGACTTCACAGATGGAGAGGTGGTAGTTTATAACGTCCTTGGTGAGAAAGTGGCAACGATTTTCAGTGGACGGATACACGCCGGGAATAATTTCGTCCTTTGGAAGCCAGGCGGTAACGGTGAAGCAGCTGCGAGCGGAGTTTACTTTTACCAGTTGCGTACCCCGACCTTTTCAAATACCAAGCGAATGCTGTTGATCAAATGATGCGAACTCAATGCCCCACGTTGAACTCCTCCTGAGCACGAGCGGTCTCTTCCTCTTTTTGGCGGCTGCTGTTGCGATCATCCTTTCCATCCTTGCGTACCATCGCACTGTTCCCCCAATCTCCCAAGGAACAAGATATCTCCTCATCTCTCTTCGTGCTCTTGCGCTCTTCTTCCTGTTGCTTCTTATTCTCGAGCCAATCCTGAGACTCGTCAGGAAGGAAAGCAAGCCCCCAACGGTTGCCGTCCTCGTCGACGATTCAAAGAGTATGAGTCTTACAGATCGAATGGGAGATCGCTCAGAGATTGCACGGGCACTTCTGAAAAGCGATGGCATTCAAAAGCTCTCGAAGCTCGGGAGGCTTCTGTTCTTTCGTTTTTCGTCTGAAGTTGGCGCAATTCCTATACCCGACTTCGTTCGGTTCAACGGGGATGCGACAGACATATCAAGGGCTTTGGAGGAGATACAGAAGAAAAGCGAAGAGGAAAACATTGAAAGCATTATTCTCGTTACGGATGGAAACCATAATCTCGGCGAGAATCCACTCCGCGAAGTTGATCACTTTGGGATGCCAGTTTACACCGTCGGCATTGGGGACTCTTCCGAGCAAAAGGATGTGCTCATTACAAGGGTCGTGACAAATGAAATTGCCTACGCAGAGAGCCGCATCCCGATGGATGTCAGAGTAAAAAGCTCGGGGTTTAACGGAGAACGGGTCGAGGTCTCGCTTTTAGAAGAAGGTAAGACAATTGCACAACAGTTCCTCATGCTGAAGGAAGGGACGTGGGAATATCCAGTGAAGTTCTTCTTTGAGCCAAAAGGGGAGGGAACAAAACGGTACACAGTGAACGTCTCGAGGCTCGAGGGAGAGCTCACCACAGCAAACAACGTGAGGTCCGTGTTCGTGAAGGTGCTGAAAAGCAGGATGAAAGTTCTGCTCATTGCCGGCGCACCAAGCCCCGATGTTGCATTCATCAGGCGCGCGTTGAGTGACGATAAGAATGTTGATTTGAAGGCGCTTGTTCAGAAGTCTGCTATGGAATTCTATGAGGGAGACTTCTCTCCTTCGGTAGTAACCGATGCTGATTGCATTGTGCTTGTGGGATTCCCACTCTCCAATTCACGGGACGAGATCCTCCGGGCGGTGCAATCAGGAATTCAGCAGCAAGGGAAGCCGCTCTTGATCGCGCTAAGCAGAAACATTGATGCCGCGAAATTGCATATCCTCGATTCAAGCTTGCCGTTCACTGTCAGTCCAGGAAGCTCAGGGGAAATTTCGGTTTCCGTACAGGTCCCGGAAAAGGAACGGATACATCCGTTGATGAACCTCAACGGATCACCGAATCTTTGGGATGGCCAGCCGCCGATCTACATGACTGGCACGACTTTCCGGGCGAAACCGGAAGCTGAGATTCTCGCCCTAGCGAAGGTTCAAGGCATATCGCTCAATGAACCCCTTCTCCTTTCCCGCAGCGTTGCAGGAGAAAAGTCGGTTGCTATACTTGGGTATGGAATCTGGCGGTGGAAGTTGTTGACTCAAACGTCGGATCCATCAAAGGATGTCTTACAGTTGTTCATGAGCAGTGCAATCCGCTGGCTGACAACGCGCGAAGAAAGCAAGCCAGTGAAAATCTCATCAACGAAGGAGGTCTTTGCTGGAGGAGAACCAGTTGAATTCAGCGCACAAGTCTACGACAAAACCTATAGGCCAATCGACGCAGCGGATGTGAAGATCGCTGTAACAAAAGGAAACGAAACGTTGGAGACAATTCTCACGCCGATGGGGAACGGGCGTTACGAGGGGAGACTCGAAGGTCTTGGTGAAGGCGAGTACCAATTATCAGGGACGGCCACTTTGAACGGCGGGCGGCTCGGCGAGGATAAAGGAAAATTCTCCGTCGGAGCACAGGAAATCGAGTCTCAACAGACGCAGATGAATAAGCCTCTTCTCGAACAACTCGCTTATCGATCCGGCGGGAAGTACTTTGATCCTCAAGACATTGCTCGACTTCCAGAGGAACTGGAACGTAATACAAAACTCATCCCAAAAGAGATCACTCGGGCAAGTGAATTCGAGCTCTGGAGCCTGCCGACGATCCTGATCCTGATTATCCTTTTCTTTGGAGTCGAATGGTTCCTTAGAAAACAAGCTGGATTGCTCTAACCCATCCTCTCCAATCACTGCTGTAATGTAACAAGAAAACTCATTCTCTTGGTCGAAATCCCATGAAATCATTTCGCGCATCACTCTCATTGTTTCTCCTTCTAATCCTTTCTCTTTCCGCGGTGCCTCGTGAGTCGAACGCTTTGCAGGCCGGAACTGCGTTCTACGTATCACTCACGGGAAATGATACCTGGAGCGGGAAGCTTCCTTCACCAAATGAAAACAAGACCGATGGACCATTTGCAACTCTCGAGCGAGCACGCGAGGCAATTCGGTCATTAAGGCAAGCCGGGGCACCGCCACGAGGCGGGGCCGTCGTTTATGTTCGAGGTGGCCAGTATCGATTCTCAAAGACCTTCAAACTGACCGCGGCAGATTCAGGTGGAAAAGGCACACCGATTACATGGAGGGCATACTCAAACGAACAAGTAAGCTTCACTGGAGGCAAGTACATCTCAGGGTTCAAGACCGTTACGGATTCTCTTATTCTGAAGCGGATCGACTCGCAATATCGAGACAAAATAATGGTAGTTGATCTCAAGGCTCAGGGGATTGCTGACTTCGGGGCAATTGTACCGCGTGGCAGCCCCCCACTTGAGGTTTTCTTTCAAGGAAGACGCTTGACGATAGCTCGCTGGCCAAACTCAGGATGGTTGAAGATCGCCGACGTTCCTCAAACAGGCGATACGCTTTACAACCAGGGCCTCGAGCGGGAAAAACGATTTGATGGTGTTCCCGTCGGAAGACATTATGGAAGGATCAAATATGATGGAGATCGTCCGAGTCGTTGGTCCAGCGAGAATGAAGTCTATCTCCATGGCTACTGGACATGGGATTGGAGCGATTCATTTCAGAAAGTCAAATTGATCGACACTCTGAAAAGGGAAATCACTTTACAGCCCCCGCATCACCACTACGGATACACAAAGAACCAGAGGTATTACTTCCTCAACATCCTGGAGGAGCTTGACGAACCCGGCGAGTGGTACCTCGATCGCAAGAATGAGTTGCTCTATTTCTGGCCGCTAGGACCTTTAATGAACAGAGCAGTGACCGTTTCTCTCCTCGATGTTCCTCTAGTGTCGATAGAGAATAGCAGTAACATCACAATTCAGGGAATCCGGTTCGAATACTCGCGAGGCAGCGGCATCACGATAATTGGCGGCAACCACAACATGGTTGCCGGATGCACCTTTCGTAACCTTGGGGCAGACGCTGTGAAAATCGATGGCGGCACTGAGAATGGTATTCAGAGTTGCGATATCTCTGAAGTTGCACTTGGTGGAGTGCTCCTCAACGGCGGTGATCGGAAGACTCTCACACCGGGTGGCAATTTTGCCATCAACAACCACATTTACAATTACAGCACGTGGCTTCGGACAGGGCAGTACGCAATCGTCGTTGATGGCGTGGGAAATCGGGTTGCACATAACCTCATCCATGATGCGCCGCATGAGGGAATCTATCTGAAAGGCAACGAGCACATTATTGAGTTCAATGAGATTCATCACGTGACCTTGGAAACCGGAGACGCTGGAGCCATCCACACAGGACGCGATTGGACGTGGCGAGGAAATATCCTCCGATACAACTATTTCCACCATATTCAGGGACCAGGGCTGCACGGTTCAATGGCGGTGTACCTCGACGATTGGGCAAGTGATTTCACCGTCTACGGTAATGTTTTCTACAAGGCGGGGCGTGCAACAATGATCGGTGGTGGCCGAGATAACGTGGTTGAAAACAACGTTTATGTCCAGTGCATGCCGTCTGTGCATGTCGACGCGAGAGGGCTGGGTTGGGCAAGCTACTACTTTGATGGGACAGAGCCGGATCTATTCAAGAAGATGGATGCGATGGATTTTCGGAATCTGCCATTCAGTGAGAAGTACCCCGAGTTGCTCAGGTTATACAGTGACGAGCCTGCTGTTCCAAAAAACAACAAGATCGTCCACAACATATCGTACGGTGGCAGGTGGATCGACTTGTACGATTACTATGCATACAATTTCTCAGTTGTCACTATCAAAGATAATCTGATTGCCGATCCCGATATCTGCAGGCGACGGGCAAAGGGAGAAAAAGCCTGGGATCCGTACTATTTGAACATTGACATGAAAGAAGGATACGTGACTTACAAGTTTGGGGATAAGGAAATCATGGATGAGTTCAAAGACAACACGTTCATGGAGACCGATCCCGGGTTCGTTGATTTGGCGCACGAGGATTTTCGATTGCGCGATGACTCCCCGGCGTACAAACTCGGGTTCAAGCGAATACCGACTGAGAAAATTGGACTTTACAAAGATGAATATCGCACAACGGTTCCAACGACAACGCACTAACGAAGTAAAGCTTGTCGGGAGTGGAACTCCCTCTGAACATGACAGGGGTGCTGTTGTTCCGAAACACCGTAGCTCGACGTTGTTCTGAGGGAGCTCTGCTCCCGAGGGCTTAGGTTTTCCCTATGCACAAACGTGCCTTCCTCATCTTCTTCTCAATAGTATTATCCCTCTACACTCTCATCAATCTTTACATCTTCATCAGGGGGTGGGAGGTCATTCCGGAGAATACATCTGTCAGACTTGGGTATGTCGTTCTCTTCTTGATCCTTTTTGGCTCATTCATCGCAGGGAGATTTCTCGAACGTGCTGCTCTGTCGCGGCTTAGCAGTGCGTTGGTGTGGATCGGTTCCTTCTGGTTGGGAGCGATGGTGTACTTCTTTTTGATTCTCCTCGTGATTGATGTTCTACGGCTTCTCAATTCCGTTGTTCCATTCTTTCCATCACTTTTTGCTGCAAGTCACGAAGTAGAACAACTTGCTGCAATCATGATAGGTGGATTCGTCGTCCTCATCGTTATTGCAGGCTTTGTCAATGCACTCAAGCCGCGTGTGAAGACCCTTGATTTGGCAATTCACAAGAATGTGAACCCGATGAAGGTGTTGAACATTGTGGTGGCATCCGACATTCATCTTGGGACTCTCATCTGCAAATCCAGATTGGAGAGAATCGTTGAGAAGATCAACAGCTTGAATCCAGACCTCGTGCTCCTCCCGGGCGATGTCGTTGATGAAGATTTGGGACCGGTTATCAGAGAGAACCTCGGCGAGACGCTGCGGAAGATCAGGTCAAGATACGGTATGATTGCCATCGCCGGGAACCACGAGTACATCGGTGGAGTCGAGGAGGCGTGCCGGTATCTGACCGACCATGGCATCACAATGCTCCGAGATAGTTCGATGAAGATTGACAACAGCGTTACAATTGTCGGCAGAGAAGATGCAAGCATCAAGCAGTTTGCGCACAAGCGACGAAAGTCACTCGAGGAATTGATGGAGAATGTAGATACAAGCGGTCCCGTGATCTTAATGGATCATCAGCCGTTTCGTCTGGAGGAGGCGGAGAAAAATGGGGTCGATCTGCAGCTCTCCGGACATACGCACCACGGCCAGTTGTGGCCCCTCAACTTCGTGACGAAGAAAGTGTATGAGCTAAGCTGGGGTTACAAGAAGAAAGGCAAGACCCACTATTACGTTTCCAGCGGTGTCGGGACTTGGGGACCTCCGATACGGACAGGGAACAGGCCGGAAATTGTGAACATACGATTGAGGTTCACATAGGTACTGGAAATATGATCGGATTGTTTGGTCAGGTAGTTATGATCCAGCCAACCGTTTAACTTGGAGAATTACGAAAACTTTATTATATTTAGATACGTCGCTATGCATGCGAGGCGAGACAAGAGCCGAACGTGCGTAACGACCGCGATTGAACTGATAGCTCGTGGCGTTAGGCTTATCGCATCTTTGATAATGCTTTACCGAGTTATTAGTTCACTGCACAGTCTGCTACCTATCATATGCAGTACGCACGAGAAAGCTCTACATCTGATGGGAACAAGCATTTTTGAAAGGCTGTGCGGTGCGCGGGTCGTCTCGATTCAAAAAAGACTTGCCTTCAGAAAAAACCTCCGTATATTCCGGGGAGTCTGACCAAGACACGGAGGCCGTCTTGAGGAAAGTCAGTCGAGGCCGAACAATCGAAGTCGTTGAGTGTAAGAAGCGCTCAGTCACCTGGATTGGCAGAACAGGTGCGCATGCGAGGCGAGACAAGAGCCGAACGTGCGTAACGACCGCGATTGAACTGATAGCTCGTGGCGTTAGGCTTATCGCATCTTTGATAATGCTTTACCGAGTTATTAGTTTATTTGCCACGCTTAAGTCTTTGAGATGCGTACTGATCCAGTGTGCTGGATTTAGAGAACTCAAAGTAGGAAGAAGTTCTTCCCATGCCTACCAAGAAGTCCCTGCTGCAAAGGCTCCACTCCATTCGTAGTCTGGAATCCGCTTGGAAGAACCTAAGAAAGTCGCGTGATGGAAAATCCCACGGTCTGTCTGGGGAAACCATCAAGGTCTTTCAAAGCAATCTTTCCTCAAATCTTCGTTTAGTTCAGCAAAAGCTGAGAGATAGTGCATATGTGTTTTCTCCACTTCGTGCTGTAACGATTTCCAAAGGAAAAGGCTCATTTGATCTCAGGCCTTTGCGGATTCCTGAGGTAAGAGATCGATTAGTGTTAAAAGCCATAGCGAACACCATAAGCCCCTATCTTTATGAAAAGTATAAACTGAAAAATCCAGCAAGCTTCGCATATCACAGCAAGTTGGGTGCGAGAGAGGCAATCGAGCAGATTGTTTCGCTTTATAACTCGGGTAAGCGGGTAGTACTCGAGGCAGACATAAGAAAGTTCTTTGATACCGTTGACCGTTCATATCTGCTAGAGAGAATGGTTTATCCTTGCTTACCAGATGACACAATAGACGGATTAATTGAGCGTGGTCTGGCCCAGGAAATAGGCAACCTTGGGGAGCTCTCAGTGGCCGCGCGCGAACTCTTCGATGCATCTGAACAAGGAATTCCTCAGGGGAACGCTTTGTCTCCACTGCTGTCGAACGTGTACCTGTCTCCATTTGATCATGAGATGCTGGAAAACAAGTTCAGCTTAGTTCGCTATGCTGACGACTTTGTGGTAATGTGTGCCTCAGAGGAAGAAGCAAACAAGGCTTACAAACTAGCGAGATCCATCCTTGAGAATCAACTAAAGGTACAAATCTATCCCTTGGATACAAACAATCGCGAGTCAAAAGCAACGAGGATAGTTAAGCCATCAACAGAACCTCTTGAATTCTTATCTGTGCGGTTTAACGGTTGCAACATATGGCCATCCCGGGACAAGGTTAATGCTCTCAAGGAGAGGATCAGAGAAGTAACAAACCCATCAGACCAAACCGATGTTATTTCTCTATTAACTCAGTGTAGAAACGTCCTTTATGGTTGGCTGGCGGCGTTTAGCTATACCGATGTCGATCGGTATTTCCTTGAATTGGACGAACTCGTAGATAAGCAGTTAGCCTATGCATTTCGCAAGATGGGTTTGACTCTGAGAAAACTCGCTGAGACGAAAGAAAAAGCAGTCAAGCTTTCTGCAATACAGAGAAGAAGAACAGGGATAAGAACATGTGAAGAGTTTGTCTCACGAATAAGAAACCGTTGATAGTGTATTCATTAAGGGCTCTGGGAGCAACCTTGAGCGGGGAGTTGGTGGATCCGGAGGAGACCACAGGCGTGGCAGGTTGTTCTCGCTCTTGTAGATTCATACAGAACAGATCTCCCAACCTTTCCTCAATCTTCAGGTCTAATAGAATAAATGAGAGATCCAAAGGCGCTCAACGATACTGAATTAGTTCAGTCAGCGCAGCAGGGCGACATGAACGCGTTCGAAGAACTCGTGTACCGTCACGACAAGGAAGTCTTTGGCATCGCCGCGAGGTATGTCAACCGCGCGGAGGATGCGAAGGACATCTATCAAGAAGTCTTCCTCCGAGCGTACCGAGGGCTATCGAAATTTAGGTTTCAGAGCGAGTTCAGTACGTGGCTCTATCGCATCGCGACGAATGTGTGTCTGACGCATCAAGATCGTCGAAAAAAAAACTTTCCCCTCTTGCATGACTACGACACTGAAGGAGATGGCATCGAGTCGCACGCGCTGTCAACGAACAGCGATGCCAGCCAGGGCTCTGACCAGCACACATTGAATTCGGAGATTTCACAGCGTGTGCAAAAAGCAATGAACGAGTTATCACCACAACAAAAGCTCGTGTTCACCCTCAGGCATTTCGAAGGATACAAGTTGAAAGAAATCGCAGGGATGATCAGCTGCTCGGAAGGAGCTGTAAAGAAGTACCTCTTCACAGCCACACAGCGGATGCGCCGACAATTGAAAGACCTTTATGATTGACAGGGTTCCGACATCGACCCGACAAGGAGTATAGAAGATGAACCACCAACACTACAAAGATCAACTTCAGCTGATGCTGTACGATGAGTTGGGTACACAAGATCGACAGGATCTCGAGGAACATCTTGAGGGGTGTACAGAGTGCCAGGCTGAGCTTGAAGAGCTGAAGAAATTCCACTCTGTTCTTGCGCGACACATGCCCGCCTTCGCCACTGACGAATTACTTCAGGAAATGCGGCATGAACTCCGTGGCGCTCTCCGCACTGAGCGGATGAAGCAGTCGGTCTGGGAGAAGCTCGCAGAACATGCCCGCAATCTTATCCTGCCGCAATACAAGATCGCCCTTGGCGCCGTCGCAACATTGGCCGTTGGAGTTTTCCTCGGCTATCTTGTGTTTGCTCCACGTGTTACCGAGCGAGAGGCACAGCAACTGACCACACCGACAGCGAAGGAAGCTTCTCAGCCGTTGAAGGAAAACACGCGGATCACGAATGTGCGGTTTGTAAGCTCCGACCCAAGTACCGGTCAAGTCGAGTTCTCCTTCGACGCAGTGAAACCAATCTACATGAAGGGCAGCGTCAACGATCCAGATGTTCAGAAGGTCTTAGCGTATGCGCTGCTCAACGAGCAGAATCCGGGTGTGCGGCTTCGGTCCGTCGACGCGATTGGCTCCGAGCATCTGAAATCCAGCAGCAGCGAGGTGGAGATTAAGCGAACACTGATCGCAGCATTGAACTCTGACGATAATCCCGGAGTACGCAAGAAAGCGCTTGAGGTGCTGGAGAAATTGCCGTTCGATGATGAAGTCAAGCGGGCGTTTCTCTCTGTACTGGAGCATGATAATAGTTCTGGATTGCGCATCGCAGCAATTAACGCTTTGGAAAATGCATGGGGAGAAAAGTTACCCGTTGATCCGGAACTCTTGAGTGTGTTCAAACACAAAATGCAGTCCGATGACAACAACTATATTCGGCTACGTGCGCGAGCTGTCGTAGAGGAGATGAAACAACAATGAAGACCAAACAACTACTTACTTTTCCTGCACTTCTTTTTCTTGCTCTTCTCAACGAGTTGAGTTATCAACCATTGTTAGGACAGACGTCGGACCTGTCTGTCCCGCGTTACGGGATCCCGGAAGGCGGGACCGGACAGGCAGGCGAGCAGGCGGGTACTCAGTCCAAGTCCTTCAAGGTGAGTAAAGGGGGAACACTTGAAGTGTCCGTTCAAGCTGGCGATATCCGGTTGAATCCGTGGGAGAAGAACGAAGTTTATGTGAAAGCAAGCGAGATTGAGGAGGATGATGCCGACAACCTCGAGATGACACAGGTCGGCAACAGTGTACGGGTGGAATTCCATTCGAGGTGGGGAAGCACTCCCCGGTTTGACATCAGCGTACCAGCTGAATTCAACGTTGATCTTCAAACCTCAGGCGGTGACATAATCATCAACGGCGGGATGACGGGTACGCTGAAGGGAACAACATCAGGCGGAGACGTCAGAATTGGGGACGTTGTTGGATCGGCTGACATGAACACCTCAGGTGGCGATATCATCGCTGGCGACGTCCAAGGCGATCTTTATCTGAATACGTCGGGTGGGGATTTACGCACTGGGCTCGTTACTGGCAGGGCCGATGTCAACACGTCGGGTGGCGATATCACAATTGAGAAGGTTGGAAAAGCACTTCGCGCGAGAACCTCAGGGGGGAACGTCTCTATCGGCGATATCGGCGGTGAGGCGACAATTTCCACCTCCGGTGGAGATATTGTTGTTGGAAGGGTCTCAGGAGGCGTCTCGATTGGCACTGCTGGAGGAAACATCTCTCTGCAAAGTGCGATGGGAAAGGTGACAGCGAAGACGGCTGGAGGAGACATCCAGCTTGACAGTATCGCCGGGTCCGTTGATGCAAAGACAGCAGCAGGCAGCATTGATGCGGAATTAATCCCAACAGGAAAAGGAAAGAGCAGACTCTCAACAGCTGCTGGCGACGTGAAGCTCTACTTGCCTGAAAACGCTAAAGCCACGATTAATGCACGCGTTCGTATCCACGGATGGTGGAACGACGAGAGTGAGGAATCGAACATCTACTCAGACTTCAAGCCAGACACATTTGTGAAGGACGGGCGCGAACGTGAGATCCGTGCAACGTATACCTTGAACGGCGGAGGCGAATCTATCACGCTCGATACCTCTCTTGGGAGTATAGAAATCAGAAAGTCGGGCTCCCATCCACGGCAGCAGGGACAGGAGTACCGCCACGAGCGGAAGCGAGACAAGCGTAAAAGCGGAGACAAGGAATGATGGCACTCTATGGAAAGTCAAGAGGTGGGCAACGGAACAAATTCATAAGGGTCAGATCATGAAAAGAGCATCTCTTGTATCGCTGATTCTGGTTTTCTTGAGTTTGGGGGCCAAGCCAGACACAATTGAAAAAGAGTTCAAGGCGGCGATGGGGAAGAAGCTGGAGTTAGACCTGAAGACAGGAGGGACGATCGATATCACTGGGTGGGACAAAGAATTGGTGCACTTGAACATACGCCTTAACGGGAGAGATGCAGAAGACAGCAAAGTGGACTTCGACGAGACGTCGGCGGGTGTTCGAGTATATTCTTACCAGACCGGGCATTCACGAAACCACAGCACAAACCTGAGGTTTGAAATCAAGGTACCGAAGAAGTTCGATATTGAAATTGAATCAAACGGCGGGGGGATTTCCATTGCCAACGTGGAGGGAACAATCGGTGGCAAGACTATGGGTGGGCGTCTCGACCTGACGAAGCTAAAAGGATACGTCGATTTGAAGACAATGGGCGGCGAGATTAGTGTGACCAACTCAGACTTAGACGGAGAAGTGAAAACAAATGGCGGGAAGGTCCTCATTCAAGAGGTCACTGGAGATCTTCGGGGCTCCTCCATGGGCGGCCAGATGATCAGAAAGAACGTAACCAATCGCCAAGGGGATTCGACAAAGGACGAAGTGCACATCTCAACAATGGGTGGCGACATCGACGTGGATGATGCACCATCAGGAGCAGATGTGCAGACAATGGGGGGAAACATCAGCATCCGTTCGGCGAATAAGTTCGTGAAAGCGAAGACAATGGGGGGCACCATTGAAATCGGCCAAGCCAATGGGGCCGTGAACGTCACAACTATGGGCGGCAACATTCAGGTTGACTCGGTTGACGGGACCGTGCAGGCAACGACGATGGCTGGCGACATCAATATCACGGTCGTTGGTGATCCGGAGAAGGGAGATCGCAATGTCAAACTTAAATCGATGAGCGGGGATGTTGCACTCACCGTTCCGCCCAGCCTTTCGATGGATCTGGATATTACGCTTGCGTATACAAGGGAGAGTTCAAGGGACTACAAAATTATTAGTGACTTCCCCATTCAACTGGACAGCACGAAAGAATGGGATCACTCCCAGGGCAGCCCGCGGAAGTATATTTATGGAACAGGCACGATCGCTGGAGGCAAGAATAAGCTCAAGATCGAAACGGTGAACGGCGATGTGTATCTAAAAAAGGGAAGCAACTAGAAATCCGTCGATTTGGCCTCTCAGGATGAACCAAGCCTCCTAAAGAATTGTTGAGGAAGCAGGCCCAAAATTCTTAAAAAAGTACTTGACAAATGCTTATCCGGGCATTATATTAATTTTAGGAACTCAATGCGCCAATCAACAAATATCGTTAAGCACAAACGTACATTGATGTGGGGCATGGCCCTTTGTTGTATGCCTCTTCCGATTTCTCTTCGGGAGGGCTGCCGCTGACGATTAATCAAGCGAGTTGTTCAGCACAAGAGCCCTTCAAGAGAGATCGCGAAGGGCATTTTCGTAATAGGAGGTCTATGGCGTAAGCAGATTTTGTATAGGGTTGCACTCTTATCAAGAAAGGCAGAGGGACTAGGCCCTGTGAAGCCTTAGCAACCGGTTCTGCACGCAGCGGGATGTCAGGTGCTAACTCCTACCCGAGATGTCAAAGGTCGGGAAAGATGAGAATAGGCACATATTTCAAAAACCTCTTCTGGCATCTTCCCGGAAGAGGTTTTTTGCTTTTGCCGACTCAAAACGATGACGAAATTACTTTGCTTGTCAATCTTTTCAACGATCAACGGAGGCTGTGATGAGCACCAACGGTAAAAAGAGACAGTATCGGTTCGAAACGCTTCAGCTCCATGCGGGTCAAAAGCCTGATCCGGCGACAAATGCTCGAGCGGTTCCGATCTACCAAACAACCTCCTACACATTCAACGATGCCGAGCACGCAGCAAGCCTCTTTGCGTTAAAAGACTTTGGGAACATCTACACGCGCATCATGAATCCGACAAACGCCGTCTTCGAGGAAAGAATTGCAGCGCTCGAGGGAGGTGTTGCCGGACTTGCTACATCGTCAGGCCAGGCGGCCCAGTTCCTTGCAATCACCACGATTGCTCAATCTGGAGAGAACATCGTTTCTACAAGCCTCTTGTACGGTGGGACGTACAACCAGTTCAAGGTAACATTCCCCAGGCTTGGCATCAACGTCAAGTTTGTCGACGGCGATGACCCGGAGGATTTTCGAAAACTCATTGATAGCAAGACAAAAGCTCTCTACATCGAGACCATAGGCAATCCTAAGCTGAATGTTCCCGATATTGCGGCCATCGCAAGAGTCGCACACGATCATGGTATCCCGCTGATCGTTGATAACACGTTTGGCGCTGGTGGGTACCTCTGCCGTCCAATCGAACATGGTGCGGATATTGTTGTCCACTCTGCGACAAAGTGGATTGGCGGACACGGAACGTCGATCGGCGGGGTCATCGTGGACTCAGGGAAGTTCAACTGGGCGAACGGAAACTTTCCTATCTTCACAGAGCCAAGCCCGGGGTATCATGGCCTGAACTTCTGGGAAGTCTTTGGCAGCGAGGGTCCATTCGGGAACATCGCGTTCATCATTCGGGCTCGGGTCGAGCAGTTGCGTGACATCGGTCCATGTCTCAGTCCGTTCAATTCGTTTCTATTCCTTCAAGGGCTTGAGACGCTTTCACTCAGGGTGGAGCGTCATTGTGAAAACGCGCTTAAGTTCGCGCGGTGGCTGAAGCAACAGCCTCTTGTGACTTGGGTCTGGTATCCGGGGCTCGAGGAGTATCCCTCCCACCGAAACGCGCAGAGGTACCTCCGCAAGGGGTTGTACGGAAGCATCGTAGTGTTCGGAATCCGGGGTGGGCTCGGAGCTGGCAAAACCCTCATTGATAGCCTTGAATTAACGAGTTTGCTCGCAAACGTTGGGGATGCAAAGACACTCGTCATTCACCCAGCGTCGACAACTCATCAGCAACTCAGTGAGACGGAGCAAGCCGACTCTGGAGTCACCCCCGACATGGTACGAGTATCAGTGGGACTCGAGCACATTGACGACATCATTGAGGACTTCGATTATGCACTCAACGTCGTCGGTGAGAAAATCCACGCTTGACCCTGTTTTTGAATATTCATCTTCAAAAGAAAGTGAGTGGAGGAAAAACATGCCTGTAAAGGAAGAAAAGGCCACTACTCGGGATCAGAAGGTGAACATCGACCGCTCGATCTCGATTATTGGCGCTGGCAACATGGGCACGTCATTGCTGCGGGGCATTCTGAAAGCAAGGCTTGCAGTCAACGAGAAGATCACCGTTAGTGGAACACACCTGGAGAAACTGGAGAGCCTGGGCTCTACGTGGAAGGTAAAACATACGCTTGACAATGTCGAGGCTGCTGCGGCCGATGTTATCTTGTTGTGCGTAAAGCCGTATACCGTCGGTAAGGTCCTTGACCAAATCAAGGGTGCATTGAGCAAGAACCAGCTTTTGATTACAATTGCTGCCGGGGTGACCATTGATTCAATCCAGCGGCGGATTAAGAAGAACAACCCGATCGTGCGCGCCATGCCGAATATCGCCTCGACTGTTGATGAGGGAGCAACAGCTATCGCATTCGGTCGCTTTGTGACGGAAGAGCACAAAAGAATTGCAGTTTCAATCTTCGAAGCTGTAGGGGAGGTCGTGATCGTTGAGGAAGATCAACTCGATCCCGTGACTGGCCTGAGTGGCAGTGGTCCGGCCTACATCTATATGGTCATTGAAGCACTTATTGATGGTGGTGTAAAAATGGGATTGCCGCGCGATATCGCGACGAAGTTGGCAATCCAAACAGTGCTTGGCTCTGCGAAGCTTGTGAAAGAGTCAAAGCTTCATCCCGCCATTCTCCGCGATCAGGTGACCACACCTGCAGGAACCGCCATTAACGCCATTCACGAGCTTGAGGCCCACGGTCTTCGCTCGATGCTCATCCAAGCAGTTACGACCGCCACCCTACGCTCAAGAGAACTGAGTCAACTGATGAACCACTTGTAGAGCTAAACACAAATCAAGTCGCGGGGGTCATAACGATGTCTAAAGGATATGCCCATCCATGGATGCTCGTATCGACAGAGTGGGCCGATGAGCGCAAGAACGATCCGAACATCCGGATTGTAGAAGTCGATGTTGACACAAAAGCGTATGATGAAGCCCACATCCCCGGCGCCGTCGGATGGAACTGGCGAACCCAGTTGTGTGATACTCTCAGGCGTGATCTGATTCCCAAGGCAGAACTCGAACAGCTCCTTGGAGACTCAGGCATCGATAACGCAACAACGATTGTTCTTTACGGCGACAACGACAACTGGTTCGCTTGTTGGGCGTTCTGGCAGTTGAAGATCTACGCACACGCGGATGTCCGTATTATTGATGGTGGTCGGAAGAAATGGCTTGCGGAGGGTCGCCTAGGTTCCACAGATATCCCAGGCTTTCAGGATATAGCATATAGAGCAAACGAACCTGATTTCTCGTTTCGCGCACTCTTTGGAGATGTTCTTCCTATCATCAACAAGAAAAAGAAATGGGCACTGGTAGATACTCGCTCGCCCGACGAATTTACTGGAAAGATTCTTTGTCCCCAGGACCTTCTAGAAGCCTGCCAGCGGGGTGGGCACATTCCGGGTGCTTTCAATATTCCCTGGGAAAAGAACTGCCACGAGGATGGAACGTTCAGGTCGGCCGCGGAACTTAGGTTGCTTTACGAGAAGTGCGGCATTACTCCCGACAAAAACGTGGTGGCGTATTGTCGCATTGGCGAGCGCTCGAGCCTCACTTGGTTTGCATTAAAGTATCTTCTGGGTTACAAAAACGTTAGAAACTACGATGGTTCTTGGGCAGAATGGGGAAACCTGATAAACGTGCCCATCGCGCGGGGAGAGTCCGTATGACGATCCTCAAGCCTGAGGAGCAGCACGAGCGGAAGGAATCTCTCCCACCGTTTGAGATTCATCTCTTGAGCTACCGGTTGGATAAGACGTACTACTGCACAGTGGATAACGTCGACCCGGGCGCAGTGATTGCGCGAGCCAAGGGGGCAACACGCGAGGAAGCAGAGGCTAAAGCTATCGCCAAAGCAAAAGAGCGCATACTGCAAACGAGGATCTTTAACGATGAGAATCAACATCCCTCGGCGTTGTCATAAGAATTCAGGTGAGCATCACAACAATTTCAGGAGGTGAGACCATCCGTGAGCCAGTCAACTCTGACATCAACCCCCAATCCCCCAGCGTTAGAGAAAACTCTTCCAGACAAGGTGAGCGATCAACTGGTCACGACGCAGTCGGTTGAGCTTTTTCGAGAGCGGGCACCTCTTCTGCTGGAGAACGGCGCAGCCCTCGCACCGGTAGCCGTGGCCTACGAGACCTACGGAACGTTGAATGCCGAAGGGACCAACGCCATCCTCGTCTGCCATGCGCTAACCGGAGATGCACATGCGGCAGGAATCTCGGCAAGGGGACGAACGAAAGGCAAAGCGGGGTGGTGGGATGGAGTCATCGGCCCGGGCAAGGCATTTGACACAGAGAAGTATTTTGTTGTCTGCTCGAATTTTCTGGGAAGCTGCTATGGGACTACTGGCCCGACGAGCAAGAATCCGAAAACGGGAAAGCCATACCGTCTGGAGTTTCCACAAATGACGGTCCGCGATATGGTGAAGGTTCAACGTGAACTGATGAAATATCTCGGCGTGCGGCGGCTGGTGACGATTAGTGGAGGCTCTCTGGGTGGAATGCAGGTGCTCGAATGGGCATTGATGTATCCAGAGATGGCTGATACAATTATTCCCATTGCTACGGCGTCGCGGCACTCAGCGTGGTGCATCGGGTTGAACGAAGCTTCGCGCTTAGCCATTTTCAACGACCCTGAGTGGAAGGAAGGGAACTACGACACGCAACCGGCGAGGGGATTGGCTCTCGCCAGAATGGTGGCAATCATTTCATATCGAAGCAGGATTTCCTTTGAGAACCGTTTCTGGCGAAAGCGGAGTGCCACTCAATCGGACTATGTCTGGACAAAACTGCCGGGAGAGAACGGAGAACTCTTCGACGTCCAGCAGTACTTGCGCTATCAGGGAAAGAAGTTGGTCGATCGGTTCGATGCTGCGACATACATCTACATCACGCGTGCGATGGATCTCCATGACGTTAGCCGCAATCGCGGTGCACATGAGGCCGTTCTTGGAAGTCTCAGGACAAGAACATTGTGTGTGGGAATCAATTCTGACGTGCTGTATCCCGCCGACGAGCAGAAGGAGCTTGCATCGCTTATCCCCAATGCGGAGTACGCCGAAATCGATTCACCGCACGGCCATGATGCATTTCTCATTGAATTCGATCAGCTTAATCATCTCATCCATAATTTCCTTGTCTAAGATAGGCCAAAGATTGGCAAAGGATAAAGCTCGATGATCTCATTGCAAAACAAAGTCAGCATTATCACAGGGGGATCGCGGGGTATTGGTGCAGCAACGGCGGTTCTCTTTGCGAAAGCCGGTTCCGACATCGTGTTGAATTACGTGGATAATAGTGCAAAAGCTGCAGAAGTCGCGGAATGTATTCGAGGTCTTCATCGCAGAGTTGTTCTTCACCAGGGGAATGTGGGAAAAGTCCGTGTGGCAAAGGAGTTGGTCAATAGGGCTCTCTCGGAATTTGGGAAAATAGACGTTGTCGTGAACAACGCTGGCATTTGGACTCATGGTGAGGTCGGCTCCATGAGTGAATCACATTGGGACGAGACGCTTGAGACGAATCTTAAGGGTGTCTTCAACGTCTGTAATGCAGTAGTGCCGGTTCTCAAGAAGAATGGAGGAGCCAGAATCATCAATATCTCTTCGACGGCAGGCCAACGCGGTGAGGCGTTCCACTCCCACTACGCTGCGTCGAAAGGAGGAATTCTTGCCCTGACGAAGTCTCTTGCTATTGAGTTAGCCCCGTATAACATCCTCGTCAATGCAGTAGCTCCGGGTTGGGTTGACACAGACATGAACGCAGAAGTGTTTGCCGACGAGGAGTTTCGCCAATCGGTGATCGATTCGATTCCTTTGAAACGAATCGCCACGGGGGAAGATGTCGCTGGAGCGGTGTTGTTCCTCGCGTCTGAATTATCTCGTCATATCACTGGCGCGACAATCAATGTGAACGGGGGCAGCGTCCTGTTTTGATTGCACCCAGGAGAAGTAATGTCCTGCTGTGGATTGTCGATGTAATCTAAATGTCCCTCCGAAGAACCAGCCAGTTTTGCCACCCGCGTATCCACTTTGCTGAAACGGTGGGGATGACTGGGACCGTTTCCGCTTTCCCCTGACGCATTTAGATTTCCAGCAACGGGATCTGCCTCCCTTTCCCGCCTCGTCTTCTAAGGTCCCTTAACCACATTTCATTCTCCTCTCGTCGGGTAGCAGCCGCAACCTTTTCTAACTGTGCGGGGTCTAACAGGATAAGGAAGAACAACATTTGGGACCATGACCGGGAATTCCGATGAGACTTTTGGCACTAATTAGTCTCCTGCCCACCGCAGCCTTTTCGTCTGGACCATCCGATAGTGTCTCCGTACAGAACATTCAGGTCCACGCAATTCGACTGAGTGAGTACATTGTTGTTGATGGCATCCTCTCCGAGTCTGTGTGGCAGAGTCCGAATGCAGTTACCTCCTTCCACCAGCGAGACCCCAGTGAGGGCGCCAAGGCGTCAGAACGAACGGAAGTCCGGGTTGCGTATGACGACGGAGCTATCTATGTTGGCGCGAGAATGTACGATACCGCACCTGATTCGATCGTTGCACGGCTGGGGCGCAGAGACTCTCGAAACAACTCGGATGAGCTGGATGTATACATCGATCCATATCATGATCGACAAACCGGCTTCTATTTCGGGGTCAACGCTGGAGGAACGTTGTTGGACGGTGTCCTCTATAACGATGAGTGGACTGACGATTCATGGGACGGTGTGTGGGAAGGCCAGGCGCATATCGATGACAAGGGATGGACGGTGGAGATGAGAATCCCCCTTTCCCAGCTTCGCTTCGCGCGTCAAGCATCGTATGTATGGGGAATCAATTTCGAGAGAGACATTGGAAGAAAGAACGAGCGAAGTTTCGTTGTGTTCACGCCGAAAAACGGGAGTGGTTTTGTCTCAAGGTTTCCTGCCCTTGTGGACATTGCTCGGATTGAAGCCTCACGCCGTCTTGAAGTCCTGCCGTACTTCACGACAAAAGCTGAGTACACAGGTCATGCACAGGGCGATCCATTCAACTCCGGCTCCAAGTATCTACCAGGAACAGGTGCTGACATCAAGATTGGCCTTGGCAGTAACCTGACGCTCGATGCAACAGTGAATCCAGACTTCGGGCAAGTGGAAGTCGACCCGGCTGTGGTGAATCTGAGCGATGCAGAAACCTTTTTCCAGGAGAAGCGACCCTTCTTCATCGAGGGTGCAAACACGTTCCGCTTCGGTCGGGGAGGTTCAAACAACTTCTGGAGCTTCAACTGGTGGGAACCCAACCTGTTCTATAGCAGAAGAATCGGTCGAGCACCTCAAGGCAGTCTGCCGTCGTATGACTATGCGGATCTTCCAATCGGGACTCACATCCTTGGGGCTGCGAAACTCTCCGGTAGGGTTGGTGACGGTTGGAACGTCGGTGCAATTCAAGCTCTAACAGCAAGGGAGTTCGCAGAACTCCAGGCTTCTGGTGCTCGGTCACGGATGGAAGTGGAGCCGCTGAGCTACTACGGTGTTGCCCGCCTTCAGAGAGACCTGAACGATGGAAGAGAAGGTCTGGGGGCAATCTCAACACTCGCGCTGCGGAGCTTTAGTGATAACAGTCTCCAGGATCAGATCAACAGCAGCGCACTTGTCTCAGGGCTCGACGGATGGAGCTTTCTGGACAGCGATAAAACGTTTGTCCTGACAGGGTGGAGCGCACTGTCAAGAGTTGCGGGGAGCCAGGCGAGGATGATCTCACTGCAGGAGAGTTCCACTCATTACTTCCAACGGCCCGATGCCGCGGAGGTTCATGTTGATAGCTCAGCAACCTCACTCACCGGCTATGCGGGTCGGTTCATGGTGAACAAGCAAAAGGGTAATTTGACATTCAACACTGCTATCGGTTTTGTCAGTCCGAAGTTCGAGCCAAATGATCTTGGATTCCTCCCCCGGACAAATGTCATCAACGGTCACATCGCTACTGGATATAGATGGACTGCCCCGACAGAGTTCTACCGCAGCCTCCAGTTCTCGGTTGCGACGTTTGCAAGTTTTGACTACGCGTGGAACAAAACATGGCACGGGTATTGGTTCAGCGGCGACATTCAATTCCTGAACTTCTACGAGTTTTGGTTTGCTTATGCGTATAACCCTCAGACAGTCAGTGATCGAAGAACGCGCGGTGGACCGCTCACTCTTAATCCGATCGGGAGGGAATATGATTTCAGCCTCGACACCGACGGTCGGAAGGAATGGATTGGGCACCTCTACGGATCAACGTACCTTGGAGGAGGTTCAACCAGCTTCTACCTTGAGGCTTCCGCCGAGTGGAAGCCGACATCAAACATCTCGTTGAGTATCGGTCCAAATTTCTCCAAGGATTACACAGACGCCCAGTGGGTTGATGCGTTTCCCGATCCGATAGCGACCGCAACGTTTGGAAACCGGTACGTCTTTGCACACATTCACCAGACGACCCTCGCAGCGAACATTCGATTGAATTGGACATTTTCACCGCAGCTGAGCCTGCAGCTCTTCATGCAGCCACTTATTTCCTCAGTTCATTACTACGACTTCAAGGAACTCGCGCGGCCGAAATCGTATGACTTCAATATCTACGGGCAGGGGATGTCCACCATCTCGCAAGCAAGAGATGAGGACGGCAACAGTTCATACATCGTTGACCCAGACGGAAGCGGACCGGCGGTTCCGTTCTCGTTCTCAAACCCAGATTTCGATCTGAAATCGGTTCGGGGAAACATGGTCCTCCGGTGGGAGTTTCGGCCCGGCTCGACAATTTACTTGGTCTGGGCACAAAACGGGTCGGAGTCGGAGAACCTAGGGGACTTCCAATTTGGCCGCTCTTTCGGCCGATTGGTTGATCTCCGTATCGACAACATCTTTCTTGTCAAATTTTCCTACTGGTGGAATATATAGATCTCGTCGTACCGCCGATTCACCAATCCTATAACAGGGAGAGCGAGTGATCTAGATGTTTGTGTTGGCTTGTTCTCCGGTTTCTGTCTCCAATTCTGCTTCCTGATCGGGCTTACTTTCATCATCATTGAATTGAACAGCATAGCCCCAAAGTGCCGTCAGTAGCCAGGGCCACTTGACAATGGAACTTTTCCATATTATATTAGGTTTAAATATTTTGAATTCAAAACGTTCTCCATGGCAACCACGAGAAAATACGGCAAAAAAGCCGATTTGGCGCTCAATATGTGGGTAAAGCTCGCCCGTGCGTTCACAACCTTCGGCAAGAGATCATTCCAGAACATCAAAACCTTTGGGTTGACAGAGGCCCAGTTCGGTGCCCTCGAGTGCCTTGGTCACCTCGGTCCCATGACGATTGGCGAGCTTTGCAAGAAGCAGCTCGTGAGCGGAGGCAACATGACAGTGGTGGTGGATAACCTTGGAAAGTTGGATCTGGTCGAGCGAGTGCACAGTAAAGAAGATCGCCGGGTCATCCAGGTGCGCCTGACAGCGAAGGGAAAGAAGCACTTCGACGAGATCTTTGCAAAACACGCTGAGCACATCGCGAAACTTGCATCGGTATTGACTGAGCAGGAGCAGATCGAATTAGCACGGCTATTGAAAAAGCTTGGAGTTGCATTGCGCGGAAGGGCTTGATTTTTTTTGGGTTATTCATTCAAATTTAAAATATCTGAATTTAAAGGAAAAGGACACTGTGACAGCAAAAGCGATGGAAGTGGAAAGCAGCATTGTGGAAGAGACTCCGGATCAGGGGCAGCCCGTAATTCTTGATGTGTTGCGTCGGCGCTGGAGTCCGAAGGTCTTTTCGAGTCGTCCCGTCGAACCAGAAAAGCTGAGCATTGTTCTTGAAGCCGCTCGGTGGGCGCCCTCTTCACACAATGAGCAGCCGTGGAGTTTCGTTCTCGCGACAAAGGAAAACCTTGAGGTATATAATCTCCTTCTTAGTTGCCTGAAGGAGAAGAACCGACAGTGGGCACAGTATGCACCAGTTCTGATTCTATCAGTGGCCAAGATGTATCGCGAGATGGATGGGAAGCAAAACAGACACGCATTTCATGATGTTGGTCTGGCAACGGCGAATCTCATTATGCAGGCGACATCACTTGAACTCTATACACGTCCAATGGCCGGGTTTTCTGTTCAGATGGCTCAAGAAGCTCTCGGGATCCCGGACGGGTACGAGCCGGTAGGGGTGATCGCCCTCGGTTATTTGCCCGAATCGCGGGATTCGGAGAAGCCACGTACAGATCTGATCCCATTGAATCGCAATCGGAAACCATTGGATGAATTTGTGTTTGAAGGGCGCTGGGGTAATCCTGCTCCCTCCATTGACCATCACGAAATTCAAGAAACAAAGAGTGCTCAGCAGGAGACATTCATCAATTAAGATGAGATTGAAAATCAACAATCATTTCCTTATCTAAAAAGGAGGATTCAACGATGTCATCAAATTCTGTATTGACGAAGCCCTATGCAAATTCATCTGCAGCGTTGCTGCTGCGCCTAGGCTTGGGAGTCATATTCTTCGCTCATGGAGCGCAGAAAGTGCTTGGGTGGTTCGGAGGGTACGGTCTCGCTGGGAGCTTGGGCTACTTTGAGAACGTTCTGGGAATGTCAGCTCCCCTGTTCTACCTTACAGCGTTCACAGAGTTCATCGGCGGAATTGCAATCACCTTTGGCCTTTTGAGTCGTGTGTTTGCGGTGGGATACTTCATCGAGATGCTTGTTGCGCTTTTCAAGGTTCATCTCCCAATGGGATTCTTCATGAACTGGGGCTCCATTGCTGGTCACGGTGAAGGATATGAGTTCCATATTGCTCTTCTCGCGATGAGCCTTGCGGCCGCGTTGCTCGGTCCGGGCGCGTACAGTCTTGACTATCTCTTTGTGAACCATCGTGCGAAGGAGAAGAAATTGATCGGCGAAGTTGTGCCGGCAATTCGATGAGAAACCAACATGCTTGAAATCCGAAAAAGCGAGGATCGAGGGAGAACAAAACTTGGGTGGCTGACGAGCTATCACAGCTTTTCGTTCAATCGGTACTATGACCCAGCCAACGTTCACTTCGGTCCTCTCAGGGTTCTCAATGATGATATCGTCATGCCCGGAACGGGTTTCGGGGCTCATCCGCATGACAACATGGAGGTTGTGACGTATGTTCTCGACGGCGCGCTGAGACATCAGGACAGTACTGGCACGGATGGAGTTATTCGGGCAGGCGAAGTGCAACGGATGACTGCAGGGACTGGCATTGAGCATTCAGAATACAATGAATCGAATGCAGAGCCAGTTCACTTCTTACAGGTTTGGTTCTTGCCGAATCGCCAAGGCCTCACGCCTTCCTATCAACAGAAGGCTTTCGCGAAAGAGCAGAGGAAGAACGCCCTTCTCCCCGTTGCATCGGGACAAAAAGATCAGGGCAGTCTCTTCGTGAACCAAGATGTGACAATGTATGTTTCATCTCTCGATGCCTCTCGTGAGCTGGCTCACGAGATTGGCGGCAGACGCGGGGCGTATCTGTATCTTGTGGATGGAAAGATAAGCGTGGGCGATGCACAGCTCGCAAAAGGAGATGCAGTGAAGGTCACGCAAGAGAAACACATCCAGATCCAAGCAAGTGCTGATTCTGAGGTCGTCTTGTTTGATGTGCCATTGAATGAGTGACCGGACATTCTGACTCTCGAATGGACAACATCACTCATAGTCTGACGGGTGCTCTGGCCGCAAAGGTGATCGAGAGACAAGGCGTGCCCGAGGCGGATCAAAGAAAGCGGCGTCGGGTGCTCTTTTGGCTTCTCGTCCTTTGTGCGAATCTGCCCGACATCGACGTTTTGTTCAGTGTGTTTGGTGGGCGCCTCTTCTCACTCCAGCATCATCGAGGCATTACTCACTCCTTCGTTTTCGCACCGTTGTTTGCTTTGCTGCCAGCCACCCTCTTCTATACCTTTGGAAAGCTAAGAGACTTCAAAGTTGTTTGGCTTGCAGCGTTCCTGGGCATCGTCATTCACATCTTTTTTGACTTGGTGACACCATTCGGCACCGAGATCTTCATGCCGTTCTCAACAGCTCGATACTCCCTGGATTGGATGTTTATCATTGATCCCGTTTTCACCGCTCTTCTTGGTTTACCGCTGCTCTTCGGGAAGATATTCCAGAGGCAAAGGAGGGTAATCGCTCTCGGGGGCGGCATCCTTGTCATTCTCTACTTATCCGTGGAAATGATAAGCCACACCCTCGCCTACGACCGTATGGAGAGAGAATTACGCGACAAGAAAATCACCGCGGTGAAAATCTCAGCGCTTCCGCAGCCGTTGAGTGTCTTTCGATGGATAGGGTTAGCTCAGACGAAAGACGGCGTAATGCAGACGTTCTTCTCCGTCTTTGGTGACACCGACAGTCTTTCCTTTACAACGTACGAGAACCCGACCGATGAGTTTGTTCTTAGAGCACTTCAAACAAACACAGGGAAATGGTACACGACATTCGCGCGTCATCCCTGGATTCGTTCATTCGAGGAGGGGAATCACCATGTGGTGGAATTTCGTGATCTTCAATTCTCGATTGACCGGGCTATCATGAGTTCTGTAGGCTTCCATGAACGATCACTTCCATTTGTTCTGCGCTTTGAGTTTTCCTCGGTTGGTGAACTCTCAGAGACAACATTTGACGGGCGTTCCATTTCCCAGAAGTAAGCCTGTTAGTCCTGCGTGCACAAGAAAAACAGAAGAAGCCCTCGAGCAAGAGGCGTGGGATTAGAATAGCCCTACAATATTTCCATTTTCGTCAACGTCAATGTTCTCAGCGGCGGGGAAAACTGGGAGTCCAGGCATGCGCATGATGTCACCAAGTATCGGTATTACAAATCCCGCGCCTGCGGCGATTTCAATCTCTCGGACTGTTATCAAGAAATTCTCAGGTCTTCCAAGCAATTTTGGATTATCGGAGAGTGAGCTTTGAGTCTTTGCCATGCAGATTGGGAGTTTTTCTAATCCCAGCTTCTGGATCTTCTCCAAGTCAGCTTTGGCTTTTGTTGCATACTCCACCGCCTTTGCTCCGTATATTTTCGTCGCGATTGTTTCAACTTTCTTTGGAATATCCCAATTCCAGTCGTAGGTTGGGATATACTTATTCTTACATTCCCTGGCAATATCACAAGCTATCTCTGCAAGCTCTACAGCACCTTCACCACCCTTTTCCCATACATCAGCAACCGATGCCGTGACTCCAAGCTCTTTGCAGCTGTCTTTGATTATTTTTATCTCCTCGTCAGTATCGGTTGTGAATTTGTTTATTGCAACCGCAGCACCAATACCAAACGCGAGAATATTCTCGAGGTGCTTCTCAAGATTGCCGAGGCCTCTTTCCACCGCATCTGCATTAGGTTGATGAATCGTCTTCAGATCAGCGGCGCCGTGATATTTCAATGCTTTCACGGTGGCAACGAGAACAACCGCTTTGGGGGACAAGCCTGAATAGCCGCACTTGATGTCAAAGAATTTTTCTGCACCCAAATCAAACGCAAACCCGGCTTCTGTCACCACATAGTCTGAAAGAGACATGGCCATTTTTGTTGCAACAACACTGTTCGTTCCTTGAGCAATGTTGGCAAAAGGGCCACCGTGGATAATTGCCGGGTTTCCTTCACTGGTTTGAACAAGGTTGGGCATGATAGTATCTCTCAGCAACGCCGTCATGGCACCGCTTGCCTTTAAGTCTCGAGCATAGATCGGGTTTCCGTCATAAGTGAATCCGACAAAAATACTCCCGAGCCTTTGTTTCAAATCAGATAGATTTTCCGCAAGGCATAATATCGCCATCACTTCCGACGCAGCGGTAATATCGAATCCCGTCTCGCGCGGCACGCCCGAGAGAGTTCCCCCAAGTCCGACAATGATCTTTCTCAGAGAACGGTCGTTCATATCCATTACTCTTTTCCAGTGAACGGTGCGAGGATCGATCCCTAAGTTGTTCTTTTTGTTCTGGATATTGTTGTCTATCAGCGCGGCAAGTAGATTATGTGCCTTCTCAACTGCGGCGAAATCCCCGGTGAAGTGAAGATCAATATCTTCCATAGGTAATACTTGCGAGCGACCGCTTCCTGTGGCCCCGCCTTTCATTCCGAAGACCGGACCGAGTGACGGCTCTCTCAAAACGACGGTGGTTTGTTTGCCGATTCTGTTCATACCTTGAGTCAAGCCGATTGAAACAGTTGTCTTGCCCTCACCCGCTGGTGTTGGGGAGATAGCCGAAACTAAAATGAGGTTGCTTTTATCTAGGTTGAGAGGATCTATATATTTCAGTGGAACCTTGGCTTTGTAGTTACCATAGAGTATAAGATCATCCTCAGAGATATTCAGTAGTGCAGCGATTTCTCTAATTCTCTTCATTGTATTAACTTCCTCTGGAAAGACTTCGAGTTGTGATTGGGTTGCCCGGAAAGATGCGCTTTGATTTGGACTAGTCCGGTGTGTCTTTAACCGTGACCGTATAAATTTACATAAGAATTAGGACGTTACCAAATATTTGGAGACATCAAGATTGTCTGTTCATGACCGATCTCATCTTCGGCGCTTTTCTTGGTGTACTGCAGTTTGTCGGGGAGATTCTCCGGATGCAAGGGAAGTTACCTGCCCACAGGGGTGGCATCCTTATTCTTCTCTGCTTATCTTTAAGAATGAACAGACCCACACTTGCCTTCAAGCGCTCTTCTGTGGAGCGTTCCGATTTTCAAAGGCAAGCCCCGTAATTTCGTGTGAAAATGAAATCAAAGGTGCTACTATGAAGTTCACGAAAGACTTTCTTCGCCGACTTCCAAAAGTTCTTCTCCACGACCACCTTGACGGCGGGCTGCGTCCACAGACGGTGATCGAGCTTGCGAAGGATATTGGGTACAAGAAGCTGCCCACGGCGGATCCGGGCGAGCTTGCGAGATGGTTCCAGCGAGGTGCCAACCGTGGGAGTCTGAAACTCTACCTCGAAGGCTACGACCACACACTTGCTCTCATGCAGACAGAGGAAGCCCTCGAGCGAGTAGCATACGAGATGATGGAGGACATGAAGAAGGACGGCGTTGCTTATGTGGAGACTCGCTTTGCTCCAATCTTTCATACTCAGAAGCGACTCCACACGGAGAGGGTTGTAAAGTCCGTGCTTCGTGGACTTGATCGCGGCAGGAAAGAATTCGGTGTGCAGTATGGGGTGCTCATTTGTGCGATGCGGAATATGAATCCTACCATCTCTCAAGAGATCGCGGAGTTAGCGGTGGATTTCCGCGACCACGGTGTTGTTGGGTTTGATCTTGCGGGTGAAGAAGGAGGCTACCCGCCGAAGAAGCATGTCGATGCGTTCCACTACATTCAGCGTGAAAATTTCAACATCACAATCCACGCCGGTGAGGCTTTTGGGAAGGAATCCATATGGCAGGCAATCCAGTGGTGCGGGGCACATCGCATTGGGCATGCAACGCGCCTCATCGAGGATATGAAGGTAAAAGACGGTGAAGTGCTGAACATGGGGACGCTCGCGCAGTATGTCCTCGACAAAAGAATTCCGTTGGAGATTTGCCTGACGAGCAATGTGCACACGGGAGCGGTGAAGAGCTTGGAAGAGCATCCGTTTGGAATCTACTACCGCTATCGGTTTCGCGTGATGTTGAACACCGACGGTCGACTCATGAGCGGGCTCACATTGACAGATGAGTACCAAACGGCAGCCGAGGTCTTCAAGCTAAAGCTCACCGACCTGGAAAAACTCACCATCAACGCCATGAAGAGCGCCTTCATGCCATACAAGCAGCGGATCGCAGTGATCTATGACATCCTGAAGCCAGGGTTTGCAAAGGCGAAGGAAAAGCTAAGAAGAGCATCGTGACCATCAGGGATTCTGTCAGAGATTGATATGAGCAACTCCGGAGCCACAGAGAACGGAAAGGAAGATCAACCGATCGACTCAGGAGTGTCAATTGGCCACGTTCACCTTAAGGTGGCAGACCTTGAACGCTCGGTGAAGTTCTACACGGAAGTGTTGGGATTTGAAATCACCGAGCGGATGGGAAGCAGTGCGGCATTTCTTTCCGCCGGCGGTTATCACCACCACATCGGTCTCAACACGTGGGAAAGTGCAGGCGGGTCTCCGCCTCCACAACGCAGCACGGGTTTATATCACTTTGCCATCCTGATGCCGAACCGGAAGGAACTCGCACGCGCGTTGAAGAGATTGGTCGACCATAAATGGCCAATCGATGGTGCCTCGGACCACGGTGTGAGTGAAGCAATCTACCTGCGAGATCCAGATGACAACGGGATCGAAATTTACGCTGATCGACCTCGGGATCAATGGCCACGTGACTCAAACGGCAAACTCGTCATGTACACGCGCCCGCTCGATGTCGATTCGCTGATGAGGGAGTTGGGGGAATGAAAAGCGAATATGCGGCTGGCTACGGGTTGGAAAGGTAGTGGAGCGAGCGAATAGAACTCATTAGCGCCGGTCCCAACAGAGCAGATAAGCTCAGGAGGGATGTGATTACCTTCTCTATAGAGAATTGATCGCCATCTCGCTTCTCCTCTCTTCGATTGCGAAGATGAGATTGTGCTTGATTTTCGCGATACTTCTCGATAATATTTGATTGTCAGTAACGTCAGAACGCAATCGTTGCTCCGTCTTGGCTCTTGTCAACCTTTAGCCGATCTTCAGATGCATTTCTATGGTAGCAAAATGCACCACCCGACATTGGTGCAGAAGAAAGTGTCCTTAGGACGCCTACCCAGCCTCACAGAAAGGTTCAAGACGCAACTTTAATGTATTTGTCATTCAATTCTTCTTTGCCATAAAGGTGACTATACCACTCTCTTGTCACAGTGATTCCCCGTACCTAAATGCGTAATTCACACTTGCTCACAGGAAGAAAACGGCAAGGCGTAGCTGAAAGCGCCACGTTGCTGCGACCTGCTATGGGTGGTGACCGATCCACAACGAAGACAGAACATCGTCTATTTGACATCGATCCGTTGTGGTCATTAGCACAAAGGTGCCTTTTGCCAGAAAAGGTTTCCGTGAGCACTGCTCAGAAGGCTATACCGCGCTTCGCAAAGGATATGCGGCTACTTACGCGTCTAGCTGAAGCAGTGAAGGAGGTGTCGACAGCCCATCGACTGTACTTGGGCGACGCGCGCAACCTTCAACCCATTGAGGACAATTCTGTTCATTTAGTTGTAACTTCGCCACCTTACTGGACACTGAAAGAATATCCCTCATCCCCAGCGCAGTTGGGAAACCTCAGAGATTATGAAGAATTCTTGGCGGAGATAGAAAAAGTATGGAAAGAATGCTACCGAGTCTTGGTGAGAGGCGGTCGCATGGTCATCGTGGTAGGTGATATTTGCCTCTCGCGCCGAAAGAACAAAGGTCGGCACATGGTGATGCCGCTCCATGCTAGCATTCAAGAACAATGTCGTCGTATCGGTTTCGATAATCTAGCACCCATTATCTGGTACAAGATCGCGAACGCAGCATACGAGGTAGAGAACGGTTCCGGTTTTCTAGGTAAGCCCTACGAACCGAATGGCATAGTGAAGAATGACATCGAGTTTATCCTGATGCAGAGGAAACCGGGAGCTTATCGGAAACCGACCCTCGGCATGCGGCTCTTAAGTATCATAGGGGATCAAGAGCATAAGGAATGGTTTCAACAGATCTGGCAAATTCCTGGAGCCTCCACCCGTGAGCATCCCGCCCCGTTTCCTCTCGCGCTTGCAGACCGGCTAGTGCGCATGTACTCCTTTGTCGGTGACACTATTCTTGACCCATTTGCAGGCACTGGCACCGCTCTTTTAGCTGCGATGCGCCGTGGGCGTAATAGTTTGGGGTTCGAGATCGACGAGCATTACCACACTATGGCCGAAAGGCGTCTCGTGGATGCGTCGACCAATCTCCTGTCAAAAGCTCATTTCTGCACACTACGGGTAGTCTACTGAGGAGAACAGGATTGGCTTACAAGCTCCTGAAGAAGTTTGAGGATACCTTCCATGGGCAGAAGTATCTCCATCGTAACGCTAACCTTGGGAACAGAATCGCGGATTATTTATACGAAGATCTTTATGATGTAGGTTTATCGCGAAAGTTTGTTTATCGTGTTAACGATGGTACGAGAGTTCTTAATCCCAAGAACAAGACTGCAGGGATTAAGGCGAGGCGTGGCGATGGATCTTTTGGGGACATTGTGCCAGGGTTTCCACCGCAGCGAGAGGGTGGGTTTGCTGTCCCACGGGGTCCCACTGCCAATGTTGAAATAGGGACTGAGGTGAAGATCATAGCGAAGGCTATGATTAAGCAGATTGATCGGGTCATGAATGACCTCTGCAATCAAGCCAAGCACTTTCAGCGCCATTCTAGCAGTGCTTTGACAATTGGTATCGTTGGGGTAAACCACGCCCAGCATTACACTTCTTTTGAGGGCAGGCGCTCCTACAGAACAACGGGCAAAGGTGGATACCTTCACCCAATTCAAGAAGCGGAGGAGACAAAGGCTAGGTTGATATCTCAAGCAAAGCCGTGCTTCTTCGAATTCGTGATACTAGAATTCGACGCGATGAACGAGAAACCGTACCCCTTTAAGTGGACCAACGCTACAAGAACCGAAGAAGAGTACGGTGCAATGCTCGTACGTATCGCAAGGGAATACGACGTCCGCTTCCCTTGAGTGCAGTTTCTCTTGTGGGATTCGCGAGAGCTACGTCCAGGTGGGACGTGTAACGAGGAATGGAGTCAGCGGAGAGGATGAGTAGCAAGAACCTCTCTCAAGGTCATATAATTTCCTTTAATTTTTACAAATCTTTTTCGTTTCTCTATTACCTCTTCTAGCACCTTCGGTATTCGTACTCTCTCCCCAATCATCGTCTCAATAATCTCCCCAAACTTTGCCGGATGCGCTGTTGCGAGAATGAGGAAATCAGGAGGGGTTCCTCTCATTGCACTTCTAACTCTTCGGGCTGCTGCCACACCCACCGCTGTGTGAGGATCAAGGGTATAGCCCGTCTTCTCGTAAGTGCGCTTGAGTTCTTCTAGAGTCTCTTGATCGTTTACACTTGCCGCCTCTACATCCAGTTTAAGCTTTGCAAGGTCCTCTCCGTAGAGCGCTCTCATCCGAGCGAGGTTGCTCGGGTTGCCGACATCCATCGCGTTGGAAACGGTCGGAATGGCGGGACGAGGTGTGAAGGTCCCTGTCTTGAAGTATTGCGGCACAACGTCGTTCACGTTTGTAGCTGCGACAAATCGCTCAATCGGCAGTCCCAGCCATTTCGCAAAAAGTCCGGCTGTGAGGTTTCCAAAGTTTCCGCTTGGGACAACAACCCAGAGAGGCTTCCGTGTCCGCCCTGCTTGAGCCTGCCATGCTCCAACTCCAGCCACGTAGTAAAAGATTTGCGGCAGAAGTCTTCCAACGTTGATTGAGTTTGCTGATGACACTGCTCGATTCTTCCGAAGCTCAGGATCACTGAGCGCTTGCTTTGCAAGTCGCTGGCAATCATCGAAAGTACCCCCGACTTCGACAGCAGTGATATTCCCGCCAAGCGTTGCAATCTGTTTTTCCTGCAGTGGGCTAATCTTTCCGCTTGGATACAACACGAAGACTTTGATATGAGGGTGGTTGTAGAAACCGTGCGCAACCGCGCTGCCGGTGTCTCCGGAAGTGGCAACGATGATCGTCAGCTCTCTTTGCTCATTTCGCAGGAAGTAGGAGAACGCCTCCGCCATGAATCGGGCGCCGAAATCCTTGAAGGCAAAGGTGGGACCGTGGAAGAGTTCAAGCAGACACAATCCCTCCTCGAGTGGGACAAGCGGGCAAGGAAAATTCAATGCCCGGGGCACGATTTCCACAATTTCTCGGGTAGGAATATCGTCGATGAATGCAGAAGCGACTTGGTTTCCAGCAGAGTGCAGCGACTGTTTCGAGAGGTTGGCGAGAAACTCGTCTGTCAGACGCGGGATGGTTTCCGGCATATATAGTCCGCCATCCGGGGCTAGGCCGTTGAAGAGAGCATCGCGAAAGGAGACGGAAGGACTTTTTCTCTCTGTACTGTAAAACCTCATTGTCCCACCCATGACACAACATGAGCTCCTTCTTCACTGATGCGTGAGATAATGAGATCGCTTTTCAATCTCACTCCTCGAAAGGCTTTTTGCATTGCCTTTCCCACACGCCGACTGTCGGTCCACGTCTCCACGAGAGCAAACACAGAAGGTCCCGAGCCGGAGATGGAGCAGGCAAGCGCTCCGGCTTTCATTGCCGCAGACTTGACGGCGTAGAAGCCTGGAATCAATTGAGCACGCACTGGCTCGATGATCACATCCTCAATGCTGCGTCCGAGTAAATCGAGGTCTCCTGAACAAAATCCTGCCACAACTCCGCCGACATTTCCCCACTGACAAACAGCTTTCGTAAGAGGAATATTCTTTGGGAGAATTCTTCTTGCATCTGCAGTGCGAACCTGAATGTGAGGATGGACAACCACCCAAATACCCTTTCGCGGAATCGGCAATCGAACAATGTCGAGGGTCTTTGTGTCACGCACGAGCGTTACACCCCCGAACAGCGAAGGAGAAGCGTTATCTGCGTGTCCAGCACCTGCCATAAATCGTTCTCCATCGACGGCATACTGAAGGAGCTCATCCTTGGCGAGCGGATTTCCAAGGAGTGCGTTCACTGCAACTGCCGCTGCAACCGCGCTGGAGGCAGAACTCCCCAGGCCTGACTTCACCGGCGTCCGAGCATGAAGAGTGATCGCTATCCCGACATGCGCTTTCAGATCCTTCAACATCATCGTCGCAACGTGCACAGGAATGCTTCTCTTGCCGTCACGAGAGAGCAAGCCGCCATCGCCTTCTACCCCACGCAGTTCAACGCTTCGACCCTCGGTCAACTCTGCAACGATATAGTCTCCGGGCTCTTCGAGCGCAAGACCGATCACGTCAAAGCCGGAGCCAAGGTTGGAGATTGAGGCAGGGGCAAAAGCAATTGCGTGGTGCTTCATGATCAGAACGGTAGGTAGTGAAGAAGCTTCAGGATGTCAGAGAATACGGCAGCGGCAGTCACCTCAGCGCCCGCGCCTGGCCCTTGCACAATAAGCGGTGTGCGAGAGTACCGATCCGTCGTGAAGGCGAGGATATTGTCGCTTCCCTTCGTAAGGGCGAACGGATGATGTGCTGGGACCTCGACAAGACCAGCATTCCCCCGATGGCCTTCGAGCTTCGCAACGTACCGCAAAACGCACCGGCGCGAGCTCGCTCGCTCGTATCTCCTCTGAATAGCCTTGTCCACCAAAGGCAATTTCTCGAGGAATCGCTCCGTGTTCAGGCGTCGCAGAGTTGACGGAACAAGATTCTCAACATGAATGTCTTTGAGGTCCATTTCCCATCCAGTCTGACGAGCAAGGATGAGAAGCTTTCGTGCGACGTCCTCTCCTCCCAGATCGTCTCGAGGATCCGGTTCAGTGAATCCAAGCTTGTGTGCTTCACGAACAATCACACTGAATGGTCTCGATCCATCATAGGAATTGAACAAGTAGCTCAGTGTACCCGATAGGATCCCCTCAATCTTCCTAATCCTATCGCCGCTGGCAATCAAGTCATGGAGAGTGGAGATCACAGGCAGCCCAGCACCGACGTTTGCCTCGTAGAGAAAGAACTTCTGTTTCTCCTTCAATTTCTGCATGAGTGTCTTGTACTGCTTCAACGGCAGGACATTCGCCTTCTTGTTTGGCGTAACAATGTGCGTATTGGCATCAACAAACAGAGCATAGGCCTTGCTTAATTCTTCGCTCGCAGTACAGTCCACCAACGCAACGTTCGTCAGATCAAGCTTTTTGATCTCCTCTGTCATTTGCCGTGGATCCATCTTCTTGTCCGCACGCTTCAGCTCTTTCTGCCAGCGGCGGATGTCAACGCCATTTGCGTTGAAAACCATGTGGGTGCTGTTAGCAAGCCCGCAGACGCGGACATCGAATCCACGTGACAAGAGATATTGCTGCTGCTGGAGCAGCTGCTGCAAGAGGGTTGCCCCGATGTTCCCAACCCCCACGATGATCAGATGGAGTTTCTTTCTCTTCTCAAAGAAAGCGCTGTGGATGATGTTGAGCGCGCGGACCTTACTCGCAGAGTCAATGACAAAAGAAATGTTGCGCTCGGAGGCCCCTTGTGCAATCGCCGAAATGTTCACTCCGTTTTGGCCCAGTGATTGGAACACCTTCCCGGCAACTCCCGGTGTTCCCTTCATTCCTTCGCCAACCACAGCGATGATTGTTTGAGGAGTCTTCTCGTCAAGCGCGAGGACACGAGCTTGTATTTCGTAATGGAATTCCTCTTGAATTGCCTTCTGTGCAGCATTGATATCGCTGCTTCGGATGGCGAAGCAGATCGTGTGTTCAGAAGAAGCTTGGGAGATAAGAATAACGTTGACACGTCGTCTCGCGAGCGTGCGGAAGAGTCTCTCGGCGGTACCAGGGACGCCGACCATCGTCAGTCCGCGCAATGTGAGGAGAGCAATGCCATCGATGGAGCTAATGCCCTTTGCTGTCCCCTCCCAGTACTCGGGTCTCTTCGATATGAGAGTGCCTCGAGCGGCGGGGTTCAGCGTGTTCTTAATGAGAATCGGAATGTTGGCACCAACCGCTGGAGCAAGAGCTGCCGAGTGAAGCACCTCAGCGCCAAAATAGGAAAGCTCCATAGCTTCTTCATACGTAACTTGCGGAAGGACAAAAGCTGCTGGCACAGAACGCGGATCAGCGCTCATGATACCGTTCACATCAGTCCAGATCTCTACGATCGAAGCGCCCAGCGCGGCACCGAGGATCGTTGCGGTGTAGTCTGAGCCGTTGCGGCCTATAGTTGTTGTTCGACCCTCTTGAGTCGCACCGAGAAACCCCGTAACGACAGCCGTCCCTTTTCGATGTCGTTGGAAGTAGCTGCGTGTAGCTTTGTTTGTCGGAGCGAAAAGAACGCCGGCATTCGTGAAATGGTCGTCGGTGACAATGAGGTTTCGTGCGTCGACAGGGAATGCGGAACGCTTCCGATTGAAGTACGCAGCGACGATCACTGAGGAGAGCCTCTCTCCAAAACTTGCAACGAGGTCAAGCGTTCGCGGCGGACAGTCATGGAGGAGCTCGACGCCGTTGAGCGTTTCTCTGAGTTCTTTGAGAAGTTCGAGGACAGTCTTTCTTGTTGTGATGCTCTTTCGACCAGGAAGAAGGTCCTGGAGAACCTTGAAGTGCTTCCTTGAAAGGGCCTGAAAAAGACTTCGATATTTTGAATCACCGCGCTCTGCTGCTCGAGCACAGGTGAGAAGTTGATCGGTCGTCCCTTGAAAGGCCGACACAACGACAATCACTCGACTGCGTAGTTCTGCTTTTCGAACTATCCGTTCGACGAGCCGGATACGCTCCGGGTTCGCGACAGACGAGCCACCGAACTTGAGGATTCGCATTTTTGGATAGAGGTATTTTGTCACTCTGAGGCTCCG
The DNA here is from genome assembly GCA_049589195.1 of Bacteroidota bacterium. Taxonomy (GTDB): domain Bacteria; phylum Bacteroidota; class Ignavibacteria; order UBA10030; family JAHEZR01; genus JBAWAH01. Next base: position 160,455 of record JBAWAH010000053.1, on the reverse strand, counting down.
CCGGAGGTGGAGACGAATCCCAAAGGGATCCCTTTGGGAGACTCTCGCTTCTAGATTAGATTCTTCACTTCGTTCAGAATGACGTACGCTTTGTTCGAGTTTCTACTCAGTCTCATGCAAGAAGAAAGGTGGAATAGGTCCGACGACGCTCCCGGACTTCCTACTCCACCTTAGATTCTCATCTCAGGCTGTCTCTGACTTCAGCGTCTTATTTCCTTTTCTTCCCCGAATTCTTCGGTTTTGAAGCTTTCTGGGGGTCTTTTCCGGGATCATCTGAAGTCACAGCTTTCTTGGATGCACCTTTGCCGTCGGACCCTTTTTTCTCCTCTGGTTCCTCGATCAAGGCTTCTTCTTCCTCTTCTGCTGGCACGACGGCGATGTCTGCGATGGTGTCGCCTTCCTCAAGTCGGATGAGGCGAACTCCCTGCGTGTTGCGTCCGAGAACGTTGACGTTTTTTACGTGCTGGCGGATGATCATCCCCATCGTCGTCACAACGACGATGTCATCGCTCTCCATTGTCTCCTTGAGCGCGACCATCTTTCCGATCTTCTCATTCGTGCTGACGGTGATGACGCCCTTTCCCGCTCTTCCTGTCGGGCGATATTCCTCGAGCGCCGTGCGCTTTCCATAGCCCTTCTCTGTTGCGACGAAGATTGTCGTCCCGGAATGTCTCAGCACAACCATACCGATGACCCGATCTCCCTTGTTAAGAGCCATTCCTCGGACGCCGAGTGCCGTCCGGCCCATCGGCCTGACGTTGCTCTCATGGAAACGAATCGCTAGCCCGTCGCGTGTCCCGATGATGATGTCCTGGTTTCCATCCGTCAGCTTTACATCGATGAGCTTGTCGCCAGCCTTGAGACCGATGGCGGTGATGCCGGTCCGCCGCGGATTACTGTATTCTGATAGTGGCGTCTTTTTGATCAAACCGCTCTGCGAAACCATCAGGACATAGTGCTTGTCATCGAATTCTTGGACGGTAAGAAAAGCTGTGATGGCCTCTTCAGGCTTCTTCTCGATGAGATTAACGATCGAGCGCCCGCGTGCCGTCCTCGCAGCTTCGGGAATTTCAAAGACTTTCAGCCAGTAACATCGACCGTTCTCCGTGAAAATGAGCATGTAGTGGTGAGTTGACGCCACGAACATATGCTCGATGAAATCATCCTCTCTTGTGACAGCGCCGGTAACGCCTCTTCCTCCACGGCCTTGCCTTCGGTAGCTGCTCACGGGTGAGCGTTTGACGAACGCGTTGTGGCTGATCGTGATGACGACATCTTCTTCGGCGATCATGTCTTCAACGCTGAACTCCTCGACCTCACGGACGATCTCAGTGCGGCGCTCGTCACCGTATTTCTTCTTCAGTTCAACGAGCTCTTCTTTGATAATCTGCATCTGGAGCTTCTTGCTCTTCAGGATCGCTTTGAGTCTCTCGATGAGCTTGATGGTCTCTTTGTATTCTTCCTCGATCTTCTTTCGCTCGAGACCGGTGAGTCTCTGAAGGCGCATGTCGAGGATGGCTTTCGCCTGAATCTCCGAGAGCTTGAACTTCTTCATCAGGCCGATCTTCGCCGTCTCGACGTCCTTCGACTTCTTGATGAGCGCGATGACTGCATCGATGTTGTCCAGCGCGATAATGAATCCTTCGAGGATGTGGGCGCGTTTCTCTGCCTCCTCGAGGTCGAACTTGGAGCGACGGACGACAACGTCGTTCCGGTGCTCGATGAACTTCTCCATCATCTGCTTGAGCGTGAGAGTCATAGGCCGCCCATCGACGAGGGCGAGCATGTTCACGCCGAAGGTCGTCTGCATCTGCGTGTGGATGTAGAGGTTGTTCAACACGACTTCGGGCGTCGCATCGCGCTTTAACTCGATGAGGATGCGCATTCCATCCCTGTCCGATTCATCGCGGATGTCGGCGAGATCCTCAATTTTCTTCTCCCGTACAAGCTCGGCGATCCTCTCGATGAGCGAGGCTTTGTTTACCATGTACGGAAGCTCCGTCACGATGATGTTCTCGCGGTCTCCCTTTGTCTTCTCGATGTTTGCTTTCGCACGGACGATAATCCGGCCCCGCCCGGTCTTGTATGCTTCCTTGACGCCTTCGTAACCGTAGATGATTCCGCCGGTTGGGAAATCAGGTGCTTTGACGTATTTCAGGAGGTTTTGATCCGAGAGACCTGGGTTGTCAATGAGGGCAACAAGTCCGTCGATGACTTCGTTGAGGTTATGAGGGGGGATGTTCGTTGCCATCCCGACGGCGATACCTGTTGTTCCATTGATGAGGAGATTTGGAACAAGAGATGGAAGAACAGTGGGCTCCTTCAGCGATTCGTCGAAGTTCGGGACGAAGGCAACGGTGTTCTTCTCGATATCGCGGAGCATTTCCTCCGCAAGCCTTGTGAGCCGAACTTCTGTATACCGCATCGCTGCGGGAGAATCACCATCAACAGATCCAAAGTTTCCCTGTCCACCGACGAGGAGATAGCGCATGGAGAAATCCTGCGCCATCCGCACCATCGTATCATACACGGCGGTATCCCCGTGCGGGTGGTACTTGCCCAGCACCTCGCCGACGACGCGGGCGCTTTTCTTGTATGGGCGGTTGCTTGCAAGGCCAAGCTCGTTCATTCCAAACAGGACGCGTCGATGCACAGGCTTCAAGCCATCCCGTACATCGGGTAACGCTCGCGCGACGATGACCGACATCGAGTAATCGATGTACGATCCTTTCATCTCATCTTCAATATCGACAGGGACTACTTTTTCGCTGATTGTGGCCATGTGTTAATGCTGCTTTCCTTGAGTCCGTTTTCTCAACTGCTTCTTTACTTCTTTCAAGACTTCGACATCAAGCTTGTCTTTGGTTCTCCCGGCGGCAACTTTCATTTTGAGAAGATCATCAAGCGATGGAACCCAGACTTTACAGCCGTTCAATTCCACTCTCTTCTTTCTTTTCCAGACTTCCTGAAAGCTCACACCGGTAACGAAGGGGTGGATGTCTGCTTCGGGAAAATACTGGCGGAATAGGACCTTCTTCTTCAGAAGAGTCTGAATATCTAAGTCTTCAACATCGTACCCAGCATGCTTCAATGCCTTTAAGGTCCTTCTCGCGTTCGCTTCTGTCGGTTCGATGAAGATATCGATATCCTTCGTCATCCGCGGCTGCGTGTACGCTGGCAACGCCCAGGCCCCGATGACGAGGAACTTTACTTTATGTGTGCGTAACGATTCGAGGAGTCGGCTTATATCCATGCTTTTTCATCATTTCGAATCCATGTTGTACCAGTTGACACATCATCTCGTAACGTTGCTTCACGGACAGTGAGAGCTGGAATTGAACCTCAAACTCCAGTTCCTTCTTCGGGTCATCTCTATCCAGGATCAAAATGTGGGTCTTACCCCTTCGGATATATTGAGCATTACTTTTGTGTTGCGGTCTTTTTTTCATTTCAGATTTTACAATGAGAAGTTCCAACCAACAACCTTTGATTGAATACTGTGTTAGCGTATAATGTTTCCGGAAACAACGCGCTGCTTTTGCGAACTATCAACTGATAAATTTCTCGTGAGCAAAAGCATTGAGCGAACTCTATTTCAATTGACGTGAGCGTCGTTGCTACTGTTGTTATGCGCCGGCGCCACGTTTGTGCAGTCAAAGAGAATCAATGTAATCAAGGTACCTCCGAGTGGAAGAATAGAGCTTTTCCAATCCCTCTCGATGAACATTGAAAATGCCTTCGTGCATAAAATCATTTCGGAGATCTCTCGCTCCATTTATATCTCCCACTAATTCAGAATCCGGCTTCTTGTTGTCCGGCGATAGAGCGATGAGGTGGATGTTGAGCATTTGAGAGTACGTGACATCTTTCTCGTACTCTTTCAATTTTGATTTGGAAACACCTTCTTCGATCCAGCGCCTGTGAACATATCTCGTTGTGGCGATTTCGGCAGCGACAACCATTTGTAGCAGAGCGTACGGAAGACTGCCACTTCTTAGGAAACTCCGAGCAGAATACAGGAGCGCTCTCGATGCGCTAAGGTTTTCTTCACCCCGTGCAATCTTCGACAGAGTTAGCAATTGGGAGGAGTTTACGTCTTCAGGATTGAGCATGACGGTCTTGAGGTTGCCGGTGATACGACCGTGACCAAATGTGCCTTTGACTTTACCCTGAAGTATAAAGTATATGAAATCAAACGACGATCGGGAGTAAGCAGGAGTTAAATATGGCGGTTGATCTTCTCGTGAGATCGCAAGGTTGGCAGATAGAAAGCGATTTAGGAGACACACGAATTGTTCAATTCTTTCTTCGATATTATTCTCTATTGCCAGTTCTGCAGAGATGCCAGAAATAGAAGTACGCCAAGCAACAGTTGTTTTTAGAAGGTCGACGGGCGAATTCTCTGGGATGCCAACTTGCTTGAACCACTCGGTCATTCCGAGTTTATAGCGAGGTAGGAGAGCAAGATAATCTTCTCCGTTCCTCTTGTACCGAATCCTCGCCATCTGATTAGATACTGCAATCGTTTCCTTGCTACCTTGGTTGCCTAATACATCTAGAAAGTATTCCAGTTTGCCATCGATGTTTGGGAAGAGGTCGGGGAGCGACACAGCTAATTCAAAATCAAAAACGTTTCCATCTTGAGGTTCAAGTTTGGCAAAGAGTTTACCCAAACTCTCGTCCTTGGTGACACCTTCAGCCAGAAACCCATATAGCTCAAGTTGCCTGTAGGTCGAACAAGCCGAAAGAAGCCAACATTTTGCAGGAAAACCGTCTGTGACTTTTGGGTCAGCGGTCGCTAAACGTAAATAAATAATTTTTGATTGTTTAGGCATACATTCTTGCCTGTTCGTGGCGCTGGCGCATAACGTATGGCGTAACAACGCAACGCTGGAGCGAACTATAATTGTCATTCATGTGAGCGGAAGCGTTGAGCCACAATAATCTTCCTAAATAGAGGCGACGTTGTTACGCTTGTTAGCCGCTGCGCACCCGTCGGTTGTACGCATTCAATCCTAACCCAAGAATTTCCGACAGGATAAGCATCTTATCGGTCCTCGACTTTCCTTCAAAGTGAGGTAGTAATCCGTCAAGAAACGATTCTAAGTAAAAAGGTTCGGAAAGAACTTCTTGATGACACTCGGCGCACATCGGAAACCACAGTTTAGCCATAGTCTTCTTGGCTAATTCAAAACCTAAGTCTGGAGTGAGTTTAAATTCAGATCCTAACTGCTCGATTAATATCTTCCACTCTTTGTCGTTGAATGCATTCCGCACACCTTTATAGCGCTTCTCTCTGCCAGACAATCGATTTGCGATAACGTGTGCTCGTTGCATGGGCGGAGGATGATTCTTTCGGGCTTCCAATTTGTTGCGACCACAAAGTTTGCAAGACATTTCACTCAATTTCGTCATGGTTGAACTCCACCTTCAAAAGGGTGCGTAGCGGCTAACTAGTGGATTAACGCACTATGGCGTATATCCATCCAGTTTGGGCGGCTAAACGCCATATGTCGTCTATCCCGCTTTTGGTAGCCCTTCTCTCACACATCCAGATTCTCTACGAGCCTACCGGCTCGTAGAGCCGTAGGCCTCACATACTTCGCATTCTTCTCTATGAACTCCCGCCGCGGCTCGACATCGTCGCCCATGAGGATGGAGAAGGTGCGGTCTGCATCGGCGGCCAGGCTGATACCGTACTCAGGCGCGCTGCTTATGGCTGCGGTCATAATGGCTTCTGGAACCCACTGTTTGCTCTGCGACATCGATCAGCGAGCTAAGGGCCTCGTTAACTGCTTGCTCCGTTGGAAAAGCCGCAGCGACTCGGGGTTTCAGCAGTACGAGGTTGTTAGCAGCGCGATATGCCGCTAAGTATTTTCCTCTTACGCCTTTTCTTTTAAAATCTTCGCGATGGTACTCCGAGCGTAGCCCAGTTTGCTTACCCCTCTTCATAGATTTTCCTTTTCGAACTCCATTTCGCGTCACTCTCCTTGCCGTTGTTTCTGGGTTACCGCTCACTCGACTATAGAGGTGAAGACATGAACATTCTTACACATCCAGATTCTCTACGAGCCTACCGGCTCGTAGAGCCGTAGGCCTCACATACTCTGCATTCTTCTCGACCCGTCGTCCGACCTGCCTTTGCCGAAGCGAAGCTCCGGCTTCGCGCAGGCAGGAGACTTTGGGTCGCAGGACGATGAATGCTTCGACAAGCCTGCCGGACGGGCTGAGCACAGACTTGCTACGATGGCCTGAGTGATGGATCTAAAGCAACCCATTGAATTCATCGACCGTCAGCCCCACATGGCGAATTATCGCTCGCAGTGTTCCACGGTCCAGCTCTTTGTGATCGGGAACAACAACTTGGGCGAAAGGTCTGTCTCGGCGGAGTATCATGTGGCTCCCTTGCTGTCGCTTCAAGACGAACCCGGCTTTAAGAAGTGCTCTTACGCATTCCCGACCAGACAGCCGAGGCAACTTGCTCATACGGCCACGAGCAACGCCTCAAAGCGCTCTTCCGGGACAGGAAGGTGATCTTCTTCCAATGCTTTGATATACCCCTGGATCGCTTCCTTCACGTTGAAGACGGTCTCCTCCTTTGTCTTACCCTGGCTGACGCAACCGGGAAGACTTGGGCACTCGGCTATCCAGTAGCCATCTTCGCCCGGATACAAGACTACCTGTCTCATGATTCTGTTCTCCGAATAATTCTGTCTACAATCAATTCCATGTTCCTAGCCTCACACATCCAGATTCCTCACATACTTTGCGTTCTTCTCGATGAACTCCCGCCGTGGCTCGACGTCGTCGCCCATGAGGATCGAGAAGGTGCGGTCGGCATCTGCGGCGTTTTCGATTGACACCTGAAGAATCGTGCGCGTCTCGGGGTTCATCGTTGTTGCCCAGAGCTGCTCGGGATTCATTTCTCCAAGTCCTTTGAAGCGCGAGACGGTGATACCATCGAGAGTGACGCCCCCCTCCTCGCTGACAGCAGTGGCGGCTTCTTCTGGGGGAGCGAGTTCCTCAGATTTCTCTTTCGATTTGCTCTTCTCGCTCTTCACGCGCTTGATGATCAGGTCGCGCTCGTCTTCGTCGTAGGCGTAGAATTCCGATTTGCCCTTCTTCACTTTGAACAACGGAGGCTGGGCAATATGCACGTGGCCGAGCTCAACAAGCGCTCTCATGTACCGGAAGAAGAGTGTAAGAAGAAGCGTGCGGATGTGCGAGCCGTCAACATCAGCGTCGCACATGAGAATGATCTTCCCGTACCGGACTTTTGTCGGGTCGAAATCCTCTCCAACCCCAGCACCAATTGCAGTGAAGATCGCTCGGATTTCCTCATTCTCTAGAATCTTGTGGAGCCTGGCCTTTTCAACGTTGAGGATTTTTCCTTTGATGGGAAGAATTGCCTGGAATCTTCGGTCTCTTCCCTGTTTTGCACTCCCGCCTGCCGAATCACCCTCAACGATAAACATCTCGCAGTGCTCTGGGTCTTCAATCGAGCAATCGGCCAGTTTCCCGGGAAGTCCACCGGCATCGAGTGCATTCTTTCGGCGGGTCAGTTCTCGAGCTTTTCGTGCTGCCTCGCGGGCTTCGGCGGCTCTAAGACATTTCTCAAGGATTCGCTTTCCATCTGTCGGGTTCTGCTCCAGCCACGCCATCAATTGATCACCGACGATGGACTCAACGATGCTCTTCACTTCGCTGTTGCCAAGCTTTGTCTTCGTCTGTCCTTCGAACTGAGGCTCAGGGACTTTGACACTAACGATCGCAGTCAGTCCTTCACGAAAATCATCTCCGCTGAGCTCAATTCCGTTTTGTTTGACGAGACCGTTCTTCGCTCCATAGTTATTCAGTGTCCGCGTAAGTGCCGACTTGAAACCGATAAGGTGCGTCCCTCCTTCGTGTGTGTTGATGTTATTCACGTAGGAGAAAATATTCTCGTTATACGACTCATTGTACTGAATTGCCGCCTCCACAAACGTACCTTCTTGGTCGCCGGTAATAAAGATCGGTTTTTTCAGGATGGAAGGACGCGTCAAGTCAATATACTTGACGAACTCAACCAGACCGCCTTCGAAGTGGAGACGTTCCTGCGCGCCGCTCTGTTCATCGCGGATGAAAATTGTGATTTCTTTGTTGAGAAAGGCAAGCTCGCGCATCCGCTCAGCGATCGTTTCGTACTTGAACGTGCGGTTCTTGAAGATCTTTCCGTCGGGGAGAAATGTGACCTTTGTTCCGGTCTTCTTTGTGTCGCCAATGGCTTTTACCTGCGCGACAGGTTCTCCACGGATGTACTTCTGGTAGAAGACCTTGCCATTTCGGTATGTTTCGACTTCCAGCGATTCAGAGAGTGCATTAACAACTGAGACACCCACGCCGTGAAGACCACCCGATACCTTGTAGGAACGTTTGTCAAACTTTCCTCCAGCATGAAGCACAGTCATGACAACTTCAAGTGCGGAGCGCTTCTCTTGGGGATGCATCTCCGTCGGAATTCCGCGCCCGTCATCGACGACAGCGACGGAACCGTCCTTGTTGACTGTAACGTCGATGTTCTTGCAGTAGCCGGCAAGTGCTTCATCGATGCTGTTATCAACAACTTCGTAGACGAGATGATGAAGTCCGCGGCTGCTCACATCGCCAATGTACATCGCCGGGCGCCGTCGGACAGCCTCCAGTCCCTTGAGGACCTGGATTTGCTTTGCACTGTATTCCTCGACGGCTTGAGGATCAACAACAGCAGGTTGGTCCTTCGCCGCAGCGACATTCTTTGACTTCGCCTTAACCTTCTCTTCCCCCTTTTTCGCCATAATGTTCTTTTACTCCCTTGCTCAAGAAAATTTGATATCTTTGACGATCTCTTCCTTTAGTGCGGTGTTGATCTTGGTGATAATTTCTCGCTTTAGGAGCGACAACTCATTCCGCCAAGTACTCTTTTCAACTTTCACGATGAGTGTACCATTGATGATCTTCGTCGGAATGGCAACACGTGCGATTTTTTCTCCGACGACATCTTGCCAAACTCGCACCGCCTCGTATTGCTTCAGTTTCTTGCCGAGGCCAAGTTCGTCCAAAAGGACTCCGAGCAACTTTCCAACGGGCTCGGCATTAGACTTTTTCATAGACGAGAGTTCCATGATCTACCATGAACCTTTTACAGTTCTCACCGGAGACAGTGTTGAATAGATTCTCCTTAGCTGCGGTGATAAATGTTTGTCCAGCCGTTCCTAGGAAGCGCAAGAGGCATCCTGTGCGGATGTCGTCCAATTCTCCAAAGACATCATCGAGAAGTAGCAACGGTGTTTCGAGGCGGCGCTCCTTCAAATAGGCGAATTCCGCCGCCTTCAGGGCAATCAAAAAAGTCTTATGCTGGCCCTGCGAAGCGTATTTCCTCACATCCAATCCATTCAGCGTAAAAGACAATTCATCTCGATGTGGGCCAACGAGGGTTGCGCCGGCACGGCTCTCATCTGCTCTTGTTTCGCGCAGCGCAACACGGAAGAACGTCTCAATGTGTTCTTTTGCTCCCCCGTCCCCGACCAAATCAGAGTATTCACCGATTGTCGACACGTAGTGAGCGTCCGGTACCTCGGGCTCTTCGACAAGCTGCCCGTACGCTTGCTTCAGGTGGCCTTGAAAAGAATCCAGGAATTCAAGGCGAGTGCTTACGAGACGACTCCCATGGCGGATCAAACCCTCGTCCCACGCATCGAGACTCGACAAAGAATCACCTCGTGTTCCTCTTTGATCCTGAAGTATTCGATTCCTCTGCTTGAGGATGCGTCTATACTCCATGAGATCGAGGAGATAACTCTTGCTCGCTTGCGACAGAACAAAGTCGATGAATTTCCTTCTGTCTCCAGGTGCGCCAAGCGTGATCGCATGATGGTCTGGAAAGAGAGTGACGACCGGGAACAGACCGATGACATCGGAGAATCGTTCCACCCTCTCTCCATTGAGCGTCACGGACTTCTCTTCTGCAACAGAATACGCTGCGCGGACAGAAGTCTCAATCCCAGCATCCGACTGAAATCTGCCTTCGAGTTCAAAAAAATCTCTCCCGATCGAGAGAACGGTTGTGTCACTGCTGCCAAAAACGCTCTTCGTCAGAGAGAGGTAGGCGATAGCTTCGAGGAGATTGGTCTTCCCCTGTCCATTGTCCCCCAGGAAGAGGTTGCATCCGTCAGCGCAATCGAGGGTTGTGTCAGCATGGTTGCGAAAATTGCGAAGTCGGATAAGCTGAAGCTTCATCGTGCTCTAGACGTTCAAGCGAACGGGCATCACAAGCATAAGCAGATCTTCATTGTCACGTTGTGTTGCCGGCTGAACAATTCCCGCCCGAGTTGGAGTGCTGAGTTTAAAGACAACCTCATCGGAGTCAATATGGCTGAGCACGTCGAGAACGTAATGAGCATTAAAGCCAATCTCCATGCCCTCGCCACGAAACGTGCATGGAAATGTCTCTGTCGCTTCGCCGCCAAAGTCGATATCCTCAGCGGAGATTTTCATCTCAGTCTCCCCAAGGGTGAAGCGAATCTGGCGTGTTGTGGTGCTCGAGTATAATGCGACGCGGCGAACCGAAGAGAGGAGGGTCTCTCTGCCAACGGTCAACTCCTTGTCGTTGTCTGTGGGAATGACGGTCTCGTAGTTCGGGTAGGTCTCATCGATGAGCCGAGAGATCAGTGTTGTTGATCCAAACTTCACCATGACATGAGATTTGTTCAGGGCAATCTTGTTTTGAACCTCTTCTCCAGATTTTGCGACGAGATTGAGCGCCTTTGAAGGGATGATGACATCGCGCTGGATATTCGGCGAAGAAAAATCTTTCTTTATCAACCGCACGAGTCGATGTCCGTCGGTGGAGACTGCGCGGAGTTCGTTCTTCTTGATCTGAAAGAGAATTCCCATCATCGATGGCCGGAGTTCATCTGTGCTCACGGCAAAGAGCGTCTTGTTGATGGTCCGGCGAAGGTCTTCACTTTCAATGGTGATCTCATCTTCACCTTCAAACTCGGGTACTGCCGGGAATTCCTCGCTCGAGTCGCCCGTGAGCTTGTACTCACCCGTCTCGGTTCTCATGACGATTTTATTGCTCGAGGTGTCCGCCTGGAAATTGACGGTGACATCCGGCAGCGCTCTGACTGTCTCGGTAAGCCTCCGAGCAGGAACGGTGATCTTTCCATCCTCAATCCCCTTGACATCCAAAGTGACCATCATCGAGATTTCAAGATCGGTCGCTGTGATCGTTAGTGTGTTCTTCGAGAGGGCAAAGAGAACGTTCTCCAATATGGGGAGAGTCGACTTTGATGGGATCACACCACTCACTTTCAGTAGCGCCTTCTGTAATTCACTATTCGGTACACTGAATTTCATCGTGAGGTCTCCTTTGGGTCTACGACCCTCTACCAGTCTGACGACTCGGGGAGCCGTAGACCGTTGGGGGGCTTATTTGAAGGGTTTTTGGGGTATCGAGTTATTTCAATCTACGAAAAATGTCCCTCAATTTCAACACGCTTAGGGCAATTTTAAGCGGCGATCGATGTCCAGACAAAGAGAAAAAGAGGCGCGGACAAGGGGCCGAGCCACACGTTGCTCTCGATCTATCAGCAGTCGTCTGTGGGGAGAAAAACGAGGATCCGTGATGGCTAGACTTTCTCTAGTGCCCGTTCAAAATCAGCGATAAGATCATCTATACCTTCAACACCAACCGAGATTCGTACCATTCCCGGTGTCACACCGTGCTTCGCCAGCTCGCGCTTTGTCATGTTGACGTGGGAGGAATACACGGGAATACTCACAAGCGTCTCGACACCGCCAAGACTCATTGCATTAACGGCAATGTTCAGATTGTCGCAGATCTTCACTGCCGCCTTTACACCTCCCTTGACTTCAATTGTAACCATTCCGCCAAATGCCTTCATCTGCTGCTTTGCAAGCTCATGGTACGGGTGGGATGGAAGCCCCGGGTAAATGACTCGAGCGACCCTCCTATGTTTCTCTAGCCTCTCGGCAAGCCGCAGAGCATTTCCATTCTGGCGGTTAACACGAAGCTCGAATGTTTTGAGACTACGAAAAAGCAGATATGCAGCAAACGGATCAGCACAACCGCCGTACGACTTTGCGTTGTGCTTCACTTTGTCGATGAAGTCTCGGGGCGCGATGACAACGCCGGAGATGATGTCACTGTGCCCGCCGAGATATTTCGTTGCGCTCTCAACAACGACATCAACACCAAGCTCGAATGGATTTTGATTGAGAACCGTTGCAAACGTGTTATCAATCATCGTGATGAGAGGCTTTCCGAATCTTTTCTTCACTCTGGATGTCCGCTCAACAATTTCTTGAATGTCGATCACGTCGAGAGTTGGGTTCGTAGGGGTCTCAAAGTAGACAATGCGTGTCTTGCGTGTGATGAGTTTATCGAGTTGCTTCAGCCGATGTGGAGTCACATATCTCACAGCGATGTTGTGCTTTGGAAGGATGTCTCGGAAGAACCGGTATGTCCCGCCGTAGAGCGCGGGCGTGCTGACAATTTCTTCGCCGGACCGGGCGGCAGCAAGAATTGCTGTTGTTATCGCAGCCATCCCTGAAGAAAAGAGCGCTGCCGCCTCAGCTCCCTCCATCAGTGCGAGCTTCTCCTCAACATCATGAACAGTGGGATTGTGGTATCTCGTGTAGACATAGACGCTTGGATCTCCCTGCGCATACCGGACAGGATCTTGTGAATCCTTAAATCGGTAAGTGGAGGTTTGGTAAATGGGCACGGAGACAGGCCCCTGGAATGGATAGAGTTTTTTCCCGTGGATAGCCTTTGTGGCAAGCGAGAGTTCTTCGGGACGCATCCGCTTAGATTTCATCGGCCCTCCTTTTTGATTCTGAGGATCTTCACGGTTGTAACAGTCGGAGTAATTGGCTCGTAAAAGAATTGTGGAGTCAATTTACAAAATAATCAGGAAAAAGTCGCCGACCGATTCAGGGCTTGAATATCACTCTGTACCGCAGTACCTTTATAGATGAATGCTTGATGGGGCTCAAGGAATGATCCTTTCCAGGTTCTACCTTCCTCTCGTATTGGTCGTCTTCTCTTCATTTGGCTTGGATGCCGCTTTCGGCCAGGAGCGAGTATTCTCTTTCAGTGGAACAGTCGTCGATGACGAAACAGAGAATCCACTTCCCGGCGTGACGTTTCGGTTTGTCAATAGTGCTCGCGGAACCGTTAGCGGTGGAGATGGTGCTTTCCGAATTAGCCTTTCAGCCGGTGAGTACAAATTCGCCGTCAGCAGTGTGGGTTATTTGCCCGATACGGTTTCCGTAAACTTAGCAACAGACATCCATCAGTCGATTAGACTTAAACCTTCACCCGTTCAGATCCAGGAATTCCTCGTTGTTGCAGAAGATCCGGGCATCGACATCATACGGAAAGCAATCACAAACAAGAGGAAGTGGAAGGATCTCCTGCGGTCCTACGAATTCGATGCTTATACGAAACAGATCCTTCGAAAGGACACCGCCATCGCGGGTATCACGGAGTCATATACTCGAGGATACTGGCGAAAGGACGACGGCCTGAGAGAAGTTATCCTCCAGCGTCGGCAGACAGAGAACGTGCCTGCGGCTCAGAACTTCACGGCTGTAGGACAGATCCTCAATTTCAACGAAGATGAAATCCGTCTTGCTGGCTATACTTTTGTCGGGCCAACGGCCCCCGATGCACTTGACGACTACGAATTTAAGCTCGAGCGCACGTATGAATCAAAGGGTGTGAAGATCTATGAGTTGCGGATGACGCCTAAGAGTGCTGTGAAGCCGCTCTTTGAAGGGACTGTGAGCATTGCTGACAGCACGTACGCCGTGATGCGCGTGAATGTGAAGCCGAACGATGCATTTCGATTTCCTTTTGTGAACGAGCTTGATGTCCGATATCAACAGCAGTTCAGTCTGTTCGATAATCTCTTCTGGATGCCTGTCGATATTTCAATTGCTGCTGCTGTCAACCTCAACATCCCAGGTTTTTCGTTTCCAAAATTCAACCTTGAGCATCGTTCGGTTCTCTATGAGTACAGAATGAATTCCGTGATGCCGGACACTGTTTTCGATTTACGTCGCGTGACGGTCGATTCGGCTGCACAACGACTCGACTCGACATTTTGGAAGAGGAACCAGGTTCTTCCTCTCACAGCCATGGAAGAGACAGCGTACCATACACTCGACAGCACGCAAACACTCGACAAGCAGTTTCGTCCCAGTGGCGCACTATCTGGACTCAATCAGATCCTTGAGTCCCCCATTAAGTATCTTGATGTCCGCTTCAACCGTGTAGAGGGTCTTTTCCTTGGAGGGCAGGTGACGAAAGATAATCTGCTTTCTCCACACACATCCATAACCGGAGAAGCAGGATATGGGCTCTCAGATCATGTCTGGAAGTGGGGAGTGGCAGTGAACCAGCGTCTTCTCCTCCAGCCGAGCTTGAGTGTTGGGATTGGAGTGTATCGCAGTTTGGCTCATCGTCCAGATGCAGACTTCTACGGAGACTTCGATATCAGCATCGGTTCACTCTTTGACAAGAACGACTACCGCGACTATTACCAAGCATCCGGGTGGCGAGGTTTTGTCACTGTCCAGCCTCTTTGGTGGTTCTCGGGTGAGTTGACGTATCAGAGTGAGAAGGAGAAAAGCCTCTCGAACTCAACAGATTTCAGCTTTTTCTCTCGCGATGAACGGTATCGAGTCAACCTGCCGATTCACGAAGGGATGTTGAGAAGCCTCGTTGCATCACTGGAACTCAGAGACTTTTTCGGCAGGGGGTTCATTTCAGGTACCATCGTCAGGCCGAACCAGTTGGTTAGCCTTCGGGTTGAGCATTCGAGTTCGGGCTTAGGGAGTGATTTTGACTTCACACGCTATTCTTTCCAGGTTTCTTTTCAACAGTCTACTTTCCTCACTGGGCTTCTCTTTGCCCCTCGTCTGAGTATCGAGATTAAAGGAGGGACGGTTGATGGTGCGCTTCCCCCGCAGCGACTGTTCGACCTTGAGTCGCGATACAGCGGCACCGCTCCTTTTGGAGTCCTCCGTGCAGGGAGAGTAAAAGAGTTTTCAGGTGATCGGTTCATCAGCGCAGTAGCAGAGCACAACTTCCGATCACTGCCCTTTCACTGGTTAGGCATTAGCTTTCTTGAAAAGGCGGGAATTGAGTTGATCCTCACAGGTGGAGTTGCCCGCACATGGATAAGCAGCACGACCAGCAATCAGCTTCCGTCTACTGTCAGGACAACAGACGGATGGTATAAAGAGGCCGGTTTTGGTGTCAGTCGAATTCTTGGACTGATTCGGGCGGACTTTACATGGAGGTTGGGAAAAGACATCGGCGACAGATTCTTCTTCTCGCTTTCAATGGCGGATATCTTCTAGGAGTTCTAAGCTCACCTCGCGCACGTGTTCGCTCTCCCACCGTCAATGCTGTACGTTACACCTGTAATCCAGCCAGCCTTCTCTGATGCAAGGAATAGCACAAGCTCTGCGACCTCTTCCGGAGTTCCAACACGTCCAATTGGATGAGTTTCCTTGCTTCTCTCCAGAAACTTAGCATACGTCGATTCATTCATTCCGCTGTTTCTGTGCAAATTTGTGAGCACGACACCGGGATTCACGGCGTTCACTCGCACACCCTTCGAAGCAAGCTCAAGTGAAGCGCACCGTGTGAGTTGATCAACCGCAGCTTTGCTTACACAGTAGGCGAGCACGTTCGGGAAGGATCGCATGCCTGCGACGCTTGAGATGTTCACCACGTTTCCCTTCCGCTCAATGAGGGATGGCAACGCCAGCTGCGTGAGATGAAAGACCGACCGCACGTTGATGTCGAGCATCTCGTCCCACTGCGTGAGCGTCGTGTTCTCAATCGTTCCATTCCCGATGATGCCGGCGGCATTCACGAGAATGTCGATTCCACCAAACCTGGATAGTGTTCCTCCAACGATCCTCTTTCTGCCATCTTCTGTTGTGACATTTGCAGCGATGACCTCTACATCTTCTTTCCTCATTTGTGTCGCAGTCTTTCTTAGCTCCTGCTCTCGTCGTCCGGTGATGGTGACTTTTGCTCCAGCTTGAGAGAAGGCAACTGCAGTAGCTCGTCCGATGCCGCTCGTTGCGCCTGTGACAATTGCTACTTTTCCTTGAAACTCATTGTTCATTGTCTTGATCCTTTGGGTGGTGATAGGTGAATCGGTCGTGCTTTCCGTAGGCTAAACCATTCTGATAGGAGAAGGAAAATAAAGGCATTCCCTCCTCAATGTGAACAGCGGTCTAAAAACTCTCAATACCTCGACATGCTCGGATCAATCTTCTGCGCCCAAGCTTCTACACCACCGAATAGGCTCTTGACGTTCTTAAACCCTGACTCGTACAGAAATTCCACCGCTTGTTGGCTTCTCGATCCCGTGTGACAGTACACAACAATCTCCTTCCCCGGATCGAGTTCCTGAAGCCGTTTCGGAAGTTGTCGGAGAGGGATAAGACGTGCGTTGAGGTTGCAGATCTCATATTCTTGTGGCTCACGGACGTCCAATAAGAATGGTCGATCACCAGCGTCCAAGCGGTGCTTCAATTCTTCAACGGTGATCTGGAGTGCTTTGATGTCGAAGGTCTTTTCTATTGGAGGATCCTTGAGGAATCCAAGATTGAACTGGCGCACCTTGTGGAATCGAGGCGGCTGAACAGGAAGATTCTCTGTGACGAACTGAACGAATTCCTGCTTACTTCTAAACTGAAGGGAGGGATTAAATCGGCGCTCGAAGCCAATTGTGGAGCTTGGCTTTGGGCTGAGGGCTTTTCCACACACAGACCCAGCGTAATGTGATGGGAAGATTTCAAGCGAGTCATCAAGCCTCAGGAGTTTCTCGTAGATGCTTTCGTAAAGTTGTTCGGCGTTACCGTCGAGGTCCGGGCGGCCCGTGTCGCCGACGAACAACGTATCTCCTGTAAGCACGAACCAGGGCTCGCGGCTTCTCGTCGTATCGCTGACAACGATGCTAATGCTGTCGGGTGTGTGTCCAGGTGTGTGGAGAATCCTCAGCTCAATGTTTCCGATGCTAACTGTCTCTCTGTCGTGGAGTTTCCTCACTGGAAAAGCAGCGTTGACGGATTCGTGGTAATGCACTGGCGCATGCGTTACCTCAGCAAGCCGCATTGCACCTGACAAGTGATCTGCCTGGGCGTGTGTTTCAAAGATGTGGGTGATCTCCATTCCCTTCGCTCTGGCATACTCGAGGTATTGCTCAATATCGAGCTGCGGCTCAACAACGGCACACACACGCTTCGCTGTACAGCCAAGGATGTACGAGAGACAAGCGCCCTCTTCATGTTGGAATTGTTTGAAGACCATCGTTGTTCCTTACATAGTAACAGACGTTTTTGGAGGCTCGATTGTTCCTGCATATTGTACTAAAAAACTTTTCATTCTTCAACATCTCCTCTGCCACGATAGGTTTCAAAAGCGCGCTTGTCCACTTGGGAACTCTCTTTCGTTGAAGGCGTCATTTGGTTAGGCCTCAATCCAATGCAGTTCACTGAGCAGGAACGGAAGGAATTCAAAGCACTGGTCTTCTCTCACCTTGAGGCATTGAACCGGATAGCACCTCATCTCGCCAAAATGGAATTTCACCAACCACAATCCCTTTACACAACTATCACCAAAGGAGGCTCTTATGATTCTCGTCCGTGACGTGTTCCAGCTGAAGTTTGGAAAGGCGAAAAACGCAAAAGCATTGTGGAAGAAAGGAAACGCGATCAACAGGAAGCTTGGCTATGGGCCAGGCCGCGGAATGGTGGATCTCGTAGGGACATATTACACTTTTGTTTTGGAGACTACGTACAAGGACTTGGCAGACTACGAGCGGGCGCTGAAAAAAGTGCTCGGCGTGAGGGAATGGAGCAGCTGGTACAGACAATTCATGCCCCTCGTGGAGTCGGGCCACCGTGAGATATACACAGTTCTTGAGTAACTGAACAGGATTCGCATCTCAGATGAATCAGGTTTCGCAGAGGGGCTTGGATGTACGCGGCTGGAGACTACACTGTGGCGGCGGGTGGAACAAAAGGAGTTTTCGTCGAGACAGCAAGGGCCGATTTCAACGAGTTGTATCGCACACTCGTTGGGTCAAAGTGAGTTCACCTTGAACGGAGCAGATCTGGCCACCAATGCGAGGTTTGCTCCGTTGGATGTTCCTCAAACTTATTCTTTCGTGCTCTCTCCTTCCTCCAAGAAGAACTCGCTACAGGATCACTGCAAGGTCACGCGCTCTTTTCCATTGTAACAGGCAAGCTCGGTTCGGCAAAGATAACTTTCTCATGTTGAAGAGAGACAGTGCCGGCGGGTGCACCTTTTGGTTTCTTCACATATTTGCGTTCGCAGTAAGCAACGGGGACCATCTTCGCATTTCTCATTTTGCTATAGTATGCAGCAATGGCCGCCGCCTGCTCGATTGCTTCCTTCGGGGGATTTCCACTTCCTGTTCCCACTTTGAGTACAACGTGAGATCCACTTCCGCCGCGTGCATGGAACCAGAGATCGTTTGGCTTGGTATACTTCGTGGTAAGAAGATCGTTATTCTCAGAACTTTTCCCAGCCCAGACTTCAAACCCTCCCTTAACGGTAAAGATCCTGAACGGAATCTCCTCACCTTTGTCTGCTGGTTTGAGGAGTTTTAGGCGCAAAAGCTCGGTCTCATACTCATCTCGAAACTCTTTTAACTGTTCCTTTGTCGAACACGAATCGAGATGAAGTTGAAGCTTTTCTAAGAGCGCAAGCTCCTTCTTCACTACCTCAGCCCGATGTTCGGTTTCTTCGAAGGCATGACGGGCTTTCTTGGCTTTGTCGAAATACCGCTCGGCATTCTGAGCGGGGACAAGCTTTGGATCAAGGACGATGCGGGTTAACTTATCTCCCGAGAATATGTCTGGAAGGTCAACAACCTTTGTCCCTTTCGTTAGGTGTTGAAGATTGGCCATGATGATTTTCGCGATGCGCTCATACTCTTCAGCCCGGGAGGCATGCTCAAGCTCCTCTTGTATCGCTGCCAGAGACCGTTGTGAGCGATCAATTGCGTTCTTGATCTTGGAGAGGACGAGATTTTTCTCTGCATCAATTGCCTGGCTCCGAAAAGTCTGGACAACGAAGGTTCGGACAGCATCATTCACGCTCGAGAAGCTCTCGGCGCGTGAGCCAGTGAAATGCCGGAGTGGAACGAGAGAGAACACCCTCAGAACATCGCCGCGGTAGTACAGCGTAGGACGAGGAGAAGCAAGCTCGGCGAGAACCTCCCGGGTTCGTTGCTCAATTTCTTCGAGGTCTTCTGCGGAGGCACTCTTCACCGAAAGCTTCTCGTCAACGCGTGATCGGTGAAGCACCTCTCTTGCCAGCGTTGAGCCGAGGCTCGGCACGACGGCTTTGAGTGCCGCAAAGACGCTCTTCGATTCTTCTCCTCTTAAAGCGACTTCAAATGTTTCGGCATTCACAAGTGCGCTTAGAGGGTCCTCACCGGTCTGAGCCTCGAAAAGTTTTCCGACAAAGTCTCTCTTGCGTTTGAAGGACTCGATGGTAGTGCCTGCTTCGTCGATGAGGAGAACGTTGGCTATCATCCCGAAGGCTTGAAAACAAAGCGTTGATTTGTTCTCGAGTTCTATCCGGAGAATCCTGTCGCGAGGGTAGATGGAAATCCCAACGATGCGTTGTGATACTCCTTCCGGAAAGAGATCGACGGAGTTCTTCTTTGCCCGAGCAACCGAATCACGGAGAAAGATGTAGTTTAACTTTGGGTCGCACGAAATGCAGAGAGTCCACGCACCGGTTTCAGTTCTGCAAGAAATCAAGAGTTCATTGCGCTGCTGCGTGAATATCTGCTGAATTGTTGCATGCCTGAGCTTCTCATCAAAATCGCGGGCGAGTGCTTGGAGTGTGAAGTAATGGGTTAGCATTGGCCACTTGGAAGGTTATGAACAATATAGAGAAAATGGACACAAAAGTAAACGACTGAGAGAGTTCGACTGTGAATAGCATGTGGAAATCGGTGTGGGAAGGTTGACGATAACTAGATTTGACTCGGGGACAAAATTTCCTTAGTTTTGATATGGCAAACACGCAGAATTGGTGTCGGTATGATCTCAAGCATGACAGGATATGGGCACGGGGAAGCCGGTGGGGAGGGCATCACGGCTATTGCAGAGGTCAGGAGCGTGAATAGTCGGTACTTTGAGGTGAATACACGCTTGCCGCGGAGTCTCTCGCTTCGAGAGAATGATGTGAGAGAAATCGTTCGCGCAAAGGCTGGTCGCGGCAAGATCAACGTCGTGGTATCGATTGAGCGCGAGTCCGGCGATGCTATTCCACTCAAGATCAACAAGTCAGCAGCGAAGTCGTACATCAAGCTTCTCAATGACTTGCGGAAGACCTCCGGGATTAAGGAAAAAGTAACTCTCGACCACCTTCTAAAGTTTTCAGAAGTGATAGAAGCGGGAGAACTCGAGTCTGCAGATGAGAAGGAATGGGCTGTCGCTGAGAAAGCGCTTGGCGGCGCACTGGATGAATTGAGACTCATGCGGCAGAAAGAAGGAAACGAGTTGAGGAAAGATCTTGAATCGCGGATCCAATCTCTCGAAGGGAAGATAAAATTGGTTGAGGGGCTCTCGAAAGAAAGTATTCCCGAGCAGCGAGATCGTCTGAGGGAGCGCGTCCAGCAATTACTCACGAACGGAACCCTGGATGAGAACCGATTAGAGCTGGAAATCGCTTTCCTTGCTGATAAGCTCGATGTGACCGAAGAATGTGTTCGGTTTCGCAGTCACAATAAGTTCTTTCTCGAGGCTCTGATTAACGACGAATCTGCAGGCCGGAAGTTGAACTTTCTTGTTCAGGAGATGAACCGGGAAGCCAACACGGTCGGCTCAAAAGCTGCGAACGCGACAATTGCTCATCACGTCGTCGAGATCAAGGAGGAGCTTGAAAAGATTCGTGAACAGCTCCAAAACGTGGAGTAACTCAGGAACCCACAGGGATGAAGATGAGAGGTTGTTTGTGCAATAAGTCATTACTATGCCGCGAGGAAAACTGATCGTCATCTCAGCACCAAGCGGCGGCGGAAAGACAACCATTGCGAAGGAAATCCTCGCAAGGCACAAAGATATGAAGTTCTCGGTCTCCGCCACGACGCGCAGGAAGCGGGAGAACGAAGTCGACGGAAAAGATTATTTCTTTCTCACGAGAGATGATTTTGAGAAGAAAATCGCGCGAGGAGAACTCGCCGAGTATGAAACCATTTACGGCGATTACTATGGCAGTCTGAAATCTGTTGTTGAAGGCGCTTTGATGGAAGGCAAAGCACTTCTCTTTGACATAGACGTGAACGGAGCACTGACGATCAAGAGAAAATATTCGAACGATGCCGTGCTGATTTTCATTCAGCCACCGACTCTTGGCGTACTACGAGAGCGACTTCTGAGAAGGAATACAGAAGACGAGACGACTGTGGGCAGGAGACTCGAACGCGCATCCATGGAGCTGGAAAAAGGGAAGAGGTTCGATCACAAAGTTGTAAATGACGATCTCGCAAGGGCTGTGCGCGAAGTAGATGACATTGTGAAGAAGTCGATTGAGGATTCTTAGAGGGTAGGTCTCGGAGAGGACAGTCTATCTTTTTGAGTATTCATTAGACCACAGGAGCGATAACTGAAAAGGACGAAAGGAACAGACAATGCCGATAAAATCGATTGAACTGGACAAACTGCGGTCGAAAGCGAAGAACATCTACGAGGCAATTGCCGTGATGTCAAAACGAGCTCGGCAGATCAACGAGGAAGTGAAGATTGAGTTCAACCAGCGTCTTGAGACGATTCAAACGAAGGTGACAGAGAACCCCGAGGAAACCGAAGTTGAGGCGAATCCGGACCAGTTGAAAATCAGCTATGAGTTTGAACGGCGACCGAAACCGGCTGACATCGCGATGAAAGAAATGCTTGGAGATAAGATCACCTTCCGATACAAGGAAAAAGAGGAGCAGAAAAAGACAGAAGAACAAACGGAGTGAGGGATCTCAGTTGGTCAGGGTCAAAGGGAAGAAAATCCTCATTGGCATAACCGGCGGTATCGCTGCGTACAAGATGTGCTTTGTTGTCCGTGAGTTGCGGAAAGCAGGCGCAGAAGTGCGTGTTGTGATGACTGACTCTGCCAAGGAGTTTGTCTCTCCCTTGACATTTTCAACGCTCTCCGGGAACGAAGTCGTCGTCGGGACATTTCCGCAATCCAATGCCGCCGTGGTCAAAGGAAGCACGTGGCACATTGAGCTTTCACTTTGGGCAGATCTCATGCTGGTGGCCCCGGCGACCGCAAACACGATTGCAAAGATCGCTCACGGCTTTGCCGACAACGCTGTGACGACACTAGTTCTTTCACTCCGCTGCCCCCTGGCCGTTGCTCCTGCGATGGATGCCGATATGTGGACAAATGCTGCAACGCATGAGAACGTTGAACAACTTAAGGAACTCGGCTATTTCGTTCTTCCACCTGATGAAGGAGAACTTGCAAGCGGGTTGGTTGGACCCGGGCGATTGCCCGAGGTCGAGACCATCGTGAAGTTTGTTGAGGATATCCTGAAGAACACCCACAGGAACCTACAAGGCAAGAAGATCCTTGTCACTGCCGGTCCAACGCAGGAGCCAATCGATGCCGTCCGGTTTATCAGCAATCGTTCTTCGGGAAAAATGGGATTCGCGGTTGCGAACGCGGCTGCTCTGCGGGGGGCAGATGTCACCCTTGTGAGCGGACCAGTCAGCCTTCAGACTCCGCGAAACGTGACTCGCCTGGATGTGGAAACCGCAGGAGAGATGCTGAAAGTTGTTCAACACCATTTCAGCAGACAAGACGCCATCATCATGGCTGCGGCGGTTGCAGACTTTTCTCCGATGCAGCCATTGAAACAGAAGATGAAAAAAGAGGAGATGCAGGAGAGAGGACTCACCCTTGCACTTGAGAAGACAGAAGATATCTTAGAGTCGCTCGGGCGAAAAAAGAACGGCAAGATCCTCGTTGGATTTGCTCTCGAGACTCACAACGACGTCCAGAACGCAAAAGAGAAACTGAAGCGGAAACATCTCGATCTTGTTGTTCTCAACAATCCACGTATTGAAGGGTCGGGCTTCGGCGCCGACACGAATGTCGTGAGTATCATTGACAAGTCTGGCTCCATGGAGAAGCTTCCGAAACTCTCAAAGTTCGATGTCGCGAATGCCATTCTCGATCGGGTTGCCAAGATTCTCAAGAACTAAAAGCAATAACACTAACGTCCTCGTCTCTCTGCAGTTCTTTCCTTGCCAATGCACGGTCTCCATGAAGAAGTAAAGGCATTCCTCAACGATGTGAAGAGATACCTCATGCAGCAAGAGGACTTGTTTGGTAACATCATCTACTCGGACGCGAAAGATATTGCATCTCGCAAGGGGAAGGAGAAACAGCCAGCCGGCGAAGAAGCGCTCGAGAAGCTAAAGAGCATCAGCGAGCCGTGGGTTGGAGCAACAACCCTTGAGGAGCTTGATGGCATGATTTGCATGTGCTTGAAGTGCCCTCTCGGACCTACGAGGAACAAGTTCGTTTTTGGAGTTGGGAATCCGCATACCGATGTTGTCCTCATCGGGGAAGCGCCGGGAGCGGAAGAAGACGCGCAGGGGGAGCCGTTCGTCGGCCGTGCAGGCCAGCTTCTCAATAAGATTCTTGAAGCCGTCGGAATGACCCGGGAGGAAGTTTACATCTGCAATATCATCAAATGTCGACCGCCCGAGAACCGCGAGCCGCTGCCATCAGAGATGGAAACCTGTGTTCCGTATCTCTGGAAGCAGCTTGAGCTGATCAAACCGAAGATCATTCTGTGTCTTGGCAGAGTTTCGGCGCAGATGCTGCTGAAGACAAACGACGGGTTGAACAAACTCCGAGGCAAAGTGTTTGACTATCAAGGAAGTAGAGTGCTCGTTACATATCACCCTGCAGCACTTCTCAGGAATCCCGGATGGAAGCGCCCAACGTGGGAGGACATGCAGTTCTTCAAGAAGATCTATGACGAGATGAAGACCCTGTGAACTTCGTCTTTTTTCTGAAAAGGAATGGTCGATGGCTGATATAGGAAGGAGTGAAGTCGATTACGGCATTGAAACCCGGGAGCCGTCCGTTGGACCCGGGGGAAGAGTGCCGCCCCAAGCTATTGAAGTAGAGCAGACAGTGCTCGGAGCCATGCTCATCGAAAAGGAGGCGGTCCCAAAAGCTCTTGAGGTGCTTGATCAAGAGAGCTTCTACCGGGACGCTCACGCGAAGATTTTTCAGGCAATGGCGTCTCTGTTCGACAAGAGTGAACCGATTGACGTAACGACGGTTAGCGAGGAACTGCGAAGAAGAGGACAGCTCGAGGGAGTCGGTGGTGCATACTATCTCACCGAGTTAACGATGAAAGTAACCTCCGCCGCGAATATTGAGTCACACGCATACATTGTTCTCGAAAAGGCAATTCTGCGGAGGCTGATTGAGGCTTCGTCAGACATTGCTCAGCGTTCTTATAGTCCCGCAGAGGATCCGCTAGAACTTTTGGACGAAGCGGAGCAGAAGATCTTCCGGATTGCCGAACGCCGACTGAAGAAATCTTCTCTCTCGCTCAGCAAGGCTGTCGCGGAAACGTTCGAGATGCTCGAACGAATTCATGGCCAACGTGGCGGTGTCATCGGAGTGCCGTCTGGTTTCACATACCTTGATAACCTTACTGGCGGCTTCCAACAATCGGATCTCATTATCATTGCAGGAAGACCAAGCCAGGGGAAGACTGCCCTTGCACTTTCAATCGCACGAAACGCCGCTGTCGAGCACGGGATCCCGATTGGGATCTTCAGTCTCGAGATGGCAAGCCAACAGCTTGTGCTCCGTTTGCTTGCTGCGGAAGCACGTGTCAATGCCCACGCACTTCGGACAGGGCGACTATCAGATGAGGAATGGCCAAAGCTGAGCACGAAGTGTCACAGACTTGCGGAGTCGAAAATCTTCATCGACGATACACCTGCGCTTGGTATTCTCGAGCTTCGTGCAAAAGCTCGTCGGTTGAAGGCCGAGCATAACGTTGGCATGGTCGTCGTCGATTATCTTCAGCTCATGCAAGGTCCAAGGGATGCAGAGAGCCGAGAAAAAGAGATCTCGATGATTTCACGCTCATTGAAAGCGCTTTCAAAAGAGCTTGGAATCCCTGTCATCGCGCTCTCGCAACTCAGCCGTGCCGTGGAAGCTCGGAGCGGCAGGCGTCCCGTCCTCTCCGACCTGAGGGAATCAGGGGCGATTGAGCAAGATGCAGACGTCGTGATCTTTGTTCACCGGCCTGAGATCTATGGGGAAAGGTTCTTAAACGACGGGCAGACGCCGAGCGAAGGACTCGCTGAGATTATGATTAGCAAGCAGAGGAACGGACCGACCGGGCAGATTCTACTGAGTTTTGTCAAGGAGTATGCAAGGTTCGAGAATCTTGCGTTGATCCCTGAAGAGTCCATCCCACCTACTCTAGGACCGCAAGAGACACCATTCTAAGTCTTCCTCAAGTTTCTGCGGATGAATCGTCTCAGCTTCCTCAGGTTCATCACATCTTCGTGCATGTCCTTGCTCTTTGGCGTTTCGAGGATCTTGGGGATCCGAACAAAGCGGGCATCATTCATGAGAAGTCGAAATGCGATGTTGCCGATTCTCCCCTTCCCGATATGTTCATGACGGTCGACATGTGAACCGAGTTCTCGCTTTGAATCATTCACGTGGAGAACAACGAGACGATCGAGTCCGATGATGGCATCGAATTCATCGAACGTGTTTTTATAACCAGTCTCGGTGGAAATGTCGTAGCCCGCTGCAAAGAGGTGACAGGTGTCAACACAGACCGCGACGCGCTCGTTCACTTCTATCTCATCAATGATGTCACGAAGATGCTGAAACCGAAAGCCGACGGCAGTTCCTTGGCCTGCGGTCAGTTCGAGCACGCTCTTGACGTGATAGTTTTTTGTCTCCTCATGCAAAAGGTTTAGAGATTCGGCAATGCGTTCGATTCCCTCTCGTTCACCCCGACCCATATGTAATCCAGGATGGAATACGAGGTACGGAACGTTGAGCGACTCGCAGCGGTCGAGTTCATCTTTGAAAGCTTGTCGGGATTTCTTCAGGACGACAGCGTTCTTTGCGCAGAGATTGATGAGATAGGAACTGTGTGCGACGACGGGTCGGATTCCCGATTTTCTCTCAAGCGCCTCGTACTTTTCGATCTCTTCTTTTGAAATTGGCCTCGCTGCCCATTGACTGTTGTTCTTGGTGAAGAGTTGCATCGTCGTGCATCCAATGCTCATTCCCCGCTCGTGGGCAGTGTGGACACCGCCGTCGATCGACATGTGCGCGCCGAGAAGTACGCGGATGCTCACCGATCCTCGCGGATGATTCTGAACTTAATGACGCTGGATTGGGAATTCAATATATGAATCGAATTCTTCGGCTTCAAGCGAAAAGGAATAAGCTGATCATCGGCTTAATGTCGGGCACGTCCGTCGATGGCATTGACGCGGTTCTTCTGCGGGTGCGTGGGAACGGGATTCAGACGACGTACAAGCAGCTCGCCTTCATAACAGAACCCTATCCGAGGAATGTTCGTGAGTTGATTATTCGGAACTCGATTGCTGGATCGAGCTCGGTCGAGGAAATCACCCGTCTGAACTTTCTGCTGGGAGAACTCTTTGCTGATGCAGCCGCACGTGTCGTAGAAAGTGCTGGGTATAGCCTTTCGAATGTCGACCTGATTGGCTCGCACGGACAGACAATTCATCATCTCCCAAACATATGGAGATTCGCGGGCAAACGGATACGAGCGACGCTTCAGATTGGCGACCCATCCGTGATCGCCAAGCGAACAAGCGTGGCAACGGTTGGCGATTTCAGGGTTGGCGATGTTGCGCTTGGCGGACAGGGTACACCACTTGTGCCGTACTTGGATTTTCTTCTCTTCAGGTCAGCAGCGAAGGCCCGCGGATTACTGAACATCGGCGGAATCGCGAACATTACTATTCTCCCCAAAAACTGTAAGCTTGAGGACATCCAAGCGTTTGACACAGGTCCAGGCAATATGGTCGTTGATGCTGTTGTGAACAGGCTGTATCACAAGCCATATGATACGAACGGCATGCTGGCAATGCAGGGGAGGACTTCGGGCTCTCTCTTGCGAAGGCTAGCTGAACATCCCTTTGTGAGGAAAATACCGCCAAAATCAACAGGCCGAGAGGAATTTGGAGAGGGGTTTGTTGAAGAGACCCTAAGACTTGGTTCTCAATTGGCCAATCAAGATCTTCTCGCAACTGTCGCTGAGCTGACAGCGTACTGTGTCTATGAGAACTACGTGAGATTCATCGAGAAGAAGGTGAAGCTCGATGAGCTTGTAGTCAGTGGGGGTGGCGCTCAGAACAGAGCGATTATGGCGGGATTGCAGAAGTACTTCAGACCCGTGCTGGTGAAGACAGTCGAAGAATATGGGGTCTCGTCTGACGCCAAGGAGGCCGTCTGCTTTGCCCTCCTTGCGAACGAGACCATCTCAGGCAATCCAGGCAATGTACCCGCCGTTACAGGAGCAAAAGAGCGCACCCTCTTAGGGAAAATCTGTTTGTAACAACGAGTCTACGCCTCGGCGACCATTGCCACATTAACAGCCACGCCATCTGCGACATCGTTCGCATCGGACCCGCATGAAAGATCGAGGTAGGGTTTCATAGGCCCTGAACGATCGACCCGAATGCCGTTGTTCCCGCCCATCCGCTCAGCGAGCTTACAGCCGACTTTTCCTAAGTTGATATTGAGAAAAGTCAAATGACTTGCGACGCTCGGGACACTCACTGCGCCTGTGAGAAGACTCGGCTATTTGTGTCAAGCGATTGCAAGGCCTTGCTTAGCTTTCTCAACGCTTACATGCGGGGCGCCCCCTTGAGTAGAGGACAGAAGCAAGTTTACGGGGCACACAGGATCAATTGAGCCGCGGCGCAGTGCTTACGTTCACCCAGTTTGTGAGAGAGTGTGACGAAATGTCAACGGTTTAGCAATTCCCGCAAAAATGCCCCAAAAACAAGATTAAGATTAATTAATGTGGAAAGAAAGCTTGACTATCTGTCAGCGTATGGTTATATTTTTGGACATTTACCTTCTTCATTCCTCCCCGTGGCTTCTGTAAAAAACATATACATAGAGACATATGGCTGTCAGATGAACGTCGCTGACTCTGAAGTGGTGATGGGCATCATGCACAGCCAGGGTTACCGCATAACGAGCCAAGTCTCGCAGGCCGATGTAATTCTTGTCAATACTTGCAGCGTGAGGGAGAACGCTGAGCAGCGCATCTTTGGTCGGCTCGGTCACTTCAGGCGATACAAACACCAGAATCCCGGGATTGTGATTGCCATCCTCGGGTGTATGGCCGAACGCCTGCGTTCAAAACTGATGGAGGAAGAGAGCATCGTCGATGTCGTGGTAGGTCCCGATGAGTATCGGAAGCTTCCAGGTCTCGTTGAAAGCGCAGCAAATGGGACAAGGGGTATTGCCGTCAAGCTCTCTCGGGTCGAGAACTACGATGACATCGTCCCGCTCCGGACAGAGGGAATCTGTGCATGGATTTCCGTAATGCGCGGCTGCGACAAGTTTTGTACGTTCTGCGTTGTCCCCTTTACCAGAGGGCGAGAACGGAGCCGGAGTGTTGCCAATGTTGTCAGGGAAGTGGAGGAGCTTTCCGAACGTGGGTTTAAAGAGGTTACTTTGCTCGGCCAGAATGTCAACTCGTATCGTGATGGAGACTATGATTTTGCCGATCTTCTCGCAAACGTCGCTGGTGTGGATCAATCGATTCGCGTGAGGTTTACCACGTCGCACCCACATGATATGTCTGACAAGCTTATCGGGACAATCGCTCGTTATGACAATATCTGCAACTACATCCATCTTCCAGTCCAATCAGGCTCAGATCGGATCCTCGAATTGATGAACCGGACTTATACCAGCGAGCATTACCGTAACTTGGTGAAGAGAATCAAATCTACATTTCAAAATGTCAGCCTCTCGACTGACATTATTGCCGGATTCCCTACTGAAACAGAGGACGATCATCGGATGACGCTCGATCTTCTTGAGGAAATCCGGTATGATGGGGCATTCATGTTTAAGTATTCACCGCGCGAGAATACACCAGCCTACAAAATGGGTGATAGCATTCCAGACGAAGTCAAAGTGAGGCGGCTCAACGAGATTATCGAACTTCAGCACCGGATCTCCCGAGAGAATAACCAGGCACTCGTTGGTCAGAACGTCGAAGTCCTCATCGAAGGTGAAAGTAAGAAATCTAAGGAGGCCTGGACAGGGAGGACAGGCACGAACAAGGTTGTGGTTTTTCCCAAAGAGAATTCCGAGGTCGGTGATTATGTTTGGGTCAAGATCTCCAGCGCTACGTCTGCAACGCTCTTTGGAGAACCAACTGACGGCCCGCCGGAGAGGCAATCCAGCACCGCCGACCGGGCTGTGATTGTCTTTCCAGACTCGGCACGGAGTGTTCAAGATCAGACTGACGGATAGAGTGCGAGTCATTCCCCTCACCTTCGGTGTTTTCATAGTGCAGGCTCTTGGACTCCAGGTCGCCCAGCGGCAGCAATTAAGTGATTCCGCCATCGAGAACCGTCTTGAGATGATCAAAGGCGGGCGAGCCGATGAAGTCAAGGCGGAATTACCGTCCTTGATCACCACACGCCAGAACGACCCAGGTGTGCTCTATTTGCAGGGAGTGTTGACAAGCGACGGATCACAGGCGGTGAAGATTTTCCAGAGTGTTGTCGATAACTTCCCAAGGAGCGGATGGGCGGACGACGCTCTCTATAGGACATATCAATACTACTATTCGATTGGATCGTACAAAACCGCAGCTCAGAAATACGAAAAGCTGAGGCAAGCCTATCCGAATTCCCCATATCCTACTCATGAAGTACCTCGGAGCATCGATCGAGAAGCGGATGCAGTTGAAAAGCCAAGGTCAACAGGCGGATCTGAGGGAGGCACATTTGCAGTGCAGGTCGGCGCATTCTCAACCGCTGAGAACGCGAACAAGCAGAAGAGGTTTTTTCACAGCGTTGGGTATCCCGTAGAGATACTCAACAAGGTAAAGCGAGGGAAAAGCTACTATCTCGTGTGGATTGGGAGTTTCAAGAGTTACGATGAAGCACGGAAGTTCAGGAGTGAGATGAAGGGGAAGTACAAGATTGAGCCGATCGTCGTTGAACGGTAGCAGTGAGGACCTTAGGACCGAACGAGGAGCGAGATGGAGAGAATGGAATTTCAGAAGCAAATGGGAATCATCGGCGAGTCTGTCGAGATCAAGGAGATCCTTGATGTTGTCCTCCAGGTTGCGCCGACGGACATCACTGTTCTTATCAGCGGCGAGAGTGGGACCGGCAAAGAACTTATCGCGAAAGCAATCCACGCTGCAAGCCCACGAGTGAGCAAGACTCTCGTTACGGTAAATTGCGGTGCAATCCCCGAAGGCATCATGGAGAGTGAGCTTTTTGGACACGAGAAGGGGGCCTTCACGGGCGCGACTGAGCTGAGGAAAGGATACTTTGAGATTGCAGACGGAGGAACGATTTTCCTGGACGAGATTGGAGAAATGCCACTTGCCACGCAGGTGAAATTCCTCCGAGTGCTTGAGAACGGCGAGTTCATGCGGGTAGGCGCCTCGACACCTCGAAAAGCCAACGTTCGTGTCATTGCTGCGACGAACAAGGACTTGGAGCAGGAAGTGCGGAATGGGAATTTTCGGGAAGATCTCTTCTATCGATTGCGGTCGGTAAATATCCGGGTCCCTCCTTTGCGAGATCGACGGGAGGACATCCCCCTATTCTTCAATGCCTTTGTGCGAGATTTCTGTGAGCGCAACAACCTGACCTTTGCCGGCATCACAGATGAGGCAATGCAGCTCATCGTGAACCATGACTGGCCAGGGAACATCCGTGAGCTCAAGAATGTCGTTGAAAGCATGCTTGTCATTGAGCGTGGGAAGAGGCTTGAGCCGGAGGATGTGAGAAAGCATCTGAGGGGAAATCGAGAAAACCATGAAGAGAGGAATTTGCCGGTCTTCCTTAACCGCACCGCAGAACAGGCCGAGCGCGAGCTTCTGTACCGGGCACTTGTCGAGATGAGAAAAGATATTCTCGAGGTAAAGAACTTAATCGCGCACCAGTTAATGCACCAAGCGCCAGTTACGCCGCCGACGGAGTATAGCGTCGAGGCAAATGTTCAGGAGGCAGAAGAGTCGATGGCTCTCGATGAAGTGGAGCGGAAGATGATTATCAATGCACTCGACAGGTTTCACGGCAACCGTCGTCTTGCAGCAAGGGCACTACGCATCAGTGAAAGAACGCTGTACAGAAAAATCAAGGAGTATGGACTTCCAAAATAATGGAGGAGATCCGGATTCATCTATCTTGTCCATCAGCAAAGATTCTGTGCAAGGCTATCCTTCGGGAAGCCATTGCCTTCCTGTTGATCATCCATGTCGCAGGGTGTGTATATTCGTTTCGGGGCACTTCGGTTCCTTCACATATTAAGACGATTGCCATCCCAATTTTCGATGACCAGAGTGGCTTTGGCGAAGCAGGATTACGGGACAAATTCACAAACGCTGTCATCGCCCAGTTCATGAATGACAACACTCTTCAGATCTCGGACAGGAATGTGGCCGATTCAATCCTCGAAGGTGTTATCACTTCAGTGCGAGCTGAGCCTTCGGTCGTTGGGGGTGGAGAACAAGTTCGGAAATGGCGTCTCACGATCACAGCAAAGCTGACGTACACAGATCAGAAACTTCATCGAAAAATGTGGGAGAAAAGCCTGTCGAACTGGGGAGATTATGAATATACCGGGGGTCTCTCCGCTCGAGCAGATGGGATTCAGCAAGCGATCAACAAACTGGCAGAAGATATTCTTATCGAAACAGTCTCCGGTTGGTAAACCAGCCGCCCAACTTTCACTCAAGTAACGAACTCGGAATAACCTCATGGTGCCAATGGTACTCATCTTATATTTCTTCGCGCTCCTTACCCTTCTTCTGTTCGGGGTTCAGGGTTTTGTCATGGTCTATTATCACTTCAAGAATCGTAATGAGGAAGAGACCACCGATCCTGCGCTACTCGTGTTCCCGCCCGTCACCGTCCAACTCCCGATATACAATGAGATTTATGTCGTCGAACGGTTGATTAGAGCGGTGTGTAAAATCGAATACCCGAAGGAGAATCTGGAGATACAAGTTCTCGACGACTCCACCGACGAGACAACCACAGTTGTGGCAAGAATCGTGGAGGCGATGGTGGCTTGCGGCTTCGACATCAAGCATATCCGGCGCGGAACTCGCGAGGGATACAAAGCCGGAGCCCTTCGAGAGGGCTTGAAGACCGCACGCGGCGAGTTTATTGCAATCTTTGATGCTGATTTTGTACCCCGAGAAGATTTTCTCCGCCGGACGATGCCCTACTTTTTCCTTGACGAGAAGATCGGGATGGTCCAGACACGGTGGGAACATCTGAACACCGAATACTCTCTCCTCACACGGGCTCAGGCGATGGCGCTTGACGGGCATTTTGTCATCGAGCAGGCAGTGCGGAACCGCGCCGGATTCTTCATCAATTTCAACGGGACGGGCGGAATCTGGAGGAAGGCTTGCATCGAGGACGCAGGCAACTGGCAGGATGATACGCTCACTGAAGACCTTGACCTCAGTTACCGCGCGCAGCTCCGCGGCTGGAGGTTCAAGTTCCTGCGCAACGTCACGTCACCAGCAGAGTTACCCTCGGAAATCAATGCATTAAAGACGCAGCAGTTCCGCTGGACGAAGGGAGCAATCGAGACGGCAAAGAAAATTCTCCCGCTTGTGTGGCGGTCAAACCTTCCGCTCCGTATCAAGCTTCAGTCGACTTTTCATCTCACGAATAATATTGTCTTCCCCTTTATTTTGCTCGCGGGCATTCTCAACGTGCCACTCGTGTATGTGAAGAATCATGGTGGTTACGAAACGTACTTTGCCTTGATGTCGATTTTCGTTGTGGCTTTCGTTGGCTCCTTGCTATTTTATACATTTTCTCAGAAGGAGATCTATCCGGATTGGCGGCGAAGGCTCTTCCTCTTTCCTCTTTTTATGGCAGGAAGCATGGGTTTCGCAGTCAACAACACGAAAGCTGTCATCGAAGGCCTCATCAGCAAGAAGAGAGAGTTTGTTAGGACACCAAAGTACGCGATAGAGAAAAAGGGAGACGCTTGGACAAACAAGAAGTACGTGCCGACGAGGCTAAGTTTCACATCTTTCATTGAATTGCTCCTTGCACTCTATTGTTTCTTTGGAGTGCTCTCATCACTTTATTTCTCGGAGATTGCGGCGGTTCCCTTTCAATTGCTATTCTGTCTTGGGTTTGGGTTTGTTTCGTTCCTTTCCTTTAAGCATGCCTGGACTGCGAGACAACTTCGGGTCATTCGAGACAAATGAACTCCGCTTTCTCTGAGGCAGCTCCTTTCTTGATCCAGTCTCTTGAGAAGAGAATGGCGGCAAACCCACTCTCGCCGTCGGTGGCACGCCTTGCCAGCCTTTACCTCGATGAAGGCCGCCTTGAAGATGCGCGTGTCCTTTGTGAAGAAGGGATCGCGCAGTATCCTGACTATGCGACTGCACACCTTGTGCTGGGGCAGTGTTACCTTGGTTTACAGAGGATGAGCGACGCCAGGAGGGAGTTTCGCGAAGCTTTGAACCTGCAACCCCAGTGTGAACTTGCTTGGACGTTGCTTCGGGAGATGACCCCCACCGCAACAGCTGATCTACCTATGGAAACAGCAGTAGCTGAAGATTGGGCGCAAGTCTCTCCAAAGCACTCTGCGGATGAGATCGTGACGCCAACACTGGCAGAAATCTACGCGGACCAAGGGGCCTACCAGGAAGCGATCCGGACCTACAAGTTGCTTGTGCGCCGGAAACCAGAAGAGAGAGAGCACTTTGAGCAGCGTATTCGCGAGATCGAGGAGATCTGGAGGTTGCTCACGCCACCGAGTTGAGCGTCAAGTGACTGTGTAGAAAACGAAAGCCAATTCTGGAGTCACAAGCAGAATTGGCTTTTCGTGTTTTGATTGGTTCTTCGCTACTGAAGCTTGTTCACAAATCTTGTGAGTTTCGACTTCTGATTTGCAGCTTTGTTCCGATGGATGACTCCTTTTGCAGCTAGGGAGTCTAGTGTTGAAACTGCCCTCAGAAGTGCGGCCTCACCCTTTTCTTTCGTTGTTGCGCTTCGGACACGTTTGATTGCCGTTTTCATGAGGGACGTGTAGTGACGATTCTGTTCTTGTCTCCGTGCGCTGCTCCTCATTCTCCTGACCGCTGATTTGTGCTGTGCCATCTCGCCTTTCGGTGATGTTCCGGTTTTAACTTTCAAAAATGTACGAATAATTCTCTACTCAGTCAACGGATTTTTTTGAAAACGTTTCCGAATCGTTGCTCGTCGCACAGGATTTCGAGTGAGACGACATCACGAACGAGTCATCGGATAGCTTGCATTTCAGAGCGATAGTGGGTATATTTTTGAAGCAAAAACTCTCTCCACGTGTGAAGAACGAATGATCAAGACCATAGATTTCCGTCGTGACAAAACGTCTCTTGATCGTATAACCCGTCGCTCCTTCGAAGACAGGCGGTGGGCAGAAAGACGAGTAGAGAGAATAGTCAGGGATGTCAAGGAGAAAGGTGACAGCGCGGTTCGTGAGTACACAGCACGGTTTGATGGTGTAAAGATCGAGAGGTTCAAGGTAGATCCTGCAGATGTTGGACTTGCTTTTCGCCGTGCGCCCGACGGCCTCAAGCGAGCACTGAAGGAAGCAACACAGAACATCCGGCGATTTCATGCAAGGCAGCTTCGGAAATCGTGGTTCATGAGTGAAAGAGCCGGATCGCGTTTGGGACTTCAACTTCGACCGATCGAGAAAATCGGTGTCTACGTCCCCGGTGGGAAAGCTGCGTATCCCTCCTCGGTTCTTATGGCAGTCATCCCGGCTCAAATTGCGGGGGTTCAGGAGATTCACCTTGTTTCTCCGCCCGACAGCAACGGGCTCGTTAACAACGGGGTTCTTGTTGCAGCCTCCCTCCTCGGTGTAATGGCAGTGTATCGAGTCGGAGGTGCGCAGGCGATTGCTGCCCTTGCGTATGGGACGCAGAGCATCCCAAAAGTGGATAAGATTGTGGGTCCCGGAAACCTGTACGTCCAGACGGCCAAGAGAATTGTCTTTGGCGATGTCGGAATCGATAGCTTTGCCGGTCCAAGCGAGATCATTATCGTTGCGGACAGAACAGCAAATGCAGCATTCATTGCTGCAGATTTGATTGCCCAGGCCGAGCACGATGAGAGGGCGATGTGTCTGCTCTTTTCTACAAGCAGGCGGCTCATCACAGATGTGAAGCGGGAGCTTGTCGAGCAAGTCGAGGTTCTTCCGCGAAGAAGGATCATTAAGCGTGCTTTGAAATTGCATGGTGCGCTGGTCTTCGTTGCGCAGGTAAAGGAAGCCATCGATTTAGTGAACCTCATCGCGCCGGAACACCTCGAGTTGCTCACGCGGGAGAATAGCCGTTTGCTTCGCCGGATTCGGAACGCAGGGGCGATCTTCCTCGGTGAACACTCTCCTGTTGCAGTCGGCGACTATTTTGCCGGCCCTAATCATGTCCTGCCCACAGCAGGTTCTGCACGGTTCTCCTCCCCTCTTACTGTCGATGACTTTGTGAAGACGTCAAGCATTGTTGAGTACACTCGAAAACGCCTCAATGAGGCACGGGAGATTGTCTCTGAGCTAGCGACCTATGAGGGCCTCGAAGCGCACCGTGCTTCGATTGCAGCGAGATTCTCGCCTCGATACCGTTGACACCCAATGAGTATCATTGACCTGATCAGTGAAAATGTTCGCCAGCTCGAGCCTTATACGCTGAGAACCGCCGCGGCGAAGGTAAAGCTAAACCAGAATGAGAATCCGTTCGATATTCCGGATGAAGTGAAAAACGAGATCCTCGAAGAATTCAAGAAGAGGTCATGGAACCGCTATCCTGAAGTCCTTCCTTTTGAACTCATTGATCTTCTCTCTGAGCATCATCACTGGCCGGCGGACGGGATCATTGCTGCGAACGGGTCGAACGAGTTGATGTATACCGTGATGATGACCCTGGTGTCGAAAGGGGTGAAAGTAGTGATCCCCACCCCAACGTTCTTTTTGTATGAAAAGGCAGTAAGAATCATGGGCGGCGATGTTGTCCATGTGATGATGAAGGAGACTCTCGCATTCGACACCGAGAAGATTCTCGATGCCGTCCAACGGGAAAACCCGCGACTCGTTATCCTCGTGTCGCCGAACAGCCCGACGGGGCAATCGATATCACACGAAGATATTGAGCACATCCTTCAGGTGACGAGAGGGCTCGTGCTTGTTGACGAGGCCTACATTGAGTTCTCAGAGAAGAAAAGTGTGATTGATCTTCTCAAGCATGCTGAAAACCTCATCCTTCTGAGAACTTTCTCAAAGTCATTCAGCGCAGCGGGCCTACGGATTGGCTATCTTCTGACGACTCCGAGACTTCGTGCAGAAATCCTCAAACCCAAGATTCCATTCACGGTTGGACTTCTTCCTCAAATTTTTGTCGAGGTGCTCTTTCGGCATCTCGACCTCGTCCGAGAGAGAATTGAACTGATCAAGAGCGAGCGGAATCGCCTCAACACTGAATTGCAGGAGATTGCGGGCGTTCGGTCCTTCCCATCGGATTCGAATTTCGTTCTCTTCCAGACGAAGAAGGCATCACAGGAAATCTTTGACGGCTTATTGAAGCATGGAGTTCTTGTGCGAGATGTGAGTTCATACCCAATGCTAGATCGGATGCTCCGCGTGAATGCAGGAACTCGCGAGGAAAACGATGCCTTCCTCAGTGCTCTGAAAACTATTGTGTAAGCAGAACTCAGGAGATATCAGGGTGAACATTATCGTTTGCATTAACCACGTTCCGGATACAGAGGCGCGGGTGAAGGCTGGACCCGACGGAAAAACGATTGACAGGGCGAATGTCAACTATATCCTCAATCCATACGACGAATTTGCGATTGAGGAATGCCTTCGGCTCAAAGAGAAATTCGGCGGCGAGGTTACTGCCATTTCTCTCGGCGGCGATAGTCACAAGGAAATGCTTCGAAAGGCACTTTCACTCGGTGTGGACAAAGTTCTTCTCATCCGAGATGAATCTCCGCGTGATTCGTTTGCCGTCGCAACGGCACTCGCCGAGGCGATCAAGGAGCTTTCACCCGAGGTCGTTTTCTTCGGAAAGCAGTCGATTGACTATGACAACTCACAAGTTGGAACGATGGTAGCGGAGCTCCTCAGTTTTCCATCTGCTTCCGTCATTGTGAAGCTGGAAATCTCCGGGGGAGTTGCCGTGGCTCACAGAGAGATCGAAGGCGGACATGAAGTGGTGGAAGTGAAACTCCCGGCAGTATTCATGGCCCAGAAGGGCCTAAACGAACCACGCTATCCGTCCCTGAGAGGGATCATGGCTGCAAAGAGCAAGCCCATTCAGGAGCGCACAGCACCAGTTGCTGAGTCAAGAGTTCAGGTTCTCTCAATGTGGAATCCACCGCCAAAGGGTGCAGGAAAAATTGTCGGCACAGGTGCTACCGCTGTTCCCAAACTTGTGCGCCTCTTGCATGATGAGGCAAAAGTGTTCTGACAGTTGCGAAAGGCCTGTTTCGGGCAAGCCAAGATATGACCTAGCCGACACTAAGCAAGTATCGAATTGTGTGCGCTCGATGAATGATTGAAGGTAATCTTGCATTTTTCATCTTAGATTTCTCGCCTGATCTATGAGCATTCTTATCTTTGCCGAACAGCGTGAAGGTAAATTCCGGAAGTCCGCCTTTGAAGTAGCGAAGGTTGGAAGCACCATTGCGGATCAACTTGGGGCAGAAGCCATCGGTGTCGTTATCGGGCACAATGTGGAGTCCATTGCGCCGGAGCTCGGGGGTTTTGGCGTGAAAAGGGTCCTTGTCGTCGATGATCCACGCTTACGTCTCTATTCAGCCACTGCCTACGCCAAGGTTTTAGAGGAGCTTGTTAAGAAGGAGCAGCCATCGGTGATTCTCGCTCCAGCAAGTGCGATGGGGAAAGACTTGTTGCCGCGCCTCGCGGTCAAAGTCAATGCAGGTTCGGCGGTCGATTGCACGGCACTTCGAGTTGAAAACGGAGAGATCATCGCGACGCGGCCAGTGTATGCAGGCAAGGCATTCATCGAGGTGAAGGTAAACTCTGCGGTGAAGATCTTCACTCTCCGTCCCAATGCAATGAGTCCCGGGTCAGCAAGCTCTGACCGAGCGGCAGTTGAGAAAGCGGTAGTGGAACTGCAGGAAGGGGATTTCGGTTCGCGGGTGAAGGAGCTTCAGGTGGGTGTGGGTAGGCCAGATGTCGCAGAGGCGGAAATCATCATTTCTGGCGGTCGAGGCTTAAAAGGTCCAGAGAATTTTCATCTCATTGAGCAGCTTGCCGATGCGCTTGGTGCTGCCGTCGGCGCCTCCCGCGCAGTCGTCGATGCAGGCTGGCGGGTACATGATGAGCAAGTTGGCCAAACAGGAAAGACAGTCTCGCCCAAACTTTATGTTGCGTGCGGCATCTCAGGAGCCGTTCAGCACTTGGCAGGGATGTCTACCTCAAAGTGCATAGTTGCAATTAACAAGGACAAAGATGCACCAATTTTCCAGGTGGCTGACTACGGCATCATCGGAGATGTGTTTGAAGTGTTGCCTGCATTGACGCGCGAGATCAAGCTTTTACTTGGAAAAGAGTGAGGAAAATTTTCATTTGACTTTCTCTTCAATCTTTCCAAAATTTGTTCTGGTAGTTTTAGAAAGGCGGAAGTCGTCGTTGAAGAAAAGGAGGTAGCTTCGTGGAGAGAATACAAGTTGATATCCTCGGTCTGTCGACAAGTCCTGCAAGTGGTGGAGCTTATGCGTTGATTCTGAAAGAGATGGGAGGGAACAGGCGCCTTCCGATCATTATCGGTGCATTCGAGGCACAATCCATAGCGCTCGAAATGGAGGGGATCAAACCTCCTCGCCCTCTAACTCATGATTTGATGAAGACCATCATCGACAGGATGGGGGTTTCTCTCTCTGAGGTTACTGTCCACGAGCTTCGGGACGGAACATTTTACGCAAAGATCAGTCTCGATTCTCAGGAAATCGATTCCCGTCCCAGCGACGCCATCGCGCTTGCCGTGCGCTATAGCGTTCCTATCTACGTTTCTGAGAAAGTAATGGATGAAGCATCTTTTGTGCCGGAGTCAGAAGGCGAGGAGGGAGAAAAGCTTTCCCCACCATCCCAAGAGAAAAAAGCTGCAAACCCCAAGATGTCGAAGCTCGAATCACTCAACGTTCAGTTGAAGGAAGCGATCGAAAAAGAGGAGTACGAGAAAGCTGCCCGACTCCGCGACGAGATTCGAAAACTCTCCCCTGAGAACTAGTGTTGACTTCAGAAGTTCGGAGGTCAACCCGATCTCTTTCCATGGTTGAATTCAGCTCATCCGTGAAACTCCTTCGGCGCACCTTCTTCTTTTCCCTCGTCTATTCAGTTCTGCTTTTCTCTTGCCTGCTTAAGGCTCAACCCCCGGACAGCGTCGCGCGTGTCTCCCAATTAATTCTTGAAGCCGATTCTCTCGCCGACAAGGCTTTTGAGAATGAGAAAGCTCTCGAGAAATATCGAGAAGCACTTGCCCTGGATTCCCTCAATTATGAAGTACTCTGGAGGCTGAGTCGCTCGTACGTGACGATCGGCGAACATTTTCCCGCAACGACCGATGAACAAAAGGAGGCACAGCTTCAATCGTATGAAGAAGCGGTGCGATATGCTGAGAAAGCGATTTCAGTAAAAGAAGACGGCTCGATGGGATATGCCCAGCGTGCTGCGGCAAAAAGCCGGGTGGCTCTCTTCAAGAATATCTGGAAATCTTCAGGCTTGATGAACGACGTGAGGGAAGACTGTGAGAAAGCTATCGATCTCGACCCTCAAAACGCAATTGCGTATGATGTGCTCGGTCAAGCGCACATGAAGTTGAATGAGCGAATGAAGCTCTTCCGATGGCCATTTGGAGTTGGTTGGGGAAACACCGACGATGCAATCGTGTGTTTCGAGAAAGCCATTTCCATCAATCCAAACCTCATTACCTACCGCATTGATGCAGCTCGGGCATACATTGAGAGGAAGGATTACCAGAAAGCTCAGGAACACCTTGCTGCGATTTTCACATTGCCTACTCTTAGTGGAGATGACGAACAGTTAAGGAAGGAAGCCGCTAATCTCCTGGAACAGATCAAGCACAAGTGAGGGGAAATGTGTGTGCTTACTTCCCTTTCACGAGCCTCGCCATCTCTCTGACGGCCGCGTCGAGACCCACAAGAATCGAACGTGTGATGATGGCGTGTCCGATGCTTACTTCCTCAATTGCCTCGATTGCACTGAAGGGTCGGATGTTTATGTAGTCCAGACCATGACCCGCATTCACTCGTAGTCCCAGGGACCGACCAAGGTTCGCCATCTCTCGGACACGCTTAAGCTGGTGTCGTGCCTGCTTCTGTGTTCGAGCGTTCGCATACTCCCCTGTGTGAATCTCCACGATATCAGTCCCAATCTCTGCCGCTGCCTTGATTTGATCAGGGATGGGATCTATAAAGAGGCTGACAGGAATGTCATGGTTGTGGAACACCTTGATCGTATTCGAAAGGTGTTTCAAATTCTTCTTGACATCCAGACCACCCTCTGTTGTCAACTCTTGCCGCCGCTCAGGCACCAAGGTCACAAGATCCGGGTGGACACCAACTGCAATTCTTATGATTTCCGCAGTTGCCGCCATCTCGAGGTCTAGCCTCGTTTTCATGGTCTTGCGAAGACGCTTCACGTCTTGATCGTTGATATGCCGACGATCTTCGCGGAGATGGCACACAATCCCTTTTGCCCCGGCGAGTTCGCAGATCCGAGCTGCTTCGATTGGATCAGGCGCAATGCCGCCGCGGGCTTCTCGGAGTGTGGCGATGTGGTCGATGTTGACAGCGAGGCGCATGGCATCACCCTCTTGTTTTCAACAGAATGTACAAAGAATTCTGAGTGTCTTCAAGCCCTGTCGTACAATCCACTACGGACGAATCGCGTTGGAAGCAGTATTCGAGTGTCCTCGGATTTTCCCATAAACACAAAAGCCCCTGTTAGCGGGGCTCTGTATATCGTGTATTCATTCCGGGCTATTTTCCGAATTTCGCTTTCATTAGTTCTGCGATGAGCTGCTCTTTATTCGCCCGGGAAATCTGACGTCCATAGATTGAGAGTCCCTGAGCCTGCCGAGCATATGACCGGAGCTGAGGGACAGTCATTGCCTGAAGTTGTTGAAGAAATTCATTCTCATTCTCGCTCAATTGCATCGTTGGAGGCTCAACTGGAGGAACGGCCCCTTCGATTTGCGCCTCACCTTCGATCTTTTCGCTCTCGACAGGCTCTGCAGGAGAAGACCGCATGCCCATCTCCGCCTCAATTTCTTCCTTGCTCTTAGAAGCTTTAGTGAAAATGAGATCCTCGATTCCATCGGACGGTCGTGGAATGACGTGCGAGGAGATCAGTTCACCTACACGCTTCGCCGCAGATGCTCCAGCGTCAACTGCTGACCGGACAGCCGCAGTTTCGCCAACGATTTTGATGGTGATGAGTGCAGCGTCGACACGTTCTTTTCCGATCAGCCGGACGTTCGCGGTCTTCACCATTGCATCCGCAGCTTCAATGGCACCGACAAGCCCTCGGGTCTCAACAAGTCCTAACGCATACTCGAGCATATGTACCTACCGAAGAGACAAACGTCTTTGAACGTTCTTTACTTGATGAGGAAGATATACTCAAAAAGCCGCGATCTCCTACTTTGCGGCAGGTCGTTTCGGCAAGATCATCTCAACATCACTGTGTGGCCGTGGGATCACGTGCACCGAGACGAGCTCGCCAACACGCTGAGCAGCAGCTGCACCGGCGTCTGTAGCTGCCTTCACGGCACCCACATCTCCGCGCACCATCACGGTAACATAGCCGCCGCCGATTGTCTCCTTCCCAATCAACGTCACCTTCGCAGCTTTGACCATTGCATCTGCCGCTTCGATGGAACCAACGAGGCCTTTCGTTTCTACCATGCCAAGAGCATCAAGCGAGATGTCTGCCATGATTTTTTTCTCCTGAGTTATTTCAGTGCTTCAACTAGCTTTTGGTGGCATGCTCCCGTAAATGCGCTACAATATAAAGAAGTGCCCCAGCAATGTCAATAGGTTTCAGCCTTCTTAGGAAGTTTGACTGTGCGTGGAAGGTAACAATCCTTGGAGGTATCCTGCTCTTGCTTCGGAG
Source organism: Bacteroidota bacterium (assembly GCA_049589195.1). Taxonomy (GTDB): domain Bacteria; phylum Bacteroidota; class Ignavibacteria; order UBA10030; family JAHEZR01; genus JBAWAH01. Next base: position 117,923 of record JBAWAH010000053.1, on the reverse strand, counting down.
GGAGCACTCTCAGGGTTATCTCTAGCGTGCTCGTCGATGGGATGTCATGTCGCGTAAGTGGTCGAGCTGAGTTTCGACCTGAAGTACTCTAGCGTCTTCTTCAAACCAGCAGTGCGCGGAACCTTTGGCTCCCACTTGAGAATCGTTCGTGCTTTGGTGATATCGGGCTGGCGAACCTTTGGATCGTCCTCTGGGAGTGGTTTGTTGAGGATTTTGCTTTTGCTCCCGCTGAGAGTAATGATTTCTTTGGCAAGGTTGAGGATGGAGATTTCATCTGGGTTCCCAAGGTTCACGGGGTCATTGTGTTCACTCATGAGGAGTCTGTATATTCCTTCAACGAGATCATCGACGTAACAAATGCTGCGCGTCTGACTTCCATCACCGAACACCGTAACATCCTCGCCGCGAAGTGCTTGGGAGATGAACGCTGGGATGGCTCGACCATCATCAATCCGCATCCGTGGGCCGTACGTGTTGAAGATGCGGGCGATACAGGTGTTGATACCATGGTATCGGCGGTATGCCATCGTCATTGCCTCAGCGAAGCGTTTCGCCTCGTCATACACACCGCGAACGCCAATGGGATTAACGTTCCCCCAGTAATGCTCAGGTTGCGGGTGAAGAAGCGGATCACCATAGATCTCTGAGGTCGACGCAAGGAGATACCGTGCACCCTTGGCTTTTGCGAGGCCGAGTGTCTTATGAGTACCGAGGGAGCCCACTTTGAGCGTCTGAATGGGAAGTCGCTGGTAGTCCATTGGACTCGCTGGAGATGCAAAGTGGAGAATGTAATCAACTTTCCCCTCGATGTAAATGAATTCCGTTACGTTGTAGTGAATAAACTGGAAATTCTTGTTCCCAATAAGGTGGTTGATGTTATCAATGCTCCCGGTGAGAAGGTTGTCCATACAAATAACTCTGTGTCCCTCCTGGACAAGTCGCTCACAGAGATGCGAGCCCAGGAAGCCAGCGCCACCTGTGACGATGCTAACACGTTGAGAGACAGTCACCATGGCGAAACACAGGGAGCGTGCTCGAAGAATGCGAGTGAAGAAATCAGGAGAGCTATACGTGGAGTCGATTGATTCTCAATCCATCGCATTCAGTGAAATCCTCCTGCCAAATTCTTTCAAAGATCTCTGAGCCGCTTCAAGAACTCGAACCACTCTCAGGCCGTCTGCGGCATCGGTGAGAGGAGCCGTGCCATTTCGGATGCAATCGACAAAGTGCTGGCATTCGAGCTTGAGAGGCTCGACCATTTTGATATATGGACTCACAACACTACCGCCTCGTATGGCGAGGGCCTCGCCGTACGAAGCGTATTCCTTTTGCGCCATAAATCCTTTGTCATAAATCTTCACTTTCTCAGACGGTTCCATATCATCAATGACGACCATCTTTTTGCTTCCGACGATTGTTGCTTTCCGCATCTTGTGAGGGTCAAGCCAGCTTACGTGCAGATGAGCCATCCGATTGTCTTCAAATTCAATATCCACAAAAACCACGTCTTCAATTCCTGGCTTGAGATATGAACTCCCGTGAGCAGACACCGAGACCGCCTTCTCACCCAGGTACATGAAGGCAGTAGTGATATCGTGCGGGGCAAGGCTTAAGAGCGCGTTTTCTGTTTCCCTATAAACTCCAAGATTCACCCGAGTGGAGTACATGTAATACACCTCGCCCAACTCACCACTCTCGATAATCTCAGAAACCTTCTGGTACGCTGGATGGTAGCGCAGAAGATGTCCAACCATCACCAACCTGTTCTGCTGCGACGCCTGCTTGACAATCTCTTCTGCGCTGGACGAGGTCAACGCCATTGGCTTTTCGACGAAAACGTGCTTTCCAGCATTCAAGGTCAAGCTGACTAATCGAGCGTGCTCTGTCGATGGAGATGCAATCACCACGGCTTCGATCTCATCGTCCATCAAGATCTCTTCGTCCTTCGTGGTCAGCTCTGATTGCGGATAGTCCGGGCGCACCTTCTGCAGCACATTCGGATTCAAGTCGCAGACTTTCTTGACTCTTACCTCTCCCAATGAAGAGAAGTTCCGCAGAAGTGCTCTCCCCCAATTTCCGACACCAATCTGTCCGATAGTTACTAAGCGCATGGCCGGTCTCGTTTGTCCGCTAATATAGTGAAAACTGGTCAAATCCTACAGAGAATTCTGACTCCCGTCCCCTTCACTTAGGGAGAGCCAGACGAAGCACAGCGTTAGGCGCTCCCTTTCTTCTTGGGGATGAGAGAATTTCTCTTCCGCCAAAGTTGGGGTAAAACGCCTGCGAGAACCAGGAGGGCACTAATTCCCCATCCGAGGGAACTCAACGTAAGGCCGAGCGCGTACGTTGCCGAGTAGTACTTGAATTCCACAGTGTGCTTCCCTTCAGGGACGATGACCGAGCGAAGCACATAATTCGTTTTGTATATCTCAGTCTCCTTTCCATCGACGTATGCTTTCCAGCCGGGAGGGTAATAGATTTCGCTCAGGACGAGAAGAGAAGGCTTGTCTGTGAACGCCTCGAGTATAATGTCGTGAGCGTGATAGGATGCAATTGTTACCGAGCCTGTGTCCGGCTTCGCGGGAATAGGAGATGGCTCCTTCTCAAGGATTGCTCGCAGTTGTGGATTAAAGGATGGGGAGTTCAAGGAATCGAAGACTTCACTCTTGGTTCTTGCGACATACGCTTGATTGACAAAGAATGCTCTCGGGAGATAGGCTGGGTTCAAACTCGTGACGAGTCCCTTTGCCTGATCAATGTGAACAATCTTGAACTTATCTTCAGGCAATCTCCCGAGTGAGAGGAGATACTTCGCGTTGAGCATGTTCGTCGTGTTCATATTCAGCGGGAAACTCTTGTCCCAGCCATTGTACATGCATGAATCAAGCATTTCCTGATAAATCTTGATTTTCGCTGGGCTATACCCGCCTAGGGACTGAAGGAAATGATACATGTACGAATCGCTTTGGAACAGTTGTGCAAGAGGAAAAACCCTGTAATGGGTAGTGTCGGACTGCAAGAACTTCACGGTTTCGTCGGCATCAAGCTGCTGCTTGAGCGCAACCCGCGGCTTTGGGTGAATGAAGTTTCCATCGATAATGAGGAGATCGAGAGCCAGAAGAGCCACCAGTCCACCTGAGAACAGTGTCGCCTTCACTTTTCGATTTAGGTAGAGGAGAATCAAACCGATTGTAGCACCACTGAACAGTGCAAACCGGACATATCCATTCCACAGATATTCTCCTCCTTGAACTTCTCTCCCACTCCAGAACAAGTCGAATCGAATTCTCTTGAGTTGCTCGAGAATCTGTGGAGCACGCTGTCCGTATTGAGCCTGAAGTTGTGCCAGCTCTTCTTCTCTTTCAAACATAAATCCGGACAAGGAATCGTAAAGAGTATCTTTTGCGAGGAAACCGAGAACGAGAATCGCTCCAATGATTATCAAGACAACGAGGAGGCCTTTCTTCAGCTTTGCAACGTTTACTCCTATCTCATGTCGATGGATCTCAAGGAGGAATGTCATGCCGTACGCAGCAAGCAGTCCAAGCGTGAACGGGAGGAGGTGAAGAATCATCACCGGTGTTCGGAACTTGTTGAAGTATGGCAAGTAGTTGAAAAGCAAATCGTAAAGGATCGGGAGGTGCCTCCCGAATGAGATGAAAAACATAATGACCGAAAGGAGCGCAAAGAAAATTGTGGTGCGGTTCCGGCGGTAGACGAGAGCAAGTATTGCCAGGATGATCGGTACGATGCCAAGGTATACGCTTGATTCTGTGAATGGCATCCAGCCCCAGTAGTAGGGGCTGCGAAAACCGAAAAAGGCTGGGATGAGAAAGTTCATCAACTCAAACGGATGGAACGACCAATCCGTGGCATAGCCGTAGTTAAGACCTCCCGCTGCTCCAGTTTCACCTCCTCCGCGAATGGAATACTGAGCGTATTCACGCACGGAGAAGTAAACATAGGAAGATAGCGCAAACCCAACGGCAAGAGCGATTCCCAGGAGGACAGCCTTCTTCAACGTCACTACAGGTCGAGTGCGGATGTCGAGGATAATCTCATAGAGAAGAAAAAGCCCAATAACGAGAAGCACGTAAAAGACTATCTGGACGTGATCTGTGAGAAAGAGGGTTCCAAGGGTGCATGAAAGAAGTCCCAGAGAAAGCAAATCACGCCGCTCAAACAGCGCTTGCGTCAGAAGGAAAACAATTGGGAGATAGCTCAGTGCCATGAGTTTGGATCCCTGTCCAGCTTCAGCAAGCCCCATTGCATAGGGAGAAAGCATAAAGATCACTGCTCCCATGAGAGAGACAAGATGGGAAAACTTCCAATACCGGAGGAGGAGCAACATGAACACTCCACCGAGAAAGTAGTGAAGTACCATCCAGCTCATCTCGCCATTGAGGAATAGGAACTTCCCAACTGTCTGGATCGCCGTTTGGATATAGTTCACATTGCGTGGGATGTACACGAGACTCCCAAACGATGGCATGCCGCAGAAGACGTATGGAAACCACTGCGGTTCGATCTTTTCCGTTTCTTCAAGATGTTTTCCTGCAACACCCCAGCTTGCGGCAGCAGCGGTATCGCCTGAGTCTGAAAAGATCATATTGGATGTGATGATCTTGAAGAAGAGGATATAAACAATCACGAGAAGAGTTACGATACAGACGGCGTCCTTCTTCAAAGGGGAAAGTTTGTCAAACCACGTGGGCTTGTCTGAGCCCATCGGGGTTCGTTGAGGTGGTGCTTTAGTTTTTGGGCTCATAGAGATACCAGTAGACAGGGATAGTGGAATATCTCAAGAGAAAAATGGAGAAAAGAGTTCGACGACTCGTTCGCGGAATCGATCTACGCTGAAGTCTTCAAAACGCTTGCGTGCATTCTGCCTCATCTCAGCAAGGGGAACATCGCCTCGCGCAATTTCAACAGAACGACTGATGAGTTCGTCTATTGTACTCCATGAAAACCCGTTGACACCATCGAGGATAATCTCTTTCTGGCCCCCCTTCTTGATTACTACGGGGATGCAACCAGCCGACATCGCTTCTACTGTTGTCATTCCGAAATGTTCAACGTTTTCCGGATGGAGCTCTTCATTCACTTCATATCCTGCTGCATGCCAGAAGATCGTGGCTTCATTATAGAGTTGATGAAGCACCTCGAATGCGCAATTGACGTGGAAGTAAACTGGATAGCCCTTGTTCTTTTCTCTCAAAGAACTCAGCATCTTCTCTGTTGCTGGGTCTGTGGAGGCATTCCCAACAATGTGATATTCCCATCCTTGTAGGTCGGATCGGGACACGCGGCGGAAGGCCTCTGTAAGTACATCGTATCTCTTGTCGTTATAGAGCCTTCCGAAGAAGCGTCCTACGCTGAGGACCACGCGCTTTCTTGAGAAACCTTCGTGGAAGAAATCTTGAATCGGTGGATAGAGGACACAACTCTTAATCCCGAAGTTTCTCAGCAGGGTATCACTAACGAACTTTGAATTCGTGATGACGAGATCGACATCACTTCGAGCGAAAGATAGCAGCTTCGTTCGGTAGAGGTCTTTCGCAACATGCCCGAGCTTTCCCCAAAGGATCCCGCCGAAGATTGATGCAGCTGAGATTTCGCCGTAGGGAATTTGGAGCAACTGCACGTGTCTCTGGGCAAGGGACTCCACCCTTCTAACGTTCGATAGGCAAATGAAGATTTCAACGTCACGCGTGATTTGCTTGAGTTTGGCGAGGCTCGGACAAACTCGGTAGTTGATCGTGCCGAGGTTGATATGAGAAAACGCTTCCAGGTCTGCTTTGTGAACGAGAGAGTTCGTCGAAAGCAAAGTAACACTAATTTCCGGCAATTGCGATAGTACCTCCGCTAGGGCCAGCGTGTACTTCTCTCCGCCGCCAAACGTTGACCAGAAAGGGTTGTATACGTAGACGCTTCTCATCGACTCTGTCCTAAGCTTGACATGCGTCCCTCACCATACTCCCCGCTGAAATTACGCAAACCGTCGACGAGACCAAGCCATGCCGCGCGCGTTGCCGGAAAATCGTGCCACTTGAGAGTAAGTCGCACGAACTGCCGGAGATAGAAATAGGTTAGGCGCGGAAGATGGGGCAGCCATTTCCAGGTGTGGCTATTTCTCTGGAGGTAGAAGAGTTTGTTTCTCAAGTTGAAATAGATGTACACAGGGCTGTCCCACGAAGTCGCCCGCGAGATCTTGTGGTAGATGACCGCGCCGGGCTGGTAGAACACAGAGTATCCGGCACGTCGAGCACGTGTGCAGAAGTCCACATCTTCATAGTAAAGAAAATAGGAATCATCGAGGAGTCCGATCTTCTCGCAGACCTCGCGTCGGATCAGCATGCAGCAGCCGGTGATAAAATCGCACTCACGAACTTTACCATATTGACCACGGTCTTCCTCGGATTTCCCATAATGATCGCCGAAACCGGAATCTGGGTTGAAGTAGCCACCAGCAAACCAGATGACATTCGGACGGTCAGAATAATAAACCTTACCTCCAACAATTCCAGCTTGCGGATTCTCTTCCATCGTCTTCACAAGTGTACCAAGTGCATCAGGGTCGACGGTCGTGTCGTTATTGAGGAGCAGAACGAACTCACTGCCTCTTCCGAGTGCATGCTGGATTCCGATGTTGTTTCCCCCCGCAAAACCCAAGTTTCGATCGTTGACAAGAAGTGGGACGTTAGGGCAACGAGCTTTCAACAAGTCAACCGAATCATGAGATGAAGCGTTGTCAACAACAACGACTTCAAAATCTTTGAAGGAGCTTTCTCGCAACGAGTCGATACAGTCGATGGTGTCGCGAGCGCCGTTGAAGTTGAGCAATATAACCGATAGTCGGGACATGCATCGTTAACGCGTTGGAGAGTTTCGTGCCTTGATGAGGTACTGCCAGGCGATGAACTCCTCGAGTTTCCCAAAGCAAAGCGCATTCAGGAATTTCAGTTTTCTGCTCGCAACGATGCGTCGCTCAACCAGTTCTACCTGAAATCCTTGATCTTCCAGCATCTTCTTCATCGTGCGAAGGGAGAAGAACCGCAGGTGGGTTCGATCAAACAATCCCCAGTCATCGTACTCCCAGCCACGCCTCAAGAGTCTGAGTATGGCGGTGTAATGGCGCATGTTCGGGATGCTGCAGATGACTTTTCCTTGTGGCTTCAGATGAGCCTTGAGCTTACGAAGAGCAGCGTCGGGGTCAACAAGATGCTCTAGGATGTCGGCAAAAATGATGCAGTCGAACATCGCTGTGGGGAAAGAGATCTTCATCGTCTGCAAATCCCCAATCAGGATCCCGTCCAAAACCTTCTCAGCCTCAGCAGCAATCCGGTCGTTATGTTCAATTCCAAAGACTTTCCGGCCAGGGACAGCTTGTTTAAGGTTTGCACCCAAGCGACCCTTACCACAACCGACATCAAGAATAACTCTTGCACTTTCATCAACGAGGCGAAAGATCTCTGGACGTTCATTGTCATAGTATCCTGGCCCGATGGAACCGAGCTGGGGATCGACAGAATGATCACTTCCATTCATCGCTGAGGAGAGCCTGATAATGGTTCTTCAGTTGTAGAGCAACGCGTCGTGAGTCGAACACTTCTTCTGCGCGTCGACGCCCCTTCTGTCCAAGCTCAAGCCGCTTTTTCTCGTCGGAAATCAAATCCTCTAACGCATTTGCCAGAGAGAAAAAATCGTTTGGCGGGACCAGCACACCCGCATCAGCTACGACCTCCGGAATTGCCCCGCTCAGCGTCGAAATCACGGGTTTCCCACAGGCCAGGCTCTCGACGAGAACGTACCCGAACTGTTCCTGCCACGTCGGAGTCGGGATGCTCGGCAGAACAAAAATGTCGGCGATGTTGTGGAGTTGCGGGACTGAAGAATAGGAAAAGCCGCCGATCAATCGCGCGTAATCTTCGAGCTGGAGACGCCGGATTAATTCTGAGACTCTGGGCTCTTCCCGACCCCTTCCCGCGAGAAGAAGCTTCAGTTTCGCTTCCTTTCCGATTCGATCGACAACACGTCGAAACGCGTATAGCAGGTCAAAGATCCCCTTCTCACGGTAAAGATTCGCGACGAACAGAACAATGAGATCGTTTGGACTGCACCTGAATTGACGAAGAAGCTGGTCGTCCTTTGGCGCCGGGCGGAATCGTTGTAGATCAACCCCAGGCATTTGGACTTTGATCTTTTGCTCCGGAACTCCTTCAAGAATCAGTGCTTCTCTCGCGCGACTTGATACGGCGAGGAACAAATCGGCTGCCTGAAAGACGCTGGTCTTGAGTGCTCGGGCTGCTGTTGTTTCATAGAGGAACGGGATATTTTCCCAGACGGTGACAACGAGTTTGAATCGATTCTTGTTCCTCAAACGAGCAGTCTCGTAGGTGCAATAATAGAACGTCTCGGCACTGTGGACGACGTCGAACCCACTGAGGGCACCGCCCAGTCCTTGCAGGTCATGATAGTCACCGAAGAGATGGCTTATTGATGACCGTACGGTGCGGGAACGGAGGAACTGACCAAAGGAGAACAACCTCTTTACTTGAAATGGAATAGTGCTCACCTCGAAGTTCTGTCCATAGCTGGTGAAGCCAACAATATCGAATGCGTCGAGGAGCGGAGTGAAACTTTGCATCTCCCAGGCATTCAGATTCGGGCCACGGACAACCGCAATGCGAGGTTTCATTGAATCATCACAACGCGGGTAGGTATGTCATGCAATGGGATACTTCTCCTGCAGCTTGCGAACGTGTCTGAGGATCTTGAGAACATTGATACTTGCTTCCAGTTCGCGCCTGAAAGAAGAATGGGTGCCTAGCGATGTCGAGCATGCTTAGTTAACGACCGAAGACTTTGGCGAGGAGTTCTCTTTCTTGATCTCCAAAAACGCCTAGTAAGAGAAGCATCCCGATATAGGTACATGAACCCACGACAACAACCGGAACAAGATACCAATCTCTTAGCACAAAGAGAAGAACTCCCATGACAGCTGCTGAAAACACAATTCTTGGTAGCTTCGACATCGCATCCATGCGGAACCCAATCCTTATCGTATACTGAAGCAGCGAGAGGAAGAGAACTACGTCAGTCGCCATTGAGACTACGGCGGCAGCCTTGAATCCAAATCGCGGAACAACAATCAAGCTCGCAACGAGAGCCGTGAGTGCAACAGCGAGTGAATTCCACATACAATATTTCTGTCGGTTGAGTGCCAGCACGAACGCGTAAAGAATCCACGCAAGGTACCCCACTGCATTGCCCGCGATGATCAATTGAAGGACTGAAGCTGCTTCCGCAAATGAGGACGGATACAGGATCCCGATGATTCTGGGTGCGAGAAGGATTATACCGATTGCCAGAGGGACCGAGATCTGCACCATAACGCGCAAAGAGTCTTGGAGAGCTTTCCCGAGCTTGTGCTTTGCGTTGGCAAAGAAATCAGAAAAGATTGGATAGACAACTTGTGTAAACGTTGAAGGGACTAACGTGAGGATGGAAATCAGCTTGTATCCGGCGCTGTAGATCCCCACCTCAGTATCTCCTCGAGTGTACTTCAAGATCGTCGGGCCGATGAACGTGTACGTTGAAATGCCGAGCGAGCTGATTGCGATTGGGGTGCTCTCCTTCAACAACGATTTCCATAAGTCGATATCCGCCTTAAACTGAGGCATGCCCACGCTGCGGACATACACTGTGAAGAGGATAGCCAGATTCACACATGCGATGAGGATGCTTAGCAGGAGGACGGTCACAATACTGGGGTACGATTGAATGACCAGGATAATCGCTATCGAGAGAAGGAGATCGTTGAGGAGGTTTGCGATCGAAACGAGGGTCATTTTGCGGTGTGCTTGAAAGGCACTGAGGAATACCAGCGCAACGCCATTCACAGCAAAGACGATTGTTGTCAACAAAACTGCCCAGTTCGTTATCCGGTCGAAATGGGAAAGAAACCCAGTAATGCCTACAAGTACGCCGGCGATGAAAGCAACGAGAATTTTCAGAGCGAGAACCCTTCCGACAAACTCCTTACTCCGTGAGAGATCTCGCGCAAGCTCACGAATGAGAAGTTGTGAGATGCCAAGATCGAAAAGCACCTGAAAGAGCGAGCAGAAGTAGGTGGCGAAATTGAGAGTGCCAAAGCTGGCCACGCCCAGATAGGTGGCCAGATAGTTCAACCGGATCACGCCAAACAGCAGTCCGACAAACTTGCCGAAGAAGATGGCCGCTGTGTCGAGGGTTATTTTCTTTGTCTGGGTTGGCAATGTTCTCAGCTTGTTGTGTCTCTTCTTAGAAGGGCTCTTCCAGCGGAGAAAATGACATTGAGCATCATTGCTGCGGGAATCGTAGACCAATGATACCACCGTGCATATCGTGCCATTAGGCGCAGCTGGCTCTTAAGCTTGTTCCAGTTCTTGAACCAGGACAAATGTCCCCCACTGCTTGCAGAGACCTTATGCCAGATGCGCGATGAGGGAACGTAGACCACCTTGAATCCAGCATGGCGTGCCCGGATACACCAATCAACATCTTCACCGTAGAGGTAGAACTTTTCGTCGAGTGTGCCGACAGCGTCAATGACATCACGTTTGACCAGCATGCAGCAGCCAGTGATGTAGTCGACCTCCCTCAGCGTATCATATTGGTGTGCGTCGGTTTCACGAACCCCGATATGAAAGACCTGACCTCCCCACCATTCGACCTTACCACCCGCAAACCAGATGCGCTTTGATTCACCGTAATACCAAATCTTCGGTCCGACAATTCCTATTTGCTTGTCCTCTTCTGCCTTCTGGACAAGCGGCGTTAAGAAATCGCGGTCCACAACTGTATCATTGTTGAGCAACAAAACGTAGTCTGCACTCTGCCCCAGAGAATACTCGATCCCTACATTGTTTCCTCCAGCAAATCGAAGGTTAGAGTCGTTGCAGATAAGCCCAACGTTTGGAAAGGAAGAGCGCACGGCCTCCGCTGTTCCATCATTGGAAGCGTTATCCACGACGAGAATCCGGGCGTTCGTGTATGCCAGGTTCTGAAGTGACCGCAGGCATTCAAGTGTGTCAGCCTTTCCGTTCCATGTGAGAACGATGACGTAGATGAGTGGAGACTCAGTCATGGTTTGCAATTTCGTTCTTGCCAGGAAGGGAACCGAGAGTTTTCCTCACGTTCCAGCCTTGGTGAGTCCCTCGATCGCTTCAACCATACGAGCCCAGGAATATTTAGTCTTCTCCCGGTTCACATTCTTGACGAATGCTGATTCCTTTTCCTCTTTATAGAACCGCACGATGGATTCGGATAGCTTCGCTGGATCCAATGGAGGGACGATGAGACCAGTCTCGTTGTCGATGACAACTTCCGCCAATCCACCGACGTTTGTCGCAATCACGGGTTTGTCGAAGTGATATGCTATCTGGACGATCCCGCTTTGGGTTGCCGAAATGTAGGGAAGAACGACAACATCGCACGCGGAGAAGTAAAGGGCTACTTCATCGTTCGGGATATACTGAGAGTTGACTGTCACATGGTCTGCTAATCCCAATTCCCGAATCCTCTTTTTGTAGGTTTCTTCGTCATCATAGACCTCACCGACAACAAGCAATTTTACAGGCATGTGTTTGAGAATTTGTGGCATCGCCTCAAGAAGCAGAAGCAATCCCTTGTAACGCCTGACGTATCCGAAGAAAAGGATGATCCGTTCGTCTGCCAAACCAAGTCTCCTGCGTGCCTCTTCCTTTGGAAGCGCATCACCAAAGACATTGTAGATCGGATGAGGAACAAATGCATACCGGGCATTCGGGACGAATTCTTGGAGGTCACTCTCGACTGATCTTGACTGCACAATAAAGTAGTCAACGAAGTGAAAAGCAAACTTTGTCAGGGAAACGTCCGCGAAGCGTCGCTCATGCGGCACAACATTGTCACAGATAAACAGCACGTTGGTTTTCTTGTCACGACGGACGAGAAAAGAAATGACGCCGAAGCATGGAGCAAAGAATGGCAGCCAGTAACGAAAGATGACTAAATCCGGCTGCTGTGAACGGATATAACGCGCTGCCCTGATCCACGTGAACGGGTTGATTGAATCAATGAGTGGCGTCGTGGGTACTTGAAAGAGCGGTTTGCTGGGATCGATCTGAGTTTTTCCGGGAAACAGGAGCTTTGGGTACTGCCTCTTGAAAGAAACGATCTCGACGGCATGGCGCTTTGAGAGATGCCAGCCCAGAATTGCGTTGAGCTGAGCCATTGCTCCTCGAAGCGGATATGCCGTCCCGACAATGACGATCTTCATTCTTTCCTATTCTAATCTGTGTTGACCAAAACACTTAGCCTGTACTCACGCCACCCGTGCCTGGAACGGTAGAGGACATTAAGCATGCTGGTCGATCATCACTTTGATTACTCCGCGAGCACGCTCGCGTTGTACACAGCATACCCCTGACGGGGATCGCCGGAGTTCTTCTCGTAGTAGCCAAATTGGAGGGTATTCTTCCCTTGGTGGAACCAGCGGCTTTCCACTTCAAAGGAGACGACCTCGCGCTGTGTTGTCTTGCATCGTGGAATGAAGAATGATCGCTCCTCATTAATGACGACAAATGCCTCTTGGTCGCTGTCGATTGCTTCGCAGTCGATAGTGACGCGGGCCTTACCAGTGGATCCAAACGTCCCAAGAGTGACTGACATAGGTGGAGATGCAGCTTCTCCTTTGCCGATCTCAAAAAGAAAAGCCTTCTTTGGTTCTTGTACGCCATGGTCCCAGCTAAAGACTTGGACTGTCCCGTCAGAGCATGCATCAAAGTGGTACTCCATGTTTTCAATCACATATGTTCGTGCCCGGGGATCAGTCATCACATTGTACAGATAATAATCTGCAATGAGCCAGCCTCGTTTCGCGAGGGAAATTGTCTCGAGGAACTGCTCATAGTTCCATGCACTTTCTCCCTTCACGTTCAATGGTTCATTGGGGACGTACTTTCTCAGTTTCGTGTCGAAATGCATTTGCCGGAACCAAACTGAATCATCGCGTTTCAGGTAAAAATTCGTTGCGGCGGGTAGCGTGGAGATAATGCGGTCAGTTGGCTGTAACCCAGGGGCGACGTAGTTGCAGGCTTCTCTCCAGTTTGAGAAGTACCAAATGGAAAGCTCTGGCCTAATTACGCGCCCATGGGACTTCGTCTTCAGCAAAGCACCAATCTCATTTGTAGGTGCCAAGAGAACAAGGCATCCGATACCCGCGGCAGTAGATATGCCCAGAGCCTTCGGGCGTAATGATCGGGCAAGCGACCCTAGAGCACGAGAGATCCAGCGCACAATCAGAGAGAACCCAAGGGCAACGTACACGAGGAAGAAAGTATATATATAGAGAAGGTAACGTGGTACCGCAGGATCAAAGAAAATAAAGCTCATGAGAAGAAAGGGCACGACGAACAAGCATGCGAGAAAAAGAGCTTTCTTCTTGTCCAAAGTGAAGCTGCCAATGACACCGGCGATGCCGATATACCAGTACTTTTCAAAATCGTTTCGGAGGACGTTGGCGTAGATGTCAAAGGTCTTGAAAGCATCTGCCGAAGAGAGCCGTGCACCGATAATGTCCCATCGTGGGACTAACCACGTGACGACTCCCTCAGGCAGCAGGAGCCGCAAGACTGGCCCCACGACATCACTTAGAAATGGCAAGTAGAAGAGGATCGCGGTTGCCACAGTGGGATACAAGACAAGCGCATACTTGTTTGTAAATCGGCTATGTTCTTTTCTCACAATCTTGCCTATTGCAATGATGCTCCCGTAAGCCATCATCGAGAAAAGAAAGAAGAACGTGAGTTGATGATTGAGGAGAGCGAACACGAAGACAAAAGGGAGAACAATAAGATATTTCGTGTTAATAGAATTCCGCGCAAACCAGTTGCCGCTGGGCTGAGATTTATCTGATTCAAACGCAAGATAGAAAACAATGGCGAGGAGAAGGTACGCGAAGGCGAACGAAGCATAGTTTCTGCACACCCTCGACCAGAAGATTTCGTAGAGAGAGATCGCTCCAAGAAGCGCTCCAACGATTCCGACTTCTTTGTTGATGAGAAGTTTTCCACAATAATAGAGGAGTGGAATGAGAAGCGCCCCCAAAATCACGCTCGGCAGCCGGGCAGCGATTTCCGTTATCCCAAAGATCAGATAACTTAAGGCGACGAAGACCGTCAGGAGGATGCCGTTGTTATCATCAGTAAAGAGCGGCTTGCCATGAATGAATCCTTCTGCACGAACAGCGTGAACGTATTCATCAACCCAGAATGAGAGGAACCCAACACGATAGATGCGCAGGAGGAATGCAACGACTGTCAGCGAGATGATGATGTGAGGAGTGTATCGAACCAGCCATGAGGTTTCGTACAGCAGGAGATTTGACCGCTCACGTTTGGAATCTTGCTTTCGACCCTTCATAGAGACTGTTTTTCCTCAGAGATCCTCGACCGGCAGAACGCCATAAGGATCTGAAAATGACGATCTGCAGCATGGCCATCCCCAAAAAGATATTGGTCGAGTTGAGACGCGCTGCTCGCCTTCCGTGCTTTGTCTCGAGAGTCACCCATCAATCTGTTCCAACCGCTCTCGAGCGTTTCTGTCCATTCCGTTTCTTCCCGCAGCGTGACGCAGGGGACCCTCATAAAGAACGCTTCTTTCTGCACACCGCCAGAGTCCGTGTAAATGATGGCGGAATTCCTCTCCAGAATGAGCATATCAAAATAACTGACCGGCGGGACCATGCTCACTGAACTTGGAAATGCAATCCTCTTCTCATCGATGAGTTTCCTCGTTCGGGGGTGAACAGGGAAAATCATAGGCGACCTGAGGTCTTCCTTCTCGAGGAAAGCGATAATCCTCTCAAGCGACGCGCTGTCATCAGTGTTTTCTGCCCTGTGGATTGTCAGAAGAGCATACTGTCGTGGCGAGAGGGAAAGGTCTTTCAGGATGGTCGACGTGCTGGCCGCGAGCGCCTCGTTGTAAACGAAGGCATCGTACATGATGTCGCCGGCCTTTACAACCAAGGGATTGCTTGCGGAGGTTGTCTTTAGCACTTCCATTAAGCTATCAGAAGGACGGAAATTGTCAACGGTATTTGCAAATCCCTCCCGTCGCAGATTCAAAACGGCACGGTCTGTCGGACAGAAAAGGAGTGTTGAGACGTGATCCGCAACCAGCCGGTTAATCTCTTCAGGCATCTTCTTGTTGAAACTTCGAAGGCCGGCCTCAACGTGCGCCACTGGAATATGCAGTTTCGAGGCGACCAGCGCGCCCGCAAGCGTTGAATTCGTGTCTCCAAACACAACGGCAACATCCGGTGTTTCTTCAAGCAAGGCGTCCTCTATCCTTTCCATCATGATCCCCGTTTGTTTGCCGTGTGACGCAGAGCCGACTTCAAGGTTATATTTTGGAAGCGGGATTAGAAGCTGGTCAAAGAAGATTTTTGAGAGTTCATAATCATAATGTTGGCCGGTATGGATGATGACGGATGTGATGCCATTTCCCTTTGAGGAGCGGTTGTGCGCATCGAGTGCCCTGCAGAGCGGCGACAACTTTATGAACTGGGGTCTTGCACCGATGATGAAAGCGAACTTCATCGCATTTGCTCCCAGATGCTCACAGCCACCTGATGAGAAGCAGTTGCATCACTCGCTTGACATAGTGTGGAATCGCTCTGAGATACCGCAGCTTTGAACTTCCGAGCTTTCGGTTGGTGAGCAAGAATGGGACTTCGTTGAACCTTGCTCTTTTCCTCAACAGTTTCGTTACAATCTCCAGCTGGACGGCAAACCCAAGTTCCTCAATCTCAATCGATTTGATAAGTTCGGCTCGATACGCCTTGTAGCCAGTCGTGTTATCCTTGACAGGCGAATGAAAGAGAAATCGATAGACAGTGTTTGCGACTCGGCTGATGACAACTCGATATCGGGGGACGTTTACCATTCCACCGCCTTGTACGAATCGGGATGCGACACAGACATCGTAGTCGCGTAACGTTTCCACCATTTTCGCCATGAGTTCCGGCGGGTGAGTCATATCTGCATCCAGTGTTACGATAATGTCTCCGCTTGCCGCATGTATCCCGGTTCGCAGGGCTCCTCCGAGACTCTGGTTTACCTTGTGATGGATGACTCTGAGGTTTTTGTACCCGCGAGACAATCGATCAAGAATTTCGCCAGTGTGATCAGTCGATCCATCATTCACCACCAGTATTTCCAATGCTTGGTTGACAGAGATCTTCTCCTCAATGTCCTCGATGAGCTTCTTGATAACCTCTTCCTCATTGTACGCAGGAATAACAACCGTAATCATTCTTTCCTCTTTTGGAAAACGGATACCAGAAGGTAACCACCTGTGAGTGTACTCAATAGCTTGTCCGCAATTCGAAGAAACCACCCAAGTTGGCCATCATAAAGTCGGACAAACGTTTTTCGAAGCCTGAAGGTCAGCGGTGCAGCAACGGGAATCGCCCTGAATATCTCCAGAAGTACCACAAAGAAGCCCGTTGTGTACTCTTGTTTGAGGAGAAGGCAATCGGGCTTGCTAAGTTGCAACGACCTGATGGGAGCCTCATGGCCATATGGCCAGCGGCCGAAGAGTTCAGCTAAGAATTTTCCCAAGCGGTACAGCATTGAGCGGCTGTAAGGATTCAGAGTGACTATCCTTCCGTTCGGCTTTGTAATCCTCGTCATCTCAGTCAATGCCTCGACGCGTTCTCCCTGAGAAAAGTGCTCTAGAACCCCGGCATTCCACGTAACGTCGAACTTCTCCGAGCTGAAAGATATGGAAAAAATCGAGCCTTCATGTACATCGATACTCTGCTGGTTCAACGCGAAAAGAGTTTTGGTCATTGCCACAGCCTCTGGCACAATATCAATTGCAGACACGATCGCACCCTGTTGTGCAAGTCTTAGCGAGATACGCCCGGTGCCGCAGCCAACCTCGCAAACCTCCAGGGCTTGAGCTTCTGGTATGTTGCGTTTGATGCCTTCGTAGACAATCTGTGACATAAAGTCCCACTCAGGAATTTCACGCTGCTCCCTCCAGTACTGTTTCCACTCCTCAGCAATTTGGTGTCTGTATTGTTCCACTCTTGGAGTGAGTCCACTAGCAAGGTTGTGGGACACTTCTTAACAAACAGATCTGAGCCACAACGCGACGACGTACACAGCGCAATAGTAATTTGAACAGATTCTCTAGGCGATGGTGAGTCTCAAGGAGGGAGACTCCTCGACGGCGGGAGGACATATCACTGGAGCAGCCAATTTTCCTCCAGAGGTCAACGGCGAGGGTCGTCTCAGTGACCGTTGGCAAGATGGGACAAGATTTATCGGCAATCTTGATAAGGAAAGATTTCTTCTCGGCGAGTTTACTGCAACAACTGAATTTGATTATGACCAAAGAACTGTCGTCTTTGCAATACTTGGAGTCAATCCTCAGCTCCATCTCTTTCCCCAAACACTGTGACCTGTCTGCACTCGAAATGGGAGGGATTACTCGCCTGGCACGCTTTACCGCAGGACCTCGCGGATCGCATACTCCCGGCTTGGTTGTTGGGTCTTTGTGATCATCTCCCCGAGGAGCCCGAAAGAAACAAACTGGACACCGACTATAATGAGCGCAATTCCCAGGAGGAAGAGAGGACGGTTGCTGATTGCCGTGCGGCCAAGAAGCCACTCGATGGAAAGATAGATGTCGATCACCAAACCAACGAGGAACGAGACCAATCCCCACACCCCAAAGAGATGGAGCGGCCGCTGGATATAGCGCGTCGTGAAAAGGACAGTGAGGAGGTCAAGAAAGCCTTTCCAGAATCGACCAAGGCCGAACTTCGTCTTTCCGTACTTTCGAGGATGGTGACGTACAGCAATCTCGCCAACCTGAAATCCAGCCCAGTGAGCAAGTACCGGAACGTAGCGGTGGAGTTCTCCATAGATATTAAGCTCCTTTGCAAGCTCCACTCGGTACACCTTCAAGCCGCAATTGAAATCGTGGAGCCTAATCCCGGTAAGTTTTGCCGTGATAAAATTGAAGAAGCGGGATGGAATAGTCTTCGAAAGTGGATCATATCGTTTCTTCTTCCAACCCGACACGAGATCGTACCCCTCGCTCAATTTCTCCACTAACGGCGGGATCTCTTCCGGATCGTCTTGAAGGTCGGCATCCATCGTGACGACGATCTCGCCCCTCGCAGCCTGAAAGCCAGCGGAGAGTGCGGCAGATTTGCCAAAATTTTTCCGGAATCGAATCGCTTTGACCTGCCCATGCAGTTCATGCATTTCCTGCAGGATCTTGAATGAGTTGTCTGTGCTGCCGTCGTCTACAAAGATCATCTCGTACTTGAGCTTCATCCCTTCCAACACTTGTCTCAGCGCTGCAGAAAGCTCGGCGAGCGATTCTGATTCGTTAAACAATGGGACAACAACGCTGAGGTCCAGGTGCTCCTCTTCGAGTTCCTTTGGGGAATCGGATAGATGTTGGCTGGGCTCGTGCAGCAACTGAACTCCATCAGTCTTCCGTTCGCGTGTCACACGCTCGCGGTGGGTGTGTGTTCGATTTGCCATTGACCTTAGGTGGGGAGATTGTGCCAGAAGAAAGTAAGACATTTCGGATTCAAAATCAACGAGCGAAGGTCCGGATCTGATGGCCCATGCTTGAATGAGCTTCATCTGCGCAAACAGTTTTGTTGACATTTAGGGCTGTTTTCAATATATTGGCGATGTAGCCTTTCCCACCGCAAGAGCAGGACGGAATGTGGCGATCACCCGACGCACGAAAATCCTTGTTGCCGTTTTAGCGACCCCACTTGTTCTTCTCGTTGCTTCCATTCTCTTTCTGAAGCTCTATTTCACAAGCGAGAGACTGAAAGCGATCGTCCTCCCGAAGATCCAAGCTGCCATCAATCGCGAGGTTACTGTAAGAGAAATCAACCTCTCACTTTTTCCAGCGATCGGAGTCAATGTTCAAGGGCTGAGAGTCGCGAATTCTCCGGGAGCGGGTTTCAGTGAGCGGCCGATGGTCTCCCTTGAAGAGTTTCTCCTCGAGGTAAAGCTTCTTCCCCTCCTTGCCAAGAGGATGGAGGTCAACCGTCTCACATTGACGAAGCCGCATATTCTCCTTGAAGTCAACAAGGGAGGCAAGAACAACTACTCCGATTTTCAGAAAGAGGAGGAGCAGAAAACCCAAGGGAAGAAAAGCTTTACCGTACAGGTGAACTTAGGGGGATCGTTGCTCCTCTCAAACCTCCAGATTCGCGACGGCGACATCGAGTATGTCGATCACAAGGAGAACAGTACCATTCATCTGAAGGGCGTCGATGCGAAGCTCAGTGTTGAAACCATTGCAGAAGTCTCCGAGGTGAGGACAGAAAGTGAAGTGAACATCGCCAGCGTTCGCTACGGTGCGATCGAGAGACCGCTCATTGACAACTTGAGCCTTCGGTTGAAGGAGAAATCGACGATTCGTGCGGAAGAAGGTAAGCTGACGATGGAGAAGGGAGAATTGGAGGTGCAGGATGTAAAGCTGGCGATGGGTGGCTCATTGGCGGCCGTGGGAGAAAAGCCTTTCGTTGATTTCACTCTCCGCTCGGATAATATCGATTTGAGGAAGATTCTCGCATTTATTCCCAAAGAGGTGATCAAAGAGGTTGGGAGTGCGGAGGTCGATGGAGCGGTGCGGTTTGATGCGAACATTAAGGGCGAGATCGGTGAAGGGAGCAAACCAGAAATCTCTGTTGATGCCCTCCTGGAAAATGGAAAAATCCACTATGCCAGTTTTCCAAGATCGATCACAGACATCAACCTAAAAGCGAAGCTTCTGAGTTCGGCATCGAAGAGCACTTTGGAGGTGACGGATTTCTCAGCAAAACTCGGTGAGAATTTGGTCAAAATGAGATTACTTCTCGCTAATTTGAGCGATCCCGTCCTTGATGCCAACGTGGAAGGCTTGGTAAATCTCTCAGAAGTAAAAGATTTCTACCCTCTTGAACAGGGCAAAACACTTTCAGGTCTCCTTCGAGCGGAGGTCTCGATGAAAGGGAAGCCGAGCCAGCCTGAGGCATTGAAAGGCAACGGAGTCATCGAACTTCGCGATGTTGTGATAGGCTCAACGGAAGGCCCGCCAACGAAGGCAAGCGGAACCATTACATTCAACAATCAAGTGATCGAGACAAAAGGATTGAAGATGACGTATGGACACTCGGACCTTACACTTTCATTTGTTATGAAGGATTATCTCGGAGCGGTCTTTCCGTCGACGTCTGAAAAGGGTAAGGGAAAAGTGCCTACCCCTTCGATAAACGTTTCGCTCGCGTCGCCGTACTTTGAGTCGACTCCGTCAAAAGAGCCTATCGTCATCCCACCGTTTGATATCGATGCGACGGTGGCCATTTCCAAACTTGTTTACAACGGAAAGGAACCGTTTGAGTGTACAGATGTTCGCGGCAGCGTCTCCTCCTCGGAGAGGGTCATTCGGTTGAAGGATCTCTCGTTGAAGGCATACGACGGGAACATGAGTGCCAGTGGAACGATCGACCTCCGGAATGCGAAGCAACCGGTCTTCGATCTTGCACTCGATGCGGCGGGCGCCGACGGGCATTTGCTGCTGAGTAAAGCTACTACCTTTGGCGACCATATCTTCGGAAAGATCTCCCTCACGACAAAAGTGAAGGGGGCCCTGAACGACTCATTGGGTCTCCTGCCGAGCACCCTCTCTGGAGATGGAACCCTTCACATCACAGATGGGAAACTCACCGGATATCCCGTGATGGACCAGCTTGCCTCTTTTCTTGCTCTTCCCGAGCTGAAAGAGATGTCGTTCAAGTCGTGGTCGCACTCTTTCAAAATTTCAGACGGAAAAATAAACACACCGGATCTAAAGATTGGGGCGAGTGGTAATGATTTTCTGGTCTCCGGATGGCAGGGGTTCGATGGGTCGCTCGACTACAAGGTTGTCGTCAAGCTTTCCGGGGCACTCAGCGACCGGTTTGCAGCGGGAGGCGTTGCATCACAAGTTGCGGATCTGCTGAAGGACAAGGAAGGGCGCGTGATGCTGTTCCTTGTCGTTGGGGGGAGCACCGATTCACCAAAGTTCCGTTGGGACACAGAAGCAGTGCAAGAAAAGCTGCGCCAGAAAGTGAATGAGGAAGTCGAGAAGAAAAAGGGAGAAGTTCAAGCAAAGACGAAAGAGGAGGTTCAGAAGAAACTTGACGAGGGGAAGTCAAAGCTGGAAGAGCAGCTCAAGAAGCTATTCAAGAAGCCGTGACTGTGCGTGAATGGACCAGAGCCTTCGGCCGCGAAAATCGCTCGGACAGAATTTCCTCATTGATGACAACATCGCTAGGAAGATTGTCCGCACAGCCGAGATCAGTTCCAAGGATGTGGTCCTGGAGATCGGTGCGGGCAAGGGAGCTCTTACGAAATATCTGGTCGAGCAGGCGAAAATGGTTATCGCCATTGAGATTGATGAACGTGCAACTCGGTTTCTCGTAAAGAGGTTTGAGAAGGAATGTGCGGCAAAGCGACTCCACGTTGTGCAGCAGGATGTCCTCAAAGTCGACTTCCTCCAGATTTCGAGAAAGGTTAGAAGTCCTCTCCGTGTCATAGGCAACATCCCCTACTACATCACGACTCCTATTCTGTTCAAAGTGATTGAACAGCAAGCGGTTGTGCGTGATTTGACGATGTTGATGCAGCTTGAAGTCGGAAAGAGGATTGTCGCCAAGCCTAGTACGAAAGATTACGGGATCCTGTCTGTCTTCGGCCAATATTACGGCGCGCCGAAGCAACTCTTCAAGGTCTCACCAAAAGCCTTTTCACCGGAGCCAAAAGTCTTCTCTGTCCTTCTCCGACTTGATTTTGGACAAAGGCCAGCGTACAGGCTCCTCAATGAAAAAGTCTTCGTCAGCGTTGTGAGAGGAACATTTGGAAAGAGGAGGAAGACCCTCCGAAACGGGTTGCGATACTTGAAGTTAGAAGGGCTCGACCTATCAAAGCTCCGATTGAACCTCAACCTTCGTCCCGAGCAACTTTCCGTTCAGGAGTTCGTCGAATTAAGTAATGAAATCTCCCAGCAGCTCGGCCTGCCTTCCCTGCAAGGAAGTTCAAGTGAACGCATGGAACTACGGTCCCGCAGAAGGGAACCCTCGATGAGTCTGAGTGAGTAATGTTTGTCTTTTTCTCCCTTCTTCTGAATAAAAAGGTCTTCGATGCGAACAACCGCAAAGTGGGTGTCGTCTATGATATTTCGTTCCAGCTCTCTGACCAATTTCCTCGAGCTCTTTCACTCATCATCTCCACCGGTCATTTCAGTCGGAAATATGCAGACGTCACATGGGGGTCTGTGGAAGCAATCAACGAGGTCGCAAAGCTTGCCATTCCGACTGAAAAGGTTTCGTTCACCCCGGATTTTGGTTCGTATGAGTTCACCCTCCGCCGCGATCTGCTAGACCAACAGGTCGTCGACACCTTCAATCGAAAAGTCGTCCGTGTCAACGACGTCCACCTCCTCCGCGTCGATCGCGAGTTGCGTGTTGCTCACGTGGACATCGGCGTTCGGGGCCTTGTGCGTCGCCTCGGCTGGGAGAAAACAGTTGACGCCGTCATCCGACTCGCGGCACCAAGGGCGCCGTATCTAAGCAAAGAATATTTCATTGGATGGAAGTACATCCAACCCCTTGCCGTCCACCCCGTGAAAGGCACGGTAAGGCTCTCGGTTGCCTACAAGGATCTTGCACAGATCCCATCTGCTGATTTAGGCGAGATCATGATAGACTTGGGTTCGGCAGAGCGCTCGGCGTTGTTCAAATCGCTTGACTTGAGAACGCAAGCCCGGACATTTGAAGGCGTGAGCCTTGACATTCAGGAATCACTCCTCGAGGAGCTCGAGGCAAAGGATGCCGTCAGTGTTCTTGAATTATTGCCTCCCGATATGGCGGCCGACATTCTTGAGAAGATGCCCGTTCGACTTGCCCAGCAGTTGCTGGGTCTAATGGAAACAACTCGGGCGAAGAAGCTCTCGATGCTTCTCAGTTATTCGAGCGAATCTGCTGGCGGCTTGATGACAACTGAATTCATCTCACTTCCTCACACGATTACGGTTGCTGAGGCAATTGCTCGTATCAAGGAGATGACGATCAAGACTGAAACGATCTATTATGCGTACGTCGTGGATGAGAATCAGAAGCTCGTCGGATCCGTGAGCTTGAAGGATCTCCTCGTTGCCCAATCGGAGCAGTCGATTGCCGATGTGATGTTTCGCAAACCCATTTCCGTTCATGCTGATGACTCAGTGCGCAGCGTTGCCTTCAAGCTCGATAAGTATAACATGTTTGTCATTCCTGTGATTAACGCGGATGGGGTTCTCCAGGGGATCATCACAATTGATGATATCCTCAGCAAGGTGATCTCCATTGCTTGGAAACGGCGCGCACGAGCTGCCACAACCACATGAAGTTAAAACTCTTCAAGCGGCAATTTCTTCCGAGAGGTGCTTTTCGCTCTATCCTCATCTTCCTTTCAGTGATGGGGCCGGGCATCATCACGGCGAACATCGACAACGACGCTGGGGGGATCACAACGTATTCTGTTGCAGGGGCCTCCTACGGCTATACCCTCTTGTGGACACTCATTCCAGTTACGATTGCCCTCATCGTCGTGCAAGAAATCTGTGCTCGGATGGGAGTTGTTACAGGGAAGGGCCTTGCTGACCTCATCCGCGAGAACTATGGTGTCCGAGCAACATTCTACATCATGATCGCGCTGCTCGTTGCCGACTTCGGAAATACAATGGCAGAATTCTCCGGTGTCGCTGCAAGCCTCGAGATTTTTGACATTTCAAAGTATGTGTCCATTCCCCTTTCAGCTGCCTTTGTCTGGTTTCTCGTCGTGAAGGGAACGTACCGGAGAGTTGAGAAGATCTTCCTTATCGCAAGTATGTTTTATATCGCCTATATCGTTTCCGGCTTTCTGGCAGAACCGGACTGGCACGAGGTTGCGAAGATGGCTGTCCTTCCGACATTCCAGTTCAATGCCCCGTTCTTGATCATATTCATGGGCCTTGTTGGGACGACGATCACGCCATGGATGCAGTTCTACCTTCAATCTTCGGTAGTTGAAAAGGGGATTCGGGTGGAGGAATACAAGCATTCGCGCCTCGATGTCATCATCGGTGGTTTCATGACAGACATCGTCGCGTTCTTCATCATCGTTGCTTGTGGCGCGGTTCTCTACAAACATCATATCTCAGTTGAGACAGCCGCGGACGCAGCCCTAGCACTTGGACCACTGGCGGGTAAGTACGCTTCAGCGCTCTTTGCCTTTGGGCTCTTCAATGCGTCGCTCTTCTCAGCCTCGATCCTCCCGCTTGCGACTGCGTACTATGTTTGTGAAGGGTTTGGATGGGAAGCTGGTGTAAACAAGAAATTCCAGGAGGCTCCGCAGTTTTACAGCCTCTTTACTTTTCTCATCGTTGTCGGTGCTCTCGTTGTCCTTATTCCGGGCTTTCCCCTCATTCGTGTGATGCTCCTCACACAGGTTGTCAACGGTATGATTCTCCCGTTTGTCCTTATCTTCATGCTGTCGTTGGTCAACAACAAAGAGATCATGGGAGAGTTCGTCAACTCGAGAACGTTCAACGTCATCTCCTGGGCGACGGTCATCACGATGATTCTCCTCACGGTGGCCATGCTTGTAACCATCTTCCTTGGTCACTGATGGCAACTTCATTTCTTCGGAAGAGTATGTCACTCAAATCCCGCCTCTCCTCCCTAAGAGCCATGGACGCGGTGAGCGTGCTTACCCTTCTCTTGCTTTCTCTGACAAATCTTCTCTTCTCAGCTTGGGTTCCACGATGGGGCATCCTCGTCCTGCTTGATGTCATGATCATCGTTATCCTTCTCATTCTCATTTCATCGGCGGACGGGTCTTCAAGTGCTCTCCTTAGCTTTCTGCGTGATTGGTATCCTGTGCCCGTGACGCTCATCGTTTTCAAGGAGTTGTACTTGATGGTGCATCCGATTAATCCGCACGATTTCGATTCGACGTTCATAGCCATCGACCGATGGATCTTCGGAACGGATCCGACGCGATGGATGGCACACTTTGCCCACCCTCTTTTCACAGAACTCATGCAGTTCTGTTATGCAATGTTCTACTTCCTCTTTCTCATTGCAGCGATCGAGTATTATCAGAAAAATCGGGTGGAGGAGTTTCGCTACGGCATGTTCGTTGTCTTGTATGGTTTCTACCTCAGTTATGTTTTCTATTTCATCTTTCCTGCAGTTGGCCCACGCTTTACTCTCCACAATTTCGATGCGATGAGCACAGACCTGCCCGGCGTCTTCATGACAGATGCGCTGAGAGAGTTTGTGAACAGCGCGGAGTCCATCCCGCGGAATGCTGCCAACTCCATTGATTTTGCCCAACGGGATGTGTTTCCTAGTGGCCATACACAGCTTACACTTGTGGTTATCTTCCTTGCCTACCACTCCCGGCTGAAGAGCCGACATGTTATTCTGGGTATTGGAGTTCTCCTTGTCATCTCTACCGTCTACCTTCGCTATCACTACGTCATCGATGTTATTGCTGGCGTCGTGGTTATGCTCGTCACGATATGGACGGCTCCCCTCCTTTATCGCTGGTGGAATCGGAAGAGAGAAGAGTGGAAGCAAGCGATCGCTGGCTGAGAGCATTACCGATCCGATTGGCAGCATCTCACTTGCGAGCAGGTTCATGCTGCACCTCATTGATCCTTCCTTAGCAGTTCTCTGACCGAGATTCGAATCTCGTTACATTGATGGACAACCTGAGATTATGAGTCTTGTGTGAACACCATCATGAATGGCCCATTTCCTTGATTCTCTGGGATTTTCTTCCGATATTTGTGAAAATCACGGGTCGGTTTCATGGAGCATGAACTGGAGGAATTCATCCGGTATCTCAGAGTCGAGAGAAACGCGGCAGCGAATACTATCGATTCATACTCTCTTGATCTCACGCGATATCTTCAGTTCCTCGGGCAGCAGGGGATCCGTTCTGCCGAGAAGGTTGAACGCGCACAAATCATTGCTTTTCTCACCCTCCTGAGAGACTTGGGGTTGACGCCGAGAAGCATTTCTCGGAATTTCTCGGCTGTCAAATCCTTCCATCGATTTCTCATTAGTGAAGAATTCTCAAAAACGGATCCGACGGAGAACGTTGAAGCGCCAAAGCGCTCCAGAAAGCTCCCCGATGTCCTCAATCCGAATGAAATAGAACTCATTCTTGAGCAGCCGAATGCCCACCACGTCCTCGGTGTCAGGGATAAAGCGATTCTCGAAACGCTCTATGCCACCGGGATTCGCGTTTCAGAGCTTATCGGACTGAAGCAAACGAACGTTCTCTCCGATCAGAAAATCATCCGGGTGTTCGGGAAGGGGTCAAAAGAGAGAATAGTTCCGATCGGTCGTTCTGCGCTTCTCTGGATTCGTAAGTATCAGGAGGAAGCACGGCCCCGACTCGCAAAGCGTGGGCAGACAAATGATGTTCTGTTCTTGAACGCTCGAGGGAGAAAACTCAGTCGTATGTCGATCTGGAACATTGTCCATCAGTTTAGCGTATCGGCGGGGATCAAGAAGGAGGTTCACCCACACACATTTCGACACTCATTTGCAACGCACCTTCTCGAGGGTGGGGCCGACTTGCGTGCCGTGCAGGAAATGCTTGGCCATTCCGACATCTCCACAACTCAGGTGTATACTCACATTGACCGAGAGTATCTCAAGGAAGTGCACCGGACTTTCCACCCGAGAGGGTGACGAAGTCGTCCGAGTCAGTAACTGAAAGGAACTTCATTGCTCGACGAGCTGTACATACTTCCGATTCTGCTTTTTTCAGTGGTGATCCATGAGTTATCGCACGGCCTGATGGCGTTGCGGTGCGGGGATGCGACGGCTAAACAAATGGGGCGCATTACTCTAAACCCGATTCCCCATATCGATCTCATCGGATCGATCATCGTTCCCCTCTTCTCGCTCTTTGCCACTGGAAGAATCTTCATTGCGTGGGCGAAGCCCGTTCCTGTGAATCCGCTGAACTTTCGGCATTACAGAAAGGATGACATTCTTGTCTCGGTTGTTGGGCCGCTCTCAAACCTCGTCGTCGCGCTCTTTTGTGCAATCTGTGCAATCGTTTTTGTTAACGGCAGCGCGCCCCTCGGCAATCACCTCTCTCCTGCCGTGATGGATGGCCTCAATTTCTTCGTCAAAATGTTTTATGGTGGGGTCTATTTGAACGTCATCCTTGCTGTCTTTAATTTGATCCCCATTCCTCCCCTTGACGGTTCGCACGTCGTTGCATCATTGCTTCCGGAGCGTGTGAGTGCCCAATATCGACAGATCGGATTCTTCGGAATCTTCCTCGTGATTCTGCTGATGCGGAACACTTCATTCAGCAATTTCTTCGGGAGCATCGTGAGCACAATCGCTTTACCGTTCGAGATTATCATCCGCACATTTATTTAGCTGATGGAGTATTTTCATGATGGCAACGATACAACTGACCACCATTCTCAAGAACGGAAACCTCCATCGGAGGGATTCAGCAGCCGTCTTGTCTCTCTGGCCCAACCGAGTCCGGACTTGGCGAGGTCAGAAACGCACTTGTCGGGGTGGATTGAGGTCTGACAATATCTCAAACAACGACTAACAGGAGTCATCAATTGCCCTACTTCACGTACAAAGAAAACGACTTATACTGCGAAGACGTCCCGCTTCGCGAGATCGTCGAGGAGTTTGGGACACCCCTTTATGTCTACAGCAAAAATCAAATCCTTGACAACTATCGAGCGGTGCACGTGGCATTTGGGGAGACCAACCACCTCATTTGCTACGCACTGAAAGCAAACTCAAACATTCAGCTCCTGAAACTTCTTGTTCAGGAAGGTGCAGGAGCAGATGTCGTCTCTAGGGGTGAGCTCTTTCTGGCTCTCAAGGCAGGGTTCCCACCGGAGAGAATAACATACACAGGAGTCGGAAAGAGAGATGATGAGATTGAATACGCCATCAAGAAGTCGGTCGCATCGCTCAATGTCGAATCTGAAGAAGAACTCCGCATCGTGTCAGAAATCGCACAACGGCTCAACCGCGAGGTTCCTATCTCGATTCGTGTGAACCCCAACGTCGACCCGGAGACCCATCCGTACATCTCCACCGGATTGAAAGTAAACAAATTCGGGATCGATCACGAGCGAGTTCTCGCCGCATATCGACTTGCAAAGGAACTTCCCAATCTTCGGGTTGTCGGCATACATGCCCATATCGGCTCGCAGATTACGAGCATCGAGCCGTTCGTTCAATGCGCCACGATGCTGGCTTCGCTTGCACAGCAACTAAAAGCCGCAGGGATCGAGCTTACGCACATCGACATCGGCGGCGGTGTCGGCATTGACTACCATCGAGCTTTGGTCCACGATCTCTTGCCCGTTGAATCGGCCACAAGCCCCGCTACCGGTGGGACAAGCGCAGCGCCACCAGCTGCGTCGGAATTTGTGAAGGCAGTCCTCCCGATCCTTCAGTCGACAGGCTGCACGATTATTTTCGAACCCGGTCGCGCGATCATTGCCGATGCGGGGATGCTCGTGACAAAGGTCCTCTATACAAAACAAAGTGGTGCAAAGAAGTTCGTTATTGTCGATGCCGGGATTAATGACCTAATCCGGCCCAGCCTCTATGATGCTTACCATCAGATTGTGCCGCTGATCCTTAAAGGTAAAGAGACCGAAACTGTTGATGTTGTCGGACCAATATGTGAGACAGGTGACTTCTTTGCTCTTGACCGGCCTCTGCCAACGGTTGCCCGTTCAGACTTTCTTGGAATCGCAACGGCAGGAGCGTACGGTTACTCGGAAACATCCAATTACAACGGGCGGCTTCGTCCGGCAGAAATACTCGTGAATGGTGAGAGGTGCCGGGTGATCCGAGAGAGGGAGAGTCTCGATGATCTTTCATAAACAAGGAACCAACCAATAGATGAGAGCTGTTAATGTTGCAGTAGTCGGTGCTACCGGCCTCGTTGGCCGAAAGATGATTCAGGTTCTCGAGGAGCGGGATTTTCCCGTAGGTCGGATTGGGTTGTTTGCCTCACGGCGATCCGCTGGCAAAGAACTGGAGTTCAAAGGACAGATGCACAAGGTGCAAGAACTGAAGCCCGATGTGTTTGATGGCTATGAACTCGCTCTTTTTTCAGCGGGAGCTGCAGTGTCAAAAGAAATCGCTCCTCATGCCGTCCAGCATCAGACGCTGGTTGTCGATAATAGCAGCGCGTTCCGACTCGAGAATGGAGTTCCTCTTGTCGTCCCGGAAGTGAACCCGCGAGAGATCTTTAACCATCACGGCATTATCGCAAATCCAAATTGCTCGACAATACAACTCGTTGTTGTCCTGAAACCGCTTCACGAGAGGTTCAAGATCAAGCGCGTCGTCATCTCGACGTATCAATCAGTGACAGGCGCAGGGAAGAAAGCGGTCGACCAGTTAACCAGCGAACTTGAAAAGCAACCTGTTACCGAGAAGAAATTCCCACATCAAATTGCGTACAACTGCTTGCCTCACGTCGACGTATTCTATGAGGATGGGTACACGAAAGAAGAGCACAAGATGATGAAAGAAACAAAGAAGATCATGGGAGACGACACCATTCAAGTCACCGCAACGTGCGTTCGGGTTCCCGTCTATGGTGGCCACAGCGAATCAGTGAACATCGAGTTTGAAAAAAGCTTTGAAGTCGACGAGGTGCGAAATCTGCTTGCTCACTCACCCGGGATCATTGTCCAGGACGATCCGAACGAAAATCTCTATCCAATGCCGATCAATGCCTATGAACGCGACGAGGTTTTCGTCGGAAGACTCAGACGTGATTCAACCGTCAGGAATGGCCTGAACCTCTGGATTGTTGCCGATAACTTGCGGAAGGGTGCTGCCACGAACGCGGTGCAAATTGCTGAAGCCTGGCTCGGAAATTCGTGATATCAGCAGATCTATAGATATGTTTCGACGAGGTACGACGGATCTTAAAGCATGGCCTCCTTTACTGCACATTCAAGAGAAGATTTGATCAAGCATCTAAAGTCAGTCAACATTAGGATACCGCCAAGGGGCAGGACTACAAAACAAGTCGAGAGGTGGTCAATGTACCGCCTTCTATCAACTTTCTGCGAGGCAAGTTACTTCAGCTTTCCCATGGAAGTGGTTCCCAGGGAAAGACCAGATTTTTGCATCCGCATGAAGCACTCTGCAATCGGAGTTGAATGTACACGCGCCATCCCAGAACACTATGCTCGAGCACAAGATATACGGGACAAGCTTTACCGAAATGCGCCAATAGAATTGTCATATTTCAGTGGCAGTAGCCCAAGTCTATCAAGTTCAGAAATAAAGAGACTTCTTTCTCAAAACAGGTTGACGGGCATGCCTTCGTTTGAGAATGATTTAAAGTGGGGGTGGTCCGAAGTCATGAAGCGATATATCTTAGAAAAAACCGAGAAACTCAATGGTGAGGATTTTGAGCGATTTCCTAAGAATTGGCTCCTTATATATGATAACATACCCGAACCCGCTCTAGAAGACGGCGTTGCCATTAACTATCTCATTGAATTCACTAAGTCATACTTCCAAGATGCATTGCAACTCGGGGAAAAGTATAACGCGGTCTTTATTATGACCTATCAGGAGTTCATTGTTATTGATCCAAATGGCACCGGGAGAACGGAGATTGTTGATTTGTGGCAGAATTACCGCACCTAATAACCGGGTTCCGAAGTTCGTCTTACTCTACGCGGCATTGGGTAACGAGATCCCTAGAGCCTAAAAAAATCGTGACACGTCGCTGGCGTTTAATCCCCTCGCTCGCCTGTATTTTCTCCATGATGATTCCCTTAGCGTCAGCCGCGCAGGATGGTTTACCAACGATTGTAAAAAAAATTCAGCCACACGTTGTGGTTATCCTAACCTATGGCAAGGATCGAAGGGCTCTTGTCCAAGCGAGTGGATTTCTCGTCAGCAAGAGCGGCGATGTCATCACTAATCGCCACGTGCTTGAGGGCGCAAGTACTGCTGAGGTGAAAACGGTTAGTGGGAAAATCTATCCGGTTAAGAAAGTTCTTGCTGAAGACAAAGAAAGTGACCTCATCCGGATTTCTGTCGATACTGGCCAAGACAGGTTAGGTCTTTTGTCCTTAAGCAATTTCATCCCTCAAGTAGGGGAACGGGTCATCGTGATTGGAAGCCCAATGGGGCTTGAGGGAACCGTCTCGGATGGCATCGTCTCAGCAGTTCGAGAGATCCCAGCATTTGGAAGAATTATTCAGATTACCGCGCCAATATCTCCAGGCTCTAGCGGTGGCCCTGTGGCCAATATGAAAGGCGAAGTCATCGGTGTTGCATCTTTTCAGATAGTTGAGGGGCAAAACCTCAACTTCGCGATCCCCGCTGAGAAAGCGGCAAAACTTGCCCCGCGTGAGGGCCAGACCCTCCGCGAATGGGGGGCAAGCGTACCGGAGGCTCGGGTTGCCTCAGCGGAAGGACTTTATTCCTCGGGACTTCGTTTGCTCTGGGTAGGGGACTACACAAAGGCCCTTCAAAGATTCGAAGACGCAGTCGAGGGCAACCCACGCTACGCCGAAGCTTACTTTCAAATTGGGTATTGTAATGACCAGCTCGGCCGCTACGCTGAAGCAATTGAACCCATCAAGCAGGCAATTCGCATCAAGCCTGATTATGCCGAGGCGTACGTCAACTTGGGAGCGACATATCATCAACTTACACGCTACACTGAAGCTGCTCAAGCCTACAACCGAGCGATCAGCATCAAGCCTGATTATGCCATGGCGTACTGTAATCTTGGAATGACTTATGGCAAAGTCGGACGTCACAGTGAAGCCGTTCAAGCGTACCAACAGGCGATCCACCTCAAGCCTGACTATGCTGAGGCGTATCTCAACCTTGGCCTAGCTTGCCACGAACTTGGACAGATCGATCAAGAGATTGAAGCCTATCGCCAAGCAATCGGCGTCAAGCCCGATTATCCTGAAGCCCACTTGAACCTTGGGTTGACTTACTACGAAGCCAAACGTTACAATGAAGCTATTGAGCACTACAAGACGGCCATCCGCATTAAGCCTAGTTACACGGATGCCCACCACAATATGGCAGTGGCTTATGGGAAGCTTGGACGCCACGCGGAAGCGATTGAAGCTTACAAGGAGGCAATTCGCCTCGAGCCTGATTTGGCCCGTTCGCACTATGGTCTTGGGGTGACTTATCTCATAGTTGGGGATCGGGGTTCCGCCCTGAACGAATACAAGATTCTCAAAGACCTAGATAATGATTCAGCAACTCGTTTGTTTAACCTGATTTACAAATGAACACCCTGAGTTGGACAACACAGCTTTCCTAACACAGCGTAAAAAGTCTATTCAGGGATTGATTACAAGACACACCGAGTTGGTTCTCTTGTGCCCGAAATCCTCAGATTCGAGTAGCCTTTGGCAGACGTGAACCTTCAACACAATTTTCCAATAAGAGGGAACCTGTGATGGTAAAGCTATTCTGCTTTTCACCAATCCTTATATTCCTTGTCTTCGCAATTGCCCTCGCTGAGGGGAATAAACCCGAGGTCAGACTCGACGAGAAGGTCCCGAACTTCACTCTGAAGGACTGCGCAGAGAAGGAACACTCACTCTACGATTATTTGAAAAGCAAGGCTGTCGTTGTCATGTTTATCGCCACGCAATGTCCAGTTTCGAATGCCTACAATGAACGGATGGTCGACCTGTACAAGTCGTATACCCCGAAGGGTGTTGCCTTCCTGGCAATCAATTCAAACAAGCAAGAATCAATCGAAGAGATTGCCGAACACTCCAAGAAACACGGGTTTGAGTTTCCGGTTCTTAAGGATTGGAAAAATGTTATCGCCGACAAGTTCAATGCACTGGTGACCCCCGAGATATACCTCATCGATTCGACCGGCGTCCTACGGTACCATGGAAGGATTGATGATGCACGGAACCCGGCGAAGGTAACTCAACACGATCTTCGGGATGTTTTGGACGCCTATCTTGAGGGAAAACCTCTTCCAAAGCGGGAGGCAAGGCCTTTTGGCTGCACTATCAAACGAATCGATCAGTGAAGGCGAACATGAAAAAAGCGATCTTCTTCTCGATTCTTATTCTCGCCACCTCGCTCTTAGGACAATCCCAGTCGAAGAAGAAGATCCCAGAGCTTCTCTCGATCAACGAAAAACAGGTGTCTGAACTCAAGGCGTCATTGAAGGGAAACGTTGTCTTGGTGAACCTCTGGGCAACATGGTGCGGGCCGTGCGTAAAGGAATTTCCTCATCTTGTTAAGCTTCAGAGGCTCTATGAGAAAAAAGGCGTGAAGGTTGTCTTCATCTCCGTCGATGAACCGGAGGATATCCAGGCTGCTGTGCGCCCATTTCTCCAGAAGCAAAATGTCACGTTCACAACGTACATCAAAAACGGCGATGATGAGAGCTTCATTGACGCTATTGGGACAGGCTGGAGGGGTGCCATCCCAACAACCTTCATCTTCGATCGAACCGGTGAACAGGTCGCGACACTCGTTGGGGCGAGGGACTTAAGTGCATTTGAGAGTGCGATCAAGCCGCATCTGGAGTAGGTTGAAAAAGTAAAGGATTTTGGTTATTATGAATCCCACTACATGACAGTGGGATTTTTTTTATTTCCCGATGAACCTCGGTTTCCTCGAGGCGCGCAAAGTTTGTGCAACGTGTTGGTCAGTGACCTAGATCCTTCGTTTTCCTTGCCTGTTGACGTATGAAGAAACCATTCCGCGAACGCATTAAAGACGGCCCAATCGTATGTGATGGTGCGATGGGAACAGTCCTTGATCTCTATGGATATACAGAACGGCCGCACGAGATCCAGAACCTCAAGAATCCCAACATTGTTGAGCGAATCCACCGAGAGTACATTTCAGCGGGTGCCGAGATCATTGAAACGAACACCTTCTCTGCAAACCGGTTTCGTCTGAAACAGTACCACGTGGAAGATAAACTTCACGAGCTGAATCTCAGCGGCGTTGAGATCGCTCGTCGTGCCGCAGGGGATGATGTATACGTTGCTGGAGCCGTGGGTCCGATCGGCCAACTCCTTGAGCCGATAGGAAAAGTCAAGCGTGCTGAAGCGCGCATCGCCTTCAAGGAACAGGCCGCTGTGCTCCTCGAAGGTGGAGTTGATCTCTTCATCCTCGAGACCTTTGTCGACCTGCGTGAGTTGGATGAGGCAATTGCTGCGGTGAAGGAGCTGACCGATCTTCCGATTGTCGCGCAGAAGGCGTTTCCCGAGGACGGGGCGATCCTTGCAAGTCAGTTTCCGATCGAAGTCGTAGAACATATCGTGCAGCAAGGCGTCGACGTCGTGGGAGCAAACTGTACGGTCGGTCCGCAGCGAATGTTCAGTCTCATCCGGAGCATGTACAAAGACGGTGTGATTCTTTCAGCTCAACCCGCCGCAGGTATTCCTACCCTTCTTGATGGACGCTCTGTCTACCATACGAGTCCGGAATACCTTGCGACGTATGCGAAGCAACTCGTTGAAGCTGGCGTGACGCTTATCGGTGCGTGTTGCGGATCAACCCCAGCACATCTCAAGGCGATTGCAGAAGCCGTAAAAGGCCTCAAGGTTGGGAGGACTGACGTAAAACTGAAAGAACAAGTCAAATCTCCCACGTTCGAGGCAAGAACAGAGCAGATCGTTGACAGGCGATCAAGGTTCGCACAGAACATTGGCAAAAAGTTTCTCACGACGGTCGAGTTGGATATTCCCCGTGGATTCGATATGAGTTCAGTGATCGAAGGCGCTACATATCTGCAGAGGCACGGCATTGACGCCATCAACATCTCGGACGGTGCACGGGCAAGGCTCAGGATGACTTCACCTGCAATTTCCGTTTTGGTCCAGCGCGATGTCGGTATCGAGGCAATGACACACCTCGCCTGCCGCGACCGAAATCTTATTGGACTTCAGGCGGAGCTTCTAAGTGCGCACGCGCTTGGTCTTCGGAACATTCTTGCCATCACGGGCGACCCGGCGATCATCGGTGATTATCCACACGCAACATCCGTCTTCGATGTGGACTCGATTGGTCTGATCCGAGCAGTGAAAGGGATGAACGAAGGAAAAGATTTGATGGGAAATTCAATCGGCGATCCGACGAGCTTCCTCATCGCCTGTGCTGCAAACCCGACTACCGAAGACATGGAGAGAGAAATCCAACGGCTTGAAAAGAAATTGGCTGCTGGCGCGGACATTGTTTTCACTCAACCCGTGTATGAACTAAAGACACTGGAAGAATTCTTGAGGAAGACATCGCATTTGAGGTTCCCACTCATGCTTGGTCTTCTTCCACTGCGAGGCTATAAGCATGCAGAGTTCCTCCACAATGAAGTACCGGGCATCAACATACCCGAGAAGACTCGGGAGAAGATGAGAACCGCCGGAGAGAAAGCGGCGACTGTCGGGGTTCAGCTTGCCATTGAATTCCTGCGCGAGGCGAAGGCAATGATCCAGGGAGTGTATCTCCTTCCGCCCTTCAAGAAGTACTCGATTGTCCCTGAAATCCTGAATGCGCTTTGACAATGAGCTTGGAACTTCAAAGAGTCATCGCTGATCTTGTCAACGTCTGTCATCGTGTCTACGATAAGGGTTTTGTATCGGCCACCGACGGCAACATCAGCGCAAGACTGGAGAATGGCAATATCCTCGCAACGCCAACAGCGATGAACAAAGGGATGGTGAGCCCGGACGACCTCGTCATTGTTGATCCTTCAGGGAAGCTCGTGTCAGGTCTGAAGCGGCCCTCGACGGAGCTCCAGATGCACCTTTTCATCTACCGGGAGCGTCCGGATGTTCAGGCTGTCGTCCACGCTCACCCACCGTATGCCACCGGCTTTGCCACAGCGCGCATTCCACTCACTGAGTGTCTCTTCCCTGAAGTAATTGTCGGACTCGGAGGCGTTCCTCTCGCGAACTACGCAACTCCATCCACGAGTGAAGTTGTGGAATCCATTGCGCCGTTTGTCCGGAAGGCTAACGCGATTCTCCTGGCAAACCACGGCGTTGTTACCTATGGAGCAGATCCCCTTGATGCGTACTTCAAAATGGAGAAGGTGGAACACGCCGCGCACATCACCCTAGTTGCGCGTCTCCTCGGGGGAGAGAAGGTTCTCTCGGAGAGCGACATCGAAAAGCTTCGCAAAATCAGCGGGGAGAGTTATGGAAAAGATTTTGAGATGAAGGTCGCGTGCACTCCATCCACAGAGGAAAAGAAAGATTCGTCACTCTACACAGAGGAAGAGCTTCGTGCAATTGTCCGAGAGGTTATGGAGCGGCTCGGTGCATAGCAGTGTTGCAAGGATCCGTCGGGAGAACAAATGAAGAGAAAAATCAGGGTTGGTGTTATATTCGGAGGTCGCTCGAGCGAGCATGAGGTGTCACTTGTGTCTGCGACTTCTGTTATTCAGGCACTCGACAAGGACAAGTATGAAGTCATACCCGTCGGGATCACGAAGCAGGGGAAATGGCTGAGTTCTTCACGGACTCTGGCATTATTGAAATCGGGAAAGGGGCTCGATCGCGTGCCGGAGCGAGTCCTTCTTCCCGATCCGACTCAGAAAGGGCTTGTCGAGTTTCGGGGCACCGGCATGGATACGACGAACGAACCTCTCGACGTTGTCTTCCCCGTTCTTCATGGGCCGTATGGTGAAGATGGAACAATTCAGGGACTGCTTGATCTCGCGAACGTCCCGTACGTCGGAGCAGGGGTGTTGAGTTCTGCACTCGGGATGGACAAAGTTGTCCAGAAGCAAATCTTTGAACGAGTCGGGTTGCCCGTTACCGAGTATCGCGCTTTTCTTCTCAAAGAGTATCAGCGTTCACCGAAAATCTGGGTGCATGAGATTGAAGGGGCTTTTCCATACCCCTGCTTTATCAAGCCCGCGAACCTTGGATCGAGTGTTGGGATTACGAAAGCACATACGCGCAAAGAACTTCAGCAAGGAATTGTAGATGCCGGCAGATATGATCGGAAGATTCTCGTAGAGCGGGGGATTGAAAACGCCCGGGAGATCGAGTGTAGCGTTCTGGGCAATGACGATCCCCGTGTTTCAGTTCCCGGCGAGATTATTCCTTCAAATGAGTTTTATGACTACGACGCGAAGTACGTCGATGGGAAGTCCAAGATCATTGTTCCCGCTGAGCTTCCGCGGAAGGTTACAAAGAAGATTCAGGATCTTGCTGTGAAAGCCTTCAAGGCAATCGATTGTTCCGGAATGGCACGCGTTGACTTTCTCGTAACCCGCGGTCGCCACGAGATCTATATCTGTGAACTGAACACGATCCCCGGATTCACGTCCATCAGCATGTACCCGAAACTCTGGGAAGCATCTGGGCTGCCGTACTCAAAACTTCTCGATGTGTTGATCGAATTAGCGGTCGAGAGACACCGCGAACGAAAGAAACTCCAGACTTCCCTCAAGACGAAAAGCCGATGGTACAAGAAGTGAGAGTCACGGCTTGCCAACCGTGACTACCGCTGAATTCCGCGTGAATCAGTAGCCTCGGCAATCCCTGCCCACCTGTTGATATCCGCGCCACTGAAACTTCTTGCTAATGAGACAAGAACTGTTTAATTTCCATTCACTGAGCCAAGGCGGATGGTCACTCAACTGAACCTCATCGGGGGAATGAGATGAATTGGTGGCGTCGGAGTACAAGAGGGCGACGGTTTGGGTTGGTGTTGCTGGTGGGGATTCCCATCATGGGTTATGCGCTGCTGAATCCCCACGGTATCATTCAACGCGTGCGCTTAGAACTCGCAAGGAGGGAGATGGAGGAAAAACTGAAGGAGGCAGAAGTCGAGCGACAGCAACTTCTAGATTTATCAAAGAAACTTGAGAACGACAAGCGCACAATTGAGAAGGTTGCACGGGAAAAGTACGGGATGCTTCGGGAGGGTGAAACTGTCTACAAAATGCAAGTGAAGAAGTAACTATTCACGCCCCATCACCCGCTCTACCGTCCTCTGTGACGCATACCCAAACGACTCCTTGGGGAGATTTCTCTCCTCGATCACGCGCCTGTATTATTCATTTCTTCCCGATCTCTCCGCTACCCACACTCAGCTTCTCGCGCTATGGAACTCTTTGACCGGAAGGAAAGAGCGAGGAAGAAGACACGGCTGTTGCCGAGCACCCCACTCGCGGAACGTGTCCGTCCCGCAACACTCGATAGCTTCGTTGGCCAGAAGCATCTCCTCGGCCAGAGCAAGCCGCTCCGCATCCTCATCGAGAAAGAAGAAATCCCCTCTATGATTCTGTGGGGTCCTCCCGGAAGTGGAAAGACTACCCTCGCGCGGATCATAGCTAACCAGACAAATGCGGAATTCTTCCAGCTCAACGCTGTCTCATCGGGTGTGAAAGATGTGCGCGAAGTCATTGACCGAGCTGAGTTGAATCTCACACATCTGAATAAGCGATCGATCCTTTTCATCGACGAGATTCATCGGTTCAACAAAGCCCAACAGGATGCGCTCCTCCACAGCGTTGAAGAGGGTGTCATCACACTCATAGGCGCAACAACGGAAAACCCTTCTTTTGAAGTCATTTCCCCCCTCCTCTCCCGCTGTCTCGTGTACGTGCTCGAAGTCCTGAACAGGTCAGAGTTGCGCGAGATCATTGATGGCGCTATGAGGAACGATCCTTTTTTGAAGAGAGAGAACATTGTTCTGCAAGAACCCGAGAAGGATTACCTCATTCTCCTTTCAGGTGGAGACGCTCGGATGGTGCTCAACGCGCTCGAGACCGCAGTGCAGCTTGCAAGACCCCAAGGGAAAGAAGCCGGAAAAATCATTACCAAGGCTCTTGTTGAGGAAGCGTTCCAACGGAAGTATGCAAAGTATGACAAGGGAGGCGAGGAGCATTACAATATCATCTCGGCGTTTATCAAGAGCATGCGTGGAGGCGATCCCGATGCCGCTGTTTACTGGCTGGCGCGAATGCTCGAAGGAGGTGAGGATCCGAAATTCATCGCGAGACGAATGGTCATTCTTGCCTCTGAGGACATCGGCAACGCCGACCCGCAGGCACTTGTTCTCGCCACATCTTGTTTTACAGCTGTAGACTATGTAGGAATGCCCGAAGCGCAGATTATTCTTTCCCAAACGGCATCCTATCTTGCCTCTTGTCCGAAGAGCAATGCTGCCGTTCGTGCAATCGGTGCAGCAATGCATGATGTACGGACGCTGCCAAACGATCCGGTGCCGCTCCATCTTCGCAACGCTCCGACGAAGCTTATGGAGGAACTCGGGTACGGTGCAGAATACAAATACAGTCACAATTATGAAGGAAACTTCGTCGATCAGCAGTATCTTCCCGACAATCTCAAGGATAAAGTCTATTACTATCCCACCGAGCACGGAGAAGAACGAAATATCCGTGAGCGCTTGTTGAGGTGGTGGAAAAAAAAGAAACGGTGACAGCAAGATCAATCGGTTTTCTTCACCACAAGAAGAACCGAGCAGTGGAAACGGAGACTTGATTCTACACGATGATCGGCCAAACGATTTCACATTATAAGATTCTCGAGAAGCTCGGTGAGGGTGGGATGTCCCGAAGTTGCCTGCGAGCGCTTTTGCCGCGAGCAGTAGCAACTTCGAGGATCCCGCTGCGAAGCAGCGGGAGGTGTTATCTATGATTGGTCAGGTTATTTCACACTATCGTGTTCTGGAAAAGTTAGGTGAGGGCGGAATGGGAGTAGTGTATAAAGCCGAAGATGTAAAACTCAAACGAACCGTCGCCATGAAGTTTCTGCCGAAGAACCTTTCCGCGCGCAGCGAGGAGCGTGAACGGTTTCTTCACGAGGCGCGGGCCGCTTCGGCCCTTAATCATCCCAATATCTGCGTGATCCACGAAATCGATGAGGAGGACGATGAGATTTTCTTGGTCATGGAATATGTCGACGGCATTACTCTTCGCGAGTGGGTGAAGAGAAGATTCGCGGAACCGGAAGGCTATCTGAGAAACGTTGTCTTGGAAGCCGTTCAACTTGGGATTCAAATCGCAGACGGGCTGGCGGCTGCACACGAGAAGGGCATCGTTCACCGCGACGTGAAGGCAGAGAATATCATGGTGACTGAGGACGCTCGGGCCAAGATCATGGATTTTGGTCTTGCGAAACTAAGAGGCCTAAGCAAGCTGACAAAAACCGGTTCTACGGTAGGTACCATTGCGTACATGTCTCCCGAGCAAATTGGAGGGATTGAGGTTGATCATCGCACGGACATATTCTCCTTCGGGGTTGTTCTATACGAGATGCTCGCTGGGCAAATCCCCTTCCGTGCCGAGCACGAAGCGGCATTGATGTACGAAATCATGAACGTCGAAGCCCCAGGTCTCACCGGTCTGCGAAAGGGTGTCGACGTCGAACTGGATCGCGTCGCGATGAAGTGCCTCGAAAAGAACCGAGAAGAACGGTATCAATCAATGCGGGAAGTAGGGGTCGACCTAAAACGGTACAAGCGCAACGTCGAAGAGAACCGAGTCGGACAACAATCTGCTCATCTCGAACGGAAGACGTCTCGTGGTTTTCAGCTATTACCAAAACGAGGCAGAGGAATAAATTCTCTCGCAGTCTTGCCATTCGTCAACGTGACAACCGATCCAGATACAGAATACCTCAGTGACGGCATCACTGAGAGCCTCATCAACAGCCTCTCACAATTGCCCAAGCTGCGTGTGACAGCGCGGGCGACGGCTTTTCGCTACAAGGGACGAGAAGTAGACCCGCAATCGGTCGGTCTGGATCTCAACGTGCACGCACTCCTGATGGGAAGGGTCCATCAACGAGCCAATACCCTGAACATCCAGGCAGAACTCGTCAGTGTAGCCGACGGCTCGCAGATATGGGGAGAGCAATACAACCGTACAGTCTCTGATATCTTTGCAGTGCAGGAAGAGATAGCGCGGCAAATTTCAGAAAAGCTGCAACTGAAGCTGACAGGAGAGGAGAAAAAGAAGCTAACCAAACGTCACACGCACAGCACTGATGCATATCAACTGTACCTCAAGGGGAGGTACTTCTGGAACAAGAGAACATCAGAAGGGTTTACAAAGGGGATTGAGTACTTCGAGCAAGCACTGAAGCAGGACCCAAACTATGCGTTGGCGTATGCAGGAATTGCAGATTCCTATAATCTACTTGCAGCCTACGGTCTCCTTCCACCAGAGAACGCTTACCCGAAAGCAAAGGTCGCTGCATCGCAGGCCTTGGCGATCGACGACACGCTCGCT
The DNA here is from genome assembly GCA_049589195.1 of Bacteroidota bacterium. Lineage (GTDB taxonomy): Bacteria > Bacteroidota > Ignavibacteria > UBA10030 > JAHEZR01 > JBAWAH01. The sequence continues at coordinate 76,539 of JBAWAH010000053.1, read as the reverse complement.
GAGGTCCACACTTCGCTTGCATCCATCAAAGCGAGTTACGATCGGGACTGGCCGGGTGCAGAGAAAGACTTCAGGCGTGCGATTGATCTCAACCCAAACTACGCAACAGGGCATCACTTGTACGGCATCGGTTATTTGAGCATCATGGGACGACACGATGAAGCAGTAGCCGTGCTGAAGCGGGCCCAGGAGCTTGACCCGCTCTCCCTGAGTATCAACCGGAGTCTCGGGGATGCACTTTACCATGCGCGCTGGTACGATGAAGCGATCGCGCTATACCAAAAGACATTGGAGATGGACCCAAGTTTCTTCCCCACCCATTTCTCGCTCGGTCGTGCGTTCGAGCAAAAAGGGATGTACGAGCAGGCCCTTGCAGAGTACGTAACATTAATCAGCCTTTCGAGAGATAGCTTAGGCATTACGGCGCTCGGAGTGATTCACGCAGTCATGGGCAAGCGAGGCGAGGCGATGAAGACAATCGATGAACTTGTTGCTCTCTCGAAACGAGAGTATGTCTCACCTCATCTCACAGCTCAAGTTTACGCAGCGCTTGGAGATAAGGACCAGACGTTCGAGTGGCTCGAGAAGGCTTACCGGGAACACTCTGGCGGTTTGGTTTCCCTCAAAGTCGACCCCGTGTGGGACGCAGTTTCTGATGACCCCCGATTTGCATCGCTTCTGAAGAAGATGGGGCTTGTTCACTGATCCAAAGCCTGACTGCCGTCAGCTGGGCCTACCCGTCTGAAGAAGTGGATCGTGAGGTTATCGGCTCTTACCGGAAACACAGTGTTTTGTTCATCTCGTCATTCAAAAAGGAGAAAGAAGTAATGACACGGCCTCTTGTGTTCTTCCTCTTGTTGTCTTCAGCTGGAATAGCTCAAGGCCTTCGAATCTCTGTCCCGTACTCCCAGTTTATCTTGCCCAATGGCCTGACGGTCATCCTCCACGAAGATCATTCGACACCAATAGTGAGCGCCAACGTCTGGTACCATGTGGGTTCAGGACATGAGAAGCCTGGCCGTACCGGCTTTGCCCATCTGTTTGAACACATTATGTTCGAAGGCTCTGGTCACGTTCCAGAAGGGAAGTTCGACGAATGGCTCGAGGCAGCAGGCGGGGACAACAATGCTTCGACCTCCTCTGATCGGACAAACTACTGGGAGAACATTCCGAGTAATGCGCTTGAACTCGCTCTGTTTCTTGAATCAGACCGGATGGCGTATCTCCTCGATGCCATGTCACCCTCAAAAGTCGACGGCCAGCGAGACGTTGTCAAGAATGAGAGACGCCAGTCCTACGAGAACAGGCCTTATGGAATGGCAGACATCGCGATTGATGAGAATCTCTATCCATCAAGCCATCCGTATCATTGGCCGACGATTGGATCCATGGAAGATCTGTCGGCAGCCAGCTATGAGGATGTAGTCGGCTTCTTCAAACAATTCTACACATCGCGAAATGCAAGTCTCGTGATTGCCGGAGACATCAATTCCGCTCAAACGAAGGAGGTTGTTGAGAAATGGTTCAGCGATGTACCCGCAGGTTCAGCAGTTCCGCCAATTGCACCTCCCGCGGCCTTTTTGTCTCAGGAGAAGCGAATAGTACTCGAAGACAAGGTCCAGCTTCCACGGCTCTACATGGCGTGGTTGACACCGGCGTTGTTCACTCCAGGCGACGCAGAGCTCGACTTGCTTGCGAACATCCTCGCAGGTGGGAAGAACTCCCGTCTCTACAAGAGACTTGTCTACGACCTGCAGATCGCACAGGATGTCAGCGCCTTCCAGGCCAGTCGCCCGCTTGGAAGTTCATTCCAAATTATCGCCACCGCGCGCAGCGGACACACTCTCGGAGAGTTGGAAACGGTTATCCAAGAAGAGATCGACCGTATAAAGAATGATCCGCCGGCGGATCGGGAATTGCAGAGGGCCGTCAACCAGTTTGAGGCGGGATTTCTTGATCGATTGGAGCGCGTCGGAGGGTTTGGCGGCAAAGCTGATCAACTCAATTTTTATTATACGGCAACGGGAAACCCCGACTACTTCAATGAAGACCTCGCACGGTACAAAGCCTTGAATGTCAACGATGTTCGTGCGATCGCAGAAACATACTTGCGGGATGACGGTCGCGTTGTGTTAAGTGTTGTCCCGGAGGGAAAGAAGGGTCTGGCGGCTCCAGCACGAAAGGAGGGCAAGTGAACATGACGTCGCACGCACTCGCATTGAAGTTCTCTCACATTCACACGACGAGTGAGATAGGAAAGCGAAGAAGGAAGGTGGCGAAGGCGAAAGCGGTTGTCTGTATGCTCGGGCTGATGACGGGTCTCCTCATTGTGCCGATCCAAGCGCAGCATCCTGATCGCAGCAAACCGCCAGAACTCGGTCCACCGCCGACGCTTCAGCTTCCTCCGATTCAACATTCTCGATTGTCGAATGGGCTTCCTGTACTTCTTCTCGAAAAGCATGAAGTGCCGCTTCTGCAAATAAATCTCCTAGTCAGAGTTGGAGCAACAGCGGATCCGCCTCAGAAGTCCGGAGTGGCGAGCCTCACTGCGAGAATGCTTACCGAGGGCGCCGGGACGCGGAACGCTCTGCAACTTGCTGACGCCATTGATTTCCTCGGCGCGAGCCTATCAGCCTCCGCAGGTCAACACACGACCGTTGTGGCGCTCCATACACCGCTGGGCAAACTCGATTCAGCACTTACACTGCTCGCCGATGTCGCTTTACGCCCGCAGTTCCCAAGCGAAGAGCTCGAGCGAGCCCGGAAGGAACTGCTCACAACGCTTGTTGAATGGCACGATGAGCCGCGAGCGATTGCGTCTGTGCTTTTTAACGAGACGCTGTACGGTTCAAAACATCCATATGGAATACCTGAGATAGGGAATGAGCAGAGTCTCCGTTCATTTACTAAGGAAGACCTGAAGCAATTCCACCAAAGGTATTTCTACTCCAACAACGCCGCGCTGATTGTCGTCGGCGATATCACTCTAAAGTCTATCCAGTCTAAGCTTGAGGAAGCCTTCGGTGCGTGGTCGCAAGGTACGATACCTACCGTGCACATTCCGTCCGTCGGTCAAATCGAGAGACGTGAAGTCTATCTCGTGGACAAGCCCGGAGCTCCGCAATCGGAGATCAGGATTGGCCGTATTGGGGCGCCGCGGTTGACGGATGATTATTACAGCATCCTCGTAATGAATACCATCCTCGGCGGATCATTTACCTCCCGGCTGAATCAGAATCTTCGTGAGCAGCATGGATACACCTATGGTGCCGAATCAACATTTGACTTCATGCCTCAGCCTGGTCCTTTTTTGGCCAACGCGGCAGTCCAGACAGCCGTTACAGACAAGGCTCTTGTGGAGTTCATGAAGGAACTCAATGGTATCCTTCAACCTGTTCCGGATGAGGAACTCACGCGAGCCAGGAATTACCTTGCACTGCGTTATCCTGAGAATTTTCAGTCCGTTGCTCAAATTGCCAGTCAACTTGGTGAACTCGTGACGTATGGTCTTCCTGATGATTATTTCAACGACTACGTCCAGCACGTTCTGGCCGTCACGAAGGAAGATGTCGAGCGTTTGGCAAAGAAATATATCGACCCGGAAAGGATGGCGATCATTATTGCAGGAGATCAGAAGCAAATCGAGGCGGGCGTAAAGGTGTTAAACCTCGGTCTGCTGCATAACCTCACAATTGATGACGTGCTTGGAAAGGCGCCGGCGATTGGGACTGAGAAATAGGGAAGGCAACCATCTTAACCCCCGGAACATGAGGTGTTTTTCAAGGTTCGGGCCCCTCGTTTCAAGAGAGCGACAGGAACGAGTATTCAATTAAGTTGTTATAAGTAGGAGTTCAAGAGCAAGAGTTGCCTGCGGCGGAGACATTCCCCCTAATCGGGCTCTTGCCACCGGATTTTTCGCTTGACCGACCCTTTCTGTTGATATCCATAACAAGGCGAGCATCGCTCAAGAGGAGATTTTTTGCCCAATTCTCTCAATCATCAAGTACAGGATGGTCGAAGAGAAGATGGGGTTCAATGAGCAGCATCTCGGAGAAAGCACCCATTGGCGGCTGCAACGAGAGCGATATCGACGGGCTCAAAGAATTAGCGTTCGATTCACATCATTCATTTTGCCCCGGGACGTTCAATTGAATCTCCCCACGAAGGATTTCGCATGATTGGACAAACTATTTCTCACTACAAGATTCTTGAAAAGCTGGGCGAGGGTGGGATGGGAGTGGTGTATAAGGCCCAAGACCTCAAGCTTGACCGCCCCGTCGCAGTGAAGTTCTTGCCATCTCATCTTTCCTCCTCTCAAGAGAACAAATCACGGTTTATGCAAGAAGCAAAAGCAGCTGCCGCACTCAATCATCCAAATATTCTCGGCGTCTATGATATCGATGACCAGAACGGCCAGACGTTTTTCGTCATGGAGTACGTTGAGGGACACACTCTGAAATCGCATATCACAAGTCTGAAATCGGGTGAGGGCATTTCCCTCCGACAGGCACTTGAGTGGACCATCCAAATCGCGCAGGGACTGAAAGCAGCACATGAGAAGAACATCGTTCATCGTGATATCAAGCCCGAGAACGTGATGCTGACGAAAGACGGTTCTTTGAAGATCATGGATTTTGGAATTGCAAAGCTTCGCGGAAGTTCAGGGCTGACAAAAACAGGAACATCGTTGGGTACCCTTGCCTACATGTCGCCAGAGCAGGCTCAGGGGCTTGCCGCGGATCATCGTTCCGACATCTGGTCGCTGGGCGTTGTGTTATACGAAATGTTGACGGGTGAACTGCCGTTCAAAGGTGAGCACGAGGCTGCATTGATGTATCTGATCGTGAACGAGCAGCCTCCCGTTCCGAGTCAACTCGACCGCAAAATCCCTCATCCTGTCGATTCAGTAGTCAGAAGAATGCTGGAAAAGGATCGTGGGCAAAGGTATCAGAGCATGGAAGAAGTTGTGGAGAGCCTCGAAACTGTGCTCATTGAACTGGAGGCAGCTGGCAGCGGCACCAAGAAGAAAGCGATTGCAGTCCTGCCATTCGAGAACATCAGTGCCGAAAAAGAAAACGAGTATTTTGGAGATGGACTGACTGAGGAGTTGATCGCCAATCTCTCACGCCTGAAAGAGATGAGGGTCATTTCGCGAACGACCACGATGCAATACAAGGGGACAAAGAAGGATATCAAGACAATTGGCAGAGAGCTCGGCGCGCGATATATCATGGAAGGGAGCGTCAGGAAATTCCAGGACAACCTTCGTATTACCGCACAACTCATCGATGTTGAGGCCGACGAACAACTCTGGGCAGAGACATACAAAGGAAAGCTTGCGGATGTCTTTGATATTCAAGAACAGGTGTCAAAGCAGATCGTCGATGCTCTCATGTTGAAGATTTCCCCGACGGAGAAGGTTGTTCTTACGAAACGCCCCACGCTGAACGCCGAGGCGTTCGACTGTAACCTTCGGGCAAGAGATTTTCTCTATCTCTTCACAAAAAACAGCGTGCAGTTTGCCATCCAGCTTTTCCAAAGGGCAATCGAGCTCGATGCTCGCTATGCTGGCGCCTACGCTGGGTTGGGTGAGGCCTACGCGATTCTCTACCAGAATTTTGACAGAAGAGAGACTTGGCTTGACAAAGCGATTGAATCGAGTCTCAAAGCCCTGATGTACGATTCCACGCTCTCGGAAGCTTACGCATCACTCGGTCTCGCATATCTTCATAAGAAGTCCATCGATGAAGCTATCACTGCAACACAAAAAGCCATTGAACTTGATCCGACCAATTTCCTCGGCTACTGGATCCTTGGCCGGATCTATCACATGACAGATCGCGACCGAGAGGCCGTCGATATGTTTAAGAAAGTCATTGAACTCAGTTCTGACTTCTATGCAGCTTACTCGGACCTGCAGATTGTGTACGACAGGCTGGGAGAGAAAGAGAAGTTTCAGCAAGCGCTTCAAGAAGGTTTGCAGGTGTATCCGAGATATTTGGCAAGCCATCCAGACGATGCGCGGGCGCATATGTTCTTCGCTGCCAATCTTGCGCAGACAGGCCACCAGGAAGAAGGGAAAGTCGAAGCCGCCAAGGCGCTTGAATTGAGCCCGGGTGACCCGGTCATGATGTACAATGCGGCTTGCTTCTACGCAGTGACGGGAGAAAAGCATCTTGCAATAGAATCCCTCCGGAACTCGATCGCCGCAGGAAATGAGAACTACGAATGGATGAAGCGCGACCCTGACCTTGATAGCGTCCGCAACGAGCCAGAATATCTTGAAATGATAAGAGGAAAGTGAACAGAAGAGTGTTGCTGTCAAAGCATCAGCGAATCCATGAATGGAAAAATGAATGAATCTCTATGATTGGTCAAACTATATCACATTATAAGATTACTGAGAAACTCGGCGAGGGCGGCATGGGGGTCGTGTACAAGGCCCAGGACCTTAAGCTAGATCGCCAGGTCGCGATTAAGTTCCTTCCACAGCATCTCTCCAGCTCGGAAGAAAACAAGGCACGGTTCATCCAGGAAGCGAAGGCGGCAGCAGCTCTCAACCACCCAAATATTCTCGGAGTGCATGACATAGACGACCAGGATGGAAGGACGTTCTTTGTCATGGAATTTGTTGAAGGAAAAACTCTAAAATCTCACATCGCAAGCCTCAAGTCTGGGGATGGCATTCCTGTCCTCCAGGCAATCGACTGGACAATCCAGATTGCCCGGGGACTCATGGCAGCGCACGGCAAGAGCATCGTCCATCGCGATATCAAGCCCGAGAACGCTATGCTGACGAAGGATGGACAGCTCAAGATCATGGATTTTGGAATCGCGAAACTAAAGGGAAGTTCAGGTCTGACAAAGACCGGGATGTCGATGGGGACTCTCGCCTATATGTCGCCCGAGCAAGCACAAGGTGTTGCTGCTGATCATCGCTCCGACATTTGGTCGCTTGGAGTCATGTTCTACGAGATGCTAACGGGAGAGTTGCCGTTCAAAGGTGAACACGAGGCAGCGTTGATGTATTTGATCGTGAACGAGCAGCCCCCCGTCCCAAGCGTTCTCGACCGAAGAATTCCCCACCGGCTGGACTCAGTGGTCAACAAAATGCTCGACAAGGACCGTGTGAAGAGATATCAAAGCATGGAAGAAGTGGTGAAGACTCTGGGAGAAGTCCGAACTGAGATTGAGACAGCCGCGGTTGCTGCAAAGACGAAAGCGATTGTCGTGTTGCCATTCGACAATATCAGTCCCGACAAAGAGAGCGATTACTTTGCAGACGGACTCACGGAAGAGCTCATCGCAAACCTGTCCCGCTTGAAGGACATCCGTGTGGTTCCTCGCACTACGTCCATGCAGTATAAGGGAACGAAGAAAGACATCAAAACGATCGGAAGTGAGCTTGGTACGCGCTATATCCTTGCCGGGAGTGTGAGAAAATTCCAGGACAACCTCCGAATCACCGTTGAGTTGATCGATGTCGAGACTGCGGCACAGCTCTGGGCTGAAACGTACAAGGGAATGCTTGCCGATGTGTTCGACATTCAAGAGAAAGTCTCCAAGGAAATTGTCGATGCGTTGATGGTCAAGCTGACGCCAACAGAGAAAATCGTGCTGGAGAAACGTGCGACCGTGAACGCTGAAGCGTTCGACTGTAACCTCCGGGCAAGGAATTTTCTCTACCGCCGGACAAAGAACAGCATTCAATTCGCGATTCAGCTTTTCAAGAAGGCCATAGAGCTTGACCCGCGATATGCTGGTGCGTATGCCGGCTTGGGGGAAGCGTACGCGAACCTCTACCAGGACTTTGAGCGAAAAGATTCATGGCTCGACAAAGCGATCGAGTCGAGCTTGCGAGCCTTGATGTATGACTCGACACTATCCGATGCCTACGCCGCTCTTAGTCTCGCGTACTGGAATAAAGATTCCCAGGATGAAGCCCTGACCGCAAGTCGGAAAGCTATTGAACTGGACCCAAGCAATTTCATTGGTTATTGGATCTTGGGACGTATCTACCACGGCACGGATAAAGATAGAGAAGCCGTCGAGCTTTTTAATAAGGTGGTCTCCCTCAACCCTGATTTCTATTCTGTCTATGGTGATCTGGAGATTGTTTATGCTCGTCTCGGAGAGAAAGAGAAATATGATGAAACTCTACAGACAGCGCTGAAGGTCTATGAGCGTTACCTCTCGCAACACCCTGATGACGCGCGCGGCCACATGTATTTCGCAACCGACTTGGCGCAGGTGGGAAAAAAGGAAGAAGCGAAGCTCGAGGCGGCAAGGGCACTGGAACTCAGTCCCGATGACCCTCTGATGCTCTACAACGCGACATGTTTCTATGCTCAGATGGGAGAGAAACAGCTTGCCCTTCAGGTGCTCAAAACCGCCATTGCGGCAGGTTATGCAAATTTTGATTGGCTAAAGCGAGACTCCGACCTCGACGGCATCCGGAACGAGCCGGAGTATATCGAATTAATGAAGGGAAAATGATCACTCGTTGACGCATTGAGACATTTGCTCATTGGATCATTCGAGTTAATGATTCAATGACTCGATGAAACAATCCACAACTAACCATGATCGGCCAGACAATATCTCATTACAAGATCTTAGAGAAACTCGGTGAAGGTGGGATGTCCCGAAGTTGCCTGCAAGCGCTCTTGCCGCGAGCAGCAGCAACTTCGAGGATCCCGCGGCGAAGCAGCGGGAGGTGTTATCTATGATTGGTCGGGTTATTTCGCACTATCGTGTTCTGGAGAAGTTAGGTGAGGGCGGAATGGGAGTAGTGTACAAGGCTCAGGACACAAGACTCGACCGCGCCGTGGCAATAAAATTCCTGCCCCATCATCTCTCGTCGTCCCAGGAAAACAAGGAACGCTTTATCCAGGAAGCGAGAGCAGCGGCAGCACTTAATCATCCGAACATCCTCAATGTCTTTGACATCGGAGACCAGGACGGCAAGATGTTCTTCGTGATGGAGTACGTTGAGGGAAAGACGCTCAAATCCCACATCTCAAGTTTGAAAGCTGGTGCTGGGGTTCCCGTTCGCCAGTCTATAGACTGGGCCATCCAGGTTGCACATGGGCTGAGGGCAGCACACGAGAAGAGCATCGTCCATCGTGATATCAAGCCCGAGAACATCATGCTCACGAAAGATAGTCTTCCGAAAATTATGGATTTCGGGATAGCGAAGCTGAAGAGTGGCACCGGCCTTACAAGAACAGGAACTTCCCTCGGAACCCTAGCCTACATGTCACCGGAGCAAGCCCAGGGAACGGCAGCCGATCAGCGTTCAGACCTCTGGTCGCTCGGTGTCGTGCTCTTTGAGATGCTCACGGGCGATCTCCCATTCAAAGCTGAGCACGAAGCTGCACTGCTGTACCTCATCGTCAATGAGAAACCGCCAGTTCCAAGCGCACTCGACAGAAAGATTCCACAGCAAGTAGATGCAGTTGTCAGAAAGATGCTTGAAAAAGATCCAGAGTTGAGATACCAGAGCGCAGATGAGATCATTCGAACCCTCGAACAGACACGAGGAGAGATTGAAAGCGCTGCCGCGACAGTAAGAACGAAGGCCATTGCGGTTCTTCCCTTTGACAATATCAGTTCGGACAAGGAAAACGATTACTTCAGTGACGGACTGACAGAAGAACTTATTATCAACCTGTCTCGACTGAAAGATATGAGTGTGATATCCCGAACAACTACGATGCAATACAAAGGCGCGAAGAAGGATATCAGGACGATCGGGAGGGAACTGGGGGCGCGTTACATCATGGAAGGAAGTGTGAGGAAATTCCAGGATAACCTGCGCATTGCCGTGCAGCTCATCGATGTCGACACCGATACACAGCTTTGGGCAGAATCATACAAGGGCAAACTGGCCGATGTCTTTGACATTCAAGAACAAGTCTCAAAACAAATCGTCGATGCTTTGATGTTGAAGCTTTCGCCGACAGAGAAAGTTGTCCTAACGAAACGCTCCACGACTCATGCAGAGGCGTTCGACTGTTACCTCCGGGCACGCAACTTTCTTTATCGCCGAACAAAGAGCAACATCCAGTTTGCAATACAGCTTTTTCAAAAGGCCATTGAGCTTGACCCCCGCTATGCTGCCGCATATGCAGGCTTGGGAGAGTCATACGCTACGTTCCATCTGGACTATGAGACGAAAGATATCTGGATTGATAGAGCCATTGAAGCAAGTTTAAAGGCTTTGATGTACGATCCGGCATCATCAGAAGCCTATACGGCGCTCGGTCTCGCGTACTTTAGCCGGAAATCACTCGAGGAAGCTCTGGTGGCGACAATGAAAGCCATCGAGCTCGATCCAAATAGTTTTACCGCCTATTGGATCCTTGGCAGAATCTACTACACAACTGACCGGTATGAGGAAGCTCTTCACCAGCTGGAAAAGGCGGTGAAAATCAATCCAGACTTCCATACTGCCTATGGTCTCCTGCGAATGATCTATGAACGCTTGGGAGACAAAGAGCATCTCGAGGAAATAACCAAGACGTTGCTCGACATCTTCCCACGCTACCTGTCACAACACCCCGACGACGCTCGATCGCACATACACTATGCTATCGATTTAGCACAGGTGGGGAGAACCGACGACGCAAAGGTTGAAGTGGCGCAGGCGCTCCAACTGAGCCCAGATGATCCACTCATGTTGTATAACATTGCCTGTGTTTACTCACAGCTGGGCGAAAAGAGGTTATCGATAAAATCACTTCGGGATTCCGTGGCCGCGGGTCTCGAAGATTATGAATGGATAAAGCGCGATCCAGACCTTGAAGCTATCCGTAATGAGCCTGAGTACATCGAATTGATGAAGGGAAAATAGGAAAAGGAACACTCAACCATGGAACAGACCATATCGCATTACGAAATCTTGGATAAACTTGGTGAGGGTGGTATGGGTGCCGTCTACAAAGCCCGAGACCAAAAACTTGACCGCCCCGTCGCGATTAAGTTCCTCTCCCAGCATCTTTCCGCTTCCGCTGAAAGCAAGGCCCGGTTTGTTCAGGAAGCAAGAGCAGCGGCAGCGCTCAATCATCCAAACATCCTCAACGTTTATGATATTGGAGAACAAGACGGGAAAATGTTCTTTGTGATGGAGTATGTTGAAGGGAAAACACTGAGATCCTATATCTCGAGCCTTCAAGGTGGTGAAGGTATTCCAATCCGTCAAGCAATTGACTGGACGATCCAGATTGCACAAGGACTAAAAGCTGCTCACGAGAAGAATATTGTGCACCGAGACGTTAAGCCAGAGAACATCATTCTGACGAAGGATGGCCTTCCGAAGGTCATGGATTTCGGAATCGCCAAGCTCAAAGGAGGAACGGGCTTCACGAGGACGGGAACTTCACTGGGTACTCTCGCCTACATGTCGCCAGAGCAAGCTCAAGGGATAGCTGCCGATCACCGCTCCGACATCTGGTCTCTTGGTGTCGTTCTCTACGAGATGATGACCGGCGAGTTACCATTCAAGGGCGAGCACGACGCAGCGCTCATGTACTTGATTGTGAATGAACAGCCTCAATCTCCGAGTCAACTTGACCGGCGGATTTCTCCGCAAACAGATTCACTTGTGATGAAGATGCTTGAGAAGGATCGCGAACTGAGGTTTCAGAGTCTGGAGGAAACCCTGGGGGCGCTTCGCGAAGTGCGGGCCCAGATGGAGACAGCGGCACAAGCAGGGAAGACGAAATCGATTGCCGTGCTACCGTTTGCTAACATGAGTGCCGATGCAGAGAACGAATATTTCAGCGACGGGCTCACGGAAGAGATCATTGCAAGTCTCTCGAAGCTCAAGGATATGAAGGTCATCGCTCGGACGACTTCGATGCAATACAAAGGGACAAAAAAGGACATCAAGACAATTGGCAGGGAGCTTGGGGCACGATACATCATGGAAGGAAGCGTGAGAAAATTCCAGGATAACCTTCGCATCACTGCGCAATTCATCGACGTCGAGGATGGAACGCAGCTCTGGGCAGACACGTACAAGGGAAAGCTCGCGGACGTCTTCGACTTCCAGGAACAAGTCTCAAAGCAAATCGTTGATGCTCTAATGTTGAAGCTCTCTCCGACAGAGAAAGTCGTCCTCACAAAACGGGCAACGCTGAACCCTGAGGCATTCGACTGCAACCTGCGCGCAAGAGACTACCTCTATCGTTACACAAAGCAGAGTGCACAGATTGCCATCCAACTTTTTCAAAAGGCGATTGAGCTTGATCCACGCTATGCTCCAGCATATGCTGGCTTGGGAGAAGCGTATGCGACACTCTATCAGCAGTTCGAAAGGAAAGAAACATGGCTCGATAAAGCTCTGGAATCTTCACTGAAAGCCTTGATGTACGATCCCACGCTTTCCGAAGCGTACGCAGCCCTCAGTCTCGCTCAATTCCACAAGAAGCTGTTTGACGATGCAAGGACGGCCGGACTCAAAGCAATCGAGCTTGATCCAAATAACCACGTTGCCCATTGGATCCTCGGTCGAATCTATCATACAACAGATCGCGACAGAGAGGCTGTGGATCTCTTCAAGAAGGTTATCGCGCTCAGTCCCAATTTCTACGCGGCTTACGGCGACTTGCAAATAGTCTACGAAAAGCTAGGTGAGAAGGAGAGATGGGCAGAAACGCTTGGAGCGGCACTTCAAATGTATCCCCGGTACCTGCTGCAGCATCCAGATGAAGCAAGGGCTCACATGTTCTATGCCCTCGATCTCACAAAAGTCGGGAAGATTGATCAAGGCAAGGCTGAGGCAGCCAAAGCGCTTGAACTAAGTCCTACGGATCCATTGATGATGTACAATGCAGCTTGTTTCTATGCCCGCCTAGGTGAGAAGCGTCTCGCCCTCGACACGCTGAAGAATGCTTTCACAGTTGGTTATGAGAACTATGAATGGATTGCGCGAGACACCGATCTCGACAGTATCCGCAATGAGCCAGAGTACATCGAATTGATGAAAGGGAAATAATCGCCGGGAAATCCATCATGACACTTCATGGAAGCACGCTCTCCGCCCTTGTTAAGCACTCTCAGTGTCTGCAACAGATACGAAAGGGAGAGCTGCGTGTTGGAGATCGACTGCTTGTAGTGACATGGAACTCTGTCTATTCCCTCCGTGTCGTAGAAGGCGGATTGTACGTTGTCTCGGGCGGTTGGTTCGATCGCAATAGTGCGTCACCGATGAAGGTGACGATTCGGGGATGTACCTGGGGAGGGAGTGCAATCAAGCTGGACGTCGTGGCGGCATGCGGCCTACGTCTTGAATTCGGCAACCGCGTCATCACCAGCCCTATCCGCAAAGTCTTCGTCTTTCCGTATGGAAGCGAGAACTAGTCTTGATCAAGAGACAGTTCTGATGTGTACGCTCACCGCTTTGATTGATAATAGCCGCTGTCCTTGAAAGTGACCCCCTAAGGAACTCGCGGTTGTGCAAGAGGTTCCGTTAGAATGACAACAATCGCGTGCGGACTGGTCCGGCAGGATACCTGTCGGACTTCTTTTTTTTGAGAACGGGGTTGCGACTCAGGAACAGCTCCACAAGGAAGTGGATTAATTGCAATCAAATCTGTATCTTGCTGGAGCCTGAGTCTAGATTGCAGGCTGCTGTGATAGAAACCACCATCGTCCCTCCCAGAAAGGAGAGCGCACCATGGCTATCGCACAGAATGTCGCAGGTCTGCTGAAGAGTAGTGGGGTTGCGTACGAAATCTTGAAGCACCCCCAAGCGTTTACCGCACAGGAGGTTGCAGCCACCGTCCACGTGACGGGGAAGGAGGTCGCAAAGACAGTTGTGGTGGATGTTGACGGGAAATTTGTGATGGCTGTCATTCCCGCGCCGCACAAAGTCAGCCTGAAATCACTCAAGGAATTGCTCGGAGCAAAAGAGGTTCGGCTTGCATCCGAGGCAGAGCTCACCCAGCTTTTTCCGGACTGCGAGGTTGGCGCTATGCCGCCGTTCGGAAATCTCTACAACATGCCAGTGTGCATTTCCACCGACCTCAAGGATCGGAAAGAGTTGATCTTTAATGCGTGTAGTCACACCGAAGTCATAAAGGTCGCTTATGCCGATTTCGAGCGACTGGTTCAGCCGAGAGTTGGAGATATTTCCGTGTTGCCAGCCAATTGACTCGAGAAACGGAGATGAAGAAAGTTGCTGTCGGCGTCGACCTTGGTGGGACTGCTATCAAGGCCGGTCTTGTGAATCCTCAGGGGAAAATCCTCCTAGACACAACCGTTCCCGCAGAAGCGAATCAAGGCCCGACACATGTCATTGAACAGATTATAAAGAGTGTCCACCAACTCATCGACGGCTCTTCGTACAAGAAACGGGAGTATGCAGGGATTGGGGTGGGGTCTCCAGGATCGGTCGATCTTGATGGTGGCACGGTGAAATATCCCCCAAATTTCCCCGGCTGGACTGTTGTGCGATTAGGTGATGCGCTCCACAAGGAATTCGGCTTGCACGTTGAGGTCGATAATGACGCGAATGCCGCTGCAGTGGGCGAAGCTAAGCTGGGTGCCGGGATTGGCCATAAGGATTTCATCATGGTAACACTAGGGACTGGCGTTGGCGGTGGGCTTATCCTCGGCGGGAAGATTTTCCGTGGCACATTCGGTGGCGCTGGTGAGCTCGGACACATCACCATCGATCACAACGGCCCACTCTGCAACTGCGGCAATCACGGTTGTGTGGAGGCATATGTTGGTGCGAAGTATCTTACGCGGCGCGCAATAGAAAAGCTGAAGAGGAATCGCAAATCGAAAATCCTATCGTTGGCTGGAAACAACACAAAACACATCGACCCCAAAATCATTTCCCTTGCTGCGAAGGCGGGTGACGCAACTGCGCTCGATATCTTAGCCGAGACCGGAAGGTATCTCGGGATCGGACTTGCAACTGTCGTGAACCTGTTAGATGTGAGACTTATTATCATCGGTGGCGGAATCGCCCGCGCTGGGAAGCCCCTCTTCGATCCTATAAAAGAAAGTGTCCGTAAACACGTTCTCACCCCCATGAGGGATGGCCTCGAAGTGCTTCCCGCAAAGCTTGGCAACTCAGCTGGGATCCTTGGAGCGGCGGCGTTGGTCCTTTGAGGGGTTGGCTCGTCAAGCCATGAACAGGGTTCCATTTTACATCCTCCTTTTCACGTGTATTCTGTTCTTTTCACTGCTCAGGACTTCTCTCTCCCTCTCGCAGACCAAGACATCTCCTGATACAACGAAGGGCTCTTCAAAAGGTGTGGATACCGTCGTGGTGTATTCTGCCATGGATTCCATCACATATTCCCTCTCAAACCGGATGATGATGCTCTATGGGAAGGGAGATGTGAAATACAAGACAATCGAGTTGAAGTCAGAGAGAATTGATATGAATTGGGATACCTCGATTCTCAACGCCCGTGGCGTTCCTGATTCATCTGACACGACAGGAAGGAAGCTCAGGGGAACGCCGGTTCTCAACGATGGCGGCGAGCAATACAGCGGTTCTACAATTTCTTATAACTTCAAGACCCAGAAGGGGAAGATTACACTCGGCGAGACTGAAATCGAAAAAGGGTACTATCACGGAGAAGACATCAAGAAGGTTGAACCTGACGTTCTCTTTGTGGAGGACGGTCGATACACGACGTGCGACAAAAGCGATCCTGATTATTACTTCTTCAGTCCAAAGATGAAAATCATCAGGAACGACAAAATCATCGCGGCACCGATCTTTCTCTACATTGGAGGCGTGCCTGTGTTCGCGCTGCCGTTTGGTGTCTTCCCGGACCACGGCGGCAGGCGATCGGGCATCATCGCACCTGCTTACGGCGAAGATTTTCGCCGAGGCAGGTATCTCACTCATCTCGGCTACTTCTGGGCGATGAGCGATTACACGGACCTGAGAACAACTGCTGATCTGTACGCGAAAGGTGGTTGGGTCGCAAACTCGACCTTCCGTTATGCGCTACGCTACGAATTCACCGGAAGCCTAACGGCCAGTTTCACAAACACCCACTTCGGGGAGGAATTTGACCCGGATCGAACTGAACAGCGGGAGTATAATTTCCATATTTCCCATAATCAGCAGTTCAACCCAACGACCCGCGCAGACGTTGACTTCACGTTCACCAGTGGAAATTACTACCAGAACACCAGCACAAATCTCAACGACCTTCTGCGCCAGAATGTTATCTCCAATGCAACTCTCTCCAAGACTTGGGAGGGAACGAACAACAGCCTCTCGATCAACCTTTACCGCGACCAGAACCTCCAAACAGGTGAGCTCTCTGAGCGGCTTCCCAGTATCAGCTTTACCCGAAGTCAATCCTTCCCCTTTCGGCGGCTGCAACGGGGTGGCGGTCTCTCCTCAGGTGCAGAAGAATTCCGCTGGTATGAATTGATTGGCTATAATTATAGCGGACAGGCCCTGAATGTCGTCAGCCGGCAGGAAGATCCGCTAAACCCAACAATTCTCAAGCATGATGATCGGCAAGGTGTGAGCCATAACATCTCGGTGAATGCTTCTCCAAAGATCGGTGAATTCAGCGTCACCCCCTTTCTGAACTATTCAGAGCTGTGGTATAATAAGAACATTCTAAAGACGAATTACATTACTTCAGATGGCAGGGACTCCGTTGTCACAGAGGATCACAAGGGTTTCAACGCCGTTCGGTTCTACACGCTTGGAGTTTCGGCAAACACAAGGTTCTATGGGATTTTTCCCATCAACGCACTCGGCGTCGGGAGCTTTCGCCATACTGTAACACCATCGGTTTCATACAACTTTCGGCCCGATTTCTCCAAACCACAGTACGGATACTGGGGGAGCTACCGTGCGAGCACCGGCCAGGAGATCCCCTACAGCTTCTATGAACGAGAGGTATTTGGAGGCGCGCCGATCGGCGAGCTTCAGAGCATCAGCCTCAGTGTAGGACATCTCTTTGAGATGAAGACTGTGGTGCGAGACACATCCGACAAAGAAAAGAAGCTCCAGCTGCTCAACCTCGGTACAAATATCTCCTACAACTTTGCCGCAGACAGCTTGAAGCTCTCCGAGCTCGGTCTTTCGTACAGGACGAACATTGGCGATCTCCTGAGCATCAGCGGGGGGAGCAGTTTCAACTTCTACAAGTTCGACACTGCTGCACACGCTCGCGTGAACAGATTCCTCATCAGTGAAGGAGAAGGTCTGGCCCAATTAACGAGCTTTTCGATCAACCTTTCTACCTCCATTAAAGGGGAGAAGAAAACCTCTGCGACTCAAACGACAAGCCCGGTGCAGCAGCCATTGTCGCCGATTCAACAGCCAGGATTCCCCGATTATTTTGACCAAGGACAGCCCGACCTCAACATTCCTTGGAATCTCTCCCTAGCATTCGATTACTCGCTTAACCGAAGCAATCCGTTAACCACATTTCGGTCATCCAACATTCGCGGTTCCTTGGACGTTCAACTCACCGAGAACTGGAAGATTTCGGCAAGTGCAAATTACGACCTCATCAATAAACAAATCGCGGCACCGGTCATCAATGTCTATCGTGATCTGCACTGCTGGGAAATGAACTTCAATTGGATTCCGAGAGGAGTCTACAGTGGGTTCAGATTTGAGATACGAGTGAAAGCTCCACAGCTTCAGGACCTCAAAGTCACAAAGCAGGGAAGTGTTCGGAGCGTATACCAATGATGGAGGAGAAAGACAAACGGGGAGACAACGCTTGGCTTCTGCTTATGCGCTGGCTTTTCTCTCTGCGTAGTAGTAGAGAGGATCCTTCTTCTTGAGGATTGTGTCCTTGGTGATGAGACATCGTACAACGTTTTGCCGAAGCGGCAGGTGATACATGATGTCGAGCATGACATCCTCGATAATCGAGCGGAGTGCCCGGGCTCCAGTCCCTCTCTCAAGCGCCCGCTCAACCACGGCTTTTAACGCACCCTCCTCAAACTCCAGCTCGACACCTTCCATTTTGAAAAGCTTTTTGTATTGCTTCACGATGGCATTTCTCGGCTCTGTGAGAATATTGAAGAGCGCATCCTCTGAGAGCGAGTGGAGCGTGGCGATGACGGGGAGTCGACCGACGAACTCAGGGATCAACCCAAACTTCAACAGGTCATCAGGCTCGACTTGCTCGAGATACTCGTCAACACTTCGGTCCTTTTTGCCTCGGATATTCGCACCGAAGCCGACTGGGTTCTGACTTATCCGCTTCGTGATGATCTTCTCGAGACCCTCAAACGTCCCGCCGCAGACAAAAAGAATATTCTTTGTATTGACATTGATGAGGCTCTGTTCTGGGTGCTTCCGGCCTCCTTTCGGGGGCACGCCGGCAATCGTTCCTTCGAGAATCTTCAAGAGAGCTTGTTGCACGCCCTCTCCGGAGACGTCGCGCGTAATCGAAGCGCTGTCGCTCTTTCGGGCGATCTTGTCAATCTCGTCGATGTAGACAATCCCCCGCTCAGCCTTCTCGACATTGTAATCTGCATTTTGCAGGAGGTAGACGAGGATTGTCTCAACATCATCTCCAACGTAGCCCGCTTCAGTTAATGTCGTTGCATCAGCAATCGCAAAGGGAACATCGAGAATGCGGGCAAGGGTCTGGGCGAGGAGAGTCTTGCCGGTGCCCGTTGGCCCGATAAGAAGGATATTGCTCTTTTCGATTTCAACTTCATCGAGACTGTGGAGATACTCGCGGGAGTCAATCCTCTTGTAGTGATTGTAGACAGCGACCGCCAGCGTCTTCTTCGCATGCTCCTGCCCAATAACGTACTCATCAAGAGCACTTTTGATCTCAACGGGATTCAACCCAACGCGCGTCCCACCTCTGCGAGTGCTGTAAGCTGCCATGTTGTTCTTGATGATACCGACAGCATCCGCAACGCAGAGATCGCAGATGTACACATCCGGACCGGCAATGATGTTCGAGACCTCTGCCGGACTTCGCCCGCAAAAAGAGCAATGAATCTTCTCTTCGATTCTGGGACGTTGAGTCATCCTGTGCTACGCTGCATGTAGTTTATTTTTCCTTCTTACCTTCTGTCGGCCTTTTCACCAAGATGTTATCAATCAGACCGTAGTCTTTTGCTTCTTCAGAGGACATGTAATTGTCGCGGTCGGAATCCTTCTCCACCACTTCCTGGGCCTTCCCCGTGTGTCTCGAGAGAATCTCATTGATTCTCTTCTTCATGTTCAGAATTTCCTCCGCCTGGATTCTGATGTCCGTCGCCGAACCTTGTATGCCCCCCCACGGCTGATGAATCATGATTCGTGAATTCGGGAGCGCGGTCCGTTTCCCTTTTGCCCCACCCGCGAGCAACACAGCAGCCATGCTTGCGGCCATGCCGATACAAATCGTGCTGACGTCGGGGCGAATGTACTGCATCGTATCGTAAATCGCGAGGCCGGAGGATATGCTGCCGCCCGGGCTATTAATATATAGGTGGATATCCTTTTCGGGGTCCTCCGATTCAAGGAAGAGCAACTGGGCAATGACGAGGCTCGCAACGACATCATCGATTGGCATTCCGATGAAGACAATGCGTTCCTTGAGAAGACGCGAGAAAATATCGTATGCTCGCTCTCCTCGTCCAGTCTGCTCAACCACGATGGGCACTAATTGGTTGGTTGGTGAGGAATTCATTTTGTGGTGATCCCTTTCTTCAATGCCAGTACAATAGTGGTGCCTTTTGCTCAGGCTGCTTTCTGCTCCTCAACTATCTTTTCGTTGATAACAGCATGGTTCTTGAGGAAGTTCATCACTTTTTCAGAGAGAAGCCGTGAGCTAGCGGTCTTCGAGGTTTTGTAATAATTCAAGAGCCGTGCTTTATCGATGCCGATCTTCTTCGATTCATCCTCGGCAAGCCGCTCGAGATCCGCGTCGGAAACGGCGATGTTTTCGGTTTCAATGATTTTTTCTTTCAGGAGGAGCCACTTGGCTTGGTACACTGCATAGGCACGGTTCTCCTTCCGGAATTCTTCTTCATTGAACTTCTCGGGCAGCTTTTTGCTCGGTTGCTGCTGCCGGATTTCCTCGACGAGGGAATCGAGGAAATACTTGATCAGTCCTTCAGGCACCGTGAAATCATGCCGCCTGATGATCTCACCGATGATGACATCCTGGAGTTTCTGTTCGCTATCTTGTCTCCAGAACTCTTCGAGGTCTTTCTTGACGTTCTCTTTGAACTGTGTCGTCGATGTGACTTTCCCTTTAGTGATCTTGCTCACAAACTCGTCGTTGAATTCCGGCAAGTTCACCTTTTCTACTTTCTTCACCTTCACGAGAAGATGTGTCTCATGCTTCTCCTTGCCGCTCGTCGTCTCAAGGCGTGCTCGATACTCCCGGCCTTTCTCGGCTTTCTGCACAGCCTCCTTGAGTTGTGGATGGAGAGATTCGTCCTTTAGGTACAGGTGCACGTTTTCATTTTTCTTCCCAACAATTGGAAACCCAGCGGAATCAACCTCCTGGAGGTCAACGGTGAGAATGTGCTGATCATCGACTGCGCTGTCGACTTCTGTCGTCGTTCGGTTGATCTGCCGAAGGCGCTCGATTTCGGATTCGACTTCCTTCTCGGTCACTTCATGGATGAGCTTCTCGACCTTTAATCCCTTGTATTGCTTAAGTTGAATCTCTGGTCGGACCTCGTACCTGATTTTGAACCGCAGCGCCTCTCCTCGTTTGTAATCAATGTCGACAAGCGTCGGCTCGCCGATCACTTTGAGATTCTTCTCCTCGGCGACCTTGTGGTACACCTCATTTGCAACGGTATCGAGCGATTCGTGTTCGATGGACTCACCGTACATCCTCTTGATCATCTCGAGAGGGGCTTTCCCCTTTCGGAATCCTTTGACTTCAATCTTTTTCCGGTACTCTTCATAGGCTTTTTGAAAATGCGGAGCCAGCTCAGAGGCATTGACCGTCACCTCGAGTTCGCGTTCCCATTCAGCCGTATTGATGATGTTCGTTTCCACCTTGTGTCGGTTTTCTTCTTTCGTTTATGTGAGTAGAAAACAACTCCCCGCCACAGCACATGCGCGCACGAGTCGATCGACTCGTGGCGTCGTTAACCCTTGGCACAGGACCTCACAGGTTCTTCAGTCCCCCAAGACTTCTGTGGGTAGAGAGGGACTCGAACCCACACGGGTTTCCCCACTAGCTCCTAAGGCTAGCGCGTCTACCAGTTCCGCCATCTACCCAGTCCCTTGGCGCCAAGTCGACGGAGATTCTACAGACCTTGCTCAATCTTGGCCAAATTGAGCGGATTTCAATATAGCTATTGAGGGTCTGAAAAGCAAGGTAGCGAGGGCTAAGCGATTCCCACACATGGTACCACAGGCTTCAATCTACAATTCAACGCCAAGTTTCCTGAGCCATCGAAGAGCTTCAGGGAATCTCGGCGTCACCTGGAGAGCTTTGCGGAATGACTCCACGGCTTTATCCCTCCTCCCACGGATAGCGAGATAGATTCCTTGGTTGCAATAAGCACCGGCATAGAGATTTCGAACCGCCTCGCTGTACTTGTCGCTCTTTGTGATAGGATGGAAAGTGAAATCCTTCGGAATGATATCGCGGTAGGTTGTGTCCGGATAGTGACGAAACGCCAGACCTGATGGAACCCTCTGTAACCCTCGGGTGAATTCTTGCTCGATTTCTGGTGTGACGTAAACCGGACGACGAGATTCATTCTTCACAAGGAAGCTTCGTATCATCTCTTGATATCGCGTCTCGATCACCATCGGATCATAAGGGAGATCACGCTCGAACTTGTACAATTCTTTGAGAAACGCATTGATCTCCACTCGCGAGTTCTCGACGAGCTGGGGATGTTGATGCTCCAGCTGATCGAAATACCAGGAACGCCGGAGAAGCTCTTTGTCGATCACGACAGCATCATTTCGGTGCCCTTCGACTAATTCAAGGTAGTACGATGGAGAGACGAAGTAATCCCATTGATATGTGAGGACAAGCGCATTCTTCTCAAAGGAATCAAACATGTTCTTCGCATAATCTTCCACTGTGTAGTTCTTGCTTTGATCTGCCATATCGTAATGGAAGGCCAGAGGCGTAAGCCCTATCGCAACGCAAGCCGATACGCTCACTGCCCCGAGTCGATGGGTGGACCCCACCTTGAAGAGAGTTCGAGCGCCAAAGGTGATCCATACTGCCGTTACGACGTATGCAAGGAGAAAGTACGAATCAATGTCGTGGATGTCGTAATTGATGGAATACAGAAGACAGCTCAAGAAGAGGATCAAGCTAAAATAGAAGATCGTGCGATTCAAGCGGAACAATTGAGTAACTCCGACAAGAACAAGGGCCAAGGGGGCATATGAGAATTCTGACGGGAATCCCTCAAGGAAATACTTGAACTGCCGAACGGCAGTCTCTGTGGATGAGAGAATCCAGACGCGGTATTGTTTTCCAGTGACGTGCGACAAGAATTTTTCGAGCGTTGCCGGATTTCCCCAGTTCAAGGCAGGGTTTTCAGTGGCACGTATTGGAAGGTACAGGTAAACGGAAAGTCCAAGCAGAAACGGGATGATAGCGACAAGGACTTTCGACCGCGTTTCTCTCGAAAACCTTTGCCTTGCGAAGAACAGATAGAGAAACCCTGGAGCCAAAAGAATCGTCGTCATGTGGTTGGCAAAACTCAGGCCTAGGACGAATGCGAAGCCATACCAGGAGACTGGTGGTGATGAATTCTTCTCCCCAGAATGAACGGGCTCGCCCGAACGGCTTGGTCGAGCGGGTCCGCGGCCTTCTTGCTGAGATTTGATGAACAGAAGCAGCGTAAGAGAAAGCAGAAGCAGATGGAGAGGATAGACCTCGATAGAGAGAGCTTGTGACCAATAGGTTTCAGAGAACGCGAGCGTGAGCGTCCCGGCTCCGGCTGCGACAAGTGTACCGGTCTGTGATAGATCGAATCGACGGTTGTGTTCGCCAGTGTTAATCCATGACAGCAGCAAAACAAAGCACTGGAAGAAAAAGAACAGAGCTGCGGCACAAAGGACCGCCGACATCATATTCAATTGGAAGATTGGCCTCAGACCGAGCGGAATGTGAACGAAAAGCCAACCTACGAGTGTAAAGAGTGGGTAGCCCGTAGGGTGGGGGATACCGAGGGTGATTGCATCGCTCGCCAGTTCTCCACTGTCGATGAAAGTTACGGTAGGAGCAAGTGTGCGGAGATAGACGACGAAAGAGAAGAAGGAAAGCGCAGCACCAATAATGTATTTATTCTGCAGCCATCGCTTCTTGGACATCGTGATCGCTTCGGCTCTCTATGCTATAAGGCCGGGAGTGGAGAATCCCCGTCCAAGGTTACTTGGCGTGGACAGTTTCAGACAGGATCGGTAATTCAGACTGATGCAGAAGAGGATCATCCATCAGTTTCGTTCGGCAATTGCGGCAATGTAGACCGGCACGGGGACAAGCATATTCATGATGCAGTCAAGAGTTTTCCACGCACCAAAGGGAAGAAATCTCAGGAGGTAATAGATTCGGGCGAACAGAAGAGCTTTGTTGCCAAACTTTTGAAAACGAATCCTGCGGAAGTTCTGAGACTGAAAGAGCAACGCCAGCGAGTGCTCGTCAAAGCTTTGAAGATGTGCATTCGCTGGTGTTTTCTTGTTGCAGTGAATGCACAGGTAGTATTGGATTCTCTCCTTGTATGGAGTACTGGCGATTACTTTTCCATTCGGCGCAAGGATCCTCTCAAACTCCTGAAGGCAAGCAGCCGGTGAGTTCAGGTGCTCGAGAACTTCCGAAACCACAACCACATCAAAAGAGCCCTTCCGAAAAGGCAAGCGGTAAGCATCCGCCAGAACGAAGTCTGCGCCTTCCCGGCCAAGCGTGAGTTTTGTCTTTTCAAGATTTCTCTGAGAAAGGTCAACTGATACAACCTTTGTGCCCTTTGCCACGAGTTGACGTGCGACCCACCCAGATCCGCTGCCGACGTCAAGGACTCGAGACCCCGGCTTCATATCGCACAGCGACAGGATGTAATCTCGCAGCCTCCCGCTGAACTCCCGGGTTGCTCCAGTTCCCTCATCAAAGTAATCGAAGAGCTCTCCGTCAAGCCGATAATGAGTGATGTGGTCAGCACACTCCATGGTCTACAGAGCTCTCGCTGGGTTTGTTATTGACGTGTGTGGGATTTGAGTGCGACTTGAAAGGCATTTGCAGTTGGTTCGTCGAAGAGCACAAACGTCACCTTCCGAACGTATTGTGATTTCTGGAGAAAACTCGCCGCCTCGCTGACCATGATTCCAGCGCACGCCTCAGTCGGAAAACCACCAACACCTGTTCCGATCGCCGGGAAGGCTATTGAAGAGATCTTATGTGACTCAGCCAGCTTCAAACTGTTTCTTGTCGCTTCCTTCACCTTCTGGGCGTCGGTCTGAAGGTCCTGGCCCATCCCGGCGGCATGGATGACATACTTCGCCTTCAGCTTACCTCCTCCAGTGATCACCGCCTCTCCGACTTTGATGGGACCTTTTGAGACGGCCTCTTGCTCGATCTCAATTCCACCTTTCCGCTTAATCGCTCCTGCAACCCCCGCCCCCATCCACAGATGATTATTCGCTGCGTTGACGATTGCTTCAGTGTCGGCTTCGGTGATGTCGCTCCTTATTACTTCAATCTCCTTGTTTCCTATGCTTACATTCATCCTGGAATCTATTCATCGGTGGAGAAATCGATCTGAAGTTAACGAGAATAGTTCGATTTGTCAAGGAAAGCAGTCATCACACCGCGCGATGCGTTCTGCAGAGCAGATGATTGAAACTCAGGGAAGTTTTCTCTACCATTTTGTTGAGATGAACTCCGCGGTTGAGTAAGACATCAAGAGAGCACAAGGTGGATGAATGACCGTTGAAGAGTTTGAAGAGAAGCGTGCTCGACAGTGGCACTTGAGGCCGGAATTTGCCCTCACAACGGAGAGGGAATTACTCAAATTCATTCAAGACGTCGGTGCTGCATCTCTCTCGCTGGGAAAGAACGCTCTTTTCCCATCGCTTGTTCGGGCAATCGACGGTTCAGTTCGTCGATGGTATCCGCGGTTGTACAGGAATAGCCCTTATGCCGAACTCATGGAGAAATTCTGGAAACGTTACGTCGAATCCAGACAGATCTTCGAAGTCAACTTGGTCCAAGATACTCCGGGAGTTGTGTCGAGAAAATGGATGATTGCGCTCTTCGCGATACTCGGCGAGAGCCACTTGGGTCGACGCAGGCGTAGCTATTCTGTTCAGCCAAGGTTCACTAAACTCGAGCTTGCTGCCTTCAAGGTTATCCTGGAGAAAGGCCCAATCTCCCAGAAACATCTCACACTTGCGCTTAACCTTTGGAACAAGTCATCTCGCCGTCAGTTGGGAACTGGTCTCCAGAAGTTATGGAAAGCTCTGAAGATTCTTCGGGTCGGCTACACGCGACAAGATGGCGGGCTCTGGGATATCCCAATCCGATGGGATCCACCTCTGCGAGAGAGCGCAAGTACAGTTCCACGAGAGAAAGCGGTCGCTGAGCTCATCAAGAAATATATCACGATGGCTGTAGCAACCAGCCGCAAGCGCATTTCCAGGGCCTTTGCAGGGATACTCACACCCACCCAAATCTCAGAGGCACTTCGCTATTTACTGCTGAAAAAGTCCGTCGTTATTGACACGAACCTCATCCTTGATGGTAAGAGGGCCTTGACGGCAGGCCCGAACCGATAGCCTCAAGAACCGGACATTCCGCGGTGCGAATATTTTCCACTTGACATTTTGTTAGATTTCTATAAATTTAGATTTAGGTCAACCTAAAAGGCGAACCTATGCCGACTCCAAACATTGAAGACTATCTGAAGCACATCTACAAGCTCCAGACAATAGATCGAAGGGTAACAACCTCCTCGCTTGCCGGACAACTTTCAATTGCCCCTGCCTCCGTAACCGATATGATTAAGAAGCTCTCTGAGCAGGGGCTGCTTCGATACACCCCGTACCACGGTGTGGAGCTCACCGAAAAGGGGAAAAAGCACGCACTACGGATTGTTCGTCGTCATCGCCTGTGGGAAGCTCTTCTCGTGGAGCTTCTTGGTTTTCCCTGGGATGAAATCGATAGGGAGGCAGAGAGACTCGAGCACAGCACATCAGAGGAGTTGGAGCGAAAGATTGATGAGGTTCTTGGGTACCCAAAGACCGATCCCCATGGAGATCCGATCCCAACGGAAGATGGAAAACTAAGGGAAGCCTCGAGTGAATCTCTGGCCGATGTAGAAACCGGCGGAACATGCAAGATTACTCGCGTCAGCGATGCAAGCCCGGAGATCCTGCAGTACGCCACAAAGTTAGGGCTGTCTTTGAGAAAGAAACTTACTGTCAAGGAACGAGTAAAGTTCGATGGCTCGCTGCTTGTCAGCATTGGCAAGCGGGAGTGCTTCGTGAGCGAGCGACTAGCACAAAGTATTTTTGTCGAGCGCGTTTGATTGAAGTGATGAGGCCCATTTTTCACAATCGTTTGCACACTGCTTTAGTGTTCCTCTCTGCTGTGACGCTTGTCTCGCAGGAAAATAGAGCACAAGAGAGTTCTTCGTCAACGCAAAGAGATATTGCCGTCGTCCCAGGACGCCCCTCTGTTACCGACCCCGCAGCGATCTCCGCGGTGGGTGTTCTGGAAACTGAACTCGGACTTGCGAACATGCACAGTCGAAGTGATGAATCCAACATCACGAGTCCAGTCGTTCTGAAATTCTCTGTCTCGGACCGGATACAACTCAGGGCTAGCTCCGATGGTCTCGAGAAGCGTATCTCTGGTCCATCTGCTTCGCGCCTCGATTTCACGAATCTGTCTGTGGGTGTACAGTATCTTCTTCTGTCGCGCGATCGCGCGGACGCCGACGCTGCTCTGAGAGTGGAATCAATTGTCCTCAATGAGGACAACAATTTTCTGACTTCGAACTTCAGATTTGTGGGATTGTTCGGCAAAGATTTCGGAGACCCTCACCTTGATTTCAATCTAGCATATAGATACTTAGGGTACGAACTTCCCTCAAGACGCTCACAATGGCAAATTTCTGCAGCGCTCGATGGTGCTATCGTAGGACAATGGCGTTGGGCCGGTGAACTCCGTGAAATCCGTAGCAATGATTTCAAACCCGTGTACGGACTCGCCGTCACATATCAGCCTTATCGATCGATCTCCTGGGACTTTGGAATAGAGTTTGGTCTGAATAATGATGCTCCTCGGTATACGTTGTTTGCTGGAGTTGTGTTCATACTCTTGAAGTAGACCATTCCGTGTCCAGCGAACATGAGATCGACCAGAGGGCGAGTAGTTCTTAGAGGAAACCGTACCATGGAGAAACGCCAGCTCTACAAGATTGCTTCCGGTTTGAGTATCTTGACGATCATTTCATGTCTGCTTGAAGCCGCATTCTCGCTTTATTTTGGATATGCCGATCAAACACTGACGCTGTTCGGCTTCGGCATTGATAGTCTCATTGAGACAGTTTCTGCAATTGGAATTGCTCACATGATAACGAGAATTCAAGACAACAATAACGTGGTGAGAGATGACTTTGAAAAATTCGCGCTGAAGATCACCGGCGTTTCATTCTATGCTCTGTCCTTGGGATTGGCTTTCAGTGCAATTGCGGTAGCAGTGACAAATCATAAGCCAGAATCAACCGTTCCAGGTCTCATCATCTCTCTTCTATCAATACTCATCATGCTGGCCTTGATGGTGGCAAAACTTCGCGTTGGGAGACAGCTGAATTCTCGACCAATCATTGCCGATGGCAACTGCACAAAAGTCTGCATCTATATGTCCGTAACACTGTTGATTGCGAGTCTAATATATCAGATTACAAACATTGGATATGTTGATGCTCTCGGTTCAGTTGTGATTGCCTATTTTTCTTACCGGGAAGGCTTGGAATGTTTGGAAAAAGGGAAGAAATCTTAGTACTCACAGATGAACAGGTCAGAGCAACAAACAAACTCCGGTGATTCTGCTATTCCCAAAACTTCGCACACCAGCCATCTTTCGCTTGAAGGGATACACGGCAGTGTAGAAGTGCCACACCACGATGCCGGCTTCTGGCAGCAATGGAAAGCTTTTGTGGGACCAGCTGTCCTTGTGAGCGTTGGCTACATGGATCCTGGCAACTGGGGAACGGACCTGCTCGGAGGTGCACAGTTCAAGTACGACCTGTTATGGGTAGTAGGTGTCGCGAGCTTGATGGCCATCTTCATGCAAGTCATTGCAGCGCGCTTGGGCGTCGTGACGGGCAAGGATCTGGCCCAATGCATGCGCGACTGGTATCCGAAATGGACTCGCTGGCCTAACTGGCTCTTCTGCGAATTGGCGATAGGAGCGTGTGATCTGGCCGAGGTGCTCGGGAGTGCCGTCGCACTCAACCTCTTGTTCCACATTCCTCTCCTTTGGGCGGTTATCATCACTGGGATGGACGTCTTGCTCCTCCTGGCCCTACAACGATTCGGCATGCGGATGATCGAGGCTGTTGTTCTCCTCCTCGTGGCCACAATGGGCGTCTGTTATTTCATCGAAATTGTTGTACTCCCGCAAACACAGCCGAGTCTTCTTGAAATGGGACGTGCGATGATTACTCCAGGATTTCGAAAACTGGGAATGATCTATGTTGCCGTCGGCATCATTGGGGCCACGGTGATGCCCCACAATCTCTTTCTCCATTCTGCTCTTGTACAAAGCCGCAAACTGCAGAAAGATGAAGCTTCCATTCGACGCGGCATTCGGTTTAACACCATCGATTCGGTTGTGTCCCTGACTATTGCTTTTTTCGTTAATGCGGCTATCTTGGTTCTTGCAGCGATGGTGTTCTTTGGCAAAGACAGTGTGATGGTACCGGGTGAAGGTGTCGTGGTGTTTGGCGCAGATGCAGACTGGATCCGCGTCGCGTACCTGACGCTTGCACCGCTCATGGGGACTGCAGCCGCGAGCATCCTGTTCGCAGTGGCTCTTCTCGCGAGCGGTCAGAGCAGCACCATTACGGGAACACTTGCCGGCCAAGTCGTGATGGAAGGCTTCATGCATTGGAGAATCAATCCTTGGCTGCGGCGTCTGCTGACACGCGGCTTGGCCATCCTGCCTGCAGTCTTAATCATTGGTATTCGCGGGAACAGCAGTGTGAACGACTTGCTGACACTCAGTCAGGTGATATTGGCTCTTCAACTCCCGTTTGCCATGTTCCCGCTTCTCCATTTGAGTTCTTCCCGGAAGCGCATGGGCGCGTGGAAACTTGGCTTGTTCCTCCTGATTGCCGGATGGGGAAGT
The DNA here is from genome assembly GCA_049589195.1 of Bacteroidota bacterium. Classification (GTDB taxonomy): domain Bacteria; phylum Bacteroidota; class Ignavibacteria; order UBA10030; family JAHEZR01; genus JBAWAH01. The sequence goes on along the minus strand of JBAWAH010000053.1, from coordinate 47,236 downwards.
GCGCTTCTGATAACCGCGATGGACCTCTACGGTTTACCGGATTCAATCCAAGCAGCGTGGCGTGTCATTGCTGGTGGGTAAAAAAACTGTGAGACGGAAGGAATATGTATAAAACAATTCTCGTCACCCTGGACGGGACGCCGACCGACCAGGCAATTATTGAACACATCAAGCAACTGGCGAAATTCACGCAAGGTCGTGTGGTTTTACTGCACGTCGCCGACGGTTGGGCTGCGCGAACCTATGGTCCGGATGCTGTGAGTCCTGAAATCACTGAAGACACAGCTTACCTGGGAAAAGTCCGAAAAGAATTCCAATCTGCTGGAATCTCTGCAGAGGCTGAGCTTGCGTACGGCGATCCCGCGACACAGATCGTCAAGTGGGTGGAGGAAAAAGGATGCGACCTTGTGGCGATGAGCACGCACGGCCACCGTTTTCTCGCAGATCTAGTGCGGGGAACGACGGCGACCCGGGTCCGACACCGGATCAGGGTGCCCATTCTCCTCCTCAGAGTTGGCTGACTAACCCCACGGAGTAGTTTATTGAAACTGCCAATCCTATTTTTGACCCTTGCGTCAATCTGGGATTGAGCCCACGCTATGCTCGGTTTTGGGCGAGCTCCCCAACAGCTCGTCGAACTCGCGAAGAAGGCAAACATCAATCTGCTTGTCATGGGTGGGCATCGACATCAAGGATTGAAAGATATCTTCTTTGGTGCATCGATTACGAGAGTGCGGCATCAATTGCCCATCCCCGTCCTGATTGTTTGATGGTCAATTCAACTGGGAGCAGGCTGGGAGGGGGTTCAGGTTGCCATCGCTAGAAAGCTCGTCGCAGGCCTCGCTTTCCTGAAGTTTACCTCCTGTGAGTTCCAGAACCCGCAACCTGTCAACTACCGAGCCGTATGTATTGTCAAATGAGATGAACAGATCCTCACATATGGCCCAAACGGACGACCAGGGGCTGGTCGAGCAGGTTTGCCAAGGCAATCTCAATGCATTCCGGGTACTCGTCGAACGACATCAGCGTTACGCGTACCAGATTGCATACAGGGTACTCAGGAGTCATCACGACGCCGAGGATGCCTCGCAAGAAGCTTTCGTGCGAATTTATCAGAGGATACGAAATTTTCGGGGCGAAGCAAAGTTCTCTACGTACCTGTACCGTACAGTCGTTAACCTTTCCCTCAACGCATTGAGAGAAAGAGGACGGGAAAACAGAAGTGAGAGCCCAATGAAAGACGGCGAGTACGAAGACAGAAAAGAGCTCGCTGAGAATCCTAACATTGAGCTGATTGACGTTGGTGACCATCTTGACCGGGCAATCGGACGATTGTCGCAGAGGCAGCAGGCAGTATTGGTGCTGAGGCATTACGAAGGTTTCTCGACACGAGAAGTCAGCGAGATTTTGGGATGTTCAGAGGGCACAGTGAAGCAGCAACTCCACCGAGCGATGATGAAATTGCAGAAGTATCTTCATTATATGCGGGATTGAATTCAACAGTTTTGCAGGACTGAGACTATGTTTAGGAAGAAGCACGTTGGCGATAGACTCTACGACTTTCTCTCTGGCGCACTTCAAGAAGGAGAACGGGCCGCAATTGAGAATCATTTGGCGAGGTGCGAAAAGTGTTCGGCGGAACGAAGAAACGTCGAGAAAGCAATCCAAGCGCTCGATGCTCACCAGCACGAGTTGCCGGCACTTCCGGAGGGTTATTGGGATGGCTACTGGAAGGCAGTTGAAGTTCGAATAAAAACTTCACGGTCTCCTTCCCGTGGGCTCGAAAAGTTTCTGGAAATCTTCAGAGGCGAAGATACCAAGGGCGTTCTCTCGCCCAAGGTAGCCTACGGACTACTCGGCTTTGCTCTGGGTACGATTGTGACGCTTGGGATTCTTTCTCCATACTTGAGTAAGAAACCTCAGACTGAAGTCACGCAGCCAACCGCCGAGCAGGTGCAAGCTCAACCAGCGGCGACAGAATCGCCCACCTTGAGCAGTCTAACACAAGAAATCAGCCAGCCCTTACTCCAATTCTTCCAGAAGACGAAGGCGTTCCTGATCGCTGTGAAGAACACGGATGAATCAAAGGAGGCGGCCACCGATCTGGTATCGGAGCAAGAGACGTCGAAGAAGCTGGCTGCTGAGTGCCGAAACCTGAAACGATTGCCTCTGGATCCACGCGAACAGCAGTTGCTTTCAGAACTTGACGTCGTGCTCTTGCAGCTGTCAAAAGTGAAGAATGAACGGGACAGCTTAAAACTCGACTTGGTGAAAGAAGGCATCGAGCGGAATAATCTGGTCATGAGAATCCGAGTCCATGAGCTTGCTCACGAAGTGCGCCTGCTCCAAGCTGCACAGGCAGAGTAGAACAAAAGTGATTCTTTCTACGTGAGGAGAAGAGACAATGAGAAACCCCATGTTATTTTTGGTTGCGCTTATGATACCCACGGCGTTCTGCAGCACCGCACAACGGAGCTTCGAGAACTGGAGCTTTGAGCAGCAAGATGACCCCGCTTACCAACTCTACAAAACCGCTTACAATCTTGTCCTGCAATCGAACTGGAAAGATGCCCAAAAGAAGTTCGAGGAGGTTCTCAAGCTCTACCCAAAGAGTTCGTATCGTGATGATGCGAGCTACTGGTACGCCTACTGTTTGAAATATCAAAATCAACGGAAGGCGGTTGAGGCGCTGAAGAAATATCTTAGAGATTTCCCCGGAAGCAGTTATCGCGGCGATGCGCTTGAGGATCTTGCGGAACTGCAGACACGGATTGAGAGGAACATTGTGGTGACAAGTGACAGCATTGTCCGTGGGAGAGTACATGTGGCCATCCCCGATGTTCATGTTGAGATCCCTGATATAGCTATTGCCCCGTTTCTGGCCCTCGACGCCGATTTTCCCATTGGCGACCGAAATGCAGTTTGGGTTTTCTCCGATGAGATGCAGGATGATATGGAATGGGGATACGGGTATTGGCCCATGGTAGGAAAAACTAGGAACATCGATGAGAATACAAGGCTGAAGATCTCGGCCCTTCGAGGAATCGCTGCCGATCGCGATTCTGAGTCATTCCAAACTGTGAGAGATCTCCTCATTGACCGAAATGAAAACCCGCAACTTCGAGAGGAAGCACTGAGGATTTTCAGCCGGTATGAGAAATTCGATCTTCTCCCTACCCTTAAAGAGGTTGCGAAGAACGATCCTGACCGTCGTCTCAGACATGGCGCAATCTACTACATCGGAAGGTATGGGAAAGATAGGGACGCCGCCGCAGGAACCCTCATAGAGTTCTACACCGCAACACCGAAGGACAGCACGATGCTCAAGGAAAGATTCCTCTACTCCATTGCACGCACAGGGACGAGCCGGGGAAGTGACTTCCTCGTCCGTGTTGCGAAGAGTGATGAAGACTACGGGCTCAGGGAATCAGCTCTTTACTGGCTTGGCAAGTATGGAGAGGGGAAGAAGAAGAAAGCTCTGTATGAAATTCTGAAGCAGAAGTAATAGAGTTAGCAGGTGAGCGTTTATGTGAGTATCTGCAGTTGCTCCTTGCTCAGAAGACAGGTGCCAACCAACCCCCTATTGAGAACTACCCATTTCCTTTCCTTCATCCAGGGCTTTTTCATATTCGCTCTTGTATTTCTTGACTGCTAAGTAGATCGCCTCGGCAATCTTCTCCTGTCCCGCATTACTCTTGAGGAATTTTTCTTCCTTCCGGTTTGAAAGATACCCCGTCTCGACAAGAACGTTCGGCATCGAAGCCCCGACGAGGACGAGGAACCCAGCTTGTTTCACACCGTCATCAGCAAGTAAAAGGTGGTTCCCCATTTCTTCCTCCAGAATCTCTGCAAATCGCTCGCTGTACTTCATGTGTGCACTCTGCGCCATCGTGACAAGGATAAAGTTCTCCTCGGTCAATTCCTGATAGCGCTTCTCGTAGCCTTTCTCCAATTTGATCACTGCATTCTCGCGTTCTGCGATCCTAACGGCTTCCTCTGTCCGCCCCGGGCGCAGAAGATAGATCTCGAAGCCGTTCATAGTGTGCGGCTTTCTCCTCATCGAGTTGCCATGAATGCTGATGAAAAGTTTCCCCCCGGCTTCATTCGCAATCTGTCCTCTTCTGTAGAGTTCCACAAACGTGTCCATCTTTCGGGTGTACACGACTTTCACACCCTTGAGATTCTTCTCGATCAGTTTTCCAAGCTTCAACGCGATGCCAAGCGTGACATCCTTTTCTCGGACACGAGATACTCCAATCGCTCCCGGATCCCCTCCCCCGTGACCCGCATCAATGACAATGGCGTCGAGTTTCCAGCGCTTTCTCGCACCTTCAAGTGCACTGAGTAGCTCCTGCCGCTCGCCCTCTGCTGCCAGACTGTCCGCCGCTGTGGGGAATCGAAGCGAGAGAAGGATATCGTTGCTCGACGGGTCAGAGACGATCTCGCTGCTCGCGATGGTCTTCGCAAGCTTGAAGGTCAACTGAACGGATGTTGGATACTGGATGGCAAGAATCTTGTTGAAGATTCCCGTGGACTGCGCCCCATTAACCCTCTCTAAATCTACCTTTGCATTGGCAATCGTCACATAAAGCCACCCATCGGGTTTTTGCCAGCTTTCGAATTCGTCGAAGTGCTTTGTAGCGCCGATTCGCACAAGGTATCCATTCAGCTTTGGCTCAAACGAGAGATCGGTAATATCGAATGGACTCGCTCCGACGCTGCCGGGGCCCGCTGGGCGTGGCGGCTCGACGTGAGCTACCTCGGGAGTTCTGAAGAGCGCAAGCCGCCTCTCAGAGACATCATTGAAAAGGGGCAGAAAGAACGCGACCGGGACGAAAAGTTTTCTCTCCCGGAACTTCACGGAGACGGGAAGCTGTTGAACACTCACTTCGTTCGTTGTGAGGCCTGTGATGCCGACAAACGGGTTATCGGCGGTAAACTTAACACGGTAATTCTTCATCATTAGCTCGAGCTTCTTTGTCTGGTCATTCCAGAACGTTCTGATTCCAAGGGCCGTTGACAGATCGTCAAGCGAGATGTATGTCAGCCCATTCTCCACGTAACTCGAAACAGAGATCGGATGAGCGGTGTCTCCTTCGACAATGATTCTCAGCTGCCGTTCTTGAAGGGATGAAGAAGAACCCTCCGCGACAGCAAGCAGAACAGCAACGAGGGCAAAGAAAATGAATGCGAATTCTCTGTGTCTTGTGATCTTTCGAGTCTGATTGTTGAGCTTCTTCATCTCAATCCCAACCCTCTCCTATGTGTGCACGTTGCGCATCAACTTCAGCGATGATAATGCGCTCAACCGGTCTTGACCTTCCGAGGTCAAGGACAACGGCGCTTCTCATCGTACTCGTGACGAGAACAAAAACCTTCATGATATTTCTGTTCAGTGGTGCTCTGGAGCTGACCACAAATCCATCTTCACTTCAAGATCTCCCCTGTCTCAATGCTCCAAAAGAGAAGGTCAAGTTCATCAAGTGGAATACCGACGGTGTCGGCGAACCGATGAAACTGGCTCTCGAGGATCAAATACTGTTTTCGCGTCAAAGTCTTCGGGATGGCGCGGATTGCACCAAGTCTCTTGAGATTCTTCAGAATATGCCGATCAAGAATAGCCAGGTCACGGTGACCGATATTCCTCAGGAAGTGTGAGGCTTCCTTGTATCCAAACCCGTGGACGTGTTCCACCAGCCATTCGCGAAGGACCGCGGGTGGTGTACTTTCCGAAAGGGCATCAAGAATATCAGGAAAGCTTTCTCTTAGCCGGAGGAGAAGTCGAGCTTTTGTCCTATGAAATCGAATGTAGAAATCTTTCTGAAAAAGAATCGGCTCGGGGTCAAAGGGCATCTCAAAAAAGCTACTGGCCTGAAGTCTTCCCACAGCCTGAGTAGCATTGACCGCACTTGATTGCGGAGTGAGAATGCAATACGCCAGCTCATAGAAGTATTGGGAAGGGAGCACTTGAGAAAAATCCTTGAGACGTTTCTGAATTGCTTCTCGGCGCTCTCCATGCAATCTATAGAGCTGCTGAAGGATTTTCTTATCCAGAGTCTTCATGGCAGCGAGACCCGAACTCCGCTTGGAAAACGCCCGTGTATTTTCACGAGGCCATCGTCCTCCAAGCCTCGAAGCAGTGAGCGCAACCACGCTTCCTCGCTTCTCTTGAAGGGCGTCTTGATTCTCTTTCCAAGCTCGTGTAACTCGATGTCGCCGCGCCCGTTAACATTCCGAAGCACTTCCACGATTCGGCCTCGGTACAGCCGATTCGGCACACCATCGTGCGAGGGTTCCTCTTTCGCTCTTCGCTTACCAGTTTCGTTTCCATCAAGCAAAAATGCACTCCTGCAAATAGCACTGACGGGGCATTCCGCACACAACGGACGACGCGCAGTACAGATTGTTGCTCCCAGATCCATGAGCGCAAGCGTCCAATCGCGAGAACAACCACGCGGAAGAAGCATTTCGGCAGCCCGCCACGCTGATCGCTCTGCAACTCTATCTTTCGGGTGATGTGCTCGCCAGAAGATGCGCGAGAGGACCCTGTGGATGTTAGTGTCCACAACCGGAACCTCTCGGTGGAAAGCAAAACATGCAATCGCATTCGCTGAGTACTTGCCAATACCAGGCAATGTGAGAAGAAGATCAGGATCCTCTGGGATCCTCCCGCCGTACTCTCGAACAACCAGTCGCGCAAGGTTCTGTAACCTCAAAGCACGGGCGTTGTAGCCGAGCCCCGACCACGCTCGGATGACGCTGCTCGTCCGTGCTCGAGCAAGAGATGCGAGCGTTGGAAAGCGTTTCAGGAACTCCTTATACTTCTGGGTGACGCGGCTCACCTGCGTTTGCTGCAACATGATCTCAGAGACAAGAATCTTGTAGGGATCACTTGTCTTTCGCCAAGGGAGTGGTCGTCTTCTCCGAGCGTACCAACGAAAGATGGTGCGTTGAAGCGTCAATCTGTGGCGACAATCCCCAAGTGGAAGCGTGTCCTTCTTCGGGATCATAAAGCCGAGATGCATCGTAGTACTTTGGATTCCGTTACCCTCGCGAGCTTCCTGTGATATGTCGAATGACTGCTTTGCTCCCTTCGAGGAGATTGAGCTTGTTGAGATCCTGAGGAGAAACCCACAGGATCTGCTCGAAGGCCTGATTCTTTGGCTCGCCCGAGAACTTTTGCACCGTGAAGAAATGAAGCTCGAACTCTCCGCGGTCAGGATAAATCCATCGCTGCTGGAATATCTCTTCACCAACATCGGCGGTGATGCTCAACTCTTCAGACAGCTCGCGCTTCAAGGAAATCTCCAGATTTTCTCCGTTTTCCACTTTGCCGCCAGGGAATTCCCACTTCAACTCATATCGCGAGCCCCGCTTCCGTTGGCAGACCAGGATATGACCATCGCGTTCAACAATCCCGACGGCAACTTGAATCATCAGACTGCGGAGAATTTTCCAAAAAAGATACTCATTCGGCAAGAGAAATACAAGGCGGGAGCGTGTCGGTGGGAACTCAGTACCGCGTCATTCTTGGAGGTTACCAACAATTGCAGATCAAGAGTCTGTATGAGCGTTAACCCTCAAACGTTGACTTCTTGAATTCGCTTTGCATCTCTGACTGGAGGCGACCGAGACGATACGTCTTCCAATCAATGAACTTCGCGTACTGTGCAAGTGTCGGGTGAACTTCCTGTACCTTTCGCCACATCTGCTGGACGATGATTCGATAATCCGGATGCCCCTGTGGCATCGTACGCAGTTCGCCAAGAAAAACTAACTCTCGGAGGTTAACCTTTATGGACCATCTCACTCGATAAGCAAATGGGACGACGTACTGTGACTCCAGCGGCAAATCTTTGTGGATTCTCTGCCACAGCGTTGCTGCTCTTTCCATGCACCGGTCAAAACTCGGTTTGAACCCGATCTCTTCGATCTCAGGTGGAGTATCATACCCGTGAACAGCCGTGAAATCTTGCCGCTCTTGACTCAACATCCGATGCCTGTGCAGGTCGCGATAGAGACCCAGGTTCGCGAGGATATCAAATGTATAATAAACGTGCTCGAACGAGCGCCCTGGTTTATCCCTCCGCGTCTGCCTCCGGCCCAGGTATTCATCAAGGCACTGCCCTCTTTGTTGCGCCGTCAACTCATGGGCGAGCCGACGTAATGTGATCAGCGGCTGAGTCGAGTGCGGGTACAGGATAGCGGCAAGGACTTTCTCCTCCGCGTTCTCATCGTACTCCAGGAGTGTTACTGGCTCACCCGGCTCAATCGGCATGTTGGCAGTTAACGTCTCAGCCAGGGCTCGTGTTGCATGTTGTGTTTTCGTTAGGTAGTCGCTGGTTCGGGCGCGTCTGACGAATGAGGGGATAATCTTGTTCAGCTCCTCATGAATGGAGCTCGCGAGGGCGTTGGCCTCTGTCAACCCGTGGGAATAAAGCTTGGTGAGGAGATGTTCGAATGCCTGGCCGACACCAAACAGACCCACATTTGTCAACGTGGCAGCCGGCAAGTACGCTCGCAGTGCATCGCAGGCGTGGGCTCGGACTGTCGAACGGTATGCGCCCTCCGCCCACTTCCTCAGTTGATCATCGTTCTTCGTGTCTTTGTAGAGCACTGTCTCACCAGTCCGAGGGTGCTTGAACTCGATCGAAGTGATGGGCAGGTTGTTCTTAATGAACCCAATCATCGGATCAAGCTGACTTGAATACGTGTCAAAGAGAGCGTTCATGACTTCGAGGTACTCGTTGCGGTAAGACGAAGCCATGATTCTCGGCTCTTTGCAGATAGGATACTCACCATTCTCATCCTTCTGATCAAAGCGGACGTATCGGGTTGATTTCTCGAGGGGGGCGATTCCAATCCGTGAATCTTCGAGAAGGTTGACGGCAACGTTCGACACGCACTCGCATGCTATGTGAGCCGCGCCAAGCTGCGCAACAGAGTCATCCCCATAGCCAACGAGCACTCTGTCATAGAACTCCCTTGCTTTCTTGAGTGCAGCGCTGTTTTCGGTGAGTCTGGCTTGCACATCCAATTGCTCTTCAAGCGAGAGGTCAGGATTTCCGAGAAACTCCTCAAGAAAAACCTGCCGCAGACTCTTCGATGACCGACTGTACCGTGAAAACAGTGCTCCGGCAATCTCCTGCGGGAGCCTCAGTCCGAAGACCGGCTTGTCGAGATTCGTGAAGAAAGGGGAGAGAGATTTCTGTTCAGCCTCTGAAAATATCTCGCTCTTGCGACTCACGGGTGTCTCAAAGCCAGTCATCATACGCACCCTTGGTTTTCGTACACATATTAGAAACGATGGCCGGTCAGCATCAGAAGGTATAGAAAACAGACTCGAAAATCAACGCGAGTGAGTTCAAATACCACAGGTTGTGAATTATCTCACCCGCTTGATTGCCACGAGTGTCTTATCATCGGAGTAGGGAGCTTGGGCGCTGAATTGCTGTACCTCTTCGAGGATGGACTCTGCGATTTCACGCGGGGCGAGATCCTTCACTTGGAGAAGTTTCTGCTTCAATCGATCTTCACCGTAGAGCTTGAAGTTCACATCAGCTGCCTCGACAATCCCATCCGTGTAGAGGAGAAGAATATCCCCCTTCGCCAAGTTGATATTCTCGGTCTGGTATTTTTGGTCGGGGGCGAGTCCGAGGACAGGACCTGTATTCTCAAGGAGCTCGATTGTGCCGGTTCCTGCCTTGTAGTACATCGGCGCGTTGTGTCCCGCGTTCGTATAGAGACACAGGCCATTCGTATTGTTCAAAAGCTCAGCGTAGAACAAGGTCACGAACCGCTCATCTGCGAATGTCTGATCGACCAAATTGTTGATTCTTTTGATTAACGTTGTCATTTTGGACTCGAATGATGCACCCATCTTGAGCGCACCTGAAATGTAAAGGGCTTCAATGGCAGCGGAAAGGCCTTTGCTTGCCGCATCGCCAATGACAACGGCAAGCCGGTCGCTTCCATCTCCGACGGAAAGATAGTCAAAAAAATCTCCCCCAACGATTCGATCTGGAAGGGAAATGCCAAAGAGCTCATAATCACCAAATGTCAACTGGTGCGCCGGAAGGATACTTTTTTGAATCTTGTAGGCCTGGTCAAGATCCTTTTCGAGAAGTTTTGTCTGCGCTTCAATCCGCTTGCTCTTCAGAATCGACGTCGCCGCACTGCTGACAATATTCAGTGTATCAAGAATCCGGTCGTCCTTTGTATCAGAATTGACGGCGAGGAGATAGGGGTACAGAAAAGCGTTTCGCACCTTCACCTTCTCTCCAATTCCTGTCGCCGCATATCCTCCTATTCCCTTCTTCCGTAGAAACTTGTGCGTCTCCTCTGCGACCATTGAGCGCCGACGGGCTATTTCATGAATTGGGGGATACTCGGAGATCCGGATGGAAAAACCGCTTGGCAGACGCTCGATATCACCGATTTGCTTGAGCAGGACATAGGAATTCTTCCGGGGGTTAAGCTTCCAGATTCGCCCACCACTCATATTCATCCCTTCGTGCTTGACAATCTCGTCAAGAAGGTACATGAGAAGCTCATCGCTCGTGTCGAAGCGTTCTGGCCGTAGGGATTCTATTGTTCGGTAGAGTTTTCTTTGGTTCATTTTCGATCAATAACAAGGAGGAAGGTCGATAGACGATTCAATTCTCGATCTACTCAACAAGAAATATAACAGAAAAACCCGTTCCTCACAAGAGAAAACCGTCCGTTCCATCGTTGTTCTCAAAAAGCCGAACACGTGAGGCACCTGAAACAACGAGATTCCTTCACGAATTCCTCGCGGCACGCGGACACTCAATCGATCCAGAAAGCAGTTGTGAAGGTCGAATGCAAAAAATAAAAAAAGGGTGATCCCATTTTTATTGGGGCCACCCTTTTGCTCAGACGTGTGTGGTAGGCTATGCGATCGCGGGTGCTTTCTCCTTCTTGTAAATTGCGCCAGCCACAGCGCCATTGATCACTGCGGCGATGATTCCCCATATAACCCAAATCCAGGCAAGCCCGTAGGGAAAACCTACAAACATCACGTTCATGAATAAGTTAGCTGGGAAATTGAACAGAATGCCGACGTACAACCCATAGGTTGCTCCGCCTTTGGCCCCACCACTGAAGCTACTGTAGACGCGGTTGTAGACCCAGACAAAGACAAGCGCCCACACAAAATCCCCAATGATAGGCCACACCATTGACATATCCTGCCTGAAGAGGCTAGTTAACTTAGAGTAAAACGCCCCAGCCAGAATCTGTCCGTGCACGATGAAATCAAGCACGTTGGCCACCACCCCCACGACGAGAGCTGCAAGGAGGAGTTTCTTAACGTTCATGGAAGGATCTCCTGATAGGTGGATTGGATTAGTTGATTATGGGTTTATTAGATGTGAACAGAAGCGTCGCTGTTTCTGGACTAGACTCTTCTCCAGTCTGTTCAGGGAAATTCACGCTATCGGGGATTTTTCCCTTTTGGAGTGGAAGGATTTCAAGATGTGGTGCTCAGACGCCTAAATCTTCTGGAGCACAGGCAAATGTAAAGGGAAGAAAGCTAAGACGCAAGTGAAATAATCAGACGCCCTAGACGGGAAGCACTCGCAGGGGATTCGCGAACATCTCGCTCTCCTCACGCAGGTCTCGAGCCCTATGATTGTTTCTCTCGATAGAAGGTAATAAGATCAGTGCCGACTGGCTTCACCCCAAGCTGCCGAAGCATCGTTACAATCTGTCCACGATGATAGGTTGAATGATTGACGAGGTGTTGCATCATCTGCCAGAGGACGTTCGAAAACTGCTTTTCTTCCGTCGTTTTGTACGTCAGAACCGCTGAGAGCCTTTCATCCGTCAGCTCTGAAACGAACCCGCTCATTCCTTGCTCAACTTCGTCCCATTTCTGTTGAACTGCCGTAATCGTTGGATAATCCTTCGGATCGATGAGTTTGAAAACTGGCTGGCCAGTCCAGCGCGAGAGCCAGATGTGTTCAGCTCCAACGATGTGAACGAGCGTTCCATGAATACTTCGGTGACTCGAACCAAGGTCCTCTGCAAATTGCTCTTCGCGTAGCGACTTCACGACAGTCATAAGGCGTGCATTGGCCCAATAATTGAACTCATAGAGCATTTGGATGTCAGCAAGCGTCATCGTTTACCTTCGGTCTCATGGAAACACATCAGCAGATAGGATTCTTTCTCCTAAATTCTTTGTTTACCGTTTTGTGCTTCGCTTTCCGCTGATTTCATCAGCTGCGCTGTGACTCCAGCAATTGCTCTCTTCTCATCTTCAATGTGAATGATGAGACCGTAAGTGTCCGCGACGAACTGCAGATTCTTCAGTGTCTTCCGCAGGCGCGACTTCCACACGTCGACTCGACCGTGACGTGCCTCACCATTCCGGTGCAAGATCTCTGACACCACCATTTCGCCGTGACGGCGCAGAAATTCCCCCATTGAAATAAACATCTCACTGAGTGGTGTCCTTGGTCGGCAAATATGGAGCAAATCCTCGAAGTAAGCATCCCACTGATGTGCAAAGAATCGGTTCTCGGGCCTCCTGAGATGCCAAGCGCGGGCAATTGAGAACTTTGCTTTCGTCCGCACTCGGAATTTTGGAATAAGGATGTGCAAGTCGAAGAAGTGTTCAACACTGCCTGGGTCTTCCTTGTCGGTGGCAGGGTAATGCCAGCGGTTCTTCAGTTCGCTCCATGAGTTTACCCAAACAACGGGATCACGCTGGCTATCAAGCACGACAAACCTTCCCCGCTCAGCGTTGACGACGGTAATCCAGTGACTCCATCTATCTACACACAGAAGTGTGGGATAGCCTTTCTTGAGGCACAGCAAAAGCTCGCGCTTTGCACGGTCTGCACTTTTCCGACGAACGAACATCAACTCACATTCGTATGCCTTTGCTGCACGGGCGAGCTTGATTTCATCCGTCCCAGTCCACCAGTGCGTGCCAGCGATGTGGGAGACCTCCTTCTCATCTACGAAGACTCCGAGCATCACGAGCGCGTGTTTTAGCGCAAACGGACCACACGTCCACTTATTCGGCTGGGGGTACAGACTCATTGAAGATCACCCTTATCTCAAGAGCAGCCATCCAGGGTAGTACCCTAGCTGCTATACCGCTTGAGGTCGACAGCTCTTATGATCAGACAGGGATCAGAACAAAAGCCAAGCGCATGCCAAGAGACATGCGCCTGTGACTTCCTCTTCCCTCTAACTTGCGGCCTTTGGTTGACCCTTATAGATCATTGCTACAATTGTGCCGGCCACAATTGCATCAACGAGCCCAAATACAGCTCGAAGTAAAAGGTAGGTACTCGGGAGGCCGCTTAGGCCCAGGTTAAAGAGAATCGCAGGCAGTTGCATCAACAATCCAATCAACAGTCCGTATCGCAATCCTTCGCCGATTCCCGGTTTACCCTCATAGCCACGGGTAAACACGAACGCAAAGATTAAAGCAGCAAGAGCACGGCCCAGATAGATCAATACTCTCTGCATCATCAAGTCCTCTGACGTTGGGTTGACCGGGTACAGAGATGGGTACGAAGGCGCCATGATAAGCCGGGCCACCAAGACGTTCCAAATCGACGAAAAAACAAACACAGCAATTGCAGCAATGATCCATTGTCTGACATTGAGTTTAGAGTTCATGACTTCTCCCTGTGTGTTGTTAGGTGAGTGAATTATTCCTCCGCACAGGTTGCCCGTTCAGAAGCATCTGTGCCGTGGTTTCGTCAAGCCCGAAAACACTACGCGTTTTCGGGGCAAACAGCTAGCACGTTCATTTACCCGGCTCGGGGCAGAGAATCATCAAATCTCAGCCGTGTTCATCGAGCATCAAGACCAAGCAGACCATCAGCCGTGACAGAAATACAAGTCGGCAAGCACGACTGAGAACAGAACAAAATGAAGCACACGATGCGCCGCATGCGTCGGTTACTGTCCTGCCATCTTACGTCGTTGCTACCTTCTGACCTTTGTAAATCAATCCTACAATCAGTCCACCCAGAATGGCCTGAACGAATCCAACCAGAGTTCTGGCTAACAAGAAATCCAAAGATGTAGTCGTTACCACCATGCTGGAGAACACGCCGGGTAGATTAGTCAATAATCCGACCCACAGTCCGAATCGGAATCCTTCACCAATCCCTGGTTTCCCCTGGTATCCCAAGCTAAACATGTACACAAATATCGCGCAGAAAACGAGGCGAGAGAGGTACATCCAAAATCTGAGCATTGTCAGGTTTTCCGGTTGTGGGAGGCCTTGATCTGGATTCCAATGCACCCACAGAGCTCGCTGCACAAAATAGGCCAAGATGGAGAAAACAACGAAAGTGACACCTGTGGCGATGAGCCACTGTTTGACATTAAGTTTGGAGCTCATGACTCCTCCTTAGGTATTGTGGTTATGTGAGTTGTCCCTCCCCACATATCGGCCCTGTTAGACTCTTTATCACCCGGATCGCGCAAAGTGCAAATGCAACATGGGTTCTTGTGCAAACCAATTGACTATCCCTCCGCTGCACCAACGATAAACTCTTCTTATATCACCCTCAACAAGAATTGATACACATTGATCTCCCCAGTTCGGAAACGATCCGCGCACGAAGTCAGATACTTCATGTACGTGTTGTACGTCTGCTCGCTCGTCACTTGGACCGCCTTGTCACGGTTTCTCTGAAGGTCCGTTGCCCAGAGATCCAGCGTGTGCGCATAATGCAAGCGCAGACTTTCCACATGCAAGAGTTCGAATCCACTCAGACGACTATGGCTAACAACTTGCTCAGGGTCAGGAAGTCTGCCGCCCGGGAAAATGTTCGAGATGATGAAATGAGTCCATCGGAGAAAGGTGAACGTTCTGTTCTGTTTCCCTGTGGTGATAGTGTGAAGAAGCATCAATCCATTCTCTGGCAGCAGCTTTTTGCAGCGTGCAAAGAAGGCATCATATTTTGGAGGAGTGAAGTGTTCAAACGCGCCAATCGAAATGATCTTGTCGCACGGGTCATTGTACGTCTCCCAACCTTCCAGGCGAAACTCTAGCCCATCCTGTCTTGCCGCCAGGTGACTTGCATACTCGAATTGATTCTTGCTCAACGTTAAACCAACAACTGTCACCCCGTACTTCTCGTGAGTGCGCCTTGCCGTCGAGCCCCATCCACATCCAATGTCGAGCAGGCGTTCACCGGGTTTGAGTTTGAGCTTGCCGAGCGAGAGATCGAGCTTCGCGATCTGGGCTTCCTCGAGCGTCTCTTTGCCTGTGGGAAAGTAGGCACAGGAGTATGTCATCGTTGGATCAAGATATAGCTTGAAGAAGTCGTCCGAGAGGTCATAATGCGCCTGGACGTTTTCAAAGTCGACTGTAAGTGGTTCGGGATTCATAGTTGAATGCTCAGTGTTGGTCAATCTTGTAGGCGTTTCCTCAGGTCAGCTAGTCTTTGCAGCGCCTCGATCGGTGTCATCTTCTCAAGATCGAGTTTCTTGATTTCTTCGCGAAGCCTGTCATCCTTCATCTCGAACAACGTCAACTGCACCTCGGCTGGTGCGATCCGCCCCTTTCTTCTCTGTCCATTTCCTTTGCCAAGCTCCTCCTCACCATGAACCGTGAGCTCTGAGTCTTCAAGATTCTTGAGAATTTTCTTGGCTCGTTCGGTTACTTCCTCAGGGAGCCCCGCCATCTGCGCAACCTGGATGCCATACGAATGATCAGCAAAGCCCGGCGTCACTTTGTGGAGGAAAACCACTTTGTCTCCGTACTCTCGAACATCCACCTTGTAGTTCTTGATCCGCTGGAAAAGTTCTGCCAGTTCGTTCAGCTCATGGTAATGAGTGGCAAAGAGCGTCCTCGCGCCGATCCGCTCGTGTAGGTATTCAGTCAATGACCATGCAATGCTGATCCCATCGAACGTGCTTGTTCCGCGTCCAACTTCGTCCAGGAGGATAAGACTTCTCGGAGTTGCAGTGTTTACAATGTGGGCAGCTTCGTTCATCTCAACGAGAAATGTGCTCTCACCCGTCGCGATGCTATCCGTCGCTCCGACGCGCGTATAGATCTTGTCGACAAGGCCAATCTTCGCAGATTTTGCAGGAACGAAGCTTCCTATCTGTGCCATGAGGACAATGAGCCCAACCTGCCGCAGGTAGCTGGACTTTCCGCTCATGTTTGGTCCTGTGATGATGAGAATCTGGTGCTCCTCCGTGTCGACAATGCATTCGTTCGGAATGTATCGCTCACCAGGTGGGAGCAGCCGCTCAATGACGGGATGGCGTCCGTCGTGAATCTCAATTCGTGTGCTCTCGTTTACGTCGGGGCAGCAGTATTCATATTCCACTGCGACGTCAGCAAGACTCACAAAACAATCGAGCATCGCGATGGTCTGCGCGTTTTGCTGGATTGCCGCTGTGTGATCTGCAACAGTCTTTCTGAGCTCATTGAAGAGTTCTGTTTCAAGAGAAAGGATTTTCTCCTCAGCATGGAGGATCTTCTCTTCGTACTCCTTCAGCTCCGGCGTGATGTATCGCTCCGCATTGACGAGTGTCTGTTTCCGGATGTAGTCAAAGGGCACTTTGTTTTTATGTGTATGCGTCACCTCGATGTAGTAGCCGAAGACATTGTTGTAGCCAACCTTCAAAGAGACAATGCCAGTCCGGTCCCGCTCTTTCTTCTGGAGGTTCGCTATCCACTCTTTTCCACTGAAGGCAATTTGCCGCAGGTCGTCCAGCTCCTTGTTGTATCCTCTCTTGATTACCCCGCCGTCAGCGAGGTTAAGAGGTGGTTCATCGACGATCGCGGTGGCGATCTGTTCGGCCAAGGATGGGAGCGGCTGAAGGCTGTCGTGGAGTGCGGCAAGTTGGGGCGTGCTGCAAGATTGAAGGTTTGCCTTGATGTTTGGGATTTGAGACAAGATGAACTTCAACCCAATCACCTCGCGTGGGTTTGCACGACCAGTAGCAATCTTGGTGATAAGCCGCTCGAGGTCGCCGATGTTTGCCAAAGTTTCCTTGAGCTTTCTTCTCACTTCGTTCTTTTCCGTTAGCTCCTTCGCCACCTGAAGCCGGTCTCTGATTGCCCCTGGCTTTTTCAATGGTTGGATGATCCATTTTCTTAGGAGCCGACCCCCCATTGGTGTCAATGTCTGGTCCAGAACGGAGAACAGTGTCCCAAAGCGTGGACCTTCCATCAACGGGGAGAGAATTTCGAGATTCCGTTGCGTCGAGAGCGGCAACACTAGATATTCGCTGACATCATGCGGGACGATCTTCTTCAGATGTGGAAGATTCGCCTTTTGAGTTTCTTGCAGGTAGTTCAGCGCGGCACCTGCAGCGACAAGGCCAATTCGGAGTTCTTCGCAGCCAAACCCCTTCAGTGACTGTGTCTGGAAGTGGTTCACCAGAAGTTCGTAACCAAAATCGAAATTGAAGACCCAGTCATCTACCTTAGTATAGGTTCTTGAAAACTGACCTTTCAGAAGTTCAGAAATAACCGAGTAATCCCGCTTCTGGACGAGCATTTCAGAGGGAGAGAGAGATGCGATCTGTTCTCTCAGGAGCTTCAATGGAAACTCACTCACAGCAAACTCACCAGTGGACACATCGACAAAAGAAAAACCGACCACGTCTTCACTTGTAGCCAGTGGACTTGGAAGCGCGATTGCAGCAAGATAATTGTTTTGCTTCTGCTCGAGAACCTTGTCAGAGAATGCAACCCCTGGCGAAACAACTTCGATGACGTCGCGTTTGACGATTCCCTTCGCAAACCTTGGATCTTCAAGCTGTTCACAGACTGCAACGCGATAACCCGCTCTTAGGAGTTTAGGAAGGTAGGTGTCAAGCGCGTGGTGAGGAAAGCCGGCCAAAGGAACCTGCGCTGCAGCTCCATCTCCTCTCTTCGTCAGCGTTATGCCAAGAACTTTTGAGGTGGTCTTGGCGTCTTCTTCAAAGGTCTCAAAGAAATCGCCCATCCGGAAGAGAAGAATCGTCTCCGGATACTTCGACTTAATCTTTTGATATTGTCTCATCAGGGGGGTGGACATACGACTGAGACACCGAAAAGATAAAGGATGAGCAACCCGCTTGAGAACCAGCTTCTGAAGGGCATGCGCCGCGTCTGCTTGTGGCGATGCCATAACGTGCCGTACAACTTATCCTTTTTCCGTCTTTAAATCAAGGAAGGAATAAAAGCAGAAAAACCGGCCCTTCCGGGTCGGTTTCTGTGGATATCACCTTGTGGAACCTCCTACCGGATGCCACCTCCAAACATTGCCACCGTGAACTGCGTGGTGAGTTTCACGTCTCGCACGAAATTTACGGCAAGCTTCAGCGGGTTAATCCTATAGAATCGCCCGCTTCGCAGATGCTGAAGCGTCCGATACCAAAATTCATTCAAATGCTCGCGAGAGTATGTGATCTTATCCGAGAGAATATTTAGCTTCTTGAAATAGAGGGTGGGTTTCGAAGGGACAGCAATCTTAATGTGTGCGTGTCCATGGAGTTCCTTCACCCTGACGGCGGCTCGAGCATAGGCCTCGTGGAGTTCCTGGACGCGGAGTTTTCTCCATTCTTTCACGTCGGAACGAATCTTCTGGAGCTCATCAATAACCCATTGTTCTTTCTCACCACGCCTTCGCGTCTGCAGCCACAGTTCTTCCATCTCGAGGAAAAGCTTCACCCAGGCAACGAGGTAGCTCTTGATTTCCTTTGACCGCTTGCGAACATGGACGAACCATGGATCGATCGCGTAGCCCGGTCTGCGGGAGAGACGGTCTTTAAGCCTGAAGAATCCGGTAATCATTGGATGGTTATCCTCGATGTGCGAGGCACTCTTGTACCAGATGCAATTCTTGAAAACATCCCAATACCGGTCTGCGGTCGTACGCAAGAGAATCTGTTTCATGTTCTCTAAGCTATAGAAATACTGCCAGGCAGATCGATAGGCCTCTTGCCACTCACCTGGTTTCATCGAAGGATGATTCATCGTCTCATGAAAAGAGTCGAAGCGATTGTAATCGGAGTCCATGTAATCCCCACGGTTCACCATGTCGAGATGATCCTGACAACCAGGAAGGGGTGTAAGCATGAAGAAGGATGCCTGGTCCACCTTAATCTCGTTTGCAAGTCTCCGGACATCATCAAGCACAGACTCACGCGTGTCGAACGGGAATCCAATAATATAGCCGACGTGCGTTGAGATGTTTTGGTCGTGGTATGCTTGGATGAGATTCACGAAATCGTTTACGTCGTTTTGCCTTTTGTCCGCTGCCTCGAGGTTTTTCTGATTGATGCTCTCCATTCCTATGAAGACCATCCCGCAACCAGCCTCTCTTGCCTTGCTCACAAAGTTTTTAATCTTGTAAGAGAGCACATCAACCTGCATCAAGAAGTTTATTTCGATTCCTTCTTCACGGCGAAGGTTAATCAATGTGTCAAAGATCTGTTCCCAGTATTTGTTCCTTGCAAAGTTGTCATCTGTGAAGAAATAGAACGTGACCTTGTTCTCATGATAATTGTAGCGAAGTTCCTGCGCAAGCGCTTCGGGATCACGCATGCGCATCTTTCGTCCCTGAACGTTGATGATTGTACAGAAGCTGCAGTTGAACGGACACCCTCGACCGCAGTCAATGGTCCCGAAGTTTGGGGTGATGAATCTGCTGAGATACTTCTTGTGGATCTTCGGAATGGGTTTATATTGCAGGTCAGGTAACTCGGCGAGGTAGTTGTAGATTGGCTGAAGCTTCTCTTCGACAGCGTCTTTGAGTATTTCTTCCCAATGCTCTTCAACTTCGCCGAGAACCACGGTGCACCCAGCATCGATGACAGCCTGAATCTCCGGTGGTGTGATGTGAAGCATTGCGATGGAACCGCTCACATGGAACCCACCGATGAGAACTGTGATCCCGGCTTTGCGGAATTCCATCGCGAGATCACTCGCTCGAGGGAATTGGTTTGTCTGAACCCCGACGAGGCCAACGATTGTTTTCGTGTGCGGTTTCCTGCTTGAACGGATGATCTTTTTCACGTCGATATAGTGGACGCTCTCATCGAGCACTTCGATCTTCCATTGGAGATCGGCCCCAAGACCACCTTGTCGGCGGACATCCTCTGTGAGTCCAAAGAGACATGCAAGGGAATTGCTGGGTAACACACCACGCCAGTGACGGATGACATAGCCGTCGTCATCGTACTTCGAGGCTTTAATGAGATAGATAACAAGCGTGTGGATGGACTGCTGCTCTTCTGTCTCCATGCGGATCTCCTAGAACGAAGTTGATGAGGATACCCTGATGAGCCGGACTGACACTAGGGTCTATCCGGAATCGCACCTAAACGAGTGAATATCGGGCGAGTGGGGGGCAAAACAAGCCTTCGGGGATGACAATACCATATTCCTAAGTTAGAGAAAAAAACGGTTTTGTCAACAAGAAAATGCAGGAAAATGGGTTTCTGGCTCCTGAAGGGTTGAAACGCAGAAGAAAGCGAAACAATGTTTGCCATTCCCGCAGAATACTCGAGCCTTCGCTTCAGGAGATCCAGAGATGCGAAACCATCAGCTCGGACTTGCACAACGCGTGCTGGACCGACTCGGTGAAGAGAGTACCTTTGCTCGTGGGTTTGCTCAGTTGGTCTGGGCCTTGAGCGCATCAGAATGGGAAGAATGAGGATGAAAGCCGAAACAGGCATTCGAAGAGAGTGATTCAAGGTTTCTCTGATATTGGCAGCGCGCGATGACGCATAGTGTCGAGCAAGTCTACCGCAGGTGGAAATCCGTTGCTTCAAACACAGCTCCAGATTCCCAGAGAGATAAGCGATTGATCCCCGTGAAGAGGAAAGGAGAGCTTGACAATCTCCATTTTTTGTGATACTTTTTTCAACACCTTTTGATGAATCTCTCGAGAACTACATACTGCATCATCTTTTTCGCATCACTTATTTGGTCAGTCGCAATCACCATGCCGCCGGTGGCTCTCCACTTCGGTGCAACAGGGGCTGCAGATTTTCTGTACGGATTTTTCTCTCGTGTCTGTCACCAACTCGACTCACACTCTCTTCACCTCTTTGATGCAAAGTTTGCAGTCTGCGCTCGATGCACAGCAATCTACTACGGCTTCTTCGTTTCTGTGGTTCTTTACCCTTTTCTCATGCGAAAGATCCTGCCCGCAACTGGGATGAGAACAGTTTTATGTTCACCGCGCAACCTTTTTCTTTCCGCTCTGCCCATCCTCCTCGATCTAGGCCTCTCTGAGATTGGTGTTCATGAGAGCACGCTGGTCACCCGCGTTGTGACTGGGGCAATCCTGGGGTTAGCTCTCCCGTTCATTCTGATGCCGCCAGCTGAGGAAGCATTGAGGGAGCTGCGGTTGAGTTCGTGGTCGTCATTCTTAGGAGGGATCCTCCATGCAAAATAAACCAACGAAGTTCCTTGCCTCACTCTATGGTGGCCTCGTTATTGCTACCATCTCCTCGGTCCCAGGCCTCAACCTTATCAACTGTTTCTGCTGCGCAGGAATAATGCTCGGAGGCTTGTTCGCTGTCTTTATTTACAGTCGGCAGCTGACATCAGAGATGCAGCCGCTGACTGCTAGTGATGGTGTGATCCTTGGTGCACTGTCGGGAGTCACCGCTGCATTTCTCAGTCTTCTCTTGCATCTTGTCGTCTATGCACTCTTCGGGAACATTGCCGAACGCATCATCTATGACATTGTGCACTCAATCCTGGATACCACGAATGTTCCAGCAGAGGTTTCGCAGATGTTTGATGAGAAGTTCCGTGAGGCACTTGAACGCGGGATTACACCGCTTTTCCTCTTCTTCTCTCTTATCCAAGACCTTGTTCTTTATACTCTCTTTGGGCTCCTGGGGGGATTGATTGGGTATGCGATCTTCAAGAAAGGGGGACAGCAGATTCAATCTGCCTCTCCGGCTCCATAACTCGTTATGCTTAGCACCCAGATCATAGGAATCGAGAAAATTGACAGCGAACAGGCAAGACGGCGTCGCCTAATTTTACTGGGGGTGCTCTCAGCGCCAATCCCCCTCGCTGTGATACTTCCTGCTATTGTTCACACTGTTCGTGAGTATATCGATCCACAGTTTTATATTATCTGCCCGTTTTTGACCGCCACAGGTCTTCCCTGTCCATTCTGTGGACTCACTCGGAGCTTGTTGAGTCTCTCGCAAGGCGAGTTGCTCAGATCTTTCTGGTATCACCCGCTTGGTCCTGTAATCTGGGGTGGGATGGCGTTGTTCGTACTCTCTTCGTTTGTTCTCCTGGTCTTCCATCGAAGAGTTGAACTGAGAATCCCAGGAGATCTTAGAGCGGCCTCGGTTGTTGCCAGTGTGCTTCTCGTCTGGATTGTAAACATCCTCCTCGGTCATCACTGAGAGTACATCTTTGGGTGCGTGATTCTCCCCGTCTGAGAGTGACCGAAGCGGTGGGGCGTGGCTATTTGTCGAAACTGAACGGAACGGGCTTCTTGAGTTTTCCACAGGGGAATGGGAGCCCCGCTTGATCTGCTATTCCATGACTTCTGAGAAAAGGAATGCCAAGACCATGAAAAACGCCAGATGGACGAAGTCCATAGTCATCACAGCGTGTTTTTTTGCATATGGTTTTTGGATTGCGGAGGCACCTTCCCAGGCTCCAGAGCCTCGACTTGCAAGTCTGACGATTCTCCATTGGAATGATTTTCATTCTCAAAACGTTCCCTTCAAAGTTGTGATCAGAGATTCGATCGAAGGGAGAGACTCTGTGTACTACGTAGGGGGAACGGCAACGCTCCTCGGGTACATACACCAACTTAAGGCGAACCGGGAGGATGTTGCTGTGCTCAACGCCGGCGACGATTTCCAGGGAACGTCTATCTCATCAATCACCAAAGGCCGCTCTCAGATCGAGCTGATGAACATCATTGATCCAGATGCGATGACATTGGGTAACCACGAGTTTGATTATGGTTTGCAGAACCTCGAGAACGACCTGAGCCTTGCGCACTTTCCAATCCTCAACGCAAACATCTTTGACGAGCGCAGCGGGAGAAACTTCCAGGAACCATATCTCGTGAAGACCTTTGGGAATGTGAGGGTCGGGATAATCGGATTGATTGCTCCAGACCTCCCGATCCTCACGATGCGGGAGACCCTCAAAGGACTCAGGATGCTGAATCATATTCAGGTGACTCGAAAGTACATCGCGGAGCTCAAAAAACAGCAAGTGAATCTAATCATCGTGCTGAGTCACATTGGTGTGGACGCCGACAAAGCTCTTGCGGATTCCGTTCCAGACATTGACGTCATCGTCGGCGGGCACAGCCATACGTCGCTGTTCCAGCCAATCAAAAGAAGACATACAATCATCTGTCAAGCGGGCACTCGGGGGAGATGGATTGGCGAGCTGGACTTGACAGTAGATTTAGCTGGCGACTCGGTGTTCCAGTATGATGGCAAGCTCGTCGAGACTGTAGTTGGGAAAGTCACCCCCGACCCGATCGCCGCGGCAAAAGTCAACGAGCTTGAGAGTTCAGTCGATAAAGAACTGAATCAGGTGATCGGAATGCTGGGAGTGGACTGGCAAGCAGAGTACAATCACGAAAGTAACATCGGTAATTGGGCCACCGACGTTATGCGTGCGTTTGCAGAAACGGACATTGGCTTTGCGAACTCCGGTGGCTTTCGAAAGGATTTGCGTGCTGGCGACATTACCGTCCGTGATATCTGGGAGATCTTCCCATTCAACAACGATTTTGTCACCTTCCGTGTAGATGGCAAGATGCTACGCACAATGATTTCGTGGCAAGCGGATGGAAAGGGAGAGTTAATGCAGGTCTCAGGCTTGCGGTATACATTCGATTCATCAAAGCCCGCGGGCCAAAAAGTGCTTTCCATCGAGGTAAATGGAAACCCGGTGGATAACGACAAGATATATTCAGTGGTAACAAACAACTACGTGGGCGGTCATTTGCATGACCTTTTTGGGATCCCCGAGAGAGAGACCGAGATCTCGCGTTTGGACAAAATCGACCACGACCTATTTGTGGATGCAGTGAAGAAGCAAAAGCACATCTCTTCCCGAGTAGAGGGTCGCATCGTTGACGTCGCAAAACAATGAAGTTCGGAACATGTTTCGGCAGGAAACAAAAGGCGAGAAACCCAGTCTCGAATCAAAACGTTATTCATGTAAGCAACAGGAAAGACAAAATGAAGAAAGTGAAGCCCAGGACAATTCTCCTCGTTGATGATGAGCCGATGTGGCTCGATGCAATGAGGATAATACTAACGGATGAAGGTTATAAAACGATTACCGTAACGAGTGGCGAGGAAGCTCTCCTGAAGCTCCAGAAGCGGAAACCGGATCTCATCATGGCAGACGTGCGGATGCCCGTCATGAACGGCTTCGACCTTTATCAGAAAATCCGGGAAATTCCAAAGCTGGCGAGAGTCCCGATCGTCTTTATGTCTTCCATTGATGACTACTATGCAAGGCGGACGGCGAAGGAGCTTGGTGCCCAGGGCTATGTCACAAAGCCAAACCTCTCGGAGGATCTAAAGAAGTCAGTGAAAAGTTTCTTTGAAGAGTTGCCAGGAAGGAATGTTCTGGGCTCTCCCGGTGTCAGGAAGAGCTGAAATGCTACTCCCTATGATTATGCTCCTCTTGGTATTCCATGGCAGCTCTCACGAACTCACGAAAGAGAGGGTGGGCGTTCGTGGCTCGAGAGCGCAGTTCGGGGTGAAATTGACCGGCAACAAACCATGGGTGATCTGCTAACTCAATGATCTCGACGAGGTTGTTCTGCGGGCAAATGCCGCTGAAGATCATCCCATGGTCAGCCAACTGCTTCTTGAACTTGTTGTTGACCTCATATCGGTGACGGTGGCGCTCGTAGACTAATTCCTTCTTGTACGCCTTATAGGCTTTCGTTCCCTTCTGAAGCTCGCAAGGATAGCTCCCCAGCCGCATCGTTCCCCCTTTCTCCTTCACGCTCTTCTGCTCGAGCATCATATCGATCACGTTGTGGCGCGTCTTCCCGTTGAATTCAGTACTGTTCGCGCCCTTCATTCCGCACACATTTCGAGCAAACTCGACAACCGCACACTGAAGTCCAAGACAGATACCGAGGAAGGGAATCTTGTTCTTCCGAACGTATTGGATTGCTCTAATCTTTCCTTCAATGCCGCGCTCTCCGAAACCGCCAGGCACAAGCATACCCGAGAGGTCGCTTAACCGACTTGCCGGGTCGCCTTGTTCGAGGTCCTCTGCCCTGATCCACCTCAAGTCCACCGCAACGTTATTCTCCGCACCGGCATGCACAAATGACTCTATGATGCTCTTGTAGGCGTCTCGAAGGTCTGTATATTTTCCACATACGCCGATGCGTACTGTTCCACTCGGATTTGTTACCCGGTTGACGAATTTCGTCCAGTTCCTCAAGTCGTGATGTCCACACTGGATATTGAGCTTCTCAATAACGACCTCATCAAGCTTCTCCTTCGCGAACATGATGGGAACTTCATAAATCGATGCGACATCGCGAGCTTCCATGACGTCTTCAGAAGCGACGTTGCAGAACAGTCCAATCTTCTCTCGAAGGTCGCGTGTGAGTTTCTTTTCCACGCGACAGAGGAGAATATCAGGCTGGACTCCTATTTCAAGAAGCGTCTTCACACTGTGTTGTGTTGGCTTTGTCTTCAATTCTCCAGCCGACTTGATGAACGGAACAAGCGTCACATGGATGTTCAGCGCGTTCCGACGGCCAACCTTCAGCATGAACTGCCGCATCGCCTCGAGGAAAGGAAGGCTCTCGATATCACCAACCGTCCCGCCAATTTCTGTGATGACGATGTCGTATCTTCCGGTATCACCAAGTTTTGAGATTCGCCGCCTGATCTCGTCTGTGATGTGAGGGATGACCTGCACGGTTGCACCGAGGTAGTCACCGCGCCGTTCCTTAGAGATGACTTCATAGTAAACCTGCCCAGTGGTCGTGTTGTTGTCACGCGACATATTCATATCGAGAAAGCGCTCGTAGTGACCCAGGTCGAGATCTGTCTCTGCACCATCGTCCGTCACGTACACCTCACCGTGTTGAAAAGGATTCATCGTGCCCGGATCGACGTTTATGTATGGGTCAAACTTCTGAATCGTCACGCGCAGACCGCGCGACTTCAGAAGAAATCCAAGTGAAGCGGCTGCGATCCCTTTGCCGAGAGATGAGACAACACCTCCGGTGACAAAAATATATTTGACCTTGTTACGAGCCACGTTTCCTCCTTTGCCTGACTGGCCTCGATTTCACCGGGGCGACAAGTCGTAGTGGTTCCGCTGGGGAGACAATTCCTCCCGAGAGGACCATCTTCAAGCCTTCCTCAACACTCATGTCAAGCGGCTTTGCATCAGATTCAGGGACAAGGATGAGCACTCCTGATGTTGGGTTTGGCGGATTTGGTACATAGATGCTGACCATTTTCCGTGGAGTTTTTCCTGTCGTCTCCATCATAACTTCGTTGGTCATAAACCCAACTGTGAAGATTCCTTTTCGAGGATATTCAACGAGCAGAACTTTCCGGAAGGTCTTCCCCTTTTTGCCGAGCGAGAAGGCCTGAAGCAAATCTTTGGTGGCACTGTAGATCGAGCGAACGAGCGGAATTGAAGTGAAAACCTTCTCCATTGCTTTGAGGAGGAGAGTCCCAAGGATGAACCGCGACACAAAACCCAGGACGAGCACGACGATGACGAATGTCACCACGCCAAGACCGGGGATGCGGGTGCCGATCCATTTCTCAAGAACGGGTTGGGCCGGTGCGATGATCCCATCGATCATGTTGAAGAGGACAGTCACAAACCAAACGGTGACGGCCACGGGGATAAAGATCACCAAGCCGCGGAAGAACGCCGTCCGCATCTTTGCCCAAACTGTTCGCCGGATTATTTCCTCTACTCCTTCTGACATCGGCTAATTCCTTATGTTTCTTTTGAGGCGCTCGAGGTCCTCGGGTGTGTCCACGGAAAGTGAATCATGTTCTGTGATTACACACTTGATGCGGTGGCCATGCTCGAGAATGCGGAGCTGCTCGAGCTGTTCTGCTTGTTCAAGTGGAGAACTATCCCACTGAGTGAATGTGAGGAGGAACTCCTTCCGAAACACGTAGAGTCCGATATGCTTGTAATAGTCATGCCGTTTGATCCACATCTCTTGATCTGCATCCGCCCGAAGAAAAGGGACCATCGAGCGTGAGAAATACAGTGCGAAGCCCTTTTCATCAATCACGACCTTTACGACGTTTGGATCAAGGAGCTCCTCTGCTGATGTGATTTTTTTCACGGGCGTGCTGGTTTGTATCTCCTCACCATCGAGCAGAGTCTGCACGGTGTCATCGATCATTTCGGGTCTGATGAACGGCTCGTCCCCCTGGATATTCACGATGACATCGGCCTGGAGATTTCTCGCCGCGTAAGCGGCACGATCACTTCCACTCTGGATCGCCTGGGGTGTCATGATGGTCTTGCCGCCAAATGCCGAGACCGCATTTGAGATGCGCTCATCATCAGTCGCCACAAGAACATCTTTAAGCAGCTTCGCACCTTTGACTCTCTCATAAACATGTTGAATGAGCGGTTTGCCGAAGAGATCGAGCAGCGGCTTCCCAGGCAAGCGCTTAGAAGCGTACCGTGCTGGAATAATGCCAATGACTGTCGATTCCACGTTGTTATTGATCAATGACTTTCGGCACCTTGAAAAACTTGTCGGTCTTCGACGGCGCGTTCTTGAGGACTTCAGATACTGGCTGCGACGGCTTCACTTCATCTTCGCGAAAGACATTCGTGAGAGGAATGACGTGCGCCAGCGGCTCGACGATCGATGTGTCAAGCTCGTTGAGCTTCTCCATGTACTCAAGGATCTTGTTGAGCTGGTCCATCAGCGTCTTCTTCTCGTCATCCGAGAACTCAAGTCGCGCCAGACTTGCGACATGCTCAACGTCTTTCAAAGTCACTGCCATAAAGCTCTCCTCTATTCCTCAAATACTTGTTCTTGCACAGGCTCGCCCGACCCGGCTGGTCAAGCGGACTCGATGTAGTCGGAAGCAATCACGCTCCTGACACGCTCCATGAGTTGCATCTCTCCTTCTTTTCCATTGCAGCCATTCGTCACTATTGCAGGATGGATTATCACCTCAATATTTCCCGGGTTGATCCTCAGCCCCTTCTTCGGAAGAATGGAAAAACTCCCATTTACCGTCACGGGCACGATCGGCACTCGAGACCTCACTGCGAGAGCAAACGCACCACGCTTGAACGATTGCATCTTCCCATCACGAGTTCTTGTTCCCTCTGGAAACAAGAGAACGGAAGAACCCTCGCGAATCTCTCGTGCGGCCTTTTCGAGGCTCTCGAGTGCCTCTCGACTAGCTCCACGGTCAATGGAAATATAGCTTCCAAGTTTCATTGCCCACCCGAAGATCGGTAATCGTATGAGTTCCTTCTTAAACACAATACGAATCTGACCCGGGAGCACTGCAACAAGGGCAGGGATGTCGAAGTAACTTGCATGGTTTGCAGCATAAATATAGTTTTCCTGTGTCCGAAGATGCTCCAGTCCTTTGATCCGGACATGGATCGGGGTAATCTTGAGAACAAGCTGTCCCCACGTCCGGGCACACCAATGAAACGCTCGTCCCTTTCGATTAAATGGAAAGAGGAGGATAGTAAGTGTTGCCACAAGCATCGTGACGACGACCAAAACTACCGATTTAAGCATTGACAACAGCATGCTCTCTTAGTTCCCTCTCGGCACGTTTGATTCTTTTCTCAATCGATGGATGACTGTGGAACAAAAACTCTACAACCGGATTTGGCGCAGAATCTGCCAAGTTCATCTCTGCAAGCTTGTTTAGCGCGCCGATAAATGCCGACGGGTTTCTACTCTTCGTGACGGCGTATTGATCCGCCTCGTACTCATGCTTCCGTGAGATCATGTTCATGATCGGACCCGTGACGAAGCCGAAAAGTCCCAGCCAGAGTCCGAGCAATGGGAGAGCAGCAAGGTCGTCAGCATGCTCAAACCCAAAGAGAGACAGCGACACAAGGTAAAGGCGGGAAGTGATGAACAGAGCGGCAAACGTCACGACGGTGCTGATAAGGATGCCTTTCCATATGTGTCCGCGGCGATAGTGTCCTAGCTCGTGCGCCAGGACAGTTTCGATTTCGTCCTCTGAAAAATTCTCGAGGAGCGTATCGCCAAGGATCACTCTCTTTGTTCTTCCCAATCCCGTGAATCCCGCGTTTGCCTTCTTCGTGTTCTTGCTCATATTGAAAGAGAACACGCCTTCAATGTGGAATCCAGCTTCAGCGCAAAGCCGGTTGATTCGCTCCTTGAGTGTTTCTTTCTCGAGGCGTGTGAACTTGTAGAAGAGAGGAAAGATGAGCTTCGGAGCAATGCGAACAAGGAGCGTTGTAAAGACAAACATCACGGCTGCTACTGGCAGCCACCAGGCGTTTCCGAATTCCTCCAAGCAATAAAAGAACACGAGAAGTATGGGGACGATGAGAGGGATTCCAACGAGCAGGGCTTTCGTCTGTTCCCAGAGCCAGTGGAAAGGTGTTTGGTTGGAAAGGTTGTACGTGTGTTCAAGGTAGAATCCTGAATAGAACTTGAGGGGAAAACTCACCACGATTTCCATGAATCCAAGGATTGCCGCAAAGATAAGAAACGCTAGGTACTTATCGTAGCTCGCAAATGAGGCAAGAGAGGCGATGCTGCGAGATAAGCCGGAAGCTACAACAACGAGAACGAAAGCGAAAAGGAGGATTCCCCTGAGGAGACTGACACTAAGCTTGGTGCGGTTGTAGGTTTTAACGCGAGAACGATGTTCGGAGGTGGCTTGGCCGCTTTCTCCCGCCAGTTCCATCACGATGAACCCAACGGCCGACATTCCTGATCATCATCCGAACGATGAAAGCCCTCGTGGTTTGTCTAACATAGGAAATTCGTGTTTGAAAAGCAAGCATTGGAGACAAACTCTGATGAGGAGTCTTGATGTCAGGAAGCTTCAATATTGTTGGTTCCAGAGAATTCTAGTCGGAGTGGATCCTTCGTTGAGAATGGACAGGATTGGGAAGAGCGTCGTGATTGAGACTTCGCTTCGAGATCCAAAGCTTGGCCTTATCTCCCCACGGTCTCCCATCCACGTTTATTGAGGTCTCTATAAATGATTGACCCACAGAACAGTCCGGCGATCAAGAAACCCATGCCAGTCAAATACTCACCAAAGATAATTTTTCCCGTACCAAAGAGGAACCCGTAAATCATCAGCACTCCGCAGAGCCAATCTATCAAATTAAACATTCCGTCCCTTTGAGGAACGACATCAGTTGCTTCCCTGGCGATTGGCCCCCAAAGCGAAGCGCTCGGTCGAACCCTTCTGTAGAAAGAAAGTAGAGTAGATCGCTCCTCGGGGCTCGTAAGAAATGTAGTGGTCAGCCAAACTGCAGTCGTCACTCCAACGGTGCCGAGCACAAGATAGGCAAAATCTTTGGGCTGATTCTCATCGAGCTTAAGAATGTACTGCATTGCGGTAGAGGTCACAAACGCTGCCGCCATTGCAGAAACCTCGCTCCAGGCGTTGATGCGCCACCAGAACCAGCGAAGGATGTACACGAGTCCTGTTCCGGCACCGATTGCCATCAAATACTTCCACGCCCCCGAAATCGAGTCCATGTAAAACGTGACGACGGCAGAGAGGATCATGAGGAGCATCGTGACGGCCTGCGAGGCCCCGACGTAGTGTTTTTCCCCCTTCTCCCGCACCATGAAGCGCTTGTAGACATCGTTGACAAGGTAGCTCGCGCCCCAGTTCAGTTGAGTGCCGATCGTTGACATATACGCAGCAGCAAACGCTGCCAGCATCAGCCCTCGCATGTATGCCGGCAAATCTGATATGAGAATTCTGATGTAACCCGACTCTGGGTCGTGGATAAACGCCGGATCGTTCTGGTATCGCACGACAGCGACGAGAGCTACGAGAATCCACGGCCACGGACGGAGTGCATAATGTGCGATGTTGAACCAGAGTGTTGCAAGCAGGGAGTGCTTCTCATTCTTTGCTGAGAAAATCCGTTGTGCAATATACCCGCCACCACCGGGCTCTGCACCTGGATACCATGATGCCCACCAATTCACTGCGATGTATACAAAGAACGTAATCATTGGCATCCATACCGAATTGATGTCGGGGACGAGCGAAAGAATCGATCCGGAGGCATGACGGCTTTGATCTACTTCGTGCAGGCGTTGCACGAGGGCATCCATCCCACCCGTTGCCTTGACTGCGAAGACTGCCAACAGAATCACCATACCCATCTTCAGCACAAACTGGAATAAGTCTGTCCACAGCACTCCCCACAAGCCCGATAACGTCGAGATTGACGCAGTGACGAACATGATGGCGATTGCTAATCCAAGTGCCTCGATTTTGGAAACACCAAGGACGAGCATCATGATCTTGACGATTGCCAGGTTCACCCATCCCATGATAATCAAGTTGATCGGCAAACCAAGGTACAACGCACGAAACCATCGGAGGAATGTAGCAGGGCGTCCACCATAACGAATCTCGGCAAACTCAACATCGGTCAGCACACCCGCGCGGCGCCAGAGGCGTGCATAGAAAAAGACCGTCAGCATCCCGCTAAAGAGCATGCTCCACCATATCCAGTTGCCGGCGATACCGTTGCGTGCGACTAGTCCGGTCACGGCCAAGGGCGTGTCGGCTGCAAAGGTGGTTGCAACCATAGACGTGCCTGCGAGCCACCAGCTCACGTTTCTCCCAGAGACAAAGAATTCACTCACACTCCGCGTCGCACGCTTTCGAAGATAAAGAGCAACCGCGAGATTGAAAACGAAGTACAGCGCAATCACGATCCAATCAGTCAGCGTAAGCTGCATTGGGAATCCCCTGATAGGTTTCGGGTTGAATGAGCGAATCTATATTCAATTAACTATGGAGAGATCTCAACATCCTTATTCGTGTGCTGAGGTATCCAACACATATTGTCACTAGGCTGCCGATGAAAGTATGCCACGTGAAATCGATCCTCGTAAAATGCAGTACTGCCACCATTGCCAAGAGTCCAGCAATGAAGCCAATGTACGCATCCATCTGTTTTGTGTACTTAAAAAGCAATCCGAGGAAAAATGTTCCGAGCAGTCCGCCGTAGGTGAACGACGCGATCTTTAGTCCGAGTTCGACCACTGGATTTCTTGTGTCTGCGAACAGTGTTGCGCCCCCGATAAGGACAACACCCCACAACAGTGTGAACGCCCTCGACCAAGCTAACTCGTTCTTCACAACAAGGGGCTTTCCCTTCGAAGACATTTTGAAAATATCCAAATACGTTGACGAGGCAAGGGAGCTGATGGATGATGAGAGAGTTCCCATCGCTGAGGCAAGAACTCCCGCGATCACAAGGCCGGCAAGTCCTGATGGCAGACTCTCAGCGATGAACTTCGGAAAAATCTCGTCGGAGGATCTTAATCCAAGTTGGTCGAATGGAACTCCGCCATAATATGCAAAGAGGCATAATCCAAGCAGGAGGAAGAAAGCAAACTGGACGACAATAAAGCCGGCGTCGAGCATCAAAGCTCGTTGGCCATCTCGCTTTGTCCTACATCCCAAGAGACGCTGCACGAGTAGCTGGTCAGTACCGTGTGAGGCCATCGTGAGAAATGTTCCGCCGAGCAAGCCGCCAACCAGGGTATATGGGGACGAGAGGAAGTCGATCAAGCCGTGTCCCCAGCTTGGGTTGATGATCTCAAATTTGTTCAAACCATTTGTGGTTGCGTGGCGGATCACATCGGCCCATCCATTTGGCAAGTTTGTCAGGATCAAAACCACCGAAGCTGCAGCCCCGCTAAGGTAGATGATTAGCTGTACAACGTCCATCGTCACAACGGCTTTCAATCCTCCCAGATACGTGTAAATAAGAGTGAATGAGCCGATAATCAGGATGCTCGTGACGTAATCGAGTCCTGTTATGATGTGGACAGGAATGGCCGCTGCAAACAATCTTACGCCCGAGGCAAGTACGCGTGTTATAATGAACACGGAGGAGGCAAACCTCCGCAGCGAGAGCCCGAACCTCTTCCCAAGAAAATCGTACGCTGTTTCCAGGTCTCCTCGATAATATGCCGGAATGAAGATAATGCTGACGAGCAATCTCCCGATGAGATAGCCGAACGTCAATTGCAGGAAGTGCATGTCGCTCTTGTACGCTAGCCCGGGGATACTGATGAAGGTGAGTGTGCTTGTCTCGCTCGCAACAATAGAGAAGCCAACAGACCACCAGGACATCTCCTTTCCTCCAAGGAAATAATCGCGAGAGGATTTCTGTTTGCGAGCGATATAACCGCCAGCAGCAGTAACGCCCACGAGGTAGAGAATCACGATTCCATAGTCGACCAGCGCAAATCCCAAGTGAGGCTCCCGCAAAAGATCAGGTTGAGGTTGAGTGGATCAGTGCAGCTGCAAGCTTAATTGATGGTTGCTTCTCTGCGGGGAGTGTAGGTGTATATCGGGGGAGGTAGCTGGGTAGAGGCTCACGCACGTCGCTTGAGGGAAGTACAATCACCACAGTGTGAAGGAGGTAGGGGACGACGGAGAGAGACAGCGGGGAGGTAAACCCCAATGAAGGCTCCTTTCAACCGGGGGGCGAGCACCTACGAGGCTTTCAGTGCTTCAGCGACTGTCGAGTGGATTTGGAACACGCGATCAAGCTGGGAGATCTTCATGAGGTCGAAGACCTTCTTCTTTAGCCCGGCCAACTTCAGGACCCCGCCGCCATCTCGCATCCGGCGCTCAGCGATGAGCAAGGCACTCAATCCACTGCTATCACAAAAGTCAACCTCAGAGAGGTCGATCACAAGCTTGTGGAGTTTCGGACGGCAAAGGATGAGGAATTCACCTTTCAGCTCGGGGGAGATAGAGGAGTTCAGCTGCCGCTCTTTCAGCTTGAAGATCGTCGCGGTGCCGTTCTTCTGTACCTCAAAATTCATAAATCCTCCGTTGATTCAGAACATTGCGAGACAATTGAAAAGGTGATCGTAGACTGCTTTTGCACTGCCTGTGGTGTCCGTCCTCAGTTGGAAGTTGTAAAAAACATCGGCCAGCTCTTTTGTGATGCCGATGCGCACCTTCGAGTGGGATTCTCGACAAAGGAAAGCAGACGGAAGGTGCAATTGGATGTTGAGATCGACAGCCACATCATAGTGTCTCTCCTGGATGTGGCGTCGGAGACGATACTTGGGGAGAAAAAGAAAGTTAATGTCTTCTTCGCGGATTCGAACGATCTCACAGAGGTACACATCGCGCAGCGGGTCCTTAAGGTGTTCGGGTACTAAGACCGTTAAGTGGTTGCCGTTAAATCTCTTTTGAAAGGAAGGAAGAATCGACCTTGCAAATTGGAACTCCCGGTGATCGTCAGGCAGAAGAACGAGAGCAGTTCTCGCGTTTGAAATCGAGTGTGTGAAATCTGTGATTGCATCTCGCTCGTGCTTGTAGTGGATCCTCGTGTAAAGAACGCCGAGCTTCTTTCGGACAGCGTTGACCATTCAGTTTTTTTCTCTTCGCGCCGTATGATGATAAAGTTTTTTTAAAAAAGCAAGCTCACTGCTTTGCCTTCACACCCAACAACTTTTTGAACTCTTTCTCATCAAGGATTTTGATTTTGAGAGTTCGCGCCTTATCATGCTTTGAACCCGGCTCTTCTCCTGCAATAACATAATCTGTCCTCGCGGTGACAGCAGAATTCACCTTCCCGCCTTGCTCTTCGATAAGAGCCTTCGCCGCTTCACGGGTTAGTGATGGGAGCGTTCCGGTTAAAACGAACGTTTTTCCAGTCAATGGCCCCCTTCTTCCGATCTCTTTTGAAGCAGCTTCAAGGCGGACTCCTGCCTTGCGCAGTCGATCGATGATATCGATGTTCCTCCGGTCGCTGAGGAATCGGACGATGCTCTCGGCGATTTTGGGGCCGATCTCATAGACCGACTGGAGGTTCTCAAAGGACACGTCCTTAAGTTCATCGATCGAGTGGTAATGCTCAGCGATAAGCTGAGCAACGCCTGCGCCAACGTGCCGGATGCCCAGCGCATGGAGTACGCGATGAAAAGGTTGTTCCTTACTTTTCTCAATAGCCTCTAAAAGCTTCTGGACACTTTTCTCACCCCAGCGCTCCAACCTTAACAGTTCATCCTTGCGTGTATCGAGTGAATAGAGATCAGCGCAGTTCTTGATAAAACCCTTTTCGACGAGCTGGTCGATGACCATTTCACCCAGGCCTTCAATATCCATGCTGCCACGGTGTGCGAAATGCTCGATACGGCCTTTGATCTGAGCAGGACACTCATAGTTTTCACAGTAGTAATTTACTTCGCCCTCTGGGCGGAAGAGCCTCGAGCCACAAACCCGGCACTTCACAGAGATGGTATAAGCTGTGGCATTCTTGGGTCGCATTGCATGGAGCACACCGCTAACTTTGGGGATGACATCGCCACCCTTCTCGAGGATGACGGTGTCTCCGATGCGGATGTCGAGATCTTTGATGTAGTCAATGTTGTGAAGAGTCGCACGACTCACGGTCGTTCCCGACAGGAACACGGGCTCGAGTTCCGCGACGGGTGTAACTGCCCCTGTCCGTCCGACCTGCAAAATGATATCCTTGAGTTTCGTCTCGGCGCGTCGTGCAGAGAATTTAAAGGCAGTTGCCCAACGAGGGCTCTTGGCGATGTTCCCGAGGATCCCCTGCTGCCGGATGGAATCAACCTTTGCAACTATTCCATCAATGTCGTAGGGGAGATCTTCTCGCTTGCTTTCCCATTCTTTCCAGTACTTGATCACGCCCTCTGCGTCATTACACAGTCGAGAGTGGTCGTTGACGGGGAATCCAAGGCCACGAAGGGCGTTGAGGTTCTCGTAGTGACTTTTCGGCTCAATCGTCTCGCAATCGAGCCAGTAGGCAAAGAAATTCAGTGGACGTGCTGCGACAAGCTTAGGGTCCTGCAGCTTCAAAGTGCCAGCAGCAGCGTTGCGAGGGTTGGCAAAGAGCTTTTCTTCTGAGCGTTCCCGCTCCTGGTTCATCCTCTCAAAGTCTTTCTTTTTCATAAAGACTTCGCCGCGGACCTCCAGACTCATCAGAGATTTCTCTTTTGTTCGCAGACGGAGAGGAATCGACCGGATAGTCTTGAGATTGTTGGTGACGTTATCACCCTGAACTCCGTCTCCGCGAGTAGCTCCTTGGATGAGAATCCCATCTTCATATTTCAGGCTTATTGCCAGGCCATCGAACTTCAGTTCGCAGACGTACTGGTAGGGCTGTGTTCCGAGGAGTGTTCTCACTCGTTTGTCGAAGTCGAGGATCTCCTCTTCGCTGTACACGTTTGACAGACTGAGCATCGGGATTTGATGCGCAACGGTTGGGAATTCTTTCGTCGGCTGGCCGCCAACCCGCTGTGATGGAGAGTCGGGCGTGAGGAATTCCGGATGCACTGACTCCAGTTCGATGAGCTCGCGCATGAGTGTATCATACTCTGCATCCGAAATGGATGGCTCCGCAAGCACATGGTATCGGTAATCATGCTCATGGATCTCTTTACGGAGTTTCTCTATTCGATTGGCAATCGATTTCTCGGTCTGTCGGGGTAGGGATTTCATGGGTTGTAAGGCACGCACTTACCTCTGGACACCGTTGCGTGTAATGAGAGCATTTCTGACAATAGCGCCTGGCTTTCCAAGCATTCCGAGTTCTTTTCCATTCAGCCGGAACGTCATTCCACCAGCATTTCCCAGACTAACCCGGAACTTCACTTTAGCTTTCCATGTCCGGACCATCTTGGGTCCAAACAAATACTCCTTTGTAGAATCATCGTCGATCACAAGGCGCACCCATACGTCCAGGGATGTTCTTCCCTCAAGAACCAAGCTGTCATTGTAAGGGCGAGAAATAGCAGAGGGAACAGCGGTTGCCGAGGCACCGGCGGGTTGGTCGGATGGCGAACGTTCCTTTTCCTTCACGATTTGCTCAAACGGCGTCTCCGAGACCGGCTCCTTTCGACCATTGCCTGTAATACTCGCCACGAGGACGACAACCACTATCAAAAGGATAAATGCCACGACAGGCAACCACTTTCTCTTAGAAGTCTGATTACTCAAGACGTCTCGAAATGGAAGCCCATGAGGTCGCGGAATCTCCGGCGTCCGTTTTGGAATGTCGTGCTCGACCAGAAACACCCGCGTAGATTCCTTGGGCTCCGGTTGTGGTCTCTCTGCACTCGCCTCCGGCGCTTTCATTGAGGCTTCATACTTCGCGATGGTTGCCTCTGGATCGAGTTGTACAGCGTTCGCGTAATCACGGAGAAACGCTCGGATGTATGGTTCAGGAAGGAACGTGAAATCTCCCTCTTCCATTGCCTGAAGATACTTCAGTTGGATCTTCGTTGCAGAGGAGATGTCTGTCAATGAGATGTGTTTCGCCTCGCGAGAAGCACGCAGCTCGTCTGCAAACTCATTCATATCCGCACCAGGGGTGCCTCAGGGATGGAAAAGGGGGGAAACGACATTCATTCCTTCTCCGCGGTTTTTGAGTGTTGATCTTTGGAGGTAGGTTGGGTGCTACGCTCTGAACGTAGCAAGAATTTTCAAAACATGCAAACAACTGTGATCTCTCGCGTTGACTCACAAAAAGCAACCGAATGCAGTTCGCAGAAGTGTCGTTGCCTCATGATTTATACGACCCAAGGGGAAGGGCACATTCCTAAGGCAACCACTCATGGCGATAATGTCTCCACGCCATCATCGGGGACGACTTCTAGGGTCAATGTTGCTGAAGCTTTGTGTCCTCGATGAGCCTTGCGGTGACACCGGGTGCAACTGAACATGTTCCGTCATTTCGCTCTTGCTCCGAGACTAAGAAGGCAGGTTTCAGTGCTCATCGGAGCTTCCGAAGCCGGACAGCCAGCCGAGATTCTCCGGAGTGTGTTGGGGCGCCCCGTTGGGTCAATGATCAGTGGATTCCCTGTGCACCCTTCGAGGGTGCGGAGGGTATTATTTAGGCGACGGTCTATTAAAGTCACTTTTGAACCCAGTGGTGCTCGCACCTGCAAGGCAACTGTTGTATGTCCCTCTTCAACCTCAAGCCTTAGGCAACCGCGGAAAAAAGTTAAAGCTCCGTCTCGAGTCTGATTCACACGTACCCATTAAGCCCCAAGAATGAAAGGCAGTGTGTTACTTATGTTCACACATACCACAAGTTTTTTGCCAAGACGTATTGACTTTTCTTCTTTACTCGCGTATCTTGACTCAGGTTCAGGAAAAGTGAGAATTAATTGCCCACGAATACAGTGCCTCTCAGCGCTGAACGAGTTCCCGTGTAAAAATGACACGATGAATACGTCACAGGCAAACGGAGGCACGCCTCCACGTTGAGTTCGAGATGCCACGAATTGATTGGTTGGTCATTCTGGCAGTTAAGCCGTCAGGATCAAGGATCATTTCACATGAGGTTGGTTTTCTCTCCGGGAGGTATTTGACCAAGCGGTTCTCCTTGACTCAAAAGACTTCGCGCTGATTGGAGACGTTCACAGCCGACGACTAACGATGTGTATCGGTCTTCACCTTGTTGCATTCAGATAATGCGCAGATGTAGACAGGAGTTCTGTAGGAAATGCGTTTGTCTGTTTTTCGTGCTGAGGTTTTGGGACATGCTGGTCAGTAGATTCTTATATTAATAGAAAGAGGTGATCGGCCTTGGCTCTAAATTCCGTACTCTTCCTTGCCTCTAACGGAGGCTGCCCTCCGCGCCTTGCTCACCTGCTGCAGAATGCGGACTTTTCACTTAACGAGGTGAAATGCATCGACCGCGCACAGGAGGAGCTACTTTCGAAGAAATACGGTGTGTTAGTGTACAAGTATGACCCGGCTTTCGAGGCGACATTCGAATTCTTGCCATTCATTGAGAAGCACAACATCCCCACAAGGGTCATCCTGATTCCTAAGTCTGCTGGCGTCGAAGACGCCGTAAGGTTCATGAAAGCGGGTGCCAGCGATTTTCTCGTGGGCGATTCTTCCGAGTCTCGGATAGTGGACTCTATTGTGCGCTGTGCAAATCAATTCAAACAGTCTGCAATGGAGGTCAATGGCCACTCAGCTCAAGGGTTTGTGGATGGCGAGACGTTTTTGGTTGGGCAGAGTCCGGCAGTCTGTGAGATACGTTCGGCGATCAATCTTATCGCAAAATCTCAGACTCCAATCCTCATAAGCGGAGAAAGTGGAACCGGCAAGGAAGTGATTGCGCGGCTCATTCATCAGCAGAGCAGCGTTGCAGATAAACCCTTCATCGCAGTGAACTGCGCGGCCCTTCCTAAAGATGTAATTGAAAATGAACTCTTCGGCCACGAGAAAGGAGCTTTCACCGGGGCGTTATTGAAGAAAGCGGGCTGTTTTGAACTTGCAGATGGAGGTACCCTGTTCTTCGATGAGATTGCTGAGATGACTTCGGATACACAGGCAAAGTTGCTTCGCGCTATTGAGATGCAGAGGTTCAGAAGGCTGGGGGGCAACGAGGAAATCAGTGTAAACGTCAGAATGATCGCGGCGACGAACAAGAACATCTCTGTGGCACTGAAATCCGGCGAGCTTCGTGAGGACCTTTATTACCGTTTGAGTGTAATAGAGATCTTTATTTCTCCACTCCGAGAACGAAAAGAAGATATTGCCTTACTCGTGGAACACTTCCTTTCCGTTTTCAGCGAAAAGTATGGAAAACCACGACAGCGCTTCTCAGATGAGTGTCTTGAAATGCTTATCGCTTACGAGTGGCCCGGGAATGTTCGTGAGCTTAAGAATGTGATCGAAAGATCGGTCGTGATATGCCCCCACGAGGTCATCGGACCTCAGGCTCTCCCCGGGAGGATTTCCGCTCATCAAGCAACCCGAAGTCATATCACTATTCCTGTTGGGAGTTCAGCGCAGGAGGCGCAACGGTTGCTCATCCTCGAGACTCTTGCATCGGTCGGAAACAACAAATCAAAGGCTGCGAGGATCTTAGGTCTGAGCAGGAAAACCCTACACAATAAGCTGCTAAGTTTCAGTCGGTCGTGACTGGAAGGCGAGGTGACGATATAATGCGAGGTTCCCTTCCGGGAAGGCTTTGATTATCCTACCGTAGGTAAATCATTCTCTTTGCCGACATCCGAGCCCCATCGATAGCTAGTCTGTAGTAGTAAACCCCAGAGGACATCTGTGGCTGCCAGAACACTCTATACAAACCGGCAGACCTGATTCCCTGCTCTAGACTTGCTACCCTCTGTCCAAGCGCACTGTAAATCTCAATTGAGACATGTGCTGTCCTCGAAAGCTCGAAGGGAATGATTGTGCTGCCGTTGAAAGGATTTGGATAGTTCTGAAGCAGTCGGATTTCTCTCGGCATCCCAGACCACTCTTCGACCCCGCTCACGGCTGAGGTTGTCAAGCTTCTCACGGTCGACCACTGACCGCTCCCACCCTCATTTACTGCATTCACTCGCCAGTAATACGTTGTGTTCCCAGCGAGGCCGCTGACTGAATAAGACGTCGATGTGATTCCACTCCGGTTCAGAACGATTGTTGAGAAACTGGACTCCGTGGAAACCTGCACTTGATAGGATGACGCACCAGTCGATTGCTCCCAAACCAAGGTCAGACTTGTTGAGACTCCTGCAGCGCCGTCGGGTGGTTGCACAAGACTCGGTGCCTGCGGAGCAAAAACCACTGTGGTGAAACTCCATCTTGCTGAGTAGGGACTTGTTCCATTGTCATAAGTTGTGCTTACATGCCAGTAGTAGGTGGCGTTATTGACTAGGCCGCTGACTGTGTAGGATGTCAACGTGATCCCTTTTTCGTTCAAGATGAACGTTGAAAAGCTAGGGTCGGCAGATACTTGGAGCTGGTATGAGAGAGCACCTGCGGTAGCATTCCATGTCAAAGTGGGATTCGTCGAGACTCCAGTGGTTCCGTTTGCTGGCGAATCAAGCGTCGGAGTCGTTAGTGGCGCTTGGGGGATCTCCGTCGTCGTGAAACTCCAAACATCTGAATAAAGGCTTGTTCCAGCAGCGTTCGTGGCATTGACACGCCAGTAGTAGGTTGTGTTGTTGACAAGGCCGCTAACACCAAAGGAGGTTCCGGTAATGCCAGTCTGGCTCACTACCGTTGTGGAGAAGTTGGGATTGATGGATACCTGCAGTTGATACGAGGCCGCACCGATGGAAACGTTCCACGACATCGTTGGGCTTGTTGAAATTCCTGTAGTGCCATTTCCCGGCGAAACAAGTGTTGGCGTTGCTGGCGGATTTACCGCCGCAGCAGTGGTGAAACTCCAGGTATCTGAATAAGCGCTTGTCCCTCCAGCATTTGTGGCATTGACACGCCAGTAGTAGACGGTGCCATCGGTCAAACCACTGACAGCATACGAGGTTGCAGTGATTCCATTCTGGTT
Organism: Bacteroidota bacterium; assembly: GCA_049589195.1. GTDB lineage: Bacteria > Bacteroidota > Ignavibacteria > UBA10030 > JAHEZR01 > JBAWAH01. The sequence goes on along the minus strand of JBAWAH010000053.1, from coordinate 5,724 downwards.
CACGACAGTTATCGTGAAGCTGGAACTTGTCGATACCTGGAGTTGATAGGAAGTCGCACCCGCGGAGGCATTCCAGCTGAGTGTTGGAGTGATGGAGACGCCCGTTGCTCCATTCGACGGTGACGAGAGCGTTGGTGCGGATGGTGCAGCAACAATGGTTGTGAAGCTCCAGGCACTTGAGTACGCGCTTGTCCCTCCAGCATTGGTGGCATTCACTCGCCAGTAGTAGACAGTGTTGTTGGTCAGACCACTGACGGCATAGGAGGTTGCGGTGATTCCACTCTGGTTCACAACAGTTGTCGTAAAGCTGGAACTTGTCGATACCTGGAGTTGATAAGAGGTTGCGCCTGTGGAAGCATTCCAGCTGAGTGTTGGGGTGATGGAGACACCCGTTGCTCCATTCGACGGGGATGATAGCGTTGGTGCAGACGGTGCAGCAACAATGGTTGTGAAGCTCCAGGCAGTCGAGTACGCGCTTGTCCCTCCAACATTCGTGGCATTGACTCGCCAGTAGTAAACGGTGTTGTTGGTCAGACCACTGACAGCATAAGATGTCGCGGTGATTCCACTCTGGTTCACGACAGTTGTCGCGAAGCTGGAACTCGTTGATACTTGGAGCTGATAAGAAGCCGCACCCGTGGAGGCATTCCAGCTGAGTGTTGGGGTTATCGATGCACCCGTGGCGCCATTTGAGGGTGATGAGAGGGTCGGTGGCGAAGGACTCGCCAACCCCAGTGTCGTGAAGCTCCATGCAACTGAGTACGCACTTGTTCCACTCGCATTTGTGGCATTGACACGCCAGTAGTAGACAGTGTTATTGTTCAGACCACTGACGGCATAGGAGGTAGTGGCAATGCCACTCTGGTCGACGATGGTTGTGGAAAAGCTGGAACTGGCCGATACTTGTAGCTGATACGAAGTCGCACCGGCAGAGGCATTCCAGCTGAGTGTTAGGTTAATGGAGACACCCGTTGCTCCATTCGAAGGTGAGGATAGTGTTGGAGTAGACGGTGCTCCAACGGCACTCAACGAAGAGAGTACATATATGCCGTTGGCAGTATAGACTCCATTGCCCGTTGAATAAGTCACACTCACGCTTGAATACTCCGTGTTGGTTGATTGATCCCAGACATGGTAAGAGATCTGTTCGCCCCCGGCCATTCCATCGATTGCCGGGGTCATATCGTTGTCTCCCCAAACGGCGAGGGCAGTGTTTGCGCCTGACCAAACGACCGCGCCGACACAAAGCCCTGCGGGTGTGAAAGCTCCGATCTCATCTCCACTTGCGAGTGGTGTTCCATTGATATTAGGATTGGCACTCGTTGGAATTCCGACCGTGGCGTTGTTCCCCGTGTTTGTCACGAATGTAAAGTGAACTGGAGTTTGCGCCAACGCTTGGAACCCCGTGAAGAGAAGATAAATGATAGAAAGAAGAGACAACCGTCGGAGTGACATAGAAGTATTTGAATATAGAATGGTGAGTTGTTTTTTGACTTTGTGAACTTTATCTGGCAATGATCATCTTCCTTGTCTCAGAGAATCCGGCCGCACTCAAGCGGTAGAAGTACACGCCGCTCCCCAGTCCAGAGTTCTCGAAGACCACTTTATAATTCCCTGCCTTCTCCTGCCTATTGACGAGCACGCTAACGCGCTGACCCAGGATGTTGAACACCTCCAATGTCACCCACGCATCGTATGGCAACGCATACTGGATCACGGACGACGGATTAAATGGGTTAGGGTAGTTCTGTGAAAGGCCAAATGTCCGAGGGAGTTCCTGTTGTTCCGTAGACCGCACAATCCACACACCATCCGTCTTGTATCGTAACGACGTTGTCGATCTTGCTCCGCAAATCACATCAGTCACTGAGGAAAGCGTGAGAGGCCGCTCGGTCTGGTTCACAGAAGACCAGACAGTCAAGGAGAGGTTTTCCCCCTCGATCGCGCCATCGACGATGTTTTCAGTTCCTCGGTTGTCTCCCCAAATGGTAATGAGTGCCTTTCCTTGGCTGATCACTCCGCTCCCGACAAGCATCTTGCTTGGTGTCCATACGCCGATTTCATCGCCGTTCTTAAGATCGGATGCTTCCACCATGAGAACTCCTGTTGTTCCCGTGCTTGCTACCGAAGGACGATAGTGCTGTGGAACAGGAAGATCTGTACCGCAGGCAACAGCCTGTGATTTGGTTAGAAGAGAAGGCGGGGCAGGGCTTGTGTTTGCAGGATAGGTCAGGGTCGCTGCTTGGGTCACTTGCACCTGGTAACCCTGTCCGGGTTTGAACGAGCCGATGCTGTTAATCCCGTATGCGGGCCAGTATACTTGCCCGGCATTATTCTTCGCGATGAGGAGACTGCTCTGGACGCTTGCGAGCGCAGAATCGGCTCGCATCAGAGAATGTCGCAAGTATGGTACTAGATTCACACCTTGAACCAACGAAAGTGGCGTAGCGTCTGGAACACTCTCGGGTCCATTGACAGTCAGAGTATCCGCAGACAGCATATAGATCTGATAGCCTTGACGGTAGTTCCAATTTCCAATTGTGTTGATCGTATCTGATGGCCAGAAGACTTGTCCTAGGTCATTCTTCATCAGCTCCATGTGCGGAATAATCTTGGCAAGCATTATGCTCAACGTTGAATCGACGGGCTGCACTACAGTGGAGATCATGTTCCAGCCTTGCAGCAAGACAATACTATGAAGCATGGAGGTTGTAAAGCTCCAAGCAGTTGAGTACGCGCTTGTCCCACCAGCATTCGTGGCATTGACTCGCCAGTAGTAGACCGTGTTATTGGTCAGACCACTGACAGCATACGAAGTCGCAGTGATGCCACTCTGGTTCACAACAGTTGTCGAGAAGCTGGAACTCGTTGATACCTGGAGTTGATAGGAAGTCGCACCTGTGGAAGCATTCCAGCTGAGTGTTGGGGCAATTGATACGCCTGTTGCTCCATTCGACGGTGACGACAGCGTTGGTGCAGACGGTGCAGCAACAACGGTTGTGAAGCTCCAGTTGGATGAATACGCGCTTGTCCCACCAGCATTCGTGGCATTGACTTGCCAGTAGTAGACGGTGTTATTGGTCAGACCACTGACGGCATAGAAGGTTGCAGTGATGCCACTCTGGTTCACAATAGTTGTCGTGAAGCTGGAGCTTGTCGATACCTGGAGTTGATAGGAAGCCGCACCCGTGGAGGCATTCCAGCTGAGTGTCGGCGTAATGGAGACGCCCGTCGCTCCGGTTGAAGGCGAACTCAGCGTCGGTGTAGACGGTGCAGCAACGATGGTTGTAAAGTTCCTGGCAGTTGAGTACGCGCTTGTCCCACCAGCATTGGTGGCATTGACACGCCAGTAGTAGACCGTGTTATTGGTCAGACCACTGACGGCATAGGAAGTTGCAGTGATGCCACTCTGGTTTACGACAGTCGTCGTGAAGCTGGAACTTGTCGATACCTGGAGTTGATAAGAAGCCGCACCCGTGGAGGCATTCCAGCTGAGTGTCGGGGTAATGGAGACACCCGTTGCTCCATTCGACGGTGACGACAGCGTTGGTGTAGGTGGCGGCGCAACGGCACTCAGCGAAGAGAGCACGTATATTCCGTTACCAGAATATGTCCCATTCCCCTGCGAGTAAGCCACGTTCACGATTGAATACTCGGTGTTTGTCGACTGATCCCAGACCCGATAGAAGATTTGTTCACCGGCCTGAATTCCATCGATGGCCGGAGTCATGTCGTTATCTCCCCAGATGGTGACGGCAGTATTGGATCCGGACCACAATACAGCACCCACACAAAGGCCAGCGGGTGTGAAGGCTCCGATCTCATCACCGTTTGCGAGTGCTGTCCCGCTAATATTTGGATTCGCACTCGTTGGGATCCCCACTGTGGCGTTATTCCCTGTATTCGACGTGAATGTGAAGTGAACTTGGGCAATCGTAGCAGTGCTCGACATTAAGACGAGGCACAATCCCCCCAGAAGCAATTTGTGTCGTATCATGGTGTCCCCCCAGACACGTTGTGAAGCGTTTGGCTATCGGATCAGCACCATCTTTTTCGTCGCTGTAAACTCCCCTGCAGTCAGCCGGCAGAAATAAATCCCACTCCCCAATGTGGAGTTCTGGAATATCACTTCATGATTACCCGCCTTTTGCTCCTCGTTGACTGCTAATGCGACGCGCTGACCAAGAATGTTGAATATTTCCAGAGTCACCATCGCGTCCTTGGGTAGTGCGTACCGGATGACCGTGGATGGATTAAACGGGTTTGGATAGTTCTGCGAGAGACTGAATGCTTTCGGAAGCTCCACGACTTGAGTTGCCTGTGCGACCCAGACGGCATCGGTCTTGTAGCACAATGAGTTCGCCGCCTTTGCCGAAGTCACAGCATCAAGGAGAGAGCTCACTGTCAGCGATCCCTCTTTCTGTTCCGCAGCAGACCAGAAAGTCAGGGAAAGAGGTTCCCCCTCCGTGGCTCCTTCAGTGACATCTTCAGTAGCAGTGTTATCTCCCCAGATCGTGAGGAGTGCCCTCCCCTGGCTCATAACCCCGCTACCGACAAGCGCCTTTCGTGTAGTCCATGCCGCAATCTCATCGCCGTCCTTAAGCTTGCATCCCTCCACCAAGAGAACTGCGTTCGCTCCGGTATTCGATGTTTGGAGGCGGTAATGAAGCGGTGAAGGTATCTCTGAGCTATTTACGGGGCCTCCCTGTTTAGCCAAGATGGTTGGCGGGCCCGGAGAGGCATTTGCTGGATAGACGAGTGTGCATGCTTGGGAAACCTGTACTTGGTAACCCTGGCTTGGCTTCATTGCCCCAATCGAGTTAATCCCGAACGACGGCCAGTAGACGTTGCCTGCGTTATCCTTGGCAATGACAAGATTGTTCAGAACGCTCGCGAGAGCAGAATCAACCTGCATTGGAGAGTGGCGCAGATACGGGACCAAATTCACACCCTGAACCAGTGGAACAGGAGTTGCCTCTGGTCTGATCTCGCTGCCCGTGATCGTAAGTGTGTCTGCAGACAGCATGTGAACCTGATAGCCCTCATGATAATCCCATGTGCCAATCGTATTGATGCTCAAGGCTGGCCAGAAGACTTGCCCAGCGGCATCCTTCATCAATTCTATATGAGGGATGATCTTTGCAAGCACTGTACTAAGAGTCAAGTCGGGAGGCATTGCCACGCTCGAAATCAAACTCCATCCCTGTGGTAACACAATACCATGTGAGATGCTGGTTGTGAAGCTCCAGTTGGATGAGTACGCGCTTGTCCCCCCAGCATTCGTGGCGTTAACCCGCCAGTAGTAGACCGTGTTATTGTTCAGACCACTGACGGCATAGGAGGTTGCAGTGATTCCACTCTGGTTCACGACAGTCGTCGTGAAGCTGGAACTTGTTGATACCTGGAGCTGATAAGAAGTTGCACCCGTGGAGGCATTCCAGTTAAGTGTCGGGGGAATCGAAACGCCCGTTGCTGCATTCGATGGTGACAACAACGTCGGTGCAGACGGTGCACCAACAATGGTTGTGAAGCTCCAATTGGATGAGTACGCGCTCGTCCCGCTAGCATTTGTGGCATTGACACGCCAGTAGTAGACCGTGTTATTGATCAGACCACTGACAGCATAGGAGGTGGAAGTGATGCCACTCTGGTTTACGACAGTTGTCGTGAAGCTGGAACTCGTTGACACCTGGACCTGATAGGAAGTTGCCCCGCTGGAAGCAT
>JBAWAH010000052.1:0-8419 GCA_049589195.1 Bacteroidota bacterium | reverse complement strand
ACCTTGTCTGAGGAGCTCAGCAGTTTCCTCTATCGCTATAACTATGAACGTCGACACGGGGGGCTGAACTACACAACCCCTCTAGATCGTCTCCGCATTGTTACCGAATTACTGAAGTAGTACACTTTGGCGGAGACTCCGTCCCGACCTGAATCGTCGGGACTGCGCTCAGACAGACTTAGCTCCTCTTGACACTCTTCTCTTGATTCATTAGATTCCGAAAGAGCATTACGACCGATTCCATACGATTTTCCCTCCTCGACGGAAGCGAAGAGTCTCATGCCTCTTGGTCACGATTCCCTGGAAGAATGCGGAGCAACTCCGAGTATGACTACCTGACGGAGATAGAACTACAAACGGAATAGGCGAACAAACATTCCGATTATTACAATAACCCGAAATGTGATGCGTTTACCCACTAGTTAGCCGCAATGCCAACTTGAATAATTGATGTCAGTTCAGTCCAAGACCGCCCCAAGTCGTTTGTGTCAGCTCTGCGGAAAGCGAGAAGCTGCAAGTAAAGAACATTTGCCAGGCCAGAGCGCCGGTAATAAGGGTCGGGTAACAATAGACTTTCTCGATGCAGCCTCACGAAGTAACACGATGCAGTCCCACACGATTGTGTCAAACGAAGGATTTTGGCTTCCAGTGCTCTGCGAAGAGTGCAACCGTCGCACCGGTTCGCGGTACGGCACTTCCTACTTCGAATTCATCTCACAGATTTCAGAAGCCCGGTTATTGTACGCCCGCAGCGATCGGACATTTTTTGTGGTGCGAAGGACGTACCCTCTTCGAGTACTAAAGCAAATGTTCTCAATGTTTCTCTGCGCCAATCCCTATCCCCCAACTGAGCAGTGGAAGGCCCTTCAGGAATTTGTGTTGCACCGTGATTCCCGCTTAGGTTCGAATGCTCCATCGGTGTATTTGTACATGAATACATCTAGAAAAGGTAGAATTGTTCCGTTTTGTGGCATCACAGATTTGATATCTCATGAAAAGTTCGCCATTTCCGAGATTTCTTGGCCTCCATTGGGAATCGTTTTTTCGTTCCTTCCAACGCGATTATTCGATGAGATGCAGAACATTACAGATTGGGCATCCTTCAGATTTGACCAACAAACCGATGTCAGGCTCAACCTTCCCATGCATCGCGTGAATACTCATTACCCTTTGGGATTCGGATCAACCAAGCGGATTGAGCAGAAGGCCTGGGTGTTTTTGTACCACGTACCGAAAGATTCAAAGAGCCCAACTAACTACAGCGCGGTGATTGAGCGCCGCTGACAAGAGAACTCCAATGGCACTGCGCCTAACACCGAACAACTACGACGCTCATTTCTGTTGAATGAAGAATGGCTCAATCATTAGGTTCACTCAGTGCCTCACTCAATCCTACTCATTGAGTTCGGCACTGCGTAGTTTTCGGAAACGTTATGCGCAAGCGCACTTGTTGATAAGGCGTTTTGCGGCGCACCTTACTAACTCATGTTGACGGGGCAACTCAGATGCCATTATCAGAGATTTCCACTGCTATCGCCAGTATCAAAGTCGCGTCCGATATTGCGAGAGGAATTATTTCGCTTAACAAGGATGTGGCTGTGAACGAAAAGGCCGCTGAGCTTGTTGGCGTCATCATCTCTCTTCAGAATGCCATGATGTCTATGCAATCTGATTATGCGACGTTGCTGAAAGCCAAGGATGATCTCCAGCACCGAATCAGCGAGTACGATGACTCGGCCAAAGTACAATTGCAGTACAAGTTAGAGGAAATCCACCGTGGCGTCTTCGTGTATTCTCTCAAAGCTCCTGCACCCGATCACCCCCAACACTGGTTGTGCACGAAATGCTGGGAGGACCGAAAGAAATCCATCCTCCAAGCTAGCTATCATCACGAAAGTGCTGCAGCGTATACTTGTCCGCGCTGCAACACGACGGTTGAGATGCAATTCCGTTCAGATGCGGGCTTCATTGCTCCTCGCGATGATCCATTTCCCAACTTCTGACGTTTGACCGTCAGCGCCTGGCGCCGCAAAACGCCAGAGCAATAGTGTGCGCCTGCGCATAACACCTTAAGAAAGGTCAAAGTCTCCCCCAAGTCCATCGTCTCGTCCCACTTCGGCGGGCCTGGCGCAGGACAGCCGGCCTTCCACCTTAGGAAGTTCGTCGGGCCTCAAGAAGAGACATATCTTCCCGAGGTCGTCCTAGCCCGGCGCCCAAGGAAGTGGTTTGATGGCGCACGAGGAGCAACACGCTCGTATCCTGCTAAATCCATCACTTAGAACCCTCCCACCACTATTCCTTCTCACAGTTCAGTCTGCCTCATTCTAGCTAGGGAACCGCCCCGCTTTTGCAGACGTTTTGAAGACTTAGAAAGCGCTTTCACAACAATCACATTCCACAAATCGGAGGGATACCCTTATGGCTTTCACATTTGCCTTTACGCCAAAGTCCTTCAACGCTGCCCAATACAAGGACATCATCAAACAACTCGAGCAGGCCGGCGCAGGCGCTCCGCCTGGCAGGCTCTACCATGTTTGCTATGGCAGCGGCAACCAGCTTCGAGTTCTCGATGTGTGGGAGTCCAAAGAAGCATTTCAGAGGTTCGGTGAAACCCTCATGCCCATTGCGAAGAAGGTGGGTTTCGACCCCGGTGAGCCCACGATAAACGAAATTCACGGTATCATCAAAGGTTAGGGACGTTTCAGGGACACACGCACTATTGAAAAGCACCTACCAGAATCTCAAAGCCAGTCGTGCTCGAGCGTGAACACGGCTGGCTTTTCATTTGATAATCGCGCAAGAATTGAGTATATTTTTCCGTCCGAATTGGCAGGTCGCCCACTGTTCGCCTTTGACCTCACCCTAGCCCTCCCCTGTGAGGGGAGGGAACACCCCCTCTCCTTGTAGGAGAGGGCCGGGGTGAGGTCGAGAAATGCGAACAAAACACTCGTTAATTCGATCATCACTTCCATACTCTCATTGCCATAACTTGAACTCTTTCAAAAAACGAACACACACCTGCGGCGAGCTTCGTGCTGGGGATATTGGAAAGCAAGCTTCGCTATGCGGCTGGGTTGATCGACGCAGAGACCTTGGCGGAGTCATCTTCATCGACTTGCGGGACCGCTACGGAAAAACACAGGTGGTCTTCCAACCTCAGCGTAACGAGCCAGTCTACCAGCAAGCAAAGGATTTGCGCAGTGAGCACGTCATCAATGTGGTCGGCCTTGTGGAGCGAAGACCAGCCGGCACAGAGAATCCTGCCCTCTCCACCGGAGCTATTGATGTCTTGGCGAATGAACTGACAACCCTCAGCAAGGCTGAGACTCCGCCTTTCCCAATCGAGGATGCTGTGGATGTCGCAGAGGATTTGAGGTTGAAATACCGCTACCTCGACATACGCCGCACGCCGATGAAAGAGAATCTCCTCGCACGCCATCGAGCTTATCAGGTGGCGAGAAAGTATCTCGATGAGCAAGGCTTCATCGAGGTCGAGACGCCGATTCTGATGAAGAGCACTCCAGAAGGTGCGCGAGATTATCTTGTTCCAAGTCGGATGCACCGGGGAAAGTTCTATGCGCTTCCTCAGTCTCCCCAGACATACAAGCAGATACTCATGGTTGCTGGCCTCGACAAGTACTTCCAGATTGTGAAGTGCTTCAGGGACGAAGACTTCCGCGCCGATCGACAGGCTGAGTTTACTCAAATCGACGTTGAGATGTCTTTCGTGGATGAGGATGACGTTATCAAAACTACCGAAGGAGTGATCGCACAACTGTTCAAGGAGTTGAAAGGGATCGACGTCGCTCTGCCGTTTCCTCGAATGACTTACAGGGATGCGATGGAGAAGTATGGAATCGACAAGCCCGACTTGAGGTTTGGCCTGGAACTGGTGAACATCAATGACGTTGTCGCAGGCTCAAGCTTCCGCATCTTCAGCGAGACCGTGAAGAACGGCGGCATCGTGTCGGGGTTCGTCGTTCCGGGCGGCGCAGACATGACGCGCAACCAACTGGACAACCTGGTTGATCTCTCCAAGAGCTTTGGCGCCCAAGGACTTTTTTATCTTAAGGCGACTTCGGATGGCGTTGAGACTCCGCTTGAAAAGCATCTCTCAAAGGAGGCACTCGCCGCAATCACAGGGAAGATGGGAGGAAATGCCGGGGACTTGTGTCTCCTGGTCGCTGACAAGTGGCTCACAGCGTGCAGCGTACTCGGGAATCTCAGGCTTGAGATTGCAGATCGATTGAACTTAATCTCGGACAAGGATCAGCAGTATCGCCTGCTGTGGGTGACCGAATTCCCTCTCCTTGAGTACAGCGAAGAGGAGAAGCGGTACGTGTCGGTCCATCATCCGTTCACGTCCCCGAAATTAGAAGACGTCGAGCTTCTTGAGAAAGAGCCGGGGACAGTACGTGCTCGTGCATACGATCTTGTCCTGAATGGGACTGAGATCGCTGGGGGAAGCATCCGTATTCACGACCCCGAGCTCCAGACAAAAGTGTTCTCTCTTCTCGGGATGAATCAAGAAGAGGCGGAGAAGAGGTTCGGATTCCTCCTGGAAGCCTTTCGGTACGGCGCACCGCCTCATGGCGGAGTTGCATTTGGATTCGATAGGATCATGATGCTGCTGCGAGGAGAGAAATCATTGCGTGATGTCATCGCCTTCCCGAAGACGAGTAGCGCCATGTCTTTGATGGATGATTCACCTTCGGAGGTCGATGCGAAGCAGCTGAAGGAGTTGCACATCAAGATCGTATAGCGGGGCATGAAGGACAAGATACGGATCGCGAGCGGACAGGGGTTCTGGGGAGACTTGCCAACCGCACCCTATGACCAGGTGACAAAGGGACCGATTGATTATCTGGTCATGGATTATCTCGCCGAAGTCACGATGTCGATCCTCCAGAAGCAGAAGCGAAAGGACCCATCACTCGGTTATGCAAAGGACTTGGTCCCACTCATGGAGGAGATTCTCCCGATCTGTCATGAGAAGGGGATAAAGATCATCACAAACGGTGGAGGCGTCAACCCTATTGGTTGCCGCGACGCGATATTTCGAGTTGCGAAGTCACTTGGAATCACGAAGCTCAAAATCGGCGTCGTCCTGGGCGACGATGTTCTCGACAAACTTGAAGAGTTTGGCTCAAACGGAATTGCCCTGGATAATATGGAAACAGGGGAGAGCTTTGACACGATCAGCGATAAGATACAAAGTGCGAACGTCTATTTCGGAGCATCCCCAATTGCCCAAGCCCTTGCTGAAGGTGCGGATCTTGTTATCACGGGGCGGACAACAGACACAGGCCTGACTCTGGCTCCAATGATATACGAGTTTGGCTGGAAGGAGAATGATTGGGACAAACTTGCCGCTGGTACAGTCGCCGGCCACATCCTCGAGTGTGGAGGACAAGCGAGTGGTGGCAACTTCTCAGGCGATTGGCGATCAATCCCTGACTTGGCACACATCGGCTTCCCAATCGCAGAAGCGTACCCGAATGGTGACATTGTCATCACAAAGCATGATGGCACTGGGGGACTCGTAAGTGTGGCGACGATCACCGAGCAACTCGTGTATGAGATCGGCGACCCAAAGAACTACGTCACCCCAGATTGCGTGGCTGACTTCACTACCATTCAACTCACACAGGAGTGCAACAACCGAGTGAGGATGACAGGTGTTCTGGGACGTCCTGCCACCGAGTTTTACAAAGTGTCCATGTCCTATGCCGATGGATATACCGCGGTAGGCGCACTCACCTATGCGTGGCCCGACGCTTTGGAGAAAGCACAAAAAGCAAGCGAGATCATCCGAACACGGATAAGTGATCTTGGTCTTCGATTCGATGAGTTTAGAACGGAATACCTGGGGCATGATTCTTCGCACGGCCCGCTATCGCCGAAAAGCGTTGAACCGAATGAGGTCGTCCTCAGAATAGGCGTTCGAGGGCATGACTATGAGGCGGTCGAGAGGTTTGGAAAGGAGATTGCTCCGCTTGTCTTGAATGGCCCACCCGGCGTGACGGGCTTCGCCGGAGGGCGCCCGAAGCCGAGTGAAGTCATTGCTTATTGGCCGGCGTTGATTCCAAAGTCGGCTGTAAAACCCCAAGTCATCGTGAGTGAAATGTAGAAGATGAAGGTCCAGTTGCTCAGGATCTGTCACGCGAGATCTGGTGACAAAGGTGATACCGCAAACATCGGGCTCATAGCGCGCAAGCGAGAGTACTATCCCGTGATCGAGAAATACGTCACTGCTGAACGCGTGAAGAAGCATTTCGAAGGGATCTGTCTTGGTCCCGTTGAACGCTTCGAGCTTCCGAATCTGATGGCCCTGAATTTTCTCCTCCACCAATCCCTCGGGGGTGGGGGAACGAAATCACTGAAGAACGACGCCCAGGGAAAAACGCTGAGCAGCGCTCTGCTCAGAATGGAAATCGAAGTCGAAGAACAGGTTGATCTATAGGGGAGGATCCTATGTTTGATGACGTCAAAGCGAAGCTCGTTGAAACCCGAATCCGGTTGAATGCCCTCCGAGGTTATCTTTGACCTCGACGTCAAAGAAAAGGAGATCGCTGAACTTCACGAGAAGACGGTTGCACCTGATTTCTGGAATGACAATATCCGTGCACAGAAATTGATGCAGGAGATCAGCCGCCGCAAGGAATGGGTAGATGCATGGCAGCGGCTGAGGCAACGGCTCGATGATGCAGACACGCTTGTCGAATTATCAGTAGAGGCGGGGGACGATGCCCACCTCGTCGAGATTAACGGAGAGATCAGTTTTGTCGACAAAGGAATCGCCGAGCTTGAGTTCAAGAACATGCTCAGCGGTGAAGATGACTCGAAGAATGCTCTCCTGACGATCCATGCCGGTGCAGGCGGAACTGAAGCCCAAGATTGGGCTCAGATGCTTCTCAGGATGTACATCCGGTGGTGCGAGCGCAGAGGGTTTCGGACTTCCCTCGCCGATCAACTCGAAGGCGAAGGAGCGGGAATCAAAAGTGCAACCATCGAGGTCGTCGGGCAGTACGCGTACGGCTACCTCAAAGCCGAGAGCGGCGTTCACCGTCTCGTCCGGATCTCTCCGTTCGATTCCAACGCTCGTCGTCATACCTCGTTCGCCTCAGTTTTCGTCTATCCCGAAATCGAAGATGATGTTGAAATTGAAATCAATCCGGTGGACTTGAAAATCGACACATTCCGCTCGGGCGGAAAAGGCGGACAAAACGTCAACAAGGTTGAGACTGCGGTTCGCATCACTCACGTGCCGACCGGAATCATCGTCGCCTGTCAGCAAGAGAGGTCGCAATTCCAGAACCGGGAGCGGGCGATGAAGATGCTCAAGTCTCGACTCTACCAGCTGAGAAAGGAAGAAGAGGAAGCAAAGCTCAGCGCTATTGAGAGCACCAAGAAGAAAATAGAGTGGGGAAGTCAGATCCGTTCGTATGTATTCCACCCGTACAACCTTGTGAAAGACCACCGCACCGGAACTGAAACTAGCGACACGCAGGGTGTAATGGATGGAGATCTGGATGAATTCATTAAAGCGTTCCTGCTGGCGCCGAAAGAGAAAGTCGGATAGGACTGGCGAATCTTGCCTTGTTCATTTCTCTCGCTCAGTGATGGACTGTAACTAAGGAACCCTTCCACTATTTGTGTTCAGGAGAAAGTTGTCTTTTGAGTCTTACATATTGAAACGATACATCCGCTCGAAGCGGCATGGTGGATTCATCTCGTTGATCACATTCATCGGGATGGTTGGAGTTGCACTCGGCGTTGCGGCTCTCATCATCGCTTTGACAATCCTTGGCGGGTTCGAAAAGGAGATCAAACAGAAAGTGTTTGGATTCGCCGCGCATATCCAGGTGGTTGGGTTTCAGAACCAATCGCTTCCAGACTATGAACGGGCCGTCGAGAGAATCCGCAGTGAAATCCCCGGGGTGACTGGTGCCTCACCAGTTATTTCCAGGGAAGTGATTCTGCGGGCAAGAGGGAGGACGGAAGGGGTTTTGATGAAGGGCGTTGATGAAGCAACCGACGTGTCATCAACTCGAAAGGAGATTGTTGAAGGTCAATATGATCTTGCATCAGTCAATGGCTCACCGAAGTTGATTCTGGGGAGAAAGCTCGCTCAACGACTCGGTGTTCGAGTAGGTGATCACGTTGTCCTTTTCGGCATCGGTGGAAATCTCAAATCATTAGGGACCCCGATCGTCCGGCAGTTCATAGTCACCGGAATCTATGAAACTGGGATGGCAGAGTACGATGACATTTATGTGTACACTTCGATACGAGCCGCCCAGGATCTCCTTCGCCTCGGTAACCAGGTGACTGGAATCGAGGTCCTTGTGGATGATTTGAGTCGCTCCACCTCCATCGCGGCTCAAATTCAGAACCTGCTGAGCTACCCCTATTATGC
>JBAWAH010000051.1:0-18185 GCA_049589195.1 Bacteroidota bacterium | reverse complement strand
CATACAGACCCTTGAGCGAATCCGCGCTCATCTGACGGAACGAGGGCGCTTCATTTGCACATTACAGAACCCCAAGGTACGCACCAAGTCAATGGATGGCACACTCAAACTCTTGGGTAAGTTTCCTACTGATTCTGGCGGTTCTCTGGTCGTTCAGTCTTTGTTGAGCTATGATGCTTCAGCTCAGATTGTGCATGGGTTTCAGGTTTATGAGATATACAACGATCAAAATGCACTCATTGACAAGAGAACCCTTGAGATGAATTTCCACCTCTTCGCGAAGACCGAGTTTGAGGATTTGATTCACTCAACAGGCTTTCAAGTGGAAGAACTCTATGGTGGTTACGACTACTCAGGATTCGATGAAGACACAAGCCCGTTTATGATCTGGAAACTGAAGAAGGCGCCGACTGGTTGATTCGGGTCCGGCGTTCAAGCGGATAGCCACATAATGGAATGAATGGGCCAAGATTGTGTGCGGGTGAGGTAGCCGCGTGAGATCATGGTTAATCGCCAAATCTCGCTGATCCTGACCTTTGAAGAGGCTGAACGGTTTTGCGACGAACATGGGAGACCCAATGGAACAATCCAAAGAGAAGAGAACACAAACTGCCGGTACGTATGTTCCTGATTCCCCGGTCACTGACCCGAAACAAGATCGATTCCGACGTTGGCCATTTGCTCAAGGGATCGCTCAAACCATAGCGTCTCGCCGAGATCCCACCTGCATAGTTATCGGGATTTACGGAGCTTGGGGTGAAGGCAAAACCACGGTCTTGAATTTCATCCAATGTGAATTGGAAGAGTCGCAGGATGTTATCTGTGTCAAATTCAACCCTTGGCGATTCGGAGACGAAGGTGTTTTGTTGAAGAGTTTTTTCAAAACAGTCGCCGATGCACTCCACAAATCTCTGTCGACTAAAACGGAAAAAGTAGGCAGGTGGCTTGAACAGTACTCTTCCATAGTGGCACCCGTATCCTTCGCACTCGGTGCTAGTGTTGGAATCAAACCAGGAGAAACCATCAAGGGACTAGGGAAAGCGGTCTCATCAGTTGGCCTTGAGACTCTCAAAGAGAGGATCGAGAAGTTCCTCGCCGAGGAGAAAAGGCGTGTCGTGGTGCTGATGGATGATGTTGATCGGCTGGATAAAACCGAGATCAACAATGTTTTCAAACTCATTAAGTTGACGGCGGATTTTGATCACACCGCTTATGTGCTTGCCTTCGACAACGAGATGGTGGCTGCAGCGTTGCGTGAAAAATATGCTAGTGGTAGCAGTGACCCTGGTGAAAGCTTTCTAGAGAAAATAATTCAAGTTCCCCTTCGCTTGCCAAAGGCGGATCGGATTTCCCTCCGCAAACTCTGCTTGGAGGGAGTTGACGAGGCTGTGCACGCAGCACAAATCGCTCCAGAGGAAGAAGAGGTCCAACGGTTCGTTCGCTATTTCATCGATGGATTTGAACGGCGCTTGCAGACTCCGCGGATGGCCAAGCGGTATGGCAATGCTCTCACTTTTGCATTGCCTATCCTCAGAGGCGAAGTCAATGTCACGGATCTAATGCTTCTGGAAGCACTGCGACTGTTCTATCCTCGGTTGTATGGAGTCGTGCGTGAAAACCGAGAGTTGTTCTTAGGTTCATCTTCTGATTACCTTGCTCGGAATGAATATGTCGAGAAGAAGAAGGAGAAGATCTTTGGATTAGCTCTAGAGGGTCTCTCACCGGAGGAAGGGAAACGCGCCAAGTCAGTTCTTGAGGAACTTTTTCCCCGCACTGGGCGATCGCGCTACGGTGCAGACTGGGAAGAGAGATGGGCTAAACAGAAACGGATCTGCTCCAAATTCTACTTTGACCGATATTTCTCATATACGATTCCAGAAGGTGATGTGCCAGATGCAGTGCTGGAAGAGTTTATTGGGAAACTTCAGCAAATGGAGATTCGCGAAGTTGTTAAGTTTGTCCAAAACACAGTATCGCCACGCAACGCTGATCTATTTGTATCAAAGCTGCGAGACCGTGAAGAAGGCCTGGGGTCTGAAGATTCCAAGAAACTTGGCATCGCTGTATCTCTATCAGGCCTGCTTTTTCCAAATCCAGAAACCCTGTACTCTCACACCACAGCTTTCTCGCAGGCAGCAATTCTAGTTGCACAACTTGCCAAGAAGATCCCACGAGGAATTGACAGGGTTAGCTACGGCGAGAAAGTCATGCTTGAGGCCGAACCGCTTTCTTTCGCCATTGAGAGCTGGCGTTGGATGCGTTCGGCTGAAGAAGAGGAAGACCCGGACCGTACGTTCAGCAAGGAAGAGGAGAATCAACTGAGTCGGCGGTTGGCTGAGAGGATTAAAGACTGTGCCCAAAGTGAGGTTATTTATCTCAAATATCCAAAGGATTCTCAGGCTATGTTTGCTATTTGGGCCGACTGGGTGTCAAAGGAGGAGACCAGCAAATACCTGGCAGAGTATTTTGCAGCGAATCAATCAAATGTGATCCAGTTCCTCAAGACTTACTTACCGACCGCCTGGGTCGTGGAATCAGGCCTGCCTCATAAAGATCACTTTCAGAGAAGACAATACGACTCGCTTGAACGCGTCGTAGACCCGGAAATAGTGTTCACATCGCTTCGGGAAATCTATGGGGAAGAACTTGACCGAGCTACATGGGATGAGAGTCGCTTTGAATCACTTGATAAAAGAGTTGCGTTCCAGTTTGCAAGTATCCACCTATCAGTCAAGAAGGAGAGGCAGAAGCAACTCGAGGAAGGTCGTACCGTGAGTCCAGAATCTGGGCGCGACAGCAGCTAACAGGATTTCTTGCTTCTCAACCTCCAAACCTCTATATTCTTCACAGTTTCTTTGATTATCCATCCGTCTCAATGAGCCATCAAGATATCATCCGGATCAAGAACGCAGTCTTCTACGCGTATCACGGCGTGGTCCGTGATGAGCAGAATCTTGGGGGGAAGTTCGAAGTTGATGCAGAGCTTTCCTGTGATCTCTCCGAAGCAGAGGAGCACGACAGCCTCAAGCAGACTGTAGATTATGAGAAGGTGTATGCTTTCATGAAGGACCTCGTTCTTGGCAAAAAGTACTATCTCATCGAAGCCTTGGGAAATACAATCGCGAGCGGTATTCTTGCAGAGTTTCCGAACGTTTCAAAAGTGCTTGTGAGAGTCCGCAAGCACAGTCCGCCAGTGAAGGGAGTAGTTGATTACGTCGAAGCTGAGATCGAAAGAAGCCGATCGTGAGAAACATGCGGTATATCTCGGCCTCGGCTCCAATGTTGGAGACCGGCTTGCGTTCCTTTCAGAGGCGGTGAGGCGACTCAATGCCCTTCCCGGGACAGCAGTTTTGCAGGTTTCTTCTATCTACGAGACTGAACCTGTTGGGTTCAAGGATCAAGGCGATTTTCTGAATCTGGTTCTAGAACTGGAATCCTCCCTCGAGCCGATGGAATTACTCAATGAGACGAAGCACATTGAGAAGAGTATCGGCCGCCGCGATGATGCTCGGTGGCATCCTCGGGAGATCGATATTGATATTCTGCTGTACGACGAGTTGATTTTCCGGAGCGAGCGCTTGTTCATCCCGCATCGGGAAATGCTGAACCGAAAGTTCGTCCTGGTGCCTCTTTCTGAGATTGCGGGAACGGTGATTCATCCAATCGAGAAGATGGAGGTACATGCGCTTCTGCATCGCTGCAAAGACAGCTCCAGAGTGACGAAGACTGAGTTCAAACTAAATCACACATAGACGACCTGACATTACTCCATCACACCTTGGCAAAATCAGCAGAAAAGGAATTTCTCTCGCAGACTGACATCCGTTACATTGCCGTCGAGGGAGTCATCGGGGTCGGGAAGACGACCCTGGCAAGGATGCTCGGCGAGCGGTTCGGTGCGCGGGTTGTCCTCGAGAGATTTGAGGAGAACCCATTCCTTGAAAAGTTCTACAGAGACCCGGAGCACTATGCTTTTCAGACTCAAATCTTCTTTCTCTTGAGCCGATACCGCCAGCAGCAGGAGCTTTTCCAGGCTGATTTGTTCCAAAAGATAATCGTCTCGGACTATATGTTCGAGAAGGATAAGATCTTCGCCTATCTCAACCTGCAGGACGATGAACTTCGGCTCTATGAGACTCTCGTATCCCAACTCGAGAAGAATATCCCGACTCCGGATCTAGTCATCTATTTGCAGTCGAGTGTGGAGCGTTTGATGGTGAATATCAGGAAGCGAGCTCGGCCGATCGAGGAGCCTCTTTCCGACGAGTACATTCGGAGTCTCAACGAAGCATACAACTACTTCTTCTTCCGGTACAAGGCCGCTCCGCTCTTGATTGTCAATGCGACACAGCTCGATTTTGTAGACAACCGGAAAGATTTTGAAGAACTTCTTGCTCAAATTCTCCGGCCACAGCGAGCCGCCGTAGAGTATTACAATCCAATAAAAGCCGTTTGATTCTTCGTCAGGGGGAGAACATTCCGTCATGTTGCGGTTCTTACTGTGGCTTCTCTTCTTCTATTTTCTCTATAGACTTCTCAGGCTTCTTATCCCAGTCGTCCAGCAGGCGTGGCGGTCTGGCACTCAGAAAGTAGGGCAATCAGCTCCAAGAAACTCGGAGAAGCCACGGGTTGATTTCTCAAACATAAAGGACGCGGAGTTTGAAGAGTTACCGAACGACGCAAGCAAGAAGACCGACGAGAAGCAATCTTGAGTGCCGTCCAGGAAATCCTCGACAAGCTCCATGCACGACGTCTAGAGAAATTTCTTAAGCATGCCTTAAGCACCTTCCTCGGTCTCTTCCTCTCTCACGAGCGCGTCACCGAAGTCCCACTCGACACTATTCGGAATATCCTCGTCATTCGGCAACACAACCAGCTCGGCGATATGCTCTGCGCCGTGCCGCTTCTCCGAGCATTGCGGCAGAGGCTCCCAGAGGCTCACATTGTGCTTGTCGCCAGTCCAGTAAACTACGAGGTGATGCTTCACAATCCCTTTGTCGATGAAGTCATCCTTTACAACAAGTTCCAGTTTTTTCGCTCACCGATTCATCTCGTCAGGTTCTACCGTAAGCTGAGAGCAAGGCGGTACGACCTCGCCGTCGTCCCCTCAACGGTTTCAGTGTCATTCACGAGTGACGCGATGGCTTATCTCTGCGGTGCACGGTATCGAATCGGGGCGAGCAGTCTCAATGGGGTTGAGAATATTGCTTCTCGCTTCTTCAACCTTCCCGTGCTTGCAGAATGGAAACCAGAAGCTTCTGTTCATCAAACCGAACGCAACCTCGAGTTCGTTCGCTGCATCGGGATAAGCACGGACGATCTTAGCATTGTCATTCGCTTGACAGACGAGGAGAGGAAATCTGCTGACGAATTTCTTCGTCCGCACCTCGCAAAGAATCAGATTGCCATTGGGTTTCACCCGGGAGCCGGGAAGCCACAGAATCGCTGGCCTGCCGAACACTTTGCCCGTGTCGCCGACAGACTTGCGTCGGAGATTGACGCGCTCCTCGTCATTACAGCGGGCCCGATGGATGATGAGGCAGTTCAGCAGATGGTGAAGAATCTCAGGTCCAGCTATCTTCTGGTCAGCGGCAAAGGCATCCGCGAGGTTGCAGCCATCATTGATCGACTCTCGCTGTTCGTGACCAACGACACCGGCGTGATGCACGTCGCTGGTGCGACTTCGACTCGCGTCTTGGCATTGTTTGGCTCGTCCGATCCCTATCAGTGGGCTCCAAGATCTCAGCGCCACCGATTCCTTGTTGCTCCCAATCGCGACATCAGGTCATTGACAGAGGAAGAAGTCCATGACGCGGCTGTTGAGATGATTCGCGGCAACAAAAAAAGTGTCTGGCTCGCCCCGCCATCTCAGCAATCATATTGAAGAAAATGATTCTCTTTTGTATATTGGCTTTGCTTGAGACTTCAAGAATTTGACTCATTATAGAGCATGAAGCGACTTTACATCGAGGATCTTTCAAAGCACGTCGGGGAAGAAGTAACAATCCACGGCTGGCTCTATAACAAGCGATCAAGCGGGAGAATTCGTTTTTTGCTCGTGCGTGATGGGACAGGTATCGTCCAGTGCGTCGTGGCGAGTGGAGATGTCTCTGAAGAAGCCTTCAAGGCTTCTGATGTCCTCACACAAGAGTCGTCACTCATCGTGACTGGGACAGTTCGAAAGGATGATAGAGCGCCAGGGGGGTATGAGCTTCAGCTTCGAGACGTCCAGGTTGTACAGATTGCGCATGACTATCCCATAACGCCAAAAGACCACGGGATGGAATTCCTCATGGATCGAAGACATCTCTGGCTTCGCTCCAGTCGCCAGCATGCAATCATGCGCGTTCGAGATCACATCATCAGGAGTATCCGGGAGTTCTTCGCGTCAAACGGTTTTCTCGTCATCGACTCACCAGTTCTCACGCCCGCGGCTTGTGAGGGGACGACAACACTGTTCGAGACTGAGTACTTTGACCTCGGGAAAGCCTACCTCACTCAATCAGGGCAACTCTATGCTGAGGCGGCGGCAATGGCGTTCGGCAAAGTGTACTGCTTCGGTCCTACGTTTCGCGCGGAGAAATCAAAAACTCGCAGGCATCTTACCGAGTTCTGGATGATTGAGCCAGAGGTCGCGTTCAATGATCTTGACGACAACATGGAACTTGCGGAGGAGATGCTCGAATACGTTGTCTCGTCGGTCCTGAAGAACCGGGAAGCTGAGTTGCGAACCTTAGAGCGAAACACGAAATATCTTGAGAATGTAAAGAAACCCCTTCCCCGGATCACGTACGATGAGGCAGTGGAAATTCTGAAGAAGCAAGGAACCAGCTTTGAGTGGGGCAATGATTTCGGTGGTGCGGATGAGACACTGGTCTCAGAACAGTTTGATCGACCGGTGATGGTTCACCGCTATCCCTCGAAGATCAAAGCGTTTTATATGAAGCGGGACCCGAAGAACCCGGACCTTGCTCTTGCACTCGATGTGCTGGCACCGGAGGGATATGGCGAGATCATCGGCGGCAGCCAGCGCGAAGACGACTATGACACCCTGGTCAAGCGCATCGAAGAGAATAACCTTCCGCGGGAGGCTTTCGAGTGGTATCTCGACCTGCGGCGATATGGGAGTGTCCCTCATTCCGGATTTGGACTCGGTCTCGAGCGGACGGTTTCATGGATTTGCGGACTCGATCACCTGCGTGAGACGATCCCATTCGCAAGGATGATCTACAGGCTAACCCCTTAATTTCCTCCTACATTCATTTCTTGAGTAATGCTCAAAGCTTCTGGATTAAGGAAGACCTTCAAAACAGTCGTGGCGGTTGATGGTGTTTCCCTTGAGGTCGGTCGAGGCGAGATACTCGGGCTCCTCGGTCCGAATGGAGCTGGCAAGACGACCACCATCAGGATGATTCTGAACGTCATCGAGCCAGATGAGGGGCAGATCACGTTCGACGGCCAGCCATTCAGTGATGCTGTTCGTAACTTCATAGGGTATCTCCCCGAAGAGCGAGGACTCTACCGCAAGAATCTGGTGATCAATGTTTTGGTCTACTTCGGCGGACTCCGCGGCATGACTGTGCATGCAGCGAAGGAAGAAGCGGGCAAGTGGTTGGGGAAGTTCGACCTCCTTCAGTACGCAAACCGAAAAGTTGACGAACTCTCCAAGGGCAATCAGCAGAAGCTGCAGTTCGTCGCAACGATTCTCCACGATCCTCAGCTTCTCGTCCTTGACGAGCCATTTGCAGGTCTTGACCCCGTGAACCAGATTGTCCTGAAGGACGTTCTGATGGAGATGAAAAAAAACGGCAAAGCAATCATCTTCTCGACGCACCAGATGGAGCAAGCCGAAAAGCTCTCTGATAAGATCTGTTTGATCAACAAAGGCAAAGTGGTGTTGCAGGGTGAGCTTCATGAGGTGAAGCGAGGATACGGGAAGAACTCTGTACGTGTCGAGTTCGAGGGAAATGGAGCGAGCCTCAGTGCTGTACCAGGAGTAAAGCGGTCCCTGATCTATGAGAATTATGCCGAGCTAGAACTTGAGGGAAACGGGAGCCCAAGTGATTTTCTCCGGAGAATTGTCGGTCAGCTCAACATTCGCAAGTTTGAGCTGGTCGAGCCGTCTCTTCAGTCCATCTTCTTAAGCCTTGTAGGTGGCGAGAAGCTTCAGTTGGAAGAGAAGAAGGAAGGTGAGCGATGACAAAGGCACTGACAGTCGCTCGTTGGGAGTACCTCGAGAAAATTAAGTCGAAGGCATTTCTCATCTCTCTCATTCTCATGCCGATCATCATGATAGGCATGGGTGTGATTCCATCGTTGCTCGCCACAAGGCCCGACACCGAAAGCCGAATCGTCGGAATAATCGACCAAACTGGCGAGCTTGCTCAGCCGGTTTCGGAACGACTCTCAGAGAGGTACAAGCTTCCCAATGGCAAGCCGAATTACGTTGTGAGGGTTCTCGCGTCGGGAAGAAATATCGATGTGGGACAGCAGACAAAGGCTGCCGATCAGATGGTAACTGGAAAGGAAATAGAAGGCTACGCAATTCTACGCGGGACTGCTTTCCACGACTCAACTGTGGAATATAGATCGCAGAACGTCGCAAATTTCAGCCTTATGGAACGATTCACAAGGGTCATCACTGAGGTGATAACGGAAAAGAAATTGGGTGAACAAGGGTTCGACCCCCAGCTCGTTAGACGACTCACTGTTCCTATAGAACTCAAGACAACAAGGCTAAAGGAGGGAGGAGAGACTGAGGAAGCGGACTTTGGGAAGGTCTTCTTTGGGGCATACATCTTCATGATGATGATGTTCTTCCTGGTCGTCACATCTGGGCAACTGCTCGTCCGCAGTCTCTTGGAGGAGAAATCGAACCGCGTGGCGGAAGTGCTGATGTCCTCCTGCTCCGCAAACGATTTGATGGTGGGAAAAATCCTCGGCCTGAGCGGTCTTGGGTTGACGCAAATTGCGCTTTGGGGAGTCATCGGCCTTGTTATCAGTCTGCAATTCGCCATCACGCTTATTTCGCTGTCGAATGCGCTTCTTCTCCTCGTGTATTTTGTCTTTGGGTATCTCCTGTATGCAGCTATCTTCGTCGGAGCCGGCGCGCCACTGACGACAGAACAAGAAGCCCAGCAGATCACCAGCTATCTTGTGCTGATCCTCATCATGCCGATTGTCCTTGCTTTCCCGGTCATCCAGAACCCCGACTCCACTCTCGCCAAAGTGCTGACTTTTATTCCGATTATTACACCGACGATGATGGCGCTGCGGATACCGATTCAGACACCTTCCGTCCTTGAGATCATTCTATCCCTTGCGCTGCTCGCTGGATCTGCCGCCGCTGCAATGTGGGCAGCAGGAAAGATATTTCGCATCGGGATGTTGACGTACGGAAAGCGGCCTTCTCTGAGAGAGCTTGTGCGCTGGGTTCGAGCCGCATGATAGCTGATCGACTAATGACCATTAGCAGGGTATGACTCCAGAATCGTTTTTCTTTTACCTCCTCTCGGCGCTCGCTCTTGTCTCGGCTGTCCTAATGATCACGAGGAGAAGTCCCGTCGTCAGCGTGCTTTACCTCATTCTGAACTTCTTCTCCCTTGCCGGTCTCTACTTGACTTTGAATGCGCAGTTCATAGCGGTAATACAGATCATCGTCTATGCAGGCGCGATCATGGTGCTTTTCCTCTTCGTTGTCATGCTTCTCAGGCTCGGCGACGAAACGCAATTTGCGGAAAAGTTAGGCTCTCGGAAACTTGTTGGCATAGGATTGTCGGTTGCGCTCCTCGCAGAGATCGTTTACATTATCATTTTCCGCGGCGGGGACAAGCATCTGGCGCAGGCTGAAAACGCCGCAGCAATA
The DNA here is from genome assembly GCA_049589195.1 of Bacteroidota bacterium. Taxonomy (GTDB): domain Bacteria; phylum Bacteroidota; class Ignavibacteria; order UBA10030; family JAHEZR01; genus JBAWAH01. Next base: position 8,320 of record JBAWAH010000051.1, on the reverse strand, counting down.
GGCACGGTGGAGTCAATCGGAACGGAGATGTTCACCCGTTTCCTCTTTCCGTTCGAGGTGACTTCGATCATTTTGTTGGCCGCGATCGTCGGTGCTGTTGTATTGGCGAAGAGGGATTTCAACTAACGGAAAAAATGATTCCGCTTCATTACTATCTTGCACTGAGTGCAGCGCTCTTCGCGATCGGTGTCGTCGGGGTCTTGACCCGGCGCAATGCGATCATCGTCTTCATGAGTATTGAGCTGATGTTGAACTCAGTCAATCTCACACTTATTGCCTTCTCTGCATACCTCGGAAATCCGGTAGGCCAGATGCTCGTCTTCTTTGTGATGACTGTCGCTGCTGCGGAGGCTGCCGTCGGGCTCGCGATTATTATTGCTCTGTACAGGAACAAGCAGACTGTAAATATCGATGAGATCAATATCTTGAAGTGGTGAGATCTATCTACAATTGCCAATTTTCGATTTAGGAGATCGGAAATTGGAAATTGAAAATTGAAAGTTTAGAATGTACGACTACGTAATCTACATCACTCTTCTTCCCTTCATCGGTTTCCTGATTAACGGGCTTCTTGGTAAGAAGCTGAATTCGGAGAAGGTCAGCGGCATCATCGGCAGCGGCACGGTGGGGATTTCCTTCGTGCTCTCATGCCTCATCTTTCTTCAGATGTTGCAGAGTGGTGCGGAGGATCGTCTCCATATTGTTCAATACTTCACCTGGATAGCTGCGGGTTCTCTCGATATCTCCTTCGCATATCAGATCGATCAGCTTTCCATCCTCATGACGCTGATCGTGACAGGAGTGGGCTTCCTGATCCACGTCTACTCCATTGGTTACATGCATCGAGACCCGGGCTTCTGGCGGTTCTTCGCTTATCTCAACCTCTTCATATTTGCGATGCTCACGCTTGTGCTGGCGAACAATTTCGTCCTTCTGTTTCTGGGCTGGGAAGGTGTCGGCCTGTGCTCGTATCTCCTCATCGGTTTCTGGCATGATCGAAAATTCGACAAAGGAACGACGAGTGATGCTGCGAAAAAGGCGTTTATTGTGAACAGAATTGGGGACTTCGGGTTCCTGTTGGGAATGTTCCTGATCTACAAGACATTCGGAAGTCTGAACTTCGATACTGTTTTCCCGGCGGCGTCCGTCTTCAATCAAGGCAGCAGCACTATTTTCTGGATCACATTGCTTCTCTTCCTCGGAGCAGTCGGAAAGTCTGCGCAGATCCCTCTCTATGTGTGGCTTCCCGACGCCATGGCAGGTCCAACGCCGGTAAGCGCGCTCATCCATGCCGCCACTATGGTGACCGCTGGCGTTTACATGGTGGCTAGGTGCTCAGTTCTCTACGCACTCGCTCCAGCGACGATGACGATTGTCGCGGTCGTCGGTGCAGCGACTGCGATATTTGCCGCGAGCATCGGTCTTGTTCAAAATGACATTAAGAAGATCCTGGCATACTCGACGATCAGTCAACTTGGATACATGTTTCTCGCGCTTGGCGTGGGAGCTTTCTCGGCTGGCATCTTCCATCTTATGACCCATGCCTTCTTCAAAGCGCTCCTCTTCCTTGGAGCAGGAGCTGTGATTCATGCAATGGCTGGGGAGCAGAACATACAGAAGTTCGGAGGATTGCGCTCGGCGCTTCCGATTACCTACAAGACATTCCTTGTTGCGGCCCTTGCGATATCCGGGATCTTTCCTTTCTCCGGCTTCTTCAGCAAGGATGAGATTCTCTGGAAGGTGTTTGATCGAGGCTCGTTGCTTTACTATCTCGTTGGCTTGGGTGGGGCCGCAATGACGGCATTCTATGTTTTTCGTCTCGTCTCGCTAACCTTCGATGGCGAGAAGCGATGGGAGGGAGATGTCCACCCGCACGAAGCCCCAAAGGTCATGACGATCCCATTGATCATCCTTGCTGTTCTCTCTCTTTTCGGGGGAGTTGCTGGGATCCCTGAGAGTCTCGGCGGCCATAACGCTCTCGAGCATTGGCTTGAGCCTGTTTTCTCTGTCACCAGTAACAAGCTTCTGTTCCTGCCGACTGTAGAGGGAGTAACCGTAGAATATGTTCTTATGATATTATCTCTGGGAGTTGCAATCGGGGGAGTACTGCTCGCGAGAAACATTTTTCTTAAACGGCGAGAGGTGGCCGTCAGCCTGGCCTCGCGATGGAGTCGTTTCTACCAGCTTCTGTCAAACAAATATTATGTTGATGAAATTTACGATGCGGCAATTGTGAATCCGGCCGTGAAAGGCTCCGAGAAAGTTCTCTGGCTCAGCTTTGATATGGGGATTATCGATGGTGCCGTGAACGGAACAGCAAAACTGATCGGTGTTGTAAGTCAGTTCATCCGTCGTATCCAGACGGGGGTGGCACAGGGATACGCGCTCGCGTTCGTCATCGGTATCATTTTCGTTTTGAGTTGGCTGATTTTCGGTTGAAAGAGGAACCTGATTGATGTTTGACTCCTGGATTCTGTCGCTTGTTATCTTCTTCCCACTCGTTGGAGTGTTGTTCATACTCTTCCTACGACAGGAGCAGGCGCGCTCGATCAAGATCGTCGGGATCGCGGCGGCTCTGATTGACTTCTTCATCTCCGCTTACCTGTATGTGGCGTTTGATCCACAGAAGCCAGCCATGCAGTTCGTTGGGCGGATGAGGTGGATTGAGGGTTTGAATGTCAGCTACTTTGTCGGCGTCGATGGGATTTCCCTTCTCCTCATCGTTCTGACGACGCTATTGACTCCGATTGCTCTTCTCTCCTCATGGAACGCCATTACTCGGCGTCTGAAAGAATACGTTGTCTTCATGCTGTTGCTCGAGGTTGGAATGGTGGGTGTGTTTTCCTCCCTTGATCTCTTCCTCTTCTACATCTTCTGGGAAGGGATGCTCATTCCGATGTATTTCATCATCGGGATTTGGGGAGGGGAGAACCGCATCTATGCAGCGATAAAATTCTTTCTCTTCACGTTGGTCGGTAGTCTCTTGATGCTTGTCGCGATTATCTCGCTCGCGCTATATGCTTCGAGCTCGTCCGCTGCCACTGGAGTCGGAGGATTCACGACGGATCTGCTTGAACTCTACCGGATCGCTCCAACGTTGCCACTCGGAATCCAGACCTGGATGTTTCTTGCGTTTGCGCTCAGCTTTGCCATTAAAGTCCCAATCTTCCCTTTCCACACGTGGCTCCCGGATGCTCACGTCGAAGCCCCGACGGCTGGCAGCGTCATCCTTGCAGGTGTGCTCTTGAAGATGGGCACCTATGGACTTCTCCGGTTCTGTCTCCCGCTGTTTCCGCAGGCGGCGATGAAATTCATGCCGTTGGTAGCGATCCTTGCAGTGATTGGCATTGTTTACGGCGCACTCGTGTCGATGGTTCAAAAAGACATCAAGAAGCTCGTGGCATATTCCTCAGTCAGCCACCTGGGATTTGTCGTGCTGGGGATATTCGCGATGAACGAGGAGGCAATCCAGGGCAGTCTCATTCAGATGGTCAACCATGGTCTATCGACCGGCGCACTCTTTCTTATCGTCGGAATGATCTACGAGCGGCGCCATACTCGTGAGATCACCGAATTCGGTGGCCTGTGTAAGGTGATGCCTGTCCTCGCGACGTTCTTCATGATCATTTCCCTTTCATCGATTGGATTGCCGGGACTGAACGGCTTTGTCGGTGAGTTTCTGATTCTACTCGGATCATTTCAGTCGAGATTCTTGAATACACCGACCTACGCCATCCTTGCAGCATCCGGTGTTGTCTTGTCGGCAGTCTACATACTGTGGATGTATCAACGGGTCATGTTTGGATCCGTCACGAAAGCAGAGAATCAATCGTTGAAGGATCTATCGGTTCGTGAGATCGCCGTCCTTGTCCCAATCGCTGCATTTGTCTTCTGGATTGGAATTTACCCGTCTTCGTTCCTTGGGAAATCTGCAGCTTCAACAAAAGCTTTGGTGCAGCAAGTAGAGCGAGAACTTGGCGTGAGATCTCAAGTAGCTCAAAAACTGACTCTACCGAACAACGACTTCCTAGCTAAAGACCGAAAATAGAATTGACCAAGGATTTTAGTTCTCCAGATCTAGTTTCTGCCTCACCGCTCCTCGCGCTGACCGCGCTGGCGCTCGTCGTGCTTTTCTTGAAGGCACTTCTGAAGAGGGGAGAGGACGTTATCTTCGGCGTGACGCTCATTGGGATTGTCATTTGCATTGGGCTGACAGCGCTTACATTCGGGCGCGTTGGAACTGCATTCCAGGGAATGATCCAGGTGGGTGGATTCACGAACTTCTTCTATCTGGTTTTTCTGATTGCGACTGGGCTTACTCTGTTGATCTCCCGAAGCTATCTGCAGCGGGAGGAGATCAACTTTGGAGAGTATTACTGCATGCTGCTGTTTGCTGCTTCGGGGATGATGCTCATTGCCGCAGCGCAAGATCTGATCATTATCTTCCTGGGTATCGAGTTAATGTCGATCTCGTTGTATGTGCTTGCTGGGTTCATGCGGAAGCGGCAGAAGTCAAACGAGGCCGCCTTGAAGTACTTCCTCCTCGGTGCTTTCGCGACTGGGTTCCTTCTTTACGGCATTGCACTTCTCTATGGTGTTTCCGGGTCGACTCGCTTCGTGACGATTGCAGAGAAGTTTCCCACGCTAGGTTCAGATGCGATGTTCTGGATTGGAGTGGGGCTGGTGATGGTGGGATTCTCATTCAAAGTTGCTGCGGTGCCTTTCCACATGTGGGTTCCAGACGTGTACGAAGGCGCTCCGACTACGGTCTCAGCGTTCATGTCTACAGGAGGGAAGGCCGCTGCTTTCTCGGGATTTGTTCTTGTGTTCTTCCATGCATTCCAAGTTGGCAATGCGAAGATCACAGATGTGCTCGCCGTGCTTTCTGCAGCGACGATGATCATTGGGAACGTCATAGCAATCTCTCAACAGAACCTGAAGCGCATGCTTGCATACTCAAGCATTGCCCATGCAGGCTACATGCTTGCTGGACTTGCGGCTGGGAACAGTCTTGGTCAGACGGGAATTATGTATTATCTTGCTGCGTACACTTTCATGAATGTTGGCTCGTTTGGTGTCCTTTCTGTTCTCGAGCAGAAAGAGGAGAAGAACCTCACATTTGATGACTATGCAGGTCTTGGTTACAAGAGGCCACTCATTGCTGCGCTGATGTCCATTTTCATGTTCTCTCTTTCCGGCATTCCTCCATTTGCCGGATTCTTTGGGAAGTATTATGTTTTCGCTGCAGCCATCAAAGCCAACCTCACGTGGCTTGCCATCATCGGAGTTTTGACGAGTGCCATCTCCGTTTATTACTATCTTCGACTTGTGGTCTACATGTATTTCAGAGAGAGCGAGTCGGCAGTTTCGGCGGAAAGCTCAAGGTCGAGCCTGGTTGCCCTTGTCATTTCTGCGATCGCTGTGGTTGGACTCGGCATCCTACCATCGCTCGTTCTCGATCTCACTCAAGGACTGTTCTAGGAGCACTCGAATGGAATTGGTCGCGACGGCAAAAGAGATGCAGGCTTGCGATCGAGCTGCGATTACCAAGTTCGGCGTTCCAAGTATTCTGTTGATGGAGAACGCGGGCCGGAGTGTAGCTGATGTTGTCGAAAGAGAGATTGGTTCGGTGGCCGGAAAGCTGATTTCTGTTCTTTGTGGCAAAGGCAACAATGGTGGAGACGGTTTTGTTGTCGCGCGGCATTTGTATAACCGCGGTGCGGAGGTGAGCGTTTTTCTCATGGCCAGAGGGACTCAGCTGAAGGGTGATCCGAGAACGAACTTCAGGATTCTACAGGGGATCAACAAACGGGATAGGTCTTCGACACTGCAGCTACTTGAAAGCGTTGACGCATCAAGACTGAGAAGGCACCCGTCGCCTGATGTGATCGTCGATGCGCTGTTCGGGACGGGGTTCTCAGGAGTTGTCAGAGGCGAGTACGAAAAAGTCATCAGGTGGGTGAATGAATCGGACTCCACGGTGGTCGCGGTAGATATTCCGTCGGGTGTCAACGCCGACGATGGGACAGTTGAAAGCGTTGCCGTGACTGCTGATGTCACTGTAACAATGGGTCTGCGAAAGGTAGGACTCCTGGTTCATCGTGGACGGGAGTGCTCTGGGAGTATTCATGTTGCGGACATTGAAATCCCAAAGATTGTCTATCAGCGTTCGGGTATTCGCACATGGTACGTACAACAGATTGACGTTCGGAAAATGCTTCCGCGGAGGCCACTTAACGCACATAAGCACAGCGTGGGGAAGATTCTTGTCCTTGCAGGTTCTCGAGGCCTCACTGGCGCGGCAGTGATGTCCTGCAACTCAGCAATGAGAGCTGGTGCTGGCGCAGTCGTGCTGGGAATTCCGAAGAGCCTTCTCCCGGTTGTTTCCAAGAAACTCACTGAAGTGATGCCAAACCCTCTGGAAGAGACGGAGGAACAAAGTGTAAGCCGAAAAGCGATTCCGGAAATCAACCGCTTCGTCAGCTGGTCAGATCTCGTCGTTCTCGGACCAGGTCTGGGGCGCAATAAGGAGACGGAGGAGGTCATCCTGGAACTAATCCAGACAATCAAGAAGCCACTTCTCATCGACGCAGACGGCCTGAATGCGTTAGCAGTTGACCCAAAGATCGTGAAGAAACGGAAAGCAGAAACCATCCTGACGCCGCATACAGGCGAGTTATCACGCATAACCAAGCATTCGGCGGAGGAGATTGAAAAGAACCGAGTGGCTGTAGCTCGAAAAGAAGCGAAAGCTCTGAACTGTTATCTTGTTCTGAAAGGCTCTCCCACAGTTGTGGGCACGCCAAGCAGTGATGTTTTCATCAACAGTACAGGGAATCCTGGCATGGCGACTGCAGGGGCCGGTGACGTTTTGACGGGGACGATCGCTGCGCTCTGGGGTCAGCATATTTCGGCGGCTGAAGCCTCCGTATGTGGAGTGTATCTGCATGGGCTTGCTGGAGATCTTGCAAAGCGAAAATACGGAGAGATGGGACTTACCGCGACCGATATCATCGAGGCGATGCCTCGTGCGATTATCAATACACTCTCGGAGAACAATCCTAAGACCACATGACGAATCAACATGGATTCTGGCGACATCAATTCCCTGCCATTGCGTGGGCCGCTGTCATTTTTGGAATCTCTTCCTTACCGGGGTCGGTCGTCCCTTTTTCCACGCCTTTTCAACTTGATAAACTTTTCCACGCAGGAATCTTCTTTGTTCTTTGTTTCCTTCTGAACCGAGCTCTCTTCAATCAAAATCACTTTCCTTCATTGTCCGACTATCATCTCGTCATCTCTCTCTTGATTGTCATCGCGTATGGGGTTTCGGACGAACTCCATCAAACCGTTGTCCCCGGTCGCGACCCTGATTTCTATGATGCACTCGCCGACTCGCTTGGTGGTCTGGCCTGCACCTTCTATCTTCTATTACAGAAGAATCGAATTGAAAAGCGGAGAGACTCATCACAAGACACTCGATCTCAGTCACCTTGACTTTGAGTTGTGAATTGGATATTTTGCATTGAGTTTCAGATTTGAATTGCAGAAGACGGACGGTTCGGCTCGCGCCGGGTCCATCCATACCGATCACGGGGTCGTCGAGACCCCCGTCTTTCTACCAATCGGCACCCAGGGAACGGTCAAGAGCATCGAGCCACGCGAGCTTGAAGAGATCGGTGCAGAGATTGTCCTGGGGAACACGTACCACCTGTCGCTCAGACCCGGAGAGGAGATACTCAGAAAAGCTGGAGGCCTTCATCGATTTGTGGGTTGGAAGAAACCCATTCTCACCGACAGTGGCGGCTTTCAGATTTTCAGTCTTAAAGGGTTAAGAGAGGTCTCTGAAGAGGGTGTTCGATTCCAATCGCATATTGATGGATCGCCTCACTTCTTCTCGCCTGAACGTGTGATCGACCTGGAGCGAGCGATTGGGGCAGACATCATTATGGTTCTCGATGAGTGCACTCCAAATCCATGTGACTACGAGTATGCAAAGGAATCTGTGGAGCGCACGCTCCGCTGGGCGGAGCGATGCAAGACTCAGTTCCTTGATGGATCAGAGGTGTATGAACACGCACAAGCGCTTTTCGGAATCGGGCAGGGCAGTACTTACGAGGATCTCAGAGAGCAATGCCTGAGGAGATTGGTTGATATGGATTTCGCAGGCTACGCGATCGGCGGACTTGCCGTCGGAGAACCGACAAGTGAGATGTACGACATCACCGAGTTTTGTGCTGAACGATTGCCCTCCGAGAAGCCGCGGTACCTGATGGGAGTGGGAACGCCAGAGAATCTCTTGGAATCCATTGATCGGGGG
>JBAWAH010000050.1:0-77492 GCA_049589195.1 Bacteroidota bacterium | reverse complement strand
GTTCTCAACCACAACCGCGACATCAAGTGATGCATCGGAAGTGAGGCGAGCCTAAGTGTTTTGCAGAAAGGCGAAACCAGGAAAGGTCCTGGTCAGTAGAACGGCATTCGCACGAAGTTGGGGAGTTCAGACCCTCGACACGAGCTTTTCATAATCCGCGTGGGATCCAACCCAGAACCAGATAACGGTATCATTCTCCCTCAGTCCGAGTGCCCTCCAGCCCATGCCGATTCTTACTGAAAAGATGGGCTCATCTGAATGGACTTGCTTGAATCTCAAGCTGGGGTGGTAAGGATTGGTCTTCCAGACCTTGAATGCGGCACGTGCCTTTTCCTGTATATTTCTTGGCAGCTCTCCAAAGCTCTCACGAAACCTTCGCGTCGTACGCGATTTCATTTGGGGGAAAGATCCAGCGGTTGAGTTCGCCCCCTCTTATATTCTGCGCGTGCTTCGCGTGCGAGCCTCGCAAGTTGTTCCTGCGATGCTGTGAAGGTTTTTGTCCACCGCTCTTCATCAGCCAGCTCGTCAAGGATCGTCGCGGCAATGGCATCCTGCTCCGCCTTCGAGAGTTTTGAAGCCACTCCAATGGCTTTTTCTAGCAGCTTTGTCATGGTGAAATACCCGTCACTGTCTACGAAGAATATAATCCATGATGATCTCTTTAGCAACAGACAGATCACAGAAAACTGGACTGCATTGTCTTGGAAAGATTCCCCGTCATGCCGAGAAGGTTCTGGGTGACTGTTTTCTTCCCAGTCATGCCGACCCTGTCCTGAACTCGTTTCAGGATCATTCAGGGGTTTCGGCATCTACTGACTCTTGACCGAACACTTCCACCGATAGGTCTTTCATTTCCGGGTTTACTGACTTGATGAGGTTGATCTTCCAATCCCTGTGCCAGTTCTTTAGCTGTTTCTCCCGTGCTATGGCTTCCCACATGGATGCAGCGACTTCGTAATACACAAGATACCTCAGTTTGTAGCGCTGAGTGAAACCGGGAGTCGAACCCTGCTTGTGCTCGAGGACCCTGCGTTCCAGACTGTTCGTGACACCGATGTAGAACGTTGTTCTCTTGTAGTTGCTCATGATGTAGACGTACCCTCTTTTCATGATGCAGCCCGTCGCTAACACATGCCGAAATGGTTCTGGGTGACCATTTCCCTCCCGTCATGCCGAGAGGGTTCTGAGTGACCATCCCCTCCCCGTCATGCCGAACTTGTTTCGGCATCCATTCTTTAGACCCTGAGACAAGCCTGCCCTGGCGGCAGGCCAAGGTTCAGCGTGACCCTGCCTTCCCTGTCATGCCGACCCTGTCCTGAACTTGTTTCAGGATCATTCAGGGGTTTCGGCATCCATTCTTTAGACCCTGAGACAAGCCTGCCCTGGCGGCAAGCCACGGTTCACCGTGACCTTGCCTCCCCGTCATGCCGAGAGGGTTCAGCGTGACCCTGCCTTCCCTGTCATGCCGACCCTGTCCTGAACTTGTTTCAGGATCATTCAGGGGTTTCGGCATCCGGTTTTAGACCCTGAAACGAGTTCAGGGTGACAGCATAAAGAGGAGGGTGCTACGCCGCCGGACAACGCGTACACCAACGCATGAATCAGTCTGAACCATGATTCTCGTGATTGTGGGATTACCAAGATGCAAACAATCAAGAGAATCCTTTCATCCTACAAATCCTTGTTCGGACATTTTCGACAATCTTCATCTCCTGAATCTCGTTCTGCCGCTCCTGCGGCGGAATGAATGTAGAGCGAGATATTAGCTCGCTCGGGTCCAACGACCTGCGGTTGATCGGCCGGCGGACGGAATCCCCGCAAGAACAGGAGCGTGACTCCCGCCGGTCCGTTCGAACCGCTGGTTAGATAGCCATCAGTCAAGGCCCAGCAGATCCCATCGATCTTTGTACTCTCCTTTCGGATCCTTGAAGCGTCGCATGTCAGTATCGACGTGCGACCGCCCTCCACGCCCTGGCGTCGCTAGCCACTCTCGGTGACTGTCATAGACATACTTGGCCACCACCTCCCTGGGCACAACGTACAAAAGCGGCGAGCCCGATGGCGGGAGGCAGACGAAGACATAGAACAGATTCTCAGCGAGGTCGGCCTCAGCCTTCTTGTTCAACATCCAATCCGCGCGAGTTCCCTGACAGGTCTTCACTTGGATGCCGACGCTCTTGGTGGCATCACGATTGGAGGCAAGAATGTCGATTCCTCGAGTGTTCCGCAGAGTCAACGATGCGACATAGCCACGGCGAGACAACTCGGCGGCAACGAAATACTCCCCTGATACGCCAGTCTGGATCGTTGAGAGCTTCTTCGTCATAGCACCGACTCCTTCTGTGGATGTCTAGCTGCCTGTTCGACCTAAGTTCCCTCCACAATCTTTATCTCCTCCTCCGTCAATCCATACAGCTCATACACAAGCTGATCTATCTGCATATCCGTCGCATCGATCTGGCGCTGGAGGGCGGTCTTCTCGTGCTCGGTTTTGGCTGAGGCAAGTTGCTTGTGGAGCGTGAGCATCTGCTCGACCATCTCCACTATCCGGTCGCGGCGGGATTTTTCAACTGAGTCTGATTTGTTGATTCGGGCGATGGGAATATTTCTTAAGTACTCCCAGATCAATTGATATCCGCTTTGGATTCTCGTACAAGACTGTGAGATTAGAAACCAGCCAAGCCGCGAATTCAGAATAGCAAGTAGGTATTTATCATCAGAAGGGATGGCCCATACTGCACTGTTTGGATAGAATCCTTGATCATCAAACGTAAACGCTGGCTTGACCTGGAATTTCAAGTAGATGATCTTTGGTTTTTCAAGCTGAAGATAATAATCAGTGGAGTCTTGGATTTCATACCATTTATATGGTCCGGGTTTTCTGCCTTCCCATTCCTTGCCTTTGAAGTCGGATGGCTTTGGAACTAGATTCACCTTGAACCGCTCTAAGTGGGAAAGTACAGCAGGGTATTTCTCGAAATCGATTCCTCTTCTTGTGAAAATCAAATATTGGTTCTTTTGAGGAGTGCAGTATCTCTTAACTTCCCGTCCACTTAGATAAGGTTTCAAGATTTCTTCAGCTCTCTTGTTCCGTTCGATGATCTTGGCTTTCGTAGACTCGTCGACAACAAACGCTGTGTCAAAGCCTGTCACTATGCCCCGACAAACATCCTTGTTCACGTACAGCCCGAGAGTCGTGGAATTCTTTTTTATTTTTTTGAGCAAGTTTGAAATCCCTTCGCTTGAGAGACTCCAACTTTGCTGAGTAAGGTCCGCAACATCGACTTCGTACGATTCTTGTTTCAAAAGGTCAGTAAGACGTAATCCCGTTAGAGATTTCACCTGCACGACTCTGATTCTCTTGTAAGAAGAACCACGTTGAACGGTAATGATACAGGGATAGGTGGTTGCACCTTCAAAAACTCTGAGATCCCCAAAATCAACTATTTCAAATAATCCTCCACTTTTCAATAGGTTGCGCAGAGGTAGTCCGTAGATCGCTCGGAACCACTTGTTTGGGATAATGTACGAGAAGAAACAACCCTTTTTAGTAAGTCTCAGGCTAAGTTCGGCAAAATATGAGTACAGATCCGCTGCACCATGAAACACCGAGTAACGTTCCATCAAGTATTCTTTGTACTCAGACAACAGTTCTTGTCTAACCCATGGTGGATTCCCAATCACTGCATCAAATCCCCCCGCATCCATGATCTCCCCGAACTCCTTCTTCCAATCAAACACGTTAATCCGCATCTGTTCTTCCTCGTCGAGCAAGCTCAGTTGCTTACCCTCATAAAAATCGGGGCCAATGAGTGAGTTGCCGCACTTGATGTTGCTGCCGAGGTCTGGCAGTGCACGCTCATGGAACATCTTGAGCTGTCGTGAGATCGTTTGCTCGTTCTCGCCCTCAAGGACTTTCAGCAGCAGAGAAAGCTTTGTGACCTCCGCAGCCTGCGGGTCAATATCAACGCCGTAAATGTTGTTGAGAAGAATGCGCTTTCGTTCTGTTGTCGTCAGTCGCCAATCGGCACCGGAAACCTGATACAACGCGGGCGAACGCCCCGTCGCCCACTTCTTGGCTCCGTCGCTGACGTACCAGTCACGGTGCCAGTCAAGCAGATACTGGTACGCTCCGATGAGGAACGAGCCGGAGCCGCAGGCTGGGTCGAGGATGCGGAGCTTGGAAACTTGCTTTGGGGTCAGATGGGCTCTGTCATGCCGACCCTGTCCTGAAACAAGTTCAGGATCATTCAGGGGTTTCGGCATCCCTTTCTCAGACCCTGAGACAAGCTCAGGGTGACTCTGGAGTGAAGGGTGACGTTCCTGTGGGTTAAGTAAAGCACCGACCGTGTTCTTCACAATGTAATCAACGATGTATGTCGGCGTGTAGTAGACGCCGCCCGCCTTCTTCACTTCGGGCTTGTCCTCAACGACTGCACGGTGTCCCGCAGTGAGGCGGATCACTTTGCCAAGAAATTGCTCGTACACCTGACCGAGGATATCGGCGGGGAGAACTGAGAACTCGTACGGGCTGTCAGGGTAATACAGATTCCGGATAATCTCCATCAGCGGCTTGTCATCGATGTTCAGACTAAGCGTAAGCTCGTCAGGATCTTCAAGGCGATCCTTTTCCTTTCTGAAGTGGAAGAGACCTGAGTTGTATTTCTCATCGGCGTGATGGAACAACTCGCAGAGCCGCTTGTACACGTGCTCGCCGTTCTGCAGTGCCATCAACGCGCCGTATGTCTCGATCCCTCGATCTTCACAGATTCGGAGGAAGATCATCCTGTCAATTGTGCGCTGCACGGCGAAGTTTAATTCACGCTGAGTGAGTTCCGTGTTGCGCAATGCAATGGTCCGTGCAAGCGTATCCCGCCACGATTCGATCTCTTTCAGAAAGGCATCGTCGACTTCCGCCGTACCCTTTTTCGCCTTTGTCGATTCGGCATACTTGTCAAACGATCCTCTTAGAACAGCCTCACGCGAGAAGACCGAAGCGATCTCTTGCCAGCGCTCAGGGTATTTCTCGAACTCAACGTACAATATGCGTGCAGTAGCCGCAGTGTCGGCACTTGCCGGTTTGACTCTGCAATCGTAAACCGCGAACTCCTCGAAATCGCTGAGGATGCTCAGAGGAAGCTTTGCCGACCAGGCGTACCGTCGCAGTTGGTATGCCGGGCTGATTTCGTCTTTGAGATTGACGGAAGGCTTCTTCGCTTCGACAAAGAACTTCCGGGTGCCGCCGATGCGGAAACAATAATCCGGGGCCTTCGTCGCACCGCCGACTTTTATTGCATCTTCATGGATGACGTCTTTGTAGGCTTCGGCATAACCTTGCTTGTTCTCAACGTCCCAACCGAGCGCGCTGAAAAAAGGATCAAGGAATTCACGCCGGAGCTGCGTTTCGTTGTAACCCCCGGAGCGGTAGGCTTCAAGGTTGAGCTGGAACCGTTCAACCAAGTGGAGGATTTCTTCAGGACAGTTCATTGAAGAGCGCACAGGTAGGTGATTTGAAAATCAAGACCCATGAACAACACGTGAACTAGCTAAGGCCAAAATATAACCAGAAATTCGTGAAAATCAATTCAGCTGATTGTGACTGGATTGTGACCAGTGTCTGGTCCAGCTTCGGACACGGGTCGTCGAACAAGCGAAAACGCTGACTTGACTTTGGCGGTGATTTTTCTTATTTTTGAGAAGGATTTCCAGAGTACGTGAGGAAAGGAAGGGATTTTCCCTGAGCCAAAGCTCGCACCGGCCTCGGGAAACCAGCCCCCGACTTTGTCGGGGCAAGCCCTGAGGATGTTGCTGCTCTGCGAATGATGGGTATCTATTCCATCGGAAGAAAAATGCGGGGGCGACGTCTTCGGGGCTTTTTGTTTTTTCGCCAGTTATGTACCATGTCCGCGGTAGAATATCAAAGCGGCAATAGCTAAGTCAGAGCGGCAAGTAATCACATAACATTCACCAGTGGAGGCTGTCATGAAAAAACTCATTCTCACCGTTTCGAACTTATTGCTCTTGGCCCTCGTGCTCGGCTTGACGGTAGAACGCGCACAGGCGCAAGATCCAGTAAAGGTCGACTCGAAACATTACACCGTGGTTTTCGAGAACGATCAGGTGCGTGTCCTGCGGATAAAATACGGTCCTCATGAGAAGTCCGTGATGCACTACCATCCGGATGCAGTGGCTGTTCTTCTGAAGGATGCGATGATTAAGATGGACCTTCCAGATGGAACGACGGCTGATGCTAGCGGGAAAGCCGGAACAGCTCGCTGGACTCCTGCAGGAAAGCACCTTCCTGAGAACGTCGGCAAGAAACCATTTGAGGTCATACTTGTAGAGTTGAAGAGTAAAAGCGGCAACGAGAAGTGAGGGCTGCGGGGCACAGGCACGTAACGGCGACAAGCATCGTCGTGCGATTGCAGAAGGCTTCACTCATGCTCACGCTCGCTCAATCCAGTTGAACTCACTCCATCCCGCCGTCACCTGTAAAAAGCGTGGACGGTCGATGACTCGATTCTTCGAGCGGCACGGAGTGCTTAGTACACACGTTGGCTGAAATCGCCGAGCTAATCGGCATAGACCTACCATTCGGAAAGGAGAACTACCATGCCAAAGTATGTCATTGAACGCGAAATACCGGGAGCGGGGAAATTGTCCCCTCAGGAACTTCAAGGCATCTCACAGAAGTCATGCGGAGTGTTGGAGAAGATGGGTCCAAGAATCCAATGGCTTCATAGCTATGTGGTCGACGATAAGATCTATTGCGTTTACATTGCCCCCAATGAGCAAATGGTACGAGAGCACGCCCGGCAGGGTGGATTTCCTGCCAATAAAATTTCTGAGGTAAAGGCTATCATTGATCCTACGACTGGGGGAGCGTGAGTCGAATCCGTCTTTGACGGAACACTTGCAACGGCGTCGGCTGATAGACCGCTCCACGTTCGGCGATACGCACAAACCAACCTCCCTCTCCTATGAAGAGGGACAACTCATACACTCTTTCAACAAGGAGGAAACTCGCATGAATCACGTTGCCAGGAATCGTGTTCTGCTGGCAGTGCTTTGCCTCACCCTATTTGCAGCACCGGGTGTAGTGAGCCTGGCACAGGGCCAAGCCCCGCCTCAACAGCAATGGCTTATGATCACGGTGGTGCACGTCAAGCCAGAGATGCTCACGGATTACATGAATTTCCAAAAGAACGAGGCCATCCCTACCCTCCAGAAGGGCGGCGTCAAAGAGCGTTCTGCTTGGCAGGCGGCTGCCTTCGGAGAGGCCTTCCAGTACGTGTTCATTACTCCCATTGATAGCTTGGCACAATTCGACGGAGATAGTCCTGTACAGAAAGCTCTCGGCAAAGAAGGAGCAGAAGCCTACTTGGCCAAGGCGCGCACGTTCGTCTCGAGTGTGCACACCTACGGTTCGCTCACGCGACCAGATCTGAGTTATGTTCCGGAGATGATGGGCACCCCAAAACTAGCTGTAGTAACCACTGTAAACGTTGCTCCCGGTCGAAGGACGCAGTTTGAGAAACTGCTCAAGGACGAGGTGGTTCCAGCGATGAAGAAGGCCGGTGTGAAGGGGTTCTACGTGAGCCAACTCGCCTTCGGAGGAGATGGAAACGGGTACGCGTCTTTAGCGCTGTATGATAGCTTCGCAGAAATCGGTAAAGGCTCCCCCCTTACCAGGGCGTTAGGTCGGGAAGGTGCAGCCAAGCTTGGTCAGAAATTCGCCGGGATAATGACGCATATCGAGAGCTCCATCCAGCGGTATAACGCCGATCTCAGCTTTCGGGCCATGCCGTAGGGAAAGTGGACGGCCAATTGCAGAGGGCTCTTTAAGAAGGGCACTGGAATTTCGGTTCATCACCAAACGGAAGAATCCCGATTGTCCTGCGTCGCGAGGCGGTCGGGATCTTTTGTTTTTGGTTGTTCACCCGCTCACGACTTACCTTCTAATGGCTGCTGTCGTACGTCCTTATCTTCTCCCTGACCATCGCTTCGGCGCTGTTGAAGATTTCTTGAATGGACTCATTGTGGAAGTTAAACGTTCTCGCCGCCAGGCTCGTCTTGCCGATACGATCAAACAGCATCTGCCGTGCACTCTCAATGTCTCTTCCGTAGATGTGATATGAATCGGCGTGCCAGTTCATCCGCCCAAGCTCGACTTTCCTGCCGGTCTTCTTAGCAACGCCTGCCGCGATAACATCCTTGTTGAAGTGGATGAACCCGAACATGTTCATAAAACTTGCTCCCCACGCGTCGTTGCTCCGGAACCTCACGTTGCAGTTCAACCACCAAACACCCTCGTCATCTTCCATGATTCTATACCACAGAGACTGGAGGCACGGCGGATCGAAGCAGGTGTTATCGAGGTTCGGCATCCACGTGATCATCTGCGCCTGACGTGTGTAAGGCTGCTGTGCCAGCTTGGCGATCACCGTCTCGATCTGGTTGATCGTGAAGAAACCCGCCTGCTGGGATTTTCCATCAACGCATTCCCGCCAGGCACCATAGGCTGCAAGCCTTCCGTGGTATGTATATTCCCAGCGCGTGTCCTTGGGGTCGTTGATGTTTTTCACCCAGTGGTCCTTCGCGCCCATCAACTCCATCGTGTATTCCTTGAGATCCTCAATCCCACCGGGAAAGGCCTTATGAATCATTGGATCAGTAAGCGGCTCCAGGATGGTAATGTCCATAGTCGAGTCGATGCTGGGTGGATCGTCTTGCTGATCGTACTGCGTCTTGAGTCGAGTACCGTTCTTGCGAAGCTCCACGAGCGCATTCTCGTATGCTTCCGCAAGAGTTTTTCCAGAGACCGAGAGAACCGGTATGTTTCTCTGCATGCTTATGCTCCTTCGTCCAAGATTGGCTGAAGTTGCTTTCCGGGATGCCCGGCAACAATGGTAGAGAGATTCAGATAGATAAGCAAGAACCAAGACGGGACTTTGGGAGAGAACATCCGCGCTGAGTTCCGGGACTTAACCAAAACCAAGGGCCGACTAACCTGTTGATTCTTTGGTTTGAGAAGCGTACAATGTTACGTCGGTGAACCTTTCTTTCCTTTACCTGTCATCATCAAGAGATCAGTCACACAACGATAAACAACCAGCCTGCGTGGCTGAGGACTGCAAGGAGCAAGAATGTTTAAGAACTTCATCAACGGCGAATGGGTTGAAAGCACTGAGACAAGAGACAACATCAACCCATCCGATGTTAGCGATGTCATCGGCGCATATGCACGAGCGGATGTGCAACAGGTTGACGCCGCGGTCGAAGCGGCTGCTGCGGCTCAACTGACCTGGGCGACAAGCACTCCCCAGCAGCGCTTCGATGCGTTGGACTTCGTCGGAAGCGAGATTCTTGCGCGGAAGCAAGAGCTTGGTCGTCTCCTCTCTCGCGAAGAAGGAAAGATCCTTTCCGAAGGCATCGGTGAAGTCACGCGGGCTGGTTACATCTTCAAATTCTTTGCCGGTGAAGCGCTTCGACTTGGCGGCGAACATTTGAAATCGGTCCGTCCGGGCATCGAGATCGACGTCCTGCGACAACCGATTGGCGTCGTCGGACTCATCTCGCCGTGGAATTTTCCCATGGCGATTCCCGCCTGGAAAATTGCCCCCGCCCTAGCGTTCGGCAACACTGTCGTTTTCAAGCCAGCCGAGCTTGCTCCAGGATGTGGTTGGACGGTTGCCGAAATCATCTCTCGGTCCGGCCTTCCGAAAGGTGTCTTCAATCTCGCGATGGGATCGGGAAACAGTGTTGGCAATGCGCTGGTCACCCATCCAAAAGTAGATGGCATCAGCTTCACTGGGTCAGTAGAGGTAGGACGACAGATCGCTGTCCAGTGTGCTGAGAAGATGAAGAAGATGCAACTCGAGATGGGAGGAAAAAATCCACTTGTCATTCTCGACGATGCGGACTTAACGGTAGCAGTCAATGCCGCAGTGAACGGTGCATATTTTTCAACGGGACAACGGTGCACAGCATCAAGCAGATTCATCGTCACGGAGGGTATTTACAGCTCATTCATCAAAGCAATCATTGATCGGCTCAGCTGGTTGAAAGTGGATGATGCCCTTGCAGAAGGGACGGAGATGGGGCCTGTCATCGACGACGCTCAACTGGCAAAGGATTTGGAGTACGTGGGGATTGCGCAAGCGGAAGGCGGTAGAATCGCGTATGGAGGGCACCGCTTAACACGGCAGAAGAATGGTTTCTACATGTCGCCTGCCCTCATTACTGAAACGACGAGCGGTATGCGGATCAACCGCGAGGAAGTTTTTGGCCCTGTAGCGTCGGTGATCCGAGTGAAGGATTATGAGGAAGCACTGGGCACGGCGAACGACACCCCGTACGGTCTTTCAAGCGGCATCTGCACCAGGTCGCTCAAGCATGCCACTCATTTCAAAGATCACGCGCAAGCGGGCATGGTGATGGTGAATCTTCCCACTGCCGGGGTTGATTACCACGTCCCATTTGGCGGGAGAAAAGGTTCGAGCTATGGTAGCAGGGAGCAAGGCCGGTACGCAGCGGAGTTCTACACTACAGTAAAGACATGCTACATTGCAGGATGAAGGAGTCTGCTGGAGGGCCTCAGTAACGGGTCAAAATGAATTCCATCTCGATCCGGATGACTCCGTGGGAAAGGGTGTGTTTTTCGCTAGACGAATAGATTTTGGGCATTCACAATTCCAGGATTCAAAAACGAAGGTGAACAATGGCTGACACGCGAGTAAGCTGGGATGAGTACTTCATGAAGATTGCAGAACAGGTTGCGACGCGAAGCACGTGCGACCGAAAACACATCGGGGCTGTGATTGTCAGAGACAAGACCATTCTCTCGACCGGCTACAACGGCAGTCTTCGTGGTGCGCCTCACTGCAGCGCTGCCGGCCACGATATGGACAATGGCCACTGCGTTCGCACGGTTCATGCCGAATCGAATGCTATCGCACAAGCTGCCAAGAACGGTGTGAGAATCGACCAGGCGGAAATTTATGTCACCGCCTCTGCCTGTCTCACGTGTTTCAAACTCGTGGCAAACTGCGGAATCAAAACCATGTACTACAAGGAGTTCTATCGTGATGAAAGGATTAACGAGTACGCAAAGCAGGCAGGAGTGAGACTCGTTTACATGGGAGATGACAAAAAGGTAAAAGGTTCGGAGAGATAGCGACATGACTTGCGAAATGCAAAGGACTGCATCTATCGCCGGGTCCGAGGAGTTTCCCTCTCGACCCGACAATCGAAACAGAGAGGATTTGCTGTCTTTTCTCACGAAAAACGGGATAGCCGTTCTCACCAGAAGCACTGGAGAAACAAAAACTCCGACTGAGATTAACCCAATCGGAGTCTTTGGATCTGGGCGATCCACCCCACCTACCGCAATGCAAACATGAGGCCCCCACCGACTTGAACACCGTAATACTTGACAGCGATGTTGGAAGTCGGTCCAGTCGATACGTTTGAGACGTTGCTCAAGTCATGCGAGTACCGCGCATCCACGACAAAGGCAACGCCCGGCCCAATCTGATACTCGATCCCTCCTCCAAAAGCAACCCCGACGCTCGTCGACTTAAACTGATCTTTTATGTCCGTTGATAGCGTTATCTGTCCAGGAAAGTCCACATCTTCTTTAGCAGAGAGCCTGAATCCGAGTTCTGGTCCCGTGAAAGCGAAGAACCGCACGTGATCAGTGCCAACCCCTGCTTCCAAGAACAGGGGAATCTCTAGATATCCGAGCTTTGTGTTGAATGTAGTCGTTTGACCGAAGCTCGTGGTCTGAACCTTCAGCGCATATTGAATGTACCGCGGCTCAGTCGTGATGGCGATGAGATCGCTTATGGGGAGCTTCGCTGCGCCTCCAACCCAGAAACCCGAGCCGGATGACTTCAATGTCCCTGGGACCGCAAATGGATCGGGGTCAAAAGTTGCATTCGATGAGTTATAACCGCCGCAAACTCCGAGTTCAAAAGAATTCTGTGCAAACACTTTCGGCGCTACGAAGAAGACAAGCAAGAACACCACAGAAACAAAAAGGAGCAATTTCCTCATGATCCTTCCCTCCTTTCACACTCCGACGTTGGACTTGCCCCTTATGGTGCGGTTGAGAGATTCCTTAGGGTGAAGGGGCATTCTCTCTATATCATGGAAAAACAAGGGAACCAGACTGCTGGTTCCATGGATTGTTGGCAATCCCGGAGAGTCCGCTAGCCCAACAATCAAGACTTCCTTCATAGCAACAAAAAAGCCTCCGCTTCAAGCAGAGGCTCTCTTGCCCTCAGAATACCTGCCTGATGTCGCTACTGCTCCTTGTTCTCCTTCCCTCGCATCATCGGCGATTCAACTTTTTTGTATCCCTCCGGTATCTCAAACTCACTTGCTGCGATTGACCTCCTCTCGACCTTTGTGACGACCTCTTTGAACATATCACCCATCTTGGTCTCAATAGGAAAACCATCGATGTTTTTCAGTTCCTGCATGACGCCCTTGCGCATCCCTGGGTTCGTCGCAGCCATTCGCTCCCGAAATTCGTCCATCTCCTTCCGGATCGCCTCGAAACCTTTCACACCCTTTGTCACCCACACTGTAAGCATCTCCTTTCCATCCCGGTTGATCACGTATTTTGTGCAGGTGTAGCCGCTGATTTTCTTTGTGTCTCCAGACTTCACAACCTCCAGCTTCGGCTCCTCCTTCGAGCCCTGCATCTTACTCCCCATCATCTGCTCCATCATCTTGCGCTGCTCTTCGGGCATGTCTTTCAACTTCTCCCTCAGCTCGGCCATTCTCTGATCCATCTGCGCACCTGCCTCCTTCGCCCCTTTTTCCATGTCAGCGAATGACAGTTCCCAGTACGTCTTTTCTTCTGGATTCAACATGATCATGACCTCTTTGTCGAGGCGGAGGATCGTGGTACTCCCGTTTTCTCCACTGACGACCTTGAAGTTCTTTCCTGCGTAAGAATACTTGACTGTCTCGCTTGTGTCTCCCATTAACGAGCTGGACCTCGTGCTCTCCCAGTAGAACCCCTGGGCGAACACGGGGACGACGAGAAGGAGTGCCAGAGACATCGCGAGCGCCCCTCGAAGCAAACGTTGGTTCATGGCTGGCCTCTCAATTGTAGGTGAAAAGAAATGTAGTTTCGATGAGAATCTCGTAGCATGAAAGCACAAGATTATACAGAGATTCACAAACATAATCAACCGGTGACGCGCGAGGCCGAAAGAGGTTTCCCAGAATCGCTGACAGTTTATCCAAGCACTGACACAAGCAAGGCCATCCGCACGAGGACGCCGTTGCGTGTTTGCCGGAAGTATGCTGCCCGTTTGTCGTTGTCGACTGAACAGGCGATTTCGGTAAGCCGCGGAAGCGGGTGCATGACAAGTGCAGTGGACGGGAGAAGCCGCATCAGCTTGTCATCGATAAAATAGGAGGGCGCTGTTTCCTCAATCGATGAGTCCTGTCGAGGGACACGTTCTTGTTCGATTCTCGTGATATAGACGACGTCGACCTCGGGTAACACCTTGATGAGGTCAGTCTCGAGAGTGTACCAAACGTTGTGATGGCTCAGATAGTCCAGGATGTCTTGCTTCATTTGAAGAGGGGGAGGAGCGACGAAATAAATCTTTACCCTCTCGAATTTCCCGAGAAGGTACGCAAGCGAGCGAACCGTGCGACCTTCTGCAAGACTGCCAACCATCGCCACTTTAATACCATCGATGGATTCCTTTTCCCTGTAGATCGTGTAAAGATCCAGGAGTGCCTGGGTTGGATGCTGCCCGCCCTTGCCGTCGCCTGCGTTGATGACGGGAACCGTGGAGACAGCTGCAGCACGTGCAGCACCGCCGATCTCACTGTGACGTAAGACAATGACATCCGAGTAATTGCCCACAACACGAATCGTGTCTTCAAGGGTTTCTCCCATGACGACCGAGGAAAACTCGTAGGCGCGCTCAGTCGAAATGACCTTCCCACCGAGCCGGAGCATTGCCGACTCAAACGAGAACCGGGTACGCGTGGAAGGCTCATAGAAGAGCGACGCCATGATCCTATTGTTGTAGTCTTGCGTTCCCCCGCGAGCAACGATGCGCTCCATATCCCCAGCAAGATCGAATAAATCCACCAGCATCGGCAGCGTGAATTGCTGCGCGTCTATGACGTGGCGTAGATTCATGACAAATCCTTTGAGGTGATTCGTGTACCTGCGTTTCCTTCGACGGCGTCGACGAGATGCTCTGGATCAGTGATGATGACTTCAAGTCCACCAGATTCGAGGAAGTCGATCGCCGTCTCGATTTTGGGTTTCATACTCCCTTCAGTGAAATGGCCCTGTGCTAAGTAACCTTTCGCTGTATGCACGGCCATCCGGGAGATTGCTTCTTGTTCCCGCTGCTTGTAGTTAAGACAGACGTACTCCACGTCCGTGGATATAGCTAAGCGTTCGATCTGCAAATCCTTTGCGAGTAGACCCGACACCCAATCCTTGTCGACAACTGCTTCCACACCTTGAATCGAATTCCCATCCCTCAGGACAGGAATGCCCCCGCCGCCCGCTGCAATGACAATGAACTCCTTTTCCAGACATTCGCGAATCACTTCCAATCCAAGGATGCCAAAGGGTTTGGGAGAAGGCACAACTCGTCTGAAACCCCGGGCTGCATCCTCGACAACATCCCACCCAAGCTCAGCCTTCTTCCGTTCGGCAACCTCTCTGGAATAGAAAGGACCAATCGGCTTTGTCGGGCGCTTGAATGCAGGATCGTCTTTGCGCACGAGCACCTTCGTAATCACAACAGCGATCGGGGTTTGCAGGCCACGGTCAGCCAAGGCGGAATGGAGTGAATTCTCGAGCAAATACCCAATCTCGCCTTGCGTCATTGCAACGCAGATGTCAAGCGGAAGGGCATACGTCTGTGAAGAAGCAATTTCCGACCGGAGAAGCTGCGCTCCCACCTGCGGACCATTGCCGTGAGTGATGAGGATGTGATATCCTCGAGCAGCGAGACCAGCGACCGCTTCAGCAGTCACACGGGCATTGGCAAACTGTTGAGCAACAGTGCCCCTCTCTCCTGCTCTGATCAACGAGTTTCCACCGACGGCAATGAGAAGGGATTTGTTCAAATGGTCCTCCTACTCTCACCGACGTTTGAAAAATTCTGTGAGCACATCTCGCAAGTCGGGACGAGTGATTTCAGCAAGCTCGTACCTGACCCGTACAGAGGGCTTCTGAATCTTGATGATTCGCCTCAAGTCGACGGGCGTGCCAACGAGAACAGCTTCGCAGTCGACACGATTAATCGTGGCTTCCAGGTCTTTGATTTGGTGCTCGCCATATCCCATCGCCGGAAGCAACTTCCCGATGCTGGGGTACTTGCGAAACGTTTCGGCAATCGAGTTTACGGTCCACGGCCGAGGATCGACAATCTCCGCGGCACCGAATTTCTGCGCGGCGATCACTCCAGCGCCGTACGACATTCCACCGTGCGTAAGCGTCGGGCCATCCTCCACAACGAGGACACGCTTTCCCCGGATGAGACTCTCATCGTCCACTGAAATGGGAGATGCTGCTTCGATGACTTGGGCGCGCGGGTTCACTTGCCGAATGTTGTTTCTCACCACATCAATGTTCTCTCGAGGAGCTGTCTCGACCTTGTTGATGATCACAACATCGGCCGTGAGCAGGTTTGTCGCACCGGGATAGTACGTAAGCTCGTGGCCCGGACGGTGTGGGTCTGCCACGGTGATCGTCAGGTCGGGCCGATAGAACGACATGTCGTTATTGCCTCCATCCCACACGATCACATCTGCCTCTCGTTCCGCCTCGTGGAGGATGGCCTCATAATCGACGCCTGCATAGATGATCGTGCCCGTGACGATGTGCGGCTCATATTCCTCCATCTCCTCAACCGTGCATTGATACTTCACAAGATCGTCGAGGGTTTGAAACCTCTGAACTCTCTGCTTAAAGAGGTCGCCATACGGCATCGGATGACGGACCGTGACGACGCGTTTTCCCATCTCACGAAGCAACCGACACACCTTGCGCGAGGTCTGGCTTTTTCCCGAACCCGTCCGAACCGCAACAACTGCGATTACGGGCACGCTACTGCGCAGCATCGTCTGGTGAGTACCAAGGACTTTGAAGTCCGCTCCCGCCGCCATCACCTGAGATGCTTTTGTCATGACATAGTTGTACGAGACATCCGAGTACGAAAAGACGACTTCATCGACATGAAGATCCTGGATGAGGCGCGCCAATTCAGATTCGGCAAAGATGAGCACACCTTCCGGGTACAATCGCCCGGCGAGTTCTTTGGGATATTTCCTCCCTTCGATGTTCGGGATCTGCGTCGCAGTGAAGGCAACAACTTCGTACCCGGCATTATCCCGGAAAACGGTGTTGAAGTTATGAAAGTCCCTTCCAGCCGCTCCCATAATGATTACTCTTTTCCTGGTCATAAGATCTCCGAAATGTGGTCGTGCGAGTTTATACTCCCACGAGGAAGGTCTGAATACCCACAAATGAAGGACAAAGCCCGTGCCAGAAACTATTCTTCCTCTCTGCATTAGCAGCTTCAAATTGCCGCAAATCCAGCCGCTATCAAGATAGTCGTGTTCAACTACCGAGACTGCCTCCACACTTTGCAACTATGGTAAAGCGGGCAGTGTAAATCTCCAACCCTGAGAAATCGACGGACTGGATCAGCAGATAGGTGGGGGAGACGATTCAGGTCTGAATTCCGGACAGTTATCAGACCAAAGACTGTGACAAACTGCAGGCGCCACAAGTTCCCGAGATTCCTCAAGACCGTATCTAGGGGCGCTGCCCCTCCTCGCCGGATTTCAATTGTCCCAAAGGACGTCTTCAGAGCGTGGACAGTGTAGCCTTCCTCATCCGACGGGGACAGACCACATTCTTCGCAGGCGTACGGATCCTGGGAATGATGGCTTTCGGAATCAGCGCGCACCCAGGGTCCACGGGAACCTATTTGTGGCGTCACTGGTTTTAAACCTTACAAGGCTCCCATTGTCAAACTCACAAATGACTTTCCTCTATCTACTCATCCAACTTGTCTGCTTCGCCATTGTTGTCCTCACGGTTTGGAGAGGACTGGCTAGCACGTATCTCAAAGAGGTCGCTGCCTAACCTTTCTTGCTACTACACTAAACAATCTGGAGGGGGCGATGAGCAAGACGAGAGGAAAGGCAGAAGTCAGAATTACTTCATTTGGCTCAGAGAAGCGGTGGCGATTCGTGAAGACAAAACACGGAATCGAATACTGTGTGGACCAGATCTTGTTCCAAGGCGGAGAACTCAAGGAAGTGGATTGCCATCGCTTCGAGGAAGACGGGACAATGTTTACCGTCCAGTTAAGTCCGGCCGAGATTCAAGATCTCAGTGAGATAAGCGAATTTTTGAACGAACCAGTGCGATAGATCCCCCGATTCGTCCAAACTTGCGGGGCCCTGTCCTGGCGAACTGACGTTCGATTTTGAAGGGGCATTCATCTGGTCATCTTCTTTGCCAACCATGGCAAGCTCGATGAGTTCATCCTCGTTGCCTACGGTGTCGGGAGAACCACAACGCGGATTATAGAGAACGAAGGGGCTCGATCAATACTCCACCCGACTCGTCTTCAACTGACGCTTTCGCGAGCAGTAACAAACTTGTCATAGATCCACATCAGGAAGGTCGCGAGCATACCAATCCCAAACAACGTGAGCCAAATCGTATTGGGGTGAGGTGATTCCTTTGCGAACGTAGCATAGAGCCATCCTCCAAAGGTTCCACCGACAAACCATGCGATCGCGATCGGAAGGAAGGCGTATCCTTGAAAGAGTCCTTGCTGCCCCTTCGGTGCAAGGTCGGAGATGTATTCGTAGTACCGTGGAGCTTGGGTCATCTCACCGATGGAAAAGACGATTAACCCTGCGACGATGGTCCACACAGTTGGATGGACTGCAATCACAAGCCAGCAAAGACTCGAGACAGCAAATCCACTGATGATCGCTTTTCGCGGCGGGACCTTCTTTGTCAGGAAGTTCACGAGCAGTTGAAGCGTGATGATTCCCCATGCGTCTGCAGATTCGATGATCTCGAAGGGAGCGTCTTTCGAGATAAAGTCGGTGACATAGTACGGAATAATGATGAAGATCTGCCAGAACATAATCCAGTACAGTGAAAAAATCAGGAGGAATGCCATAAACTTTCCGTTGCTGAGGACAACGAACAAATTCTTCAGTTTTGTCCCGAGCGATTCGACCACCTCCTTTGAGTCCTCTCTCACCTCCTTATAGAAAGCAAGATTGACGAAGAACATCAACGCGCAGCTCAGCGCAGACACGACATAGACAAACTCTATCCCATACTTGTCCCGAACTAAGTATGCAATTAACGGCCCGATTGCAGCTCCGACATTTACGAGCCAGTAGTAGATGGCGTAACCGACCGATTTGGTCTCAGGCCTTGAAGTCACGGCGACCGTGCCGAGCACGGAAGGCTTGATGAACGATCCACCTATCGCCGTCAGGACAAAAAATACAATGAGTACCCAGAACAACGGGAGTCCCTCGTATAGTCCTGAGAAAGCCTTCATCCCTGTCGTGCCGATAAGAAAATAACCAACGCAAAGAACCGAGAACGCGACGAAGAACGCCTTGCGAAAGCCGAATTTGTCGGCGAGAGTCCCGGCGAAGATAGGAAGAAAGTAAATCAGGCCGTTGAAGACGGAGGAAAGCTGGCCGGCTTCAATCTCTGAAAAATGGAGATGATTCCGAAGGTAGATGCTCAATACAGCGGTTTGGCCGTAATACGCAAGGCGTTCAAAAAGCTCCATCCCGTTTGCAACCCAGAACGTCGGATGGAACGCGCTGCGTATGTTCTTGACGCGCTCAATTGGACTCAAGAGAACTCCTTCGTCGGTGGAGAGGAGAGGTTAATGTGAGATCAGGGTGGAAGCATTGGAGCAACAACTCATTGACGGACGTGCTCCTGTACCATCCATTCTAAATTTCTTTGTACGCCACCTGCTTTGCTCATGAGATTCTCACTAACTCTCTCTGGACCTCTCCTGTTACCTCAGCTTGGCCATCATGCCTGATAAACACGTTGACCTCTGTACGCGTGGCCATTTCGCCTTCGAGATAAATTCCCGGCTCGATGGAGAAGCAACAGCCTGGCATCAACTGCCGTTCATCCTTCGTCTCCAGGTTGTCGATGTTGACACCGTTGCCATGCACTTCCTCACCGATGGAGTGTCCCGTTCTGTGGACAAAGAATTTCCCATAGCCGGCTTTCTTCACCACGTTGCGGCAGGTATCATCAACTTGCCAGCCATAACACTTCTCACCCTTTTCAAATCTGCTCTTCACAAAGTCGATTGCAGCGTCTCGGGCCGACCTGACGACATTGAAGATCTCTGCGTACTTTGAGGATGGGGTTTCTCCGATGAACCCAACCCAAGTGATGTCATAGAATATACTCTTGGGGACATCTTTCTTCGCCCAGAGATCGATCAGAACGGTGTCGCCACGCTTGAAAGCACGGGCATTCGAGAGCGTTGGTTCGAAGTGCGGATCAGCTGGATGGTCGTTGGTCCCGACAATCGGTGGCTCATCGGTGACGAGTCCACTCTCCTTGAACCGCCGCATGATAAACTCCTGAAGATCGAACTCAGTCAATCCATTCCGGCTGGCAATGGCATTGCCAATCTGCTCGAATGCTTCTGAGCGGATTCGGTCGACAATTACACCGGCATCTTTGTGCGAGCGGTATCCTTCTTCGCTTATTGTTGCCTCAAAGAGCTGCACTAAGTCGGCAGACGTAACGACCTTATGACCAAAACTCCTTACAAGTTCCACAATACCGGCATCGACCATCGATACGTAAGGAATATTGTTCTTCGGAGAATACTGCATGGCGATTCTCTTCGGTCTTCCCAGCATCTTCTTTAGAGAGGCATGCAGTTGTTCCCAAGGCAGATAAACCTGCTTGGAGCCCAGGAGCGAGTCGAGTCTTCCTTTCTCAACGCTGTGCACGAGTCGCCTCGGCTCTCCTTTCGCTGGGATGAAGTAAAACCACCGCCGGGTTGTCATTTTCGTCGGGTCGAGCCCGAGGATTCGGTATGCGAGGTGATCGCGCGCGTGAAAGTCGCAGAAGAGCCAACCGCCGATTCCTCTCTCTCGGAGCGCTTCTTGAATTCGTTCTAATTCCATTTGGGATCTTTCTTTGATTCTTGTGATGTGACCTTCATGCAAAGAACAACAGTGCTGTGTGGGCAACAACCTTGGTATGGCTTTCGGTATCGCAAGGTACCAAGTTGCCCGGTTAAATTCAATGACAGATTTTCGAAAGCGCGAGAGACGGGTTGTGGCGCGAGGGGGAGAAAGGCACACCAAAGCGACAGTGCAGGTCTAACTGTGTCGCGGTCAGTCGTAGCGGCGCAGCTTCGTTAGCCGACCGTCCGAGATCCATTCCACGACATAGAGATCTCGGTGGGAATCCACGCACACGGCATGGGGAGAGATGAACTTCTCGATTGATCTTTCTCCAGCAGGAAGGTTTGGCCACCCCGGCTTTTCCCAGACTCTTGGATTATCACCTAAGTGGGTCACCAACTTGTTTTGCTTGTCGAGAATTGTGACTCGACCGTGCAAATCAGGGATATAGAGCTCATCGCCAAATTGGTAGAAGCAGCAAGGATATCGTAGCTCCTCGGTCACGAATCCGACCTGCTTGCCGGTAAGTGTAAAGACTTGTATGCGATGATTACCTCTGTCAGCCACCAAGAGCACGGGAATGGCTCGACGCGTGTCGACCCACACACCGTGTGGGCAATTCAGCTTCCCTGCCTCTGAGCCCAATCCGCCCCAAGACCGGATCAATTCCCGCTTGGCATTGTACTGATGGATCCAACTCTGGCCGTAACCATCACAGACATAAAAGTCGCCATTCCCTGCCACTGCAACATCAGTGGGCTTGTAGAGATCGGGACTCGGATAAACATCTGGGAGGTTTGGGACACCAAGTGTCCAGAGTACTTCGCCGTCCAGGGTTGTCTTCACAACAATATGACGCACATAGTCAGCGAGGTAGAGATATTCATCTTCTCCCTCTCGATTCAAGAACATCCCATGAGCCCCATCTGCGAATTGCTCACCCCACGATTGGATGAAGTTCCCTTCTCGGTCAAAGATGACGACTGCGTCTTTGCTCTGATTGTGGACGTAGAGGCGATCCTGGGAGTCGACAACAACCCCGTGGGTGTAGCCAAAGCGGACTCCTGTCGGCAATCGCCCCCACCCTTCCACGATTTCATAGACGTGAGAACCGCTTCCAAGACGCATATCGCTTCCTCGTGTCAACAGAAAAACTAGGTGCTGAGCTTTTTCCAGATGAAGTAGACAGGGATCCCTAAGAGGACTATCACCACGCCCGGCCACGTGTAATTGGGCTTGTAGATTAGTAGATCGACACAGATTGCAACTGCTGTGACCACATAAACGGCTGGGAGAACAGGATAGGCGAATGCCTTGTACGGTCGCTCTGCATCTGGCTTCTTTTTCCTCAAGACAAAGATCCCAATGACGGTCAGGACGTAAAACACCAGCACGGCGAAGATGACGTAGTCCAGCAAGTCACTATAGGTGCCTGACAGGCACAGCAGGCTTGCCCAAACTCCCTGCACGACGAGTGCGACGCCTGGCACCGCTTTCGCATTTAGCGTTCCCGCGCGCTGAAAGAATAGCCCGTCTCGAGCCATCGCATAGTACACCCGAGCTCCAGCGAGAATAAGACCGTTGTTGCAGCCAAACGTTGAGATCATGATGAACAACGCCATGATAATCAACGCTGGATCTCCGAAGATCATCGAGGCCGCTGCCGTTCCGACTCGGTCGTTGGCCGCAAATTGTATCCCACGCCCTTGAAGACCAGGAACATCGGGTGTACCCAAAAGGGGAAGAACCAAAAGGTACGTGACGTTCGCGAGGATGTACAGCACCGTAACCGTGGCCGTGCCAAGGGCAAGACTCAATGGAATAGTTCGCTTAGGGTTCACCACCTCGCCTGCAGTGAAGGTAATGTTATTCCATGCGTCACTTGCGAACAGCGAGCCGACCATTGCGACGCCGATTGCGGCGACAAGTTTCAGACCTGAAAGAGACTCGGCAAAAAGAATCCTTCCCTCCGAAAGGTGTGTCCACGTTGCCTGCCAAAGGTCCGTGAAGTTTGCTACAATCGCAGTGGCATTCCGTCCAATGAAGATCCCCACGAGAATGAGACCAAGAAGTGCTATCGTTTTCGTAAGGGTGAAAGTGTCTTGAACGAGCTTTCCTATTCGAAGCCCTCTCGAATTGAGAAAGGTGAGTACTGCTATTGAGAGGATTGCCAGCACTTGAGCTGCCGCGATTCTCACTCCTCCAATCCAGATCAAGATTCTCTGCTCGCTGAACCATGGGATGAGCACAGCAGTGAATTTTGCAAATGCCACAGCCACTGCAGCAATTGTTCCAGTCTGAATCACGAGGAATAATGTCCAGCCGTACAGAAAACCCGTGAGCGGATTGTAGGCTTCTCTGAGGTACACATACTGGCCACCGGCACGTGGCATCATCCCGGCGAGTTCCCCGTAACTCAGGGCAGCAACCACGGTAACGAGGCCAGTGATCAACCAAACGAGGAGCAGATAACCCGGCGACCCAACGGTTCTCGCAATATCGGCACTGACGATGAAAATCCCTGACCCAATCATCGAGCCGATGACAATCATCGTTGAGTCCAAGAGATGAAGTTCTCGCTTAAACTCTCTTGCGTGAGTAGTTGAGACTGACGCCGATCTCTCGCTATTCATGCTATCTCAGAGAAAAAGATCGTTTTAATCACGATCCGGCAGCTGGGACTTTCACCTCTTTGGCTTCTCGGGCGCGAAGACGTGCCATAACGCTGTGGTGCCTTCCGTAGCCGAAGTATATCACGAAACCAATGAGAAGCCAAATGATGAGCCGCTCCCAGTTCTCGGTAGGCAGAGAGAACATCAGGAGGAGACACGAAGCGATCCCGAGGATCGGGACCAGGGGGACAAAAGGCGCGCGGAATGGCCGTTCTGCATCGGGATGGGTGCGCCGCATGATGAGCACAGCGGAGCAGACAATTACAAATGCCAGGAGCGTCCCGATATTCGTTAACTCTGCGAGTATTCTTAGTGGGAGAAAAGCAGCCATGGTAGCAACAAAAACCCCTGTCAAAATCGTCGCCTTATATGGAGTGCGAAACTTGGTGTGAACAGCACCGAAGAAACTCGTGGGAACGAGACCATCCCGTGCCATCGCGAGAAGGACACGAGGTTGACTGAGCATCATGACCAAGAGGACCGATGTGATGCCGGTGATAGCACCAATGTCGATTAAACGACGGGACCACGTCAGTCCCTTTTGTCCAAATGCATCTGCAACCGGAGCGTTGATGTCAATTTGATCATAGCGAACCATGCCCGTCAAGACAGCTGAGACCGCAATGTAAAGAACAGTGCAAATGATGAGTGATGAGATGATTCCAATTGGAACATCGCGCTGAGGTTGGCGAGCCTCTTCGGCGTGGGTTGACACGGAATCAAAGCCGATGTAAGCAAAGAAGATGATCGCTGCACCAGCAAGTATCCCTAAAGGCTCACCCCCGAGTCCAGTCTGACCGAAGAGCGTCTTTCCGAAAAAGCTCACGCCCGTGTATCCGTATGGAGCGAAGGGCTTCCAGTTCTCGGGATTCACGTAGAAGGCACCGACAACGATCACAAAGAGGACGATCGTCAATTTCACAATCACCATTCCTGCGTTGAGCCCAGCACTCTCTCTGATTCCAATAACCAAGATGGTCGTGATGATTGCAGTTATCACAATTGCAGGAATGTCAAAGAGAGCACCCGTGGAGATAAACTGGCCTGTTGCAGGGATGAAATCGAAGGGCGCGTTTGCAAACGTGAATGGTATATGGACACCAAAACTCCTTAGGAGATCTTGGAAGTGAGCTGACCATCCATGAGCGACAGTCGAGGAACCAACAGCATATTCAAGCACCAAATCCCAACCAATGATCCAGGCAAAAAGCTCTCCAAGAGTAGCATACGCGTATGTGTACGCCGAACCCGCGACAGGGGCCATCGAGGCGAACTCAGCGTAGCAAAGAGCTGCAAAGATACAGGCGATTCCTGCAAAGACAAATGACAGGATTAGTCCAGGGCCTGCCCTGTCGTGCGCCGCAACCCCAGTCAAGACGAAGATGCCAGTCCCAACGATTGCGCCGACACCAAGGCTCGTCAATGTCACAGGACCGAGGACGCGGCGCAATCGGTTCTCACCTCTCATCTCTTCGAGGAGCAGGCTCAGCGGTTTCCTTTGAAAGAGGAACGATGTCTTTCGATTGTTGTTGCTGCTCATCATCTACTTTCCTTCAGAGAATGACTGGAGCGTGCTGATCGTTACAGCAGACTGCTGGCGGTCGAGGTTTCAAGGTTGACGAGAGCTCATTGGCTCCGCTCCGTCTGGAGTTTCCGATCCGGGTGTGCTCTGAGCTCCGACGATTAGCGCTCAACATAATCAAAAGAATAAATAGTAGCAAGAGTTTTCAGATGTGGATTCTCTCACCCACTGGCAAACAATGACCGCCAGGGTCTCATAAGAGCACGAATTAATCAAGTGACTCCGTTCAATCTTTTTCTTCAACGATTACATCAGCCGAGCCCACCCGCGCTGAGTTATTTACCTTGGAGGAGGTGGAGGAGGCGGGGGAGGATCTGTTGTTCCATCGCCACCGAGTTCACATACCCCCCGTCCTCCTTTTTTGATGTGATCACCTGACTTGACGTCTCGTGAATCGTCATAGAAGATTGCCTGGATCCTTGCAACGATCCCTCGCAGCACCCCGAGGTTAGAGTTATTCCTTGGTGCCGGACTCCCGAGCAAGCTGAAGAACACCGCAAAGACAACAGCTGCATGAAACGGAGCTGGGATTCCTTTGAAAGGTTTCTTATTCATATGAGAGGTTCCTTTCGTTGGGAAGTCGCGCTTCCCAGAAAAAGCGTGAGTATAATCGGGTGGGCTTGCTGATCGTCGACTTCCGACGACATTCAGAAAATAATGAACCTTGCGACAGTTTGCAATATCTCATTTCGGATATTCGAAGCGTCAACGTATCTGAAAAAAATCTCGAGTCTCAAAACCATGTTAGGAAGTTCTTGCATTCAGCATTCTATCTTGTTATCTTCTTCATGTCGCGCCTCCCCAAGCCCTGATCTTCAACGGAATGCTGCCATGATGTGGAAGATTGTATTCGTGTGGGTTGCCTACCTTGTTCTTCACTTCGGCAGTCAAATTCTCCCGCATCGAGAAATCCCGATTCTGGGCTCAGTCAACTTCGGACTGCAGTTCCTGCTTTTCTTGATATGTGTTCAAATGGCAAGGAGAGATGCCAAGGCGTATCGCCCAGCACTCATTAACTTGGCAGCCCTCTTTGGGTTCTCGATTCTCCTCTATGTCTCAATATTCATGGGAAGCGTTCTTTTCCGTGATGAGCCTTACATCTCCGTGTATTATCATGAGTATGTGAATAAGATCGGATACAATGCCCTCCTTGCTCTCACTGTCGTCTACCTTGTCGTAGACTTCTGGCTCCAGAAAAAGAGGACAGTCACAAAATATGCCCTCACGTTTTGTTTCTCCGCAGCACTGCTGGTTCCCCTTTACTACCCTTATTTCCAAGACCCCCTGCACCTTTATCGCGCCGAAGAATATTCCCGTTATCTTGAAATAAAGGCCGCATACGACACCTTGACGAAAGAGAAGGGCACCGATCCGACACAGGCTGAGGTTAGTCGAATGGTTTTGAGAGCGAGAAGCCAATCGCCCGGTGCAGACGAGGCTGGAACGGATGGAAGAGGAAGACTGGAGATTGAACGACTATCTGGTCAGCTCGGGCACGAGAGTGAAATTGTCTTGTTCTGGAAGCCTTTGAACCTTGATACAGTCTATGTGAATCTCGCTCTGGTAGGCTTGCTCATTGTATTCTATTTTGTTAAATTCTTTTGCGACCGCCCTCAGGGGGCCTATTTTGAGAAGATCACGATCTTGCTCTTTCTTTTCTGTTCGCTGGAGGCATTGCATTCTTGGGCCTTTACAAGGAGCGTGGATACCGAACTGTATTACTCGATCCATTCGATAGGTCAATCTCTGATCGTCGCGGTGCTTCTGGCTCTCGTGTATGTGTGTTCCGTCCGATTGCGTTTCCTGCTTTCACCCGTCGGACGATATTACGAGCGCCAGGTTCTTCTCCGGCCAGAGAGGATCAGTCGGTGGAGAGATGAAATTGATCAATTAATTCTTAAATCCCTTCTCCGGAAGACGCCCTTCGTAGGTCGGTTGGCCGTACTGGAGAGAGATGAAAATCCACTATAATCAAAATAAAGAGGGGATCATGAAAGCTCCAATCTTTCTCGTTGGCGAGAGTTCCGCCATAAAAAAGCTGAACAAACAAATCTTCCAATTGGCAGGTTCTTCCCGTAATGTTTTGATCCAGGGAGAGACCGGCGCCGGCAAGACAACTGTTGCACGTCATCTCTTTCTCGCCGGCAAGGACAGGGCCAAACCGTTTTTCACCATAGATCCGTCTCTCACCTCGGACGAAGAAATCAAGGCAATCTTTTTCCGCGATGAGTTGCGAAGGGATGAGGAAGCTGCCGCAAAGCAAATCCCTGAGCTGATTGATGGATCGACTGTGTACGCGAACGATATTGAAGATCTGAGTTTCTCGAATCAATCAAGGCTTGCGCGATTCCTCGACTCAAAGAAAGGGAAGCCGAAAGTCCGGTTGATTGCAGCGGTGAAAGAATCCATTGAAAAGTGCTTCGAGAGAGGAATGATCGTCGAGGCGCTCTTTAATCAGCTCTCCACGTTTGAGAAGATCTATATCGCACCACTGCGTGAGCGACCGGAAGACATTCCAGCCCTTGCGGAACAATTCATCGTAGATGCGTGCAAGGAATTGGGAATACGGGTAAAAACACTCGATGCGAATACGCTCGACTTTCTTGCAAAGTTCGATTGGAAAGATAACGTCCGTGGACTGAAAGCTGTTATTGATAAATCTGTGCACCAGACCGAAGGCGAGGCACTGACACTGCCGCGCGAAATCTTGGACGAGAGGTCTCACTTGCAGGGAATCATCAATAATATCGAGCTGAAGAAGAGATTCTCGATGGATCTGGGGCTGGAGAACATTGAGAAGCTCCTGCTTCAGCGAATGCTGAAAGCGTTCGGGTACAATCAAAGCCGTGTGGCCGAGGCTCTCGGAATCACTGAAGGCAACCTTCGATATCGGTTGAAGAAGTATAGCATCCCCAGTTCGCGACAGCGATAGGAAGCATCGCGGCCCGAATTGTTTGAAACAATGCTGCAAGCTCTTTTGTGGTTGAGCCCATTTCCTATCTGGCGTCCCAAGGATGGGGAATGGGCTCTTCAGCTTCCAGAGGACACTTGGTTTACCGTGATCTCTGGGAGCAACTCCGATTGGAAGCAATCCTCTCAGAAGTCTCTCTCCACTTCACTCCAAAGCAGCGCTCGGTTTTGTGGGTCACCCCAAAGGGGCAGGGCCAGACCTCATTCACGTGCCGGTTGAAGACCATCGTCTAGACGAACTCCTTCAGCCACGCTAATGCTGTCTTCACCTTCCCCCAGCCAACGGTAAAATCTACAAAAGATATCCTCGTTTCTTTATCCACACACCAGAGCTTCCATAGCCCATCTCTAGGATCTCTCAGTTCTTAACGTATTCCAAGCATTTTTCCCTCAAGGACTTCGGTATGATAGTTGAAGAAGTACCTACCAAGGTGAAGTGTACACGGACTTCCAGATGCACTCCGTCGTTGCGGGAGGAAGACGTCAGATGAAGAACTGTTTCTTGCCCTAGCGATTCCCGAGCTACGGACTCGGTGGTGTAACCCTGTCACGAGACGTCGGGCTCCTGAATTCGAACAATCATGGTCTAAGCAAGTACTTTTCGTCCAACGAGATAATCAAACCAACCATCATGCTACAGATCTACGTTTCTCTTGCCTACATGGTATCCAATCTGTTCCTGGCGCTTGTTATCTACTTCAAGTCGCGCCGAAATCTCATCAGTAAGTTCTATCTGTTCTGTGTTCTGTGTATGACGTGCCTCGGAATAACGGGGTACTCCTTGACACACCCTCTTCAAGGGGCTACGCGGGCGTTGCTGGAGAATGTCACCATTTTCTTCTTCTCGCTCACTCCCTTCTTTTTCCTCCACTTTCTTGTGATTTTCTTGAGGCGATATGAAGTTTTG
Organism: Bacteroidota bacterium; assembly: GCA_049589195.1. Classification (GTDB taxonomy): domain Bacteria; phylum Bacteroidota; class Ignavibacteria; order UBA10030; family JAHEZR01; genus JBAWAH01. The sequence continues at coordinate 49,141 of JBAWAH010000050.1, read as the reverse complement.
AAAGCAAGAGGAATCATTATCGCGATTTACTTTGCCGGCCTCTTCAGCTACACGATGTTACTCCTTGGTCTGATTCCAGGACCAATCTTGCGAACAGGTGGGATCTCTCTCAGCGGATACCTCTTTTATATAACCTGGATGTCCATCTTTTTCATCATTGGGGTCGCGTTGTTGTACTCACTTGTAGGGGGATTCTCGGAGCGGGAAGGGAAGTCCAAGCTTCTTCTCGTCGGATTCGCCCTTCTCCTTCTGCTGCTCCCCGGCCCATTCACGGAATCAGTATTCTCCGTCGTCTTTCAGAAGAATGTCGAGTGGTATTTCTTTTCTTCAACACTAGCCCTGACGATCGCCGTCTTTCTCGTCTTTCGGCACAGAATCATCATGAATACGCCTTACCAGGCTCTGAAAGCGGCACTGTCGGTGATGAACGATATACTCATAAAAACTGATGACGACTTTGGAATTCAGATGGTGCGTGGGGGCGGCACCGCACTCATTGGATATTCAGAAAGAGAGTTGACCGGGCGTTCCTTTGTCGATCTCGTTCAGCAGAAGAATTCGGTGAACGCATACCGTGTCTCTGTCCTCCATGGAAAAACAAAAGAAGATCTTCTTGACGTCGAGATAATCACGAAGAACGGTCAGCTCCTGCCGATGAATTTTTCCTTCACGCCAGTCTTTGCAAACGAAGAAGTCACAGGCTTCGTCGGGATTGGCAGAGACATCACCGAACGCAAACGAGCTGAAGAGGCATTACGAAAAGCTCATGATGAGTTGGAGACTCGCGTCGAGGAGCGAACCGAGGCCCTTGCCAAAGCGAACGAAGCACTCCGTGCAGAGATCCTCGAGCGCAATCGCGCAGAGGCTGCACTCCGCCAATCAGAGGAGAAATACCGTACCCTCTTCGAAGGATCTAAGGATGTCATCTTCATCAGCACGCCAGAAGGCAAGTTCCTTGACATCAACCCCGCTGGTGTGGAGCTTTTCCGCTACTCTTCGAAGGAAGAGTTGTTGAAGAGTGACATCACTACGGACCTGTTCTGCAGACCTGAGGATCGCGAGAAATATCAGAAAGCTCTCATGACCCAAGGATACGTGAAAGATTTTGAATTGACCCTGAGAAGAAAAGATGGCGAGAAGGTGATGGTGATCGAGAGCACGAATGTCGTACGCGACGAGGCGGGCAGAGTTGTCGCCTACCGCGGGATCATCCGCGATGTCACCGAGCAGAAGCGGCTCGAACACGAGCTGATACAGTCTCAGAAGATGGAGAGCATTGGAACCCTCGCTGGAGGAATCGCGCACGACTTTAACAATATCCTCGCGATCATTCTAGGGTATGCATCTCGTCTGAAGAAAGGAATCTTCCCTGAAGGCCAGTCTCAGCCGTCAGACGGACATGCGAGGCTTTGCCAAAGCATCGAAGAAATATCGAAAGCCGTGCAGCGTGGCGCTCGGCTGGTTCAGCAACTTCTCACGTTTGCCCGGAAGACCGACGTGCTGTTTGAGCCCGTTAACGTGAATAGCACTGTTGAGGAACTCATTAAGATGTTGGCAGAGACATTCCCAAAGACAATCACTTTCTCACTCAAGCATGAGAAACAGGTTCCGCTTATCGTAGCAGATGCCAGCCAGCTCCACCAAGCACTCTTGAATCTCTGCGTTAACGCTCGCGATGCAATGCCACACGGCGGAGCACTTGCAATCACCACTGGAACGGTGACGAACCGTGTAGTGAGCCAGAAATTCCCAGAGGCAAGTGCTGATCGGTACGTCTCGATCAGCGTACACGACACAGGGATAGGGATGGACGATACTACCCGGATTCGAATCTTCGAGCCATTCTTCACTACAAAGGAACTCGGAAAAGGGACCGGCCTCGGGCTTGCAGTGGTTTACGGCATCGTGAAGAACCACAATGGCTACATCGATGTGGAAAGTGAAGTGGGACAGTCGACCACATTTACCTTGTATTTGCCTGTGACGCAAAGGGCACATTACCTGGCAGAGAAGGAAGAGCTTGAAGAAATCCCCGGAGGAAAGGAGACACTTCTTGTGGTGGAAGATGAGGATTCCTTGCTGCGGCTCGTCAAAGGCCTCCTTCAGGAAAAAGGCTACCAGGTGTTCACAGCTCGAGATGGTATGGAAGCAGTCGAAACCTACAACAGACACCGCGACGAGATTGCGCTTGTCTTTGCCGACATGGGGTTGCCCATCCTCGGTGGTTGGGAAGCCTTCCTGAAGATGAAGGAGCTCAATCCATCGGTGAAGGTCGTGTTCGGCAGCGGCTATCTCGATCCAAATGCAAAGTCTGAGTTGTTGAAACTCGGAGCAAAGGACTTTCTTCAAAAACCGTACACACCAGACACTATCCTTCGCAGAATCCGTGAAGTGCTCGAGAGGAGTTGAAGCTCCTCGTTATCGACTTTTCACGTCTTCACTTCAACGTCCCATCACTCCCTTCGCACTGCTGTTGGGGGATGCTGATCTCCTCCGAATGAGCGCTCATATGGCCTCTGTGAAGCTGCTTACAGCCTGTCTCAGCTTTCGAATCCGGCGGTAGAATCTACAAACTGGCACCTATGTTTCTACAACCCATCGCTGCAAGAGACAAGTCGACTGAGAAGTCATGTGTTCTCATCTGTTTTCGTGGGAAGTCCGTCCCGATTTTCCGGTATGCTACTTGCTATACATGGGAAAGCCGGGGTCTCGGGCCTCCGATCGTTGAGGATCCTTGCCCTTTTCAGAACTTCAGTTAGGAGGCATTTGTGATGCCGTGCTATAACTTGAGGACGCCCGTTGCAGTGAGCGACTTTGCCGGAAGGACCGTATGGAGCGTGTAGCGCACGCGGTCGAGCACTTTGGTCAGCTGCCAAAGATCCTTCTGATAGCATTCGCCGTTGCTCTTGTCCTTGTGAGCGGGATCGTTGATTACCTGACCGGCCCTGACATTTCTCTGTCCATTCTTTATCTGATCCCGATTTTGCTGGCCACTTGGTTCGTCGGCAAAAGGATCGGATTCTTCATCTCCCTCGCAAGTGCTCTCATTTCCTTTCTGGCAGACGCGATGTGGACCGAAGTTTATTCCCACGACTTCGTTTTCTTCTGGAACATCCCCCTCAGGTTGTGCTTGTTCTTCATCGTCGTGTTTCTTCTCTCAGCATTCAAGGACCTGAAGGACAGCCTCGAAGAGAAGGTTGAAGAGAGGACCGCCGCGCTTAAAGCAGAAATTGCTGATCGCAACCGAGTCGAAACAGAAATCCTTTTGGAGAAAATCAGGTTCGAGCAGCTTTTTGAAAAAGCACCAATCGGAATTGTGATGCTGGATGGCTCTGATAGAATCATCCATGCAAACAAGAGTTTCGAGAAGATGTTCCAGCACACAGTCGATGAAGCTCGCGGTTGCACAATCAACGATCTGATCGTGCCAGAACAATTTGCACAGGAGGGTTCGAAGCTTTCCTCGTTAACGCTCCAGGGAGAGTGTGTTGAAAAGGAAACTTTTCGGCGGCGAAAGGATGGAACCCTCCTTCCAGTTCACATTTATGGCGTGCCGATCGGACTGAACCACACGCCGGCAGGAATCTTCGGGATGTATGTGGACATTAGCGAGCGAAGGCGGGCGGAAGAAAACCTGGAACGGTCACTCTCTCTTCTCAGCGCCACACTCGAGTCGACTGCAGATGGCGTTCTCGTCGTCGATACCAGTGGAAAAATTGTGAGCTGCAACGGGCAATTCGCCGAGATGTGGAGGATCCCCCAAAGCATCATTGTGACCCAAGACGACAACAAAGCGCTCGCTTTCGTCCTGGATCAGTTGAAAGATCCCGAAGGCTTCCTTGAAAAAGTCCGGGAGCTCTATGCTCGGCCAGAAGCCGAAAGCTACGACGTCTTGGAATTCAAGGACGGGAGAATCTTTGAGCGGTTCTCACAACCCCAACGAGTCAACGGGAAGAGTGTCGGGCGAGTCTGGACCTTCCACGACATTACGGAGCACAAGAGAGTAGAACAGGCGCTTCGGACATCAGAGGCGAAGTTCCGATCGCTCTTTGAGAATGTGCCCGATGGGGTCTACCAGAGCACGCCTGACGGCAGGCTGCTCACCGCAAATCCGGCCCTCGTCCGGATGCTCGGTTATGACTCAGAGCCCGAACTCCTCGGCGTTGATATCACTCACGACCTGTACGCAGACCCACACGAGAGAGCCGTTTGGATTGAGACCTTCGAGAGGGAACACGAAGTTCACAACGTTGAGCTTGTTTTGAAGCGGAAGGATGGGAAGAAGATAATCGTCCTAGAGAACGCACACGCTGTGTTCGACGAACGCGGTCACGTCCTCTATTACGAAGGAACCATGACGGACATCACGGAACGAAAACAGACTGAGGAAAAGATCCGCTTGCTCAGCAACACTGTCCGCTGCGTAAATGAATGTGTCAGCATCACAGATATGAGCGAGAATTTTATCTTTGTCAATGAAGCCTTTGAAAAGACATATGGATATACGAGAAACGAGCTTCTCGGTCAGAACATAAGGAAAGTCAGGACAAGCCAGAATCGACCAGAATCCCTTCAAAACATCCTGTCGGAGACGCTAAGGGGCGGATGGGAAGGGGAACTCTGGAACATACGAAAGGATGGTTCGGAGTTTCCCGTTTGGCTTTCTACATCAGTCATTCGGGACGAGCGCAACACCCCCACTGCCTTGATTGGAGTGGCACGAGACATCTCAGATCACAAACAGCTGCAGCAGCAATTGATCCAAGCCCAAAAGATGGAAGGGATCGGCACGCTTGCAGGAGGGGTGGCGCACGATTTCAATAACATCTTAGCCATCATCCTTGCGTACACTTCTCGCCTTTTGAGAGGAAAATCTGAGCCGAACAAAGTGTCAGAGGGCCTTGAAGCGATTCGGAAAGCGGTCCAGCGCGGGGCAGGCTTGGTGAGACAATTGCTTACGTTTGCGCGGAAGACCGATGTCGCATTCGAATCAGTAAACGTGAATTCAACGATCGAAGAACTCACAAAACTGCTAGCTGAGACCTTTCCGGAAACGATCACCTTCACTTTGCGACTTGACAAAGACATTCCTTCTATCATAGCCGACCACAACCAAATTCACCAAGCGTTGCTCAACCTCTGCGTCAACGCTCGAGACGCGATGTCGAATAATGGCACGCTGACGCTGATGACGAAAGCTGTGACTGGCGCAGAATTGGGAAAACGCTTCCCTGAAGCACATGAAGAAGCGTATGTCCATCTTTGTGTTATGGACACAGGGGTAGGGATGAATGAAGCAACGCGGTGCCGGATCTTTGAACCGTTCTTCACTACAAAAGAAGGTGGAAACGGAACAGGGTTAGGTCTCTCGGTCGCCTATGGAATCATGAAGAATCACCGAGGCTTCATCGACGTCGAGAGTGAGCCTGGGATTGGCACGACTTTCAATCTGTATCTGCCGGTGGCACAAGATGCACCAGGTCACTTCGAGGAGTTGGATCAGGATGAAGCTCCGGGAGGGACTGAGACCATCCTTGTCATTGAAGACGACGAGGTGCTCCTAGGACTGATTGGGGTGCTCTTGAAGGAGAAAGGCTATAAGGTGCTGGTAGCGAGAGACGGAAGTGAGGCAATCGACATTTATAGAGAACACTGCCACGAAGTCGCTCTCGTGTTCGCTGACATGGGATTGCCAATCCTTGGCGGATGGGAGGCATTTTCAAGAATAAAAGAGCTCAATCCACAGGTCAAGGTCATCTTCACGAGTGGATACCTCGATTCCAGTGCAAAATCCGAACTGCTGAAGGGTGGGGCAAGAGATTTCATTCAGAAGCCTTTCGAGCCCGAAAGGCTCCTCGGGAGATTTCGGCAGGTTCTCGACCAAGATGGAGTGTCGAATTTAGAATCCATTCGCGAGGCTCGAGGTGGACTTGATTTCCTTAAACAAGCTAGGCCTTCTGTGAGAAGGAGCTGACGGTTTTGAGAACGTGATCGGTAGATCGATATCAATAGATGGAGGATCGCTATGAAAATTAGAAGACTGTTCCAAAGTATTGCCGGTTGGGCAAGAAAATACCCGGCGGTGATAATCGGGATTGGAATCTTTGGGTATTACCTCGCTACTGCACTCGACCTCTTCAAAAAGTCGGGCAGGATGCATTTGACGACGATGGATTTCTTCCTTCATTTTGATTCCCTCATTTGGATGTGGATTGCAGCCTTTGTGTTTATCAAGCTTCAGAAGACTAAAGAGAGATTCCACGGTGAAGAAGTCGAAAAACTGATGATGCAACATCAAATAGAGAAATCCAAAATAGCTTCAACGATTCTGAATGAGATCACCAGGCAACTCCAGGACACGATCAACAATCCGCTTGCCATCATCGGAGTTATGACAGAGGACATCAGGAAGCGGTTCGTTGGAGAGCCCGACGTTATGCGCCGGCTGGACCAGATTGACACTTCATTGCAGCGCATCCACAACGCCATCAAAGACGTAGCAAACTACCAAACGGTGCAAGTGCTGGAGCTGCTGCAGAGTGACATGAGAACCGAGATCTTACGGTCCCGTGCAGGGGAAACGATCGACACACGACCGCTCTTGGGGGAGTCACCCGTGTGAGAACGACGACATTCCTGCGGGCCTTTCTTCTACCGACCCTTCTCGCCCGTCGTTAGCTGATTCGTCATCTGCCTTACCTTTGACAGGACTGTGTCTACGGGAATGGAGTGCAGACAGTAAGCTCCGAACCTTTGGCTGCCCGGGATTTTGTCTCCGCATTTCTCTGCAGGGCAGTGAGGACACGGCTGATCACTCTCGATGACGACATGACCCTCCTCCTTTCCATAGATGCCCCACGCTGGTGCATGTGTTTTTCGGAAGATGGCAATCGTGGGCGTACCGATGGCCGCTGCAAGATGCCTCGGCCCAGAATCTGCGACGATGCACAGTCGACACAGCTTCATAAGGGCAGCTAAGTGCCCAAGCCTGGCACCTGTCCTCGCCACGACGGGTGGCGGGTTCGTTCGAGCAGCGATCTGCCGGACGACCTCCTCATCGTCCGGACCCTGAAGCAAAAGCACCTTCGTGTTTTTTTCTCTCCTCAATTCCTCAATAACGGCAGCGAAATTTTCGGGAGGCCAGATCTTGTACCTTCCACTTGCGCCCGGATGAATTCCAATTAACAGCTTCGCGTCGTCGAGTCCGTGTGACTGAATGAACATCCTCGCCCACGATTCTTCCTCATGGCTCAAGCGAAAGGTTGTTTGTCGTGACGAGGTCTCTGCATTGATCGCGCGAACGGTTTCGAGAAAGTATTCCCTTACACCTGCCTTCTTCTCCTCTGCATCGACTTTGACATTGAAGAGAAAATGAAACGGCTGACTGCGCTGGCCAACACGGTATCGAGCACCACAGAGGAATGCCCACCATGCTGTTCGGTCCTCCGGATAAAAGGTGACAGCGACATCAAATCTTCCTCTCCTCAACATCCGGAAATTGTGCAACTCCTCCCAGAGCCTCCCCCACCCTCCCTTTCCACGAAGCGCCCGTGAATCAAAGGTGAGAATCTCATCGACATCGCTGTTGTGTTCAAAGACTTCTCTAAACTCCTGCTTGATAAGGATCGAGATTCTAGCTAAAGGATAGGACTCCCGGACAGCGCGGATGGCGGGTGTCATGAGCAATAGATCTCCGAGACCAGATCGTGTTAGAAAAATAATGCGTCCTACACTAGCTGGTGTTCTTTTCATGAACTACTCTGACGGCGCTTGAGGTTTGCGATTCTCATACTGGAGAATGTCTTAATGGTTTGCAGGGTTGAAACAGGCAGATGTGTGACATCAAGAATGCCGTTTCGTTTCAAGTGCCTGATTTCTGTTGCAAGAGAGGATAGTTTTTGTTATCATAGTTGTCCAAAGTCTTCCATCTGATCTATTTTAGCAACTCTTCGGGATATTTTCAACCGCATTCTTCTACGATATCCAGTTCCACTATGAAGGTTGGCATCATTGCAGCCGGGGAGGGATCACGGCTGAAGCAGGACGGAGTCTCGACATTGAAGCCCCTAGTGAAGGTCGACGGGGTTGCCATTCTTGAACGCCTCCTTCTGCAATATCATTCCATTGGCATATCTGAAGCTTATTGCATCATTAATAAGGAATCGACAGCTGTAAGAGAATCGATTGAACGTCGGAGACTGCCAATCCCCGTCCATTTTCACGTGAAGACGACGCCAAGCTCGATGCACAGTCTCTTTGAACTCGGCCGGTATCTCCACGACGACTATTTTCTACTCTCCACCGTGGATTCGGTCTTCGATACAGGAGAGCTTGAAGAGTTTATGACGTTTGCACAGACACGAAACGCCGATGGTCTTCTGGCCGTAACTCAACCCTCGGATGACGACAACCCCCTTTGGGTCGATATGGACCAATCCAACCAGATTAAGGCGTTCCGCAAGCCGACAACGGCTGAAGCGTTCGTAACCGGCGGACTCTACTTTTTCTCTCCCCGCGTTCTTGACTGCCGGAGCGAGGCGCTCTCACGAAACATGAGTCGCTTACGGAATTTCCTCAACTTGCTCCTTGAAAAGGGATACCTGCTTCGAGGATACAAGTTCAAGAGGATGGTTGATCTCGACCACGCCGCTGACATCCAGCTTGCAGAGGAATTCATCCAAGGCCTTGGGCACGAGCAGTAACAAATATGAATTCAGCAGCAGTGACATTTTCTTCACGCATCAAAGAGGTCGTGCTCGAGATCCAGGAGTTTGCCCTCTTCACCGTGAGCGCGATAGGATCACTCCGATCCGCATACCATTATCGCAGGGACTCCGTTGAACAGATGTATCTGATCGGCGTCCAGGCGCTCTTCATCGTCATGCTCGCGGGAATGTTCATGGGGGTAATCATGGCCATTGAGAGCGGACACCGTCTCGAGACATTTGGAGCGAAGCTTCTCGTCGGTCGGACTGTCGCACTTGCCATGATCAGAGAACTCGGGCCCGTCATCACAGGCCTCATGCTTGCTGCACGGAACGGTTCAAAGAACGCTGCGGAGCTGGGCTCGATGCGTGTGAGCGAGCAGATTGATGCCTTGAAGGCTTTCGGAACTGACCCAGTCCAAAAGCTCGTTGCTCCCCGGCTTCTCGCCTCTCTTGTTGTATTCCTCCCGCTAACGATTATCGCTGATTCGATCGGCATCATGGCGGGAATGGGAGTCTCCGACCTGTGGTTGCATGTCGATCCCTCTTTTTACTGGTTGTCTGCGGTCGGTGGAGTTCAGTTGAAGGACCTCTTCGTGGGCTTCGCCAAGCCATTCGTCTTCGGAACTGCAATCTCTGTCATCAGCTGCTTTTATGGCCTGAGAACAACCGGCGGGACGGCTGGTGTGGGCAGGTCGACGATCAACTCCGTTGTCGTCTCGTCAGTGATGGTGTTGTTTTTTGATTTCATTTTCACAAAGGTCATCTGGGAATTGCTATGATCGATGAGGTGATCCGACTTGAAGATGTCCATCTGACTCTGGGCGACCAGAAAATCCTCGATGGTGTCAGTCTTGTTGTGGGGAAGTGTCAGACGAAGGCGATCATTGGGCCGAGCGGCGCTGGAAAAAGCACGCTCCTCAAAGTGGTTCTTGGACTCTTGAAGCCGCAATCTGGAAGAGTGTGGATTAACCGCCAAGAGATTACTCACCTCGCGGAGAAGGAGATCATCCCGATCCGCCGGACCATGGGGATTGTTTTCCAGGCAAATGCGCTGTTCGATTCACTCACCGTTGGAGAAAACATCAGCTACTTTTTGAAAGAGAACAATCGCGTCGATGAAAAAGCACTGAAGGAAGTAGTCCAGGCGCAACTGAACTTCTTCAACCTCGGCGACATCACAGATCTGATGCCCGAAGAACTCAGCGGGGGAATGAAGAAGCGGGTAGCCATTGCGCGCGCCATTGCATTCAATCCAAGCATCATCCTCTACGATGAGCCAACAACTGGACTCGATCCCATCAACGCAAAGGTTATCGCGGAACACATAGTGAAACTGAAGAAAGAGAAGTGTGTGACTTCCATTGTCGTTACGCATGTGTTGCACGACGCTTTCATCATTGCCGATACGATAGCCATGATCCATGATGGGAGACTCATTTTTGACGGTCCTGTGGAGGAGTTTCGCTCTTCGCACGAGGCCTTTATTCAGGATTTCTTAGCATAGGACAACAATATGGATCCACATAAGCATCTCCGATGGGCTGAACTGAGGGTGGGATTACTCGTTCTTGTTGGTACAGGGCTCCTCATCTTCATCCTCGCTATCGTCGGTTCCAACATCAAACTCTTCACGCCTGAGTACCGCTTGATGCTTTTTGTCCCGAATATTGAAGGACTTGTGAACGGTTCGATGGTGACCCTCGCTGGCCGCAAGGTCGGGTATGTCAACGACATGCGGTTCGTGCAGGTAGAAGGTCAGAATGGAGTACAAGTGGAGCTCGAACTTGACAAGACCTTTCAGGATCGAATCACGGACCATTCACAAGCGATTATAAGAACAATCGGCCTGCTCGGGGACAAGTACGTAGATATCTCCCTCGGCAACCCCGGAGAACGGGCGTTGAAAGAGGGTGAGTACTTGAAGATAATCGGCAGCGTTGATTTCGAGGTGTTCACCTCAAAGCTCAACACGTCATTTGACGATTTTGCCGCGACCCTCGCCTCGATGCGGCATATCACGAAACGCCTCGATGAAGAAGACCTTGGGAAGTTTGTCCGATCGATGAATAATGTCGTCAATGCGTTGACTGCGCAGCGTGGAAGTGCCGGCAAGCTCATTTATGATCCGGCACTGTATAAACAGTTCAGTTCTGTAGCGGAGAACCTCGATACGGTCACCACTCTGTTGAAACGTGGTCACGGAACACTCGGGAAGATGATCGTTGACTCAACACTTTACCGAACCCTCGCGTCGTTTTCCTCCCGCTCGGACTCACTGGTTTCCAACCTGATGCATTCGGGAAGCGCGGGCAGAGTTTTCAATGACGATCAATTGTATTCCGATCTTATGAACCTCATCAAAGAACTAAATGCGCTCGTCACTGACATTCGAACAAATCCCGATCGATATGTCCAAGTCAAAATATTCTGACCAACAACCATCCACGCGCACGTGGAATCTACGGAGTATTGAGAATACAGGAAAATGACACCGCAGCTTACAGGAATTCGGAGGAATACCAGCTTCTCCCCTAACCACGTCGAGACGGACCTCGCGATTCTCCGCTTGACCGCCGACGAAATCGAAAAGCGAGGGTTCTCAGTCTCCCTCGTCGAAGAATCCGATCTCGAGGGCATGAACATTGAGTCCCCTGTGATCTTCAACATGTGCCAGGGACCAGCGGCCATCCTTCAATTGCAGAAAATCGAGGAAAAAGGTAAGCTTATCATCAACTCGCCGAGAAGCATCCTCAACTGCTACCGGTACAACATGATTCAGCTATTGCCCCGGGCCGGGGTCAAGTTTCCTGCTTCGTTCCTCGTCAGCACAAACGATCCGAAGATTCCGGATGAGGTCGATGCGTTTCCGGGGACGTGGGTCAAGCGCGGCGATGTCCATGCTGTCACCAAAGGAGATGTCATCCTGGCATATACACGGGAGGAAATCCTGGCTATTCTTCACCACCAGCAAAAGCGTGGAATTGAGCAAGCTGTCCTCCAGGAACACATCGAAGGAGACGTCATAAAGTTCTATGCGGTCCTCAACAATGCGTTCTTCGAATGGTATTATCACAACAAATACGGCCTCAATCCTGTGAATGTGGACGAGCTCCGGCGACTCGCTGACCTCTCAGCAAAGACGATGGAGCTTGATGTCTACGGCGGCGACGCGATCGCCGGCCCAAATGGCAACTTGACGATCATCGACATTAACGATTGGCCGAGCTTTGCCGCATTCCGGGAGAGGGCCTCAACGCACATCGCAGAAGCAATCATCCAGAAGGCAAAAGACCATGGCAAACTCCCTGACTAGAACAAGACGGTCGCAGATTCTGACAGAAGTCCCCGGTCCGAACTCTCTTCGCTATTTCAATGAAGAACAGCAGCATATTTCACCAGGAATTCAAACCATTGCTCTCCTCTCGAAAATCGTCCTCGATCACGGAGAGGGTTGCATCGTCGAGGACGTTGATGGAAACCGCTACATCGACTTTTTTGCTGGCGTTGCTGTGGCAAGTCTTGGCCACGCCCATCCACGCTACGTATCCGCAATGCAGGCTCAGGTGTCTAAAATAAATGTGGGGAGCTTCACTACGCCTCACCGTGCAGAACTCACTAAGCTGCTTGCGGACATAGCACCTGGTGACCTCCAGAGGACACAGTTGTTCAGCGGAGGGTCCGAAGCTGTGGAAGCAGCCATCCGGCTGGCAATGTCGTACACAAAGAAACGTGAAGTCGTAGGCTTTTGGGGCGGATTCCACGGAAAGACTGCTGGAGTCCTCGGACTCCTCGGCGACACATTCAAGTACGAACTTGGGCCTCTCCTGCCCGGCCGGTATCTGACTCCATTCGCGTATTGCTATCGCTGCGCAATCAACCACACCTTTCCTCAATGTGAATTTGCCTGCGTCGATTTCCTTGAGGAGATGGTGAAGCGCGAGACGACAAATGATATTGCGGCCATCCTTGTCGAACCATTTCAGGGGACAGCCGGCAACGTTATTCCGCCGGAGGGCTATCTTGCCCGATTGAAGAAGATGGCCGAGAAGCTTGGAGCCCTCTTGATCGCCGATGAGATGATCACCGGGTTCGGACGAACTGGAAAGATGTTTGGCTGCCAGCATGATGGCGTGGTGCCAGACATCATCACGGTCGGGAAAGGGTTTGGTTCAGGCTATCCAATTACTGGAGTTCTCTCCAGAGACGAAATTATCTTTTCAAAACCCTTTGCCAATCCGAGCGGGAGCTCTTCGAGCTACGGAGGCAATCCACTCGCTGCGGCTGCGGCCCTGGTGACTGTTCAGACAATCCTCGAGGACAACCTTGTCGAGAACGCGGCAAGAGTTGGGGCCTTCATGCTAGAAAAATTCATGGCCTTCAAGGACAAATACCCATTCGTCGGAGACGTCAGAGGAAAAGGACTCCTGATCGGAATCGAGCTGGTAAAGGATAAGACGACGAAAGCAAAACTCGACAAGAATCACACGCGACTGATCTTCCAAGAGTGCCTGAAACGAGGTCTCATCATGATGGGCTACAATGCCGAGATCCGGATCAATCCTCCCCTAATCATCGACGAAGAGACCGCAGAAGAAGGCATTGCCATCATGGACGAGGTGTTCAGTTATGTCGCAAATCGGCTCAACGTATAAAGCAGCCGAAATCGAAGAGACCCTTGATATCTATTTTTACCGCCCCCTTGGATATCTCATCGCCAGAGTCTTCCAGGCTCTTCGACTGAGACCCAATGTCGCTACGACCCTAAGCATCCTGATCGGTCTCCTCGGTGGTCACCTTTTCTACTACCGTGACTTCAGGCTGAACGTCATTGGCGTTGCGTTGTTCATCTTCGCTGACGTGCTTGACAGCACGGACGGACAGCTTGCACGGATGATGAACATCCGTTCTCTCTACGGGAGAATCCTCGACGGCCTTGGCGGCAATATCATCTTCACCAATGCGTATCTTCAGATCGGTTTTCGGTTGACCGCCGAAGGGGTTAACCCGCTCGTCTGGCTACTCGTCGTGGGTGCAGGAGTATGTCACTCTGTTCAAAGTGGACTGGCGGATTACTACCGAAACGCTTACCTTCGCTACGTTGTGAACCCTGCAAAAGGTGAGCTAGATGGACTTGAGTGGGTGCGTGCCCAGTACGCCGGACTTCGTTGGGGACGAGACTTCTTCAAGAAGATTGCAATGCGTCTCTACTTGAGTTATACCGCCGAACAGCAGACCTTCTCAAAAGGATTTCAAGTCTTGAGGAAGAAAGTCGAGGAAACTTTCCGAGGACAAATCCCGACCTCGTTTTCGGAGGAGTATCGCCGCCTGAACAAGCCTCTCCTGAAGTATTATTCGATGCTTGCCGTGAATCTCCGGATCATCGTCTTGTGCACGTCAATCCTCATTGATCATCCTACTCTGTACTTCTGGTTTGAAGTCATCGTTCTCAACGCGGTGGCTTTTGCTCTGATCCGCACCCAGGGGAAGCGAAGCCTTCAGTTGGTCCGCTGGATAGAAACCAACAGGGAGCCATGAGCGTGCTGAGGGGTGCACTGATCGGCGTCGGTAATATCGCTCTCAAGGGGCACCTGCCTGCATACATCCAAACTGAACGGTTGAAGGAGGAGATTGAGATTGTTGCAGCCGTAGACCCCTCGTCTGCAAACCTCGCAAAGGTAAAAGAGCTACTTCCATCGGCTCGTACTTATTCATCGGTGGGAGAGTTGTTGAGAGAGGAGAAGCTCGATTTTGTGGATATTTGTTCACCACCGCACAGTCGGAGAGAGATTATCGAGGCGGCACTTGAGCATGGCTGCCACCTCCTTTGCGAGAAGCCACTTGCAACGACTGCGGCGGAAGGAAGAACGATCGCGGAGAGAGTTCGCAGCAAGAGGGCCGTCTTCGTCCCGTGCCACCAGTATCGATACTCGAAAGTCTGGAGAACAGTAAAGGACCTCATCGACCATGGGGAACTGGGAAAACTTCTTTTCGCCCAGTTCAACATCTTTCGCATGAAGGCCGATTCGGGAACCACTGACTGGCAATCAGAATGGCGCATTGATCCAAAGATTAGTGGCGGTGGAATCCTCGTAGATACAGGCTCCCACTATTTTTATCTCCTCTCCTACCTGTTCGGGAAGCCACGGCGTTTCACTGCACTGACGAGCACACTTCGGCACCACGACTATCCAGTGGAAGACACCGCCCTTGTCGTTGCCGAATACAACGACTTTCTCGCGCAGATAAACCTCACGTGGGCAGCCGACCGCCGTGAGAACAGAAACTCCATCACCGGAGAGAAGGGCAATCTCTTTACCAGTGGTGACCGAATCCTATTAAGCCAAAATGGAGTTCAACGGGAGTTCCCCGGTGAAGATGTTTCGAACAAAGCGACGTATGTCGGGTGGTACGCTGAGCTTCTCGGAGAGTTCTGTCATCGGATCAAAACGAGAAACTTTTCACCCGACCTTCTTGAGGAAGCTCTGAACGTCCTCGAGTGGACCCGATGCTGTTATGAATCAGCAGCCAAAAGGATGACTGTCGCGGTTCAATGAGAAGAGATCCGATGAAGACGCGTGCGATTCTCTTTGATTTTGGTGGGACACTTGACTCGGACGGGGTCCACTGGAGTGAGCAGTTCTACAACGCGTACCGTGACCTGGGTAGTGCGGTTTCGCGAGAGCGATGTGACCAGGCATTCCTCGAGGCAGACAGGATCATCGCAACGTCTTACAATGTACGTGAGTACTCGATGCGACAACTTCTCGAGCTTCAGGTCTCTCTGCAATTCGAAAACCTGAGATTCGAGGATGAGGAGAAGAAGAAGCAGATCGTTGAGGCATGCTACCGTTCAGTTGAAAAGAACCTCGGACGCAATCTGGAAATTCTCACACGGCTTCACAACAAGTACAAACTCGGAGTCGTATCTAATTTCAATGGCAACTTAGAAGTCGTCTGCCGGGAGTTCAGGATCGCACCAGTGCTGGACCTTGTCCTCGATTCTGGTAACCTTGATGTGAGCAAGCCGGACCCGAAGATCTTCCAACTCGCCGCTAAGCGTTTGCATCTCACTCCGTCCGAGTGTTGCTTCGTCGGGGATTCATTCGAACGCGACATCGTCCCCGCGAAGAAGGTCGGTTTCAACACCATCTGGCTGCGTGGGCCAAATGGCCGGGCGTGTCCGGATCCGACAAAAGCGAATTACATTATTTCCACCCTTCCTGAAATCGAACATATCTTCTTAGAGAAAGGAGCCGATTGATGACAGAATCTGAAGCAGCGGTGCATCCAGCAAAGGGGAAATTGGGAATCCTGATCGTTGGGATGAACGGAGCTGTCGCGACTACGTTTATGGGCGGCGTTTCCGCCGTCAGAAAAGGGATTGCAAAACCTATCGGAAGCTTGACGCAGCTTGGAACAATCAGATTAGGAAAGAGGACCGAAAACCGTTCCCCGATGATTCGGGACTTCGTTCCTCTTGCAAATCTCAAGGATATCGTCTTTGGCGGATGGGACATACGGAATGAGACAGCCTACGATGGGGCTGTGAAAGCCAAGGTTCTCAATGAGAACCACCTCAAGGCGATAAGGAGAGAGATGGAAGTGCTTCATCCGATGAAGGGAGTTTTCGATCAGTACTATGTGAAGCGGCTCACCGGCAAGTACGTGAAAAAGGGAAAGAACAAGCTTGAGCTCGCAGAACAGGTTCGCGATGATATTCACAACTTCAAAAAGAGAGCGAAAGTTGACCGGCTGGTCATGATCTGGTGCGGAAGCACGGAGATTTACCTCACCCCAACAGCTGTTCATCAATCCTTGAAGAAATTTGAAGATGGACTGAAGAAGAACAGTATTGATATCTCACCAAGTATGATTTATGCCTATGCCGCTCTCATGGAAGGAGTCGCGCACGCTAATGGTGCCCCACATCTTTGCACCGACATCCCAGCGCTGACAGAGCTGGCAATTGACAGGAATGTCCCGATCATGGGGAAGGATTTCAAGACGGGACAAACCCTGATGAAGACAGTGATCGCTCCAATGCTAAAGACAAGGATGCTTGGGCTGAAGGGATGGTTTTCGACAAACATCCTCGGGAACCTTGATGGCGAAGTCCTCGATGACCCCGAGTCGTTCCGTTCGAAAGAAGTGAGCAAGCTCGGCGTGCTTGAGTACATCCTCCAGCCAGACCTCTATCCCGATCTGTACAAAGATTACTATCACAAGGTCCGGATCAATTACTATCCACCAAGCGGGGACAACAAAGAAGGTTGGGACAACATCGACATCTTCGGGTGGCTTGGCTATCCCATGCAGATCAAGGTGGATTTCCTGTGCCGCGACTCTATCCTCGCTGCGCCGATCGCTCTTGATATTGTGCTCTTCCTCGATCTCGCGCAACGGAGTGGGCTGCGTGGAATCCAGGAATGGCTGTCGTTCTACTTCAAGACTCCGATGCACGCACCTGGCATCTACCCTGAGCACGATCTCTTCATCCAGATTATGAAACTGAAGAACAGGCTGCGCCATCTCATGGGTGAAGAGCTTATCACTCACCTTGGGTTGGAGTATTACGAGTAGCGACAACCTCTCGGCAAACGAAAGCCCAGCATGAGAATCTTCCCAAAGATCTTCTGCATCTCCCTTCTCGTGCTGGGCTTTTTCTTTCCTCTTCAAGCCCAACGACCAATCCTCTTTACCGAAAACCCCAATAGCGTTGGCAACGGAAAGCTGTCAGTCGGATTTGGGGCTGAATATCTTAAGAAGGACGAAGCCACCCCGCTGAAAGCGCCGATCAGGCTTTTGAAGATTCCCGTCGCACGCACTTATGTCGGCGTCGGAGAGATTGTCGACGTACTGGTCGATTGGCGAGGCCGCCTGTTCGCAGCGCAAGAGACTGGAAAGCATGTATCGGACTGGGGTGATGTGAGCATCGGGACGAAGATCAACTTTCTGAAAGAATCCAGATCGCAGCCTTCACTTGCAGTGATGTACCTTGTGAAGCTTCCGAACACAAGCCACGACGAACTCCTTGGGAGCAACCAAACTGATTTCTTCCTCTCCTTGCTCGCTGCAAAGAAATTCGGTGACGTTCACGCACGAGTCAACGTTGGTCTCGGCATCCTGGACGATCCGGAACATCCGCATTCCCAGCTTGATATCTACACGATGAGCGCTGCTTTGATTCTGCCGGTAGGACTAGGGCACAAAGTCTTCGTCGAGTGGGCTGGTTTCCTCGGTTCACATAGTGATCAGGCAAAATTCACCGCAAGGGGCGGAATCGAGACAACGATTCTAGGTGCGGAATGCAGTGCATTCGGAAGTTTCCGTGTGATTGGGGATGAGAAGGATTTTGGGACAGCGTTCGAAAACAGCGAGACTTGGGGAGTCGGATTGTTTGTGAGAAAGGAGTTTAGTCTGTGGTAAGATCCTTTGCTGTTACTTGGAAGGATTGCTTCAGCTCTTCGGAACATCTGCGCTTGAGAGAACTCCCGGCTGCTCGTGTGGATAAGAGGTAGATTTGCAGGCTGGCCGGCATTACTGGTCCTTTTTTCGGGAGACGAAGCCGAGTATCTTCCGCTTTGTAGGCCACACCCCATTTCCTCTTCGCGTAACTTCTCGAGGTTCTTGCAGCGAGGCATCACCTGCCCGACCGTCTCCGATTGATCTATTCATTATGATCTGCTCTTTGGAGATGCTACCCTCGGATTCGAGCCAAGCCTCAAATTCATCCTTACTTTCCCGCAATGGATGTTCCCGATCGCATTGCCATTGAGCAACGTTGTTGCCGATGTATTGGCGAATTCGGTTCAGAGAGCGTTCGCTACGAACGATGTGTTCGAAGTAATTGCGTTGCCAAACCGGGCGACCGGCTGCATTTTGGATGGCGTTGATTCGTCGGGCAGAGAACGATTTGAATGCACGAACAATCTCTGACAGCGGGTAACGGTATCTTGTAGGGGCAGGTCTCAGACCTGCCCCTACAAAACCATCGTCATGAATTAGGACAATCCCATGCACATGATTCGGCATCACAACGAATGAATCTAATTCAATCTGGGGATAATGCAATGGCAATGCCCTCCAACATTCTTCGACAACCTGACCCTGACGATTCGGCTTCATCTCCCCGTCCTTGATCTCTCCAAACACACGTTCGCGACGCTTTGCACAGATCGTGACGAAATACGCCCCTGGCTGGGAATAATCATATTCCTTCAACCGTATGGACTTTCTTTTCTTAATGATCAGATTCCTTTCTTCTTTCAGAGTTCACAGTCCCGTAAGTTCCGACGCTGCAATAAGTGTTATTACTCCATGTCAAACGAGGTGGTGGAACTTGGCGTCCTCGGATGTATAGACAACGCTCATTCCACCCTCACCTAACTTTCCGAGGATTATGTGGTGTGATATCGTCTGTCCAATCATGATCAAACCCTGTTGGGGCAAATCATGATTTGCCCCTACGAGCATATCCTAATGGGATGTAGTCGGGGAAATCAATGAACCCACCCGCTACTGCTTCACCGCAATCCCCTGTACCTCAAAGTGGCCGCCTCGTAGCAACGGTCCCGAACCTACAAACGCCCGTGCTGGAAAATCCTTCTCGAAGTACGTCCGATAGACAGCGTTAAACCTGCCGTAGAGAGAGACATCGGGACAGAAAACATGGACATACACAAGATCGTCCATTGTCATCTTGGCTTCAGCCAAAGTGGCTTTGAAGCCATCCAGCGCAATCCGAATTTCTTGTTCAAGACTGTCGGGGGGCTTCCCAGTTTTTGGATCTATGCCTATCCGTCCAGCTAAGTACAGAGTATTTCCTACCAAAACGCCGTCACTAAACGGAGCTTGTACTGCCCGGTTCGGCAGGTTGATGTACTGCCGTGTGCCTGTGCTTTCACCTTTTTCCTGGGACTTTGCGCTGGCCAGGAATCCCGTGAAGAACAAGAACACAACGAACAGGGTGAGAAGAAGAACAACAAGCTTGGGTCGCATAGATATCCTCCTGAAAAATTCAATAGGTTGATTCAATGCAGTCTACATCTCAAGCTGAACCGTGGGAAGATCTCCCCCAATATGGAGGTAGAGTTTCCCTTCGTTCTGGGCTGTCCTGAAGTCGATTGTGTAACCTTCCTCTGTCGCGGAGAGGTCCACTCGCGCTTCCTTCACTTCCTGCATTGGACTCAAGAGACAAACGGTCACGAAGGCGCAGGTTCTTGAGGGGTCCGCCGAGATCTGAATATATGGAAAAATCCCCTTGTCTACAGGTACCTCAAGCACGCCTTGCGTGACCTGAAGCCCCGTACTACAACCCGTTTTCGCTACAAGCTTCGCCGTCGGGCGATGGATTTCGAACGACTTCCCGCCTGTCCCGACAACGAGTTTTGCCTTCCCGTCGACATTAAATGCCTGGAAACGTGCCTGGAGACTCGACGGGTTTTCCACTTTCTCGAGTTCGTCCAAGAAGACCACCAGGTCCGGCTTCACAAACACAATAGTCCTCTGCACTTTCTTCACGTCGCTATTCACGAGCTGATAGGCTGGGGTTGCATCGCTCGTGAAGTAGGTCATCCGCTCACCGGGTTCATATTGCACAACATGTGCCTCAGCCTTCGACGGATTTGTCCCCTCGTGGCCATCATGATACTGATGTCCCTTGCCATCAATCAAGACTGCGGTGTGAGCTTCGGTGAGTCGAAGCAGCCAATGCTTCTCCGTGTACGGATAGGCAGCCCCGAGCGGGTCGTGAAGCAGTCGCTCTCCATACGCTTTGACGATAACGCTGTTCCTATCGGCGTGCTCATGATTTGATGGACCTCCACCCCTCATCGCCACAACAGTGTCGTCAATTCCCCACCCACTCCTTGAGACAACCCAATCGTTGTCGAACTTAACGTCCTGTGATTCCATCGGAGGATTCGTTGGCACGACGGATTTGTCGTGCCAGATCAAGGCGAAAGGATTCCTCCTGGTCCCAATGAGCTCGGCTGTGTGCTCAGCTATGCCATCTCTAAACTCTCGCGCCACCCAGAACCCAACAGAAACATCCGTCGTCGGCGCCGCATCGCTGAAGTTCACCACATCATCTGTATAATTGCGCGACGGCATCTGCATCTGAAGTGCGTACCGCATCGTCCCCGGAAAATTCAGGAGACCTTTTGCATCAATGTCTTGCATTCGCTTCAAGACATCCACGGACATCGCGAAGTGTTGAGTCGAGTATCCCCAATAGGAGATGCCTTCAAGGTAACTCCCGTCCTTACCGTAAAGTGATGCAAAATCCTTCAGGCTTTCTCGGGCAAGTGTCAGCCATTTTTGAGCTTCTGGGTGGCTGTCGTACAACAGCAGGGAGCCGATTGTCAGTCCAGCGATTGGGATCATCTTGAGATTCGTCCTGTTCAAGATGATCGGCCATCGACTCAAGTCGACTCGACCTTTGTAGGAAGATGTGGGATCGAATCCCCAGCCTTTCACTCTGTCAGGATACTTCATGCCGTACAGCGTTCGATAGCACGGTGGAAGGCCTTTCTGAGCAATCGCATCGATCATCGCACTCCTCTCATCCGACGAGAGACGATCAAACAGCCAATCGTAGGTGAAGCTCATCGAGATCGTGGTTTCAGGGGCGCGCTGCAGTCCGATGGTCTCGGTGCCGCCCTCCAGGAAATAATCCCACTCCTTGAATGAAAGGACCTTCTCTATCGCGAGCTTTGCAAGATCCGCGTGGGGCTTGTTCTCCCCAACAAGGGCGACAAAGGCAGAACGCTTCAGGATCTCGTTTGCACGAAGGAGGTGCGCAACATGATTGTGGATGTCGAGATCCTCCTTGAGGAATTTCGTATCCGCTACGAGATCTGCATTGACGAGTGAATCCCAAAAGCTCCTGAAGAGTGGAGTGCGTGTGTTCTCTCGGATCCGAGGAAGGTCTTCTGCCGAGAAGAAGAGTGCGGGGTGTTCACGCATCGAGCCGCTTGGAGTCACAGAAGGAAATCTGACGGGTCCAATCAGAAAGCCGACCAACCCGACAATTCCACTGCCGAGGAATCGTCGGCGAGACTGCAGAGAGTTCAATTGCGGGGGTTCATTCATATTCACTTCTTTCTCTCCCTGAAGTTATTGACAGTGCGCTGGAGATATCACCGAGCTTCCAGCCTCAAGTCTTCAATTGGCATGGATCAACGATGAATTAACGCAAGAAGCTGATGAAAAGCAACGACAGGAAAGATCTCAGATGAGTATCGTGACTCAACGCAACACACACTTCAGGCGGAGGTTCTCCGGGTTGTCAGCATCCCGTCCCAATGTGTTTTGGCTCTACTCCACATTCCTCACCGCGCTATCCAAGTTGCCTGCCTACAACGACCTGATAAGGCTTCACCGTCAAGTCGTCCGAAGTGACGGTGGCTCCCTGTGCCTGCCCTGCCAGTTGCATCTTCCATTGATAGACAGGCGAAAGAGTATGTCGAACCTTCTCGACAAGGCTTTCGAAGATTCCGCTCATCTCGTAGGCATCCGCACGGTCCTTACTATCCCAAATCGTCACAGAAATGATCTCGCTCTCACCCGGGGTATCAACAAGGAATGCATACCGGCATCCGCTCACAGTACGCAGGGTTGGGATGATCTCATTCTTATAGATTTCTTGGAACTCGCCCAATTTGTCGGGCACCACCTTGGCGGAGGTGAGCCTCAAATACATCGGGCCTCTGAAGGCTTGAGACAACTCGTGAGGTTCGACAGTAGTTGCTTCGCGGTAAGATCGAACAATGGGTTCCTCCAACACCGGGGTGTACTCAAGCTTGAGCTCCTTGGTAAGCTGGACTCTCCACTCTGTTGAACTCACAAAGAACTCTCTGGATTTCTGCAGCAGGAGCGTGTACTTGCTGCTTTGCTCCCACCCACGAATACTTCCCTGGGTGTCCCAGAGCGAGAAGGATATGAAATCCTCAGGGTTTTCCGTGCTCTGAATCAGACTTCCGTAGAGGCATCCAGGGGCACGCTGGAGAGCCGGAAGGATCTCATCCGTGAAGAAATGCTCAAACTCGCCTTCCTTCCCGGGTCTAACCTTTGCATGGAAGAATCGCGTGAACATGGCGGCCTCCCCTTCTCAATGCTTGTGGTACAGAGAATCCTAAACGAATGGTTCAAATCCCTCCGATCGTTACTTGTTCTAAGTCGTGTTGATATGAAGCCGAGAAGACGGCAGACGACTCCAAAGCGGGGGATTGAAATTTCATCCAGCCAATCATCTTGTTCCGGCGTGTCTGGAGATTCGATCGACATCAAGCCCTTCCTCTGCGACGACATATGAGAGAACTGCAATGGCAGCGGCCCCGAGCTCAAGCTCTCTCTCATTCACCTTGTCGATCGTGTCGCTGTCAGAGTGGTGATAATCAAAATACCTCTGCGGGTCCACACTCAATCCCGCAAGGGGAACCCCTTTTTTCCCGAGGGCAGAGATGTCTGCACCTCCTCCGCCTTTCCAGATACGGTCAGCATCAATCGGCTTCAAGAGATCGGCCCAATGGGCAACCTCCTCGAAGGTGTTTGAATCGGCCTCGACGCCGAAACCTCGTGGGCTGAATCCTCCGGCATCACTTTCAATCGCCAGGATAGGTTTCTCGCCCTGCCGCTCCTTTTCCGCGTACGCCTTTCCACCGCGCAGACCATTCTCTTCATTCATAAAGAGTACCGCTCGTACTGTCCGCTTCGGTCTCAGCCCCAAATCCTTAAACAACCTGAGTGCTTCGAGCACTTGAACACACCCAGCCCCATCGTCGTGAGCGCCCTGACCTTTGTCCCAGCTGTCAAGGTGTGCCCCGATGACCACCACCTCTTGCGGTTTCTCTGATCCGGTGAGCTCCCCGATAACGTTTGCAGACTCTGCATCGGGCAGTGTTTGGCAGGTGAGCTTCAACCGAACGGCGACACGGTTCTCCCGGGCAATCAGAGCGCTCAGAAGCTCGGCACCCACTGTGCTGATTGCAGCCGCCGGAATCTTGGGAATCGAATCTACGTAGTGTGTTGAACCCGTGTGAGGAACGTCGTCCATTCGCGTTGTCATCGAGCGTATGAGCGCTGCCACGCCACCGACTTTGGCGGCCTCAATTGGACCCTGGCTCCGCTGATTCACGGCACCACCGTACGCCTCAAATGGAGAGATCTTGGAGCGATCCATCGGGCGGTTGAAGAAGATGATTTTTCTTACTGCCTCCCCTTTCCGCGCCTGGAGCTCCTCAAAGGATTTCACCTCCATGACTTCTGCGGTGACGCCCTCTTCCGGCGTTGCGATGCTTCCCCCGAGTGCACAAACCTTAAGAGGAACATTCCCCGAGGTCCGAGAGTTGACGACAGACGCTTCTTCAACAGGACCCCTCACCCAGTGTGGGACCATAACAGGCTCGAGATGCACATTCTCGAACCCAAGCTCCTCCATTTTCCTTCTTGCCCAATCGACAGCCAGTGCCGCTTGCGGGGAGCCACTCAATCGCGGGCCGATCTTCGTCAACTCGGACAAGAATTCATACGCTCGTCCACTTCCGAGACCCGTGGTAATAATCTCCTTTGCCTTCGCAACATAGGGCTGAGCGGAATCGGGTGTCTGAGAGTACATTGACAGGGTGGAAACCAAAAAGAGGAGAAAACCTCCGGTCGATCGAGTGAAAGTATTCATGTTCTTCGTTCTTGTTTTGTGGTGTGGGATCGGATGTCAAATCAATTCTCCAGACCTACTTTCTTCAAGAGAGAAACAAACCGGAGATCGCTGCGAAGCGGATCCACCTTGGGATCGACTTTAAGCGTGCCCAGTGACTCCTCCCTCCGCTCGTAACTTCTCTCGAACCACGTGAATGCAAGATCGTTCTCTCGGAGCGCCGCGTAGACCAGGGCAATTCCACGAAACAGATTCCCGCCCGAAAGGTTCTCTGAATTCACGCTTTCAATCAACTCTAATGCTTCGCTTCTCTTGCCAGCGACGGCATAACATTGTGCCAGCGCAATGGATGCTTCAAACCTGTTGCCGGTTAGATCGCCCCATCGCTGGTTCTCGCCAATGGCCTCGGCGAACATCCCCTTCCCCTGATACGCAAGAGACAGAAGTCGGTGTACCGAGACGAAGTTTGGATCCAACTCCAGCGTTTTCTTTCCATATTCGAGCGCGCCATCGTAATCTCGAGCGTAATACAGGGTCAGCCCCTTATCCTTAAGAATCGCGGGAGAAAGGGGATCTAAATCGACAGCTTTTGAGATCTCCTGAACAGCTTCGGCGATCCGCCCATTGTATGACAACCATTCGGCGTACCAGTGATGCGCCGTTGCGTAATTCGGGTTCAGGCTAATGCCGAGCTTGTATTCCCTCTCCGCGTTGAACCAATCCCATTCGTTCAACATGATCAGGCTACCCAATGAAGTATGAGCTTCAGCGAGCTGGTCGTCAATTTCCAGCGCCTTGTTTACTGCCGCCCTTGCTTTCGGATATGTTTCCTTTCTTGAGACATCTCCATGTTCACTGAGCAGGTTGTACGAATCGGCGATCCCGGCCCAAGCTGGCGCGTACCGTGCATCCTTCTCAATCGCCTGTTCAAAGTATCGAATGGCTGTCTTCAATCCGTATTCGCTGCGTTTGCTCCAAAAGAACCGACCCTTGAGATAGAGTTGATACGCGTCAGTGTTTTCTGTATATCGCTTCAGCACTGCCGCCTTCTCTGCGCCGAGCAACTTCACCTTCAGGGCCTCTACAATCGCCAACGAAATTTCATCCTGAACATCGAAAATGTCTTCCATCAGCCGATCGTACCGCTCCGACCAGAGATGATACCCATCGGCGACGTTGACAAGCTGTGCTGTGATGCGCAGTCGATCACCCGCCTTTCGCACACTACCTTCCAGCACGGTGCTGACATTCAGCTTCCGGCCAATCTCGCGCACATCAGTCTCCTTGCCTTTGAAAGAAAACGCCGACGTTCGCGCAGCGACGCGCAGGGCATCGATCTTCGCCAGTGCATTGAGCAACTCTTCTGCCAGTCCATCGCAGAAATATTCATTCTCCGCATCGGCGCTCATGTTGACGAACGGCAGGACGGCAATCGAAGGCACGCTCTTTCGCACACGCTGAGGCTGAGAGAGTTGGGCTGCCAGATTCTTTAGATCGGCCGACATTTCTTCCAGATGCTGGTAACGCCTGTCAGGACTCTTGGCCAAGCATTTTTCTACAACGCGCTCCAGCTCGATGGGCAAGTCCGGATTGAGATTTCTGATCGGCTCTGGATCTTCATTCATGATTCGATACAACACTGCCTGTTCATACTCTCCTTTGAAGGGCAACCGCCCCGTGAGTGTCTCGTAGAAAACAACACCCAAGGACCAGATGTCCGTTCGGTAATCCACGCCTTCGCCAAGTACTTGTTCAGGGGACATGTACGCCGCAGTACCCATTGTCGCCCCTGCTCTCGTGATTTTCGCCTGTCCCGACAACTTAGCCAAGCCGAAATCGACAATCTTCGCTTGCCTGTCTTTTGTAATGAGTATGTTTGCAGGTTTGATATCTCGATGGAACCCTCCACGCCGATGTGCGTTGGCCAACCCCTGTACGATTTGCTGAACAATACTGATTGCTTCCTCTGCCTCGAGTGGTCCACGCTCGATTCTCTTCTTGAGTGTCTCGCCTTCATAGTACGCCATTGCGATGAATAACTGTCCATCCGCCGCCCCCCCAATCTCATAAACCGTGCAGATGTTGGGATGATCCAACGCGGAAGCGGCCTTGGCTTCGTTGAGGAAGCGTTCTTTATCCCTCTCGTCTGCGGTGAGATGTTGGGGGAGAAATTTCAGCGCAACGAGGCGGTCCAGCCTAGTGTCCTGGGCCTTATACACAACACCCATACCGCCCTCACCCAATTTTTCCAAAATCTTATAGTGTGAAACTGTCTGTCCGATCATAATGCTGACAAGCTCATTTGTTCATTGATTCGTTGAAACAATGATCCAATGATTCAACACTATTGAATGTGAAGTGCATTGGCTAATCATGAAGGTGAATGCCTCTTGCCCATGACAGACCCGCAAGACCCGCGCGCAACAATCGGAAAGAAAGAGAAACTGGAGGAAGGGGGCTAACTCCTCGATGAGGTAGGGCCCGCTCCAGCTTAATGTTCAGAATTTCAGGGAAGATCAAGAGTTCCGCTGGCATTACTTCAACAAAAATATATCGAATGACATTCCCAAGAGCAAGAACGGGTTTAGAGAAATCTCCCAATCCTTGACAACCTGTACAATTTCTGTTAGATTTAGACAATTTTGTCCCTCGAATACTGACCCTGAGTCATACTTTTGCGCTTCATAAAAGCCGTTCTCAATTTTGTAAGAATCGAGCACACTCTCTTCTCGCTTCCGCTGATCTTTGGAGGCGTTTTCCTTGCTTCGAAGGACATTCCGCCGCCGACCCTCCTGATCCTTATTCTTCTTGGAGCGACTGCTGCCCGAACCGTAGCACTGACGCTCAACAGGTTGATTGATCGCGAAATCGACGGACGGAATCCACGCACGATGAACCGGGAGCTCCCGAGTGGCAGGCTCACAATGAGGCAGGGCGCCCTGGTCCTGGCCGTCGGCCTCGTAGTGTACTTCGTCTCTGCTTATCTGATCTCTGATTTCTGTTTCTATCTGTCGCCGATTCCACTGATCGTCTTCACAGGTTATCCGTATCTTAAGCGGCTTACGCCGCTGGCACATTTTGGGGTTGGGCTTGGCCTGTCGATGGCACCCCTCGGAGGATGGTTTGCGGTGACGAAGTCTTTCACGCCGATCCTCCCAGGAGCGCTTCTCTCTCTTGCGACGCTGCTCTGGGTCACCGGATTTGACATCATTTATTCCACACTCGATGAAGAGTTTGATCGTGAGGCAGGCCTTTATTCATTTGTTACACGGTTTGGAAGGGTCCGGGCGCTCCAGATATCGGGCTATCTCCACTTGACTTCGTACGCGATTCTTGTCGTGCTCTTTTTCCTTTACATCAAAGCTCTCCTCGGATTGCCGTTTCTTCTTCTTTCGGGATACCTTCTTTATCTTGAACACGAAAAGGCCGAGGACGTTGAACTCGCCTTCTTCAAAATCAACGCCGCATTTGGATTTGTGGTCTTCCTTATGATTATTGTTGGAGAGAATTGGCCATGAGAATCGTTGTCGGGATGACGGGCTCCTCTGGCGCAATCTACGGAGTCGAATTCCTCAAGAAATGCGAGGCTGAGAAGTTTCTCGTCATGAGCAAATGGGGAAAAACTGTGCTCAAGGATGAGGCCAAACTCACTGAGGATGATCTCAAACCATTTGTGAAGAAGACGTTCAACGACAGCGACCTCTCCGCCCCATTTGCATCCGGCTCCAACCCGTTCGATGCGTTTGTCATTATTCCCTGCACGACATCGACGCTGGGGAAGATCGCTCATGGAATTGGAGACACGCTTATCACTCGCACTGCCCAGGTTGCTCTGAAGGAGCGACACAAACTCGTGCTCGCGATAAGAGAAACACCCCTCTCTTCGCTTGCACTCGAGCAGGCACTAAAACTCTCTCGTGACGGCGCCATCATCATGCCAATCTCACCGCCACTTTATTCCATCCCGAAATCAGTCGACGAGTACGTCGGCTCTTTTGTCGAAAAAGTGCTGGGTGTCCTGGGACTGCGAACGTCTCCAGGTTGGCGAGCAGAAGAACTGGAGTAATAAGGCAAAAGTCAAAATGAAAAAAGAAAAAGCAGTAATGAGGAGGCAAGCAAATCTCCAGCACAAGTGCGCAGCAACGATATCGAGACGCCTGACCTCAATTTTTCCTTTTGACTTTTTAATTTTGAATTGAATTTGCTTAATGCCCTTCGCTGATCTTCGCTCTTTCCTTTCCGTCCTCGAATCATCCGGAGAACTTCACCGCGTCAGGCTCGAAGTCGAGCCCGAACTGGAAATCACCGAGATCGCCGTCCGGGCGGTGAAAGAAAACCTTCCCGCACTTCTCTTCGAGAAGGTGAGAGGGTCCACGTACCCGTTGACGATCGGCGTCCTTGCCTCCGAGAAGCGTATCGAAATCGCTCTTGGAAAGCATCCTCAACAAATCGGAGAAGAGTTGCTCCAACTCATCGAGCGATTGAACCCGCCTTCGCCAAAGGCGATCCTTCATTCTCTCCCCGGACTCTTCCGCTTCACACAGATGCGCCAGACGAGGAGCTTTCTTGCGCCTTCTCAGCAGATCGCCGAAGAGCCCGATCTCTCTTCCTTGCCAATCATCAAGTGCTGGCCCAAAGACGGCGGGAGGTTCATTACGTTTGGACTCGTGATCACCCACGACCCACGCAAAGGCCGACGGAATATGGGCGTGTACCGGCTGCAGGTGTATGACGAAAACTCGACGGGGATGCATTGGCACATTCAGCATGGAGGGTCAGCACATGCTGCTGATGCACGCGGCCAAACGATGGAGGTTGCGGTCGTCATCGGCGCCGATCCAGCAATGCTTCTTGCCTCAGTCGCGCCTCTCACCGAAGGCATGGACGAGATTGCCTTCGCCGGTTATCTGCGCGGCAAACCAACGCCGATGATTCGTGCAAAGACGATTGCCGTCGACGTACCTGCCCGAGCAGAATTCATCCTCGAAGGCATTGTCGATCCAAATGAGTTGAAGCCCGAAGGGCCTTTTGGCGATCACTTTGGACATTACTCTCACGTCGTGCCTTTCCACGTCTTCCACATCCGCAGGTTGACACGGAGAAAGAACCCGATCTATCTTGCAGCAGTGGTGGGGAAACCGCCGCAGGAGGATAAGTTCATCGGAAATGCGACCCAAGAAATGCTTGGCCCTCTTGTGAAGTTGATCCACCCGGAAGTCGAGAGTCTATGGGCATACTACGAGACGGGATTTCATGGACTGCTCGTCGTTTCAGTGCGCAAGCGATACCACAAAGAGGCTGTCAAGACCGCTCTCGGTCTCCTCGGAATTGGACAAACATCGCTGACAAAGGTTCTTATTCTTGTCGGCGAAGGAGTTGATGTCAGGAATTTCCATGCCGTCCTAAGAGAGATTCAAAAGAACTTCGACCCGAGTCAAGATTTCCTTCTGCTTCCCGGGACAGCCTATGACACTTTGGACTTCACCAGCTTCACACAAGAGCTTGGCAGCAAGATGATTCTGGATGCAACGAGAACGACGGAAAGAAACGGTCAGCACTCTGTACAGAGTCGTGAGCATGAGGAAGGAAAAGCCGTCTCGGAGATTGATCCCGGGACACTGGTGGCTGGGATTGTCTCGTACCGATATGTTGAGAGAACCTTGCTTGCCGTCAAAGTGGTTAACAATAGCCGGGAGATTGTTGAGAGTCTTACGAAACATCCGCTTCTGCGGAACGTCAAGATGATTGTCGCTGTTAGTCCTGATGTTGATTTGAACGATGATGAGAGCCTGCTCTGGGGAATCTTCACGCGATTTGAGCCCGCGCGGGATATTGTGTTCGGACACACCGAGCTCCGCGGGTCGTTGGCCGTCCATTCTGGACCGATGGGAATCAACGCCGCATGGAAACAGGGCTACCCCGAGCCGCTTGTGATGGATGAGAGAATTCTGAAGCGTGTTGATGAGACTTGGGAGAGGTATTGGCGCTGACACTGCAACAGGTAGCCCACTAGATGAGAACCAAGGATTATGACTGACTCTTACGACATTACCTTCCGCGACAAGAGCCTCCTCCCCATCTGGGAAAGAATCCAGAAGGGGGATCGCTTAACGCTCGCTGATGGCCTAGCGCTTTACAATACGTCGGATCTCTTGTCTCTTGGCAAGATGGCGTACTCGGTTCAGCAGGCGTTCAGCGGCGACGCTGTGTACTTTGCCCTCAACCGGAAGATCGAGCCCACGAACATTTGTGTCCTCTCCTGCAAGTTCTGCGACTTCGCCACGAAGAAGGGTCGTCCCGATGCTTACGAGATGACCGTTGAGGAGATCCTCTCCAAGCTCTCACCTGAACTCCATGAAGTGCACATCACAGGAGGAATGCCTTCCGACTGGCCGTGGGAGCGGTACGTTGAGATGGTGAGGGTCGTCCACGAGAAGTTCCCGACTATCGACGTTAAAGCCTACACTGCAGTGGAGATCGACTTCTTCCACAAGAAGTTCAAGAAGTCAATAGAAGAAGTGCTCCTGGAGCTGAAGGCAGCCGGACTCTGCACGATGCCCGGTGGCGGCGCTGAAGTGTTCTCGGAGCGTGTGCGGCGACTTCTCTTCAATCAAAAAATTGGTGCGAAAGCCTGGTTGGACATCCACCGGACGGCTCACCGGCTCGGAATTCCCACGAACGCCACCATCCTGTACGGACACATCGAGACATTCGAAGAACGCATCGACCACCTGATCAAACTCCGAGAGCTGCAAGACGAGACTGGAGGATTCCTTTCCTTCATCCCTCTGGCATTTCATCCCGGCGACACAGGAATCAAGGGACGCTCAGAGTTCACTTCTGCAATCGATGATCTGAAGACGATAGCGATTTCGCGCCTTATGCTTGACAACTTCCCACACATCAAGGCCTACTGGGTGATGTTGACAGAAGAAGTTGCCGCCATCGCCCTCAACTTTGGTGCAGATGATATGGAAGGCACAGTCGGCGAAGAACACATTGCACACGACGCCGGTGCGATCAGTCCGATGAAACTCGCAAAAGATCAGATCATCAAGATCATCAGAGATGCCGGCAAGATCCCGGTCGAGCGTGATGTGTACTACAACCCAATAAACGTCTACAGAGAGCGCATCATCGGCAAGATCCCATTTCTCAACTCAGTGCCGTTCTATCATCAACTCGACAAACGAGAGTTCAAGGTGCTCCCCGTCTCTCCTCGTCGGATGGGATTGCTCATGGCGGAGGAGAAGATCGATGCTGGTGCATTCTCGCTCGCGGATTACCTCAAGAACGAGGACAAACTCGAGCTTCTCGATTGGTGCATTGCAACGCGCGACCAGGTGAAGAGTGTGATGCTCTTCTCGAATCACGGCTGGCTCGACCTCGACGGGAAAAGCATCGGCATTACAGACGACACGGCGACTTCTGTGAGACTGCTGCAGGTCCTTCTAGAAAAGAAGTACGGCGTGCGGGCACGGCTTGAGCGGCTGCACTCTGGAGTGAACGACTTGCGGAGATATGATGCTGTGCTGCTGATCGGTGATGAGGCGCTCCGGGGAAACAAGTTCGGTCTTGAAGGGTTCGAGCTCGTGTACGACCTCGCGAAAGAGTGGTACGACTGGCAGAAGCTGCCCTTTGTTTTCGCGGTTTGGGCTACGACGAAATCAATGCCCGTGGAAAACAGGGCGAGTCTCAACCAGAGCCTTGAGAATGCAATAGCCAGAGCGGAAGAGAACTTCGAGAAGGTGGCTTCCTTGCATGGCAAACGCATTGGACTGACCAGTCCGGAAATTGCCGAATATCTCGAAGGCTTCAATTATCGGCTCGGCGAGCGTGAACGCGAAGCAATTCGAGTCTTCCGCCAGTATCTCCAAGAAATTGAAATGACACAACAATCAACTCCATCATCAAAAGGGAGGCAATCTTGAGAAGAATCATCATTGTACTCTGCGTAATGGCTTTTGGTTGTCAACAAGAATCGCGTCAGCCGGCGAAGGAGACTTCATTGACACAAGGTGACACATCCGCGGTTACCGTGGAGAAAGTGAAATCGGATATCCAGGCGCTCAAGATGAAGTTAGCGCCGGATGGAAAGTACGCCTGCTGCATTGACGAGACGTGCAACTACTGCCTCCTCCAACATGGGGATTGTGACTGTGCGAAAGATCTCCAAAAAGGTGGAAAGGTTTGTTTTGAATGCTACGCAGGCTGGCAGCAAGGGAAAGGGAACATCCCCGGCATCAAGAAGGAACAGGTAAAGACCAAATTCGTGGCGAACAAAGGTTGATTGGGTTTGCACGGCCTCCAGACCATTCTCTCTTATGATTATCAATATCACTCAGAAAGTAAGAACCGGAGAACGGATAACGCCTGAAGAAGGTCTCGAGCTTCTTCAGCATGCCGAGCTTCTCGACCTTGGCGACATGGCGAACGAAATCCGCTTTCGGAAGAATGCCAGACCGTGGGTGACATTCGTCCTCGATACAAATCCAAATTACTCAAACATCTGCAACGTCGACTGCATCTTCTGTGCGTTTTACCGACACCCGGGTGAGCAGGGAGAGTACACGTACTCGGTCGATGAGATGATTCATAAGTTCAAAGAGTCTGCCGCACAAGGAGTGACAACCATTCTCTTACAGGGTGGAGTGAACCCCGCGCTGCCGTTCGATTACTATGTCGAGTTAGTCGAGCGGACAGTGAAAGAAGTACCCGGAGTTACTCCGCACTTTTTCTCGACCTCCGAAATCATTGGGATGTCACAGGTTTCCCGTCCTTCGGACGAGGCCTCGTCCCGACTTCGGTCGGGACGGGCAGGTCTCACGATTCGGGAAGTCCTGCGGAAGCTCTGGAACGCAGGCCAGCGGACGCTTCCCGGCGGAGGGGCGGAAATTCTTTCTGACAGAGTGAAAAAGAAGATTAGCTCGAAGAAAGGAACGTCCGAGGATTGGCTGGACGTCATGCGCGAGGCTCATCTAATCGGTTACAAGACGACGGCGACGATGATGTACGGCCACATCGAGACGGATGAAGATATCATCATCCATCTCGAGAGCATTCGGAAACTGCAGGACGAGACCGGGGGATTCACAGCGTTTGTCCCTTGGTCGTTCAAACCAGGCAACACTCCTCTCGAAAAGGTCATTCCCCACTACGCCACTTCGACGCGATACCTTCAGATCCTCGCGATCTCAAGAATCTACCTCGACAATTTTCCACACATTCAAGCCTCGTGGTTCTCGGAAGGAAAGAAGGCCGGCCAGATTGCTCTTCACTTTGGCGCGGATGATTTTGGCGGGACACTCGTCGAGGAAAACGTCCATGCGGCTGCGAACTTTGTCAATAAGACAAACACGGATGAAGTGATTCAGCTCATTCGAGAGGCAGGATTCGTGCCCACACAGAGGACAACGCTGTATGAGATTCTAAAGGTGTACAATAGGGCCGAAGCAGCATCAATCAGGGTTCACGAATCTTCTCAAGCCACAGCGTAGCAGACCAATCATTTATCAATCATCGCCTGCAGTTTTTCAATCGGAAAATTTCCTTCCAGCATTTGCCGGAAGTATTTACTATTGGCTTGGTCACCCCAGGACCAATACAAGACCAAGAACTGTGGCACATGTTTAGGCAGATCTTTCCGGATATAAGCCGGGTTTTCTGTTACCAGCATACTGCCATCCTCCGCTCCGGTGGTGAAGATGGGGACATCAGGATACATATTATCCAGTATTCTTACAATGGCCGTTGAGTCAAGCAGGTTGGCGTCCCTGTTTTTTTCCAGTTCTCTTTCGTAACGTTTTATTGCTTCATTTTTCTGTTTGATGATATTTTTAACCGCTTCATCTTTTTGTAGTTGGGTAGAGAAGGGCATTTCATTCGATGATTTTATCCTATCATCAAAAGTTTTATTGAACCTGTTGATGCAATAATCAAGGTATTGTTTCCGGGTAACGGGTATATAGGGCAACAGGCCTTCGCGGTGAAGCAACACCCTGCGACTATCAAGGGTATTTTCATAGTATAATTCATACCCCCTCCATCTTTCTTTTGCAGGGTTCAGCATAAAGAAGGGCACGCCGTTAATTGTGTTGCTGCTATCCATCATCATCTGATTCCGTAATTCAGTCCATTCATTGGCAAAAACCTTGCACGAGGTTGGTGTTACGCCTTCATAGGCGACTTGCCTGGGTTGGTCTCGCCAACAATGGTAAGGACCGAATGAGCAGGTATAGGAATAACTGCAAATGGGGACGCCAGTGGTGAATTTATAATTATGTGCAAACAAATAAGAGTTCAGGTTCTTGTGCCAGTTACCTTCATTACCTGTTGGTTGGGGGTAAGCTTCCTGCAACAGTTTATGCACAGCATCCAGTCTGTGTGAGACCTCCAACTGTTGCGCTCTTGAAAGAAGCGAGGAAATCTCAGGAGATATCGCATCCTCCTGTTGCCTGTATTTTCCTTTTACAGACATGAGTACAGAGTCATTGCATTCACCGGAAGAAAGTGTAAAGGGCTTCTGGCAATATGATTGAAAGTGAAAGCTAAGGAGAAACAGTATGATGATATGTTTTTTCATTTCAGAACACTTTTATTTATCAATCATCGCCTGCAATTTTTCAATAGGAAAATATTCTTCAACTGCCTTGCATACCTCCTGCTGTGGCTTCCAATCGGCACATGTCCATGTCATCACAATAAACTGCGGCATATATTTAGGCAGATCTTTGCGTATATAGGCTGGATTTTCTGTTACAAGCATATGGCCACCGGTTTCTTCTGTACTGAAAATGGGGTTATTGCTTATATCAAAAAGGTATAATGGAATGATAGCCGGTGTATCGAGCAGCTTTGCTGCTGTTGTTGCCTCCAATTCATCCTTGTAATGTTTTAGCTGGTCTTCTTTTTGCTTGCGATAATTTTTTACCAACTCGTCTCTTTGCTCCTTATCAGGTATAGATTCGAGGCTTTTTATTTTCGGGTCATAGAATTTCGAGATATAATCAATACAGCGATCAAGGTATTGTTTTCTTGTTACCGGGATATAGGGCAACATGCCATCGCGGTGTAAGAGAACCCAATGCCAACTGCTGTCTCTTTGATAGTATAACGGGTAGCCTTTCCACATTCGCTTTATAGTAGGCATCATTCTTATCGGCCTGCCGTCTACACACATGGCTTCCCTGAGTTCCGGCTCCAACTGGTCATCCATAAAAAATTCATTCAGGTTATTTGCAAATACAAATAAATGGGTTGTTGTTTCACCGGGCCAACCCGTCATTATTTCATATTGATTTCTCCCGCAGGCATACGCAAAAAAACCACAGTTATAAGAAGAATAACCAACGGGGATGCCATTCACCAGAGTATATTTGGATTCGCCATCAGTGGTTTTAGAAAATTTTAGCTGCGAGCCAAATAATTCTTCACTAACTGAAGGAAACCAGGTTGCATCCACTCCAATCGGATTTGGATAGGTTTTCAATACGAGTAGTTGAATATTATTTAATCGATTCAACATTTCCTGTATCTGTGCTTTGTTGAGGCCGGAAGCATATACATTGTTCTTATCCTTGATCCACCTTCCGGGTGTTTTTTGCATTAATGCATCATTGCAGGGAACAGTTGATTTAATAAAGTTTTGACCCCATGATTGTAAATGAATGCCCGCAAATAGTATGATAATATATTTTTTCATCTGCCCATGACTGTAAAAGATGAATTAAATCCTGAGCTAATACCTACCTTGGCACCTGCACTTATTACTGAGGTGCCCCATCCTAATACATTTACATCAGCTTTAGCAGCGCCAAACACGTCGGTTGTCTCGATATTTGAATCAAACTTAAACCCGATAAGTGCTGTCGCAGATCCATCTATTATTCCTCCCGGTATTTCCGCTTCTATACCCGTTCCGATCGCAAAGGATGATTCACGTTCCTTAAAATTTTTTTCGTACTTGAATATAATGCCTTCACCTGCCTCAAATTCGAATCTTTCACAGTTGAGACTGACATGTCCTACTATAAAAGGAATTCTTATATTGATAGCACAATCATCTTCTTTAAATTCAGGAAGTGGTAATACTTCCGGCACTACAGGAGGTGGTTCTATACATTTTGGCTTACCTACCGGATTACATTCACTGAGTGTATAGGCACGAATCTGGTCAAGCAAGAAATTGGTATACGTAGCACATTCTGCTTTGAGTACATGTTTATTCGGGGCGGTAAAGGTGGTCAGGAATACAAGATTGTTATAATACTTTACATCTTTGGTATACCATACACTTTCGAAACTTTGAGAAGCATCCGTTAATTCTAAGAAATATTTATTATCTAACGCCTTTTTTGCTAAACAATATTTGTATTCGACATTTTCCATACAATTTCCCCCGACTCCTTCACAGGCTTTGTACTGTGGTTCAAACTCCTGATCAAGCGCCATCCTTTCCTGGTTTGCATTTTTAGTTATCCGGGTGGTTCTCTCAATCAGTTCTTCAGTTGCTTTTTGTCTGGCCTCCGTATAAGCAGCCGATATTACTTCTTTTAAGTACTGGGCTTTCTTTGCAAACGGGCCTTCCTTCCAGCCCTTGCCGCTTTCCCAGTCCAAAGAATCCTGGTGTGTTTTCATTGTGTTCGGGAAACTATTTTCAATTACAATATTTTCATATTTCTCTCGCAGCGCTGCCAATTGTTTTTTGGTAGCTTCCTGTTTGGCCGTTACTATTTCACAATCATCCCAATTCTTGCAATTGGGTGCGGGATTAAAACCATTTGGTATAAAATAATTTTTGTTAGTCAGATTGATTTCGGGATCAATCAGGGGTTTTGCATTTGCACGGATATTTTTATAGAAATCCATATGTTCTTCGCTATAAGCTCCTGCAAGGGATTGTCCCATATAATTAGCTGCCAGAGTAGTGTCTCCATTTGAATAAGCGATATAAGCAGCAGTAGCATTAGCTTCTGGATGTTTGCTGCATCGCTTTAGAACGAGTGCGAAATAAAACATAGCAGAATCTTTTTCGCCAAGTCCAGCAAAGGCCTGCCCAATATTATTCAGCAACGTACAATTGTTGGGCTCATGTGGTAATACATATTTCAGAACAGGTAACGCTTTTTCTTCCCTTCCATATAGATTAAGAATGGCCCCACAATTATTAAGTGTATTATCATCCGGCGACTTTGATGCGGCATAGGTTAACAGGATAACAGACTCTGATGGAGCATGGTTGTACCAAGCGGCTACTCCTGTCATAGCTATTTTGGCATAGTTAGTTTTGAATTTGTCAATTATTTCTAATGCAGCCCTAACCAAATCAGGTGGCAATTTTTGTTTTAGTTCATTATGAAACGCAACAAGAAATGCAATAAGTTCCTGTTCAGTAAGGGTCCTTTTGGGCAGTGCATCAAGAAGAGCAGTTTTTCTTGCCGGAATGATGCTGGTTGTATTACCAGTTTCGGAGTTTACCTGGTCTGCGGCTTTATTCATCATGAATGTGGGAATGCCTGAAACACTTTTACCGGCTTTTTCCATCATAGCCAGTTGCTGCTTCAGTTGCACCAGCTCATCTTCCATGGCCTTAATTGTCTCAGGATCTTCCTCATTTTTTTTCGCTTCAGCAATCAGCTTTTCCTGTTCGGCGATCTGCTTCTTTATATTATTGATCTCCTGCTGGATTTGCTGCTGTGGTGTTTGTGCTGATATATCAGGAATTGAAGTAAAACAAAGGAAGAATAGAAAAAAGAATATGATACGCATAGCTCACTCTTTTTGATTATAACTTTATGAATTCAACTCTCCGGTTATTTGCCTTGCCCACTGGATTATCATTTTTGTCGATCGGTTCACTTTCGCCTTTGCCATCCGTTTCCATCCGGCTTTCATCAATGCCGAATTCTTTTGCTAGTGCAGCCTTTACTGATGCACCTCTTTTCTTTGAGAGCTCAAGATTGGCTGCATCGCTTCCATCAGCATCTGTGTGCCCAACTATTTTCACTTTCAGGTCGGGATTCTCCTTCAGTACATTGGCCATTTCTTTCAACGTGCCATAAGATTCTGGTTTGATGTTGGCACTGTTCACATCAAATAAAATTCCATGGGTCACCCATTTGTTTTGTGTGAGCAATTTGTTTCGTGTATCAGGTGCGCCGACAGCCAGCCGGATATTGCCTATATAATGCTGTATTTTCGCCTCAACATAACTTACAGAAAAAACGATAGCATTTAATTGTGCTTCTTTTGCCAGGCCCTTGGGTATATCCCATACTTTTTCCTGGTTTATATATAATCTCACTCTTTCTTTTTGCCGCCAGATGGAAATATGAACAGGATTGTTTTTATCATTGAGCAATTCAGTATAGGTTTGATTGGCCGGCTCGCTGACTGCATTTTTTCTCAACTCAGATCTTGTAAGACCGGTCGTAGTGCCGGTATTTGCATTATCTAATTCAAAGTGGAGACGGTTTGTTGCCAGCGACCAGAATTGAGGTTTGTTTATATCATCTAATTGGGCAAGGGTGATATGAAAATCTGCGCCGTTAATTGGAACGCCATGAAGCAAATCAAATTCAAGTGTAAAATCATCGGGATACTTATCTGTGAATTCAGGAACGAATACACCAGGTTTTGTTAGCATCAGCCAACGACCGGGTTTGCCATCAATCGTTACAATTTCTGCAGATGCATTAGTATTCCAGCCCGCAGGAAAATCACCAATGTTTCCGGTCATAAAATCTTCAAAGCCTATTACTTTTTCTCCGGGCACGAAATCGAACTTGCTGTAGGCTTTTATGGATGGGGTGCTGACTTGACTGCTATCGTTTTTGCCGATTGTATCTTGTGCATGCGCAAAAACAGTAATGGCAAGGAGGCTGGCTCCGAAGATTATTTTTTTCATTTACCCGAAATCTCCTTTCTGAAGAAGGCTCAATACGCCTTTTCGTATCTATTCCAGGTTAAGAACAAAATCACACCTGAATTGAAGCTAAAGGGATTTTGCTGTTTTTGCTTCATAGACGTCAGATTTCATTCTCAAATATAAGAAATTCCAGGACAATATCAAGTATTTTGTGTAAGAGGTGCTGGGCGATTCTCTCACCGGAGTTTCAGTCCGAGGAGGTGTGCCTATCCGATTGAGGTGTCTGAGAGCCATTCCCTCCAAGACCTTCTGAGAGTTCAACTCTCAACATGAGTTGTGTTCAACAGTCCAAACCGGCTCGAATCGAGACCTCGTCCGCAATACGGGACGAGCTGTCGAACAAAAGGTACGGAGTTGTCAGGGCTTCCATTCCAACTAGCCCCGAAGCATTCTGGGTTGGTGCAACTGCAGGCCGATCAGTGGAGTGGAATAGGAGGGTAAGGTAGAGTGAAGATCTATTCAAGCGCAGAGGACGACGCTGTATGAGATCGTGAAGGTGTACGAGAAGACTAAGGCTGCCTAACGCGCTCCCCTCAACGAGTCAACTCCTCAGAATAGGCCACACCAATAT
The DNA here is from genome assembly GCA_049589195.1 of Bacteroidota bacterium. Classification (GTDB taxonomy): domain Bacteria; phylum Bacteroidota; class Ignavibacteria; order UBA10030; family JAHEZR01; genus JBAWAH01. The sequence continues at coordinate 9,281 of JBAWAH010000050.1, read as the reverse complement.
CCCAGTTGGACATGATGTAGTTGTCGGGATTATTACCGCCCTGATAGAAAAGCATGACTCGTGATCCCACGTCGAAGATGGTCGGCGTCGCAACATGGTGCACGTCAAATGTTCCCGGCACTCCAGAGCGTTCAAACAGTGGCGTATCTTTCTTCACCCAACCCTCCGTCGGGGAGGTGCTGTGAGCTGCGCCAACACTCCAGTGTTTCCCATCGAAGCACTCGAACAAGAGGACATAGTCGCGTCCAAGCTTGAGTATCTGGTGGAATTCATAGTAGCGAGAGTCGTACATCCCTGGCGTGCAGGACAATATCTGCTTCCCTGTTCGCGTCCAATGCAAACCGTCTGCCGACCTGGCAAGCCGAATCCCTGGCAGAATCTCACCTGACCGAGTCCGATAGGAATAGTACATATACCAGTCATTTCCCTCTTTCAGGACAGCACCCTGGCTCACTTCTCTCTCATCTCCAGCGGGCAGCAGGATCGGACTGTCATGCCATACGAAGTGCACCCCATCGGTGGATCTTGCAAGATGAATTGAGTTAGACCCTGGCTCTGGCTTGCCATCCTTGTCTGTCGTGTTGGGACTCATCCCTGTCGAGTAGAGCCAGTAGACGCCATCCACGTGTAGGACGGAGTCGAGTCTGATGTAGACTTCATTATAGTAACTCGCTCCAGGAGAGAGTATCGGATTAGATGGATAGTCATTCCACACGAACGGATTAGACAAGTCGGCTGTTGCGCGTCCGATAAAGGCTCTTTGAACGTCCGGCGGACGAGCGCCGGAGTAAAACATGATCAGCTTGGAGGCGTCGTTCGGATCGCTGAACACGAACGACTCCTGCACTTGCCACTCTTTCCAGTCTCCGCTTAGTCCAGTGTGCGGGATGATTGGGTTTCCCGCGTATCTCCTCAGCTTCGTCCGAATCAGCTGGTCATATGATCTAAGAAGCTTCGACATCTAGCACCTCACTGATGAATTTGAGTGAGCGATTCAAGGGCTCAGCGCTGCACTCACGGCTTTCCAATCGGCAGTTTGCTTCATCTCTGAGACGCGCAGGCCAGCTACCGATCCATCCTCCGACGGTTGGGGGTTGTCTGGATCAAAGTTGGGCGAGTAATTGAACATGATGGCAACAAGCTGAACGGCCGTTCTGGGCAGAGCTGGATCAAACCAGTTCCGATTCGGGACAGCTTGGGGGATTCCAAATTCAGAGCCAGGCGGCGCTAGGTCAGGTTCAAACGGGTCATCATTTCGAAGCCATATTGCCTGGGTCTGGCGTTCGGCCGGAGACATGGCTGCAAGAACTGCCCGGTGCCGCTCTAGGCGCTTACGGTACGGATTGGACGGGTCTTTCCCGAATTCCCCATCGTCCGCTAGCTCCTTTTCCATCCTTCGAATCCAGGCCTTGATGAACTCCTCCTGACTCAACGGCAGCCACAGTGGCTTCGAGCTTCGGGTCAGAATCAACGTTTCGTCGCCCTTCGCGTCCCTGTACAGGGGGAAGCCTTGAATCTCGCCCACCTTCCTAGGCTCGTCGAATATGCCGCGGCCCTGGCTGTCATGCCAGTCCGACCCATAGAGAATATCGAACTCGGCCCAGGGACAATTCACAAAAACTGTCATGCCGATTGCCGTGAATGCATCGCAGTAAGGTTTCCCTTGCCTTTCCACATAATCATGGAAGTATACAGTGCCGAAGCTTCGAACCGGCACAGTGGGGCCCGGCGGAGCTTCAATTGCTTGCAGAAAGCCCTGGGGCTCGACTCCACGTGGGTGACGAAGCGTTGGTTGCGCCAACAATAAATCCACCAGGCGATGCAGATTCTGATGATAGGCGGTGGCGGCGGCAAGCGCCAGTTTGTAGATCCTGGTGTTGCCCGTGTTGACATAGATCGCTGCCTTGCCAGGAAAGTCTATCAAATACTTGTTGTCGCCGGCCCAAAGAGGAACTACGCCATCAAGTATGAAGAATAGAGGTATGAACAAGAGACGGATCAGCACTTTATGAGGCATCGAAAGGCCCTCCTGTGACAATTCTCGCACTATGTTTCGCCTCCTTGTGATTCAAATTTAAACCGTGCATGCAATACATATCTGCCAACTAGATATCCCAAGGATGCTGTGAAAAACTCAACTGCCTGGTGTCATTGACCCTTCACTGACACTGGGGAGAACAGAATGTGAATGCTACTGCTGTTTCCGGTAATACTGCATCGCCTCAGGGACCTCTTTCTTGATATCAGCGATGCGGGTCTCGTCTGCTGGGTGCGTGCTCAGAAACTCCGGCGGTTTCTGTCCCCCGCTCGCCGCCATCCGCTGCCAGAAGGTCACGGCTTCGTTCGGATCATATCCGCCCATGGACATGAAAATCAAGCCAAGGTGGTCCGCCTCACTCTCGTGGGTTCGACTGTAGGGCAAGAGTACGCCGACCTGCGCACCCACTCCGTACACAGACATCCACAATTGCTTCGTCTGCTCCGGCTTGTTCTGCAAAGCGACGGAAAGGGCCTGACCGCCAAGCTGAGCTAAAAGTCCCTGGCTCATCCGCTCCGAGCCGTGTTGCGCGACTGCGTGAGAGATCTCGTGACCCAACACCACAGCCAACCCGACTTCGTTCTGCGTTACGGGCAAGATGCCGGTGTAGACAACAACCTTCCCACCCGGCATGCACCACGCATTCACCTCATTGCTCTCAACGAGGTTGAACTCCCACTTGTAGTCTTTCAATTGGTCGGCAAGGTTCTTCTCTGCGAAGTACGTCTCAACCGCCTTCTGGATTCGCCCGCCTACTCTCTTGACCAACTGGGTCTGCTGCTGGTTTGTGCTCAGCTTGCTCGTTTTCAAGACGCTGTCGTACTCCGTGTAGCTCATCGAGAGCATCTCACTGGCTGGAATGAGACTGAGCTGCTTCCGTCCAGTGATCGGGACTGTGCTGCACGCGAAGACAACCAGTGCAACCGCAATGGTAATTCCAACCGCGTATTTTCTCATTGTGATTCCTCCTTTGTGATTGATCGGGGGACCTCTTGATCAGCGGAATGGATGAAGGTCTTGTCGGGGTATGTCTACGAGTTGATCAAAGCAGTCGCAAGTTTTACGTACTGCCTCGATTCAGACTCCGACTGAAAAGATACGTTGATGAGAAAAGAATGTCAAGTTGAAATTTGCGGAAGCGTCCAACAAACTTTGGACGCGCGGGGCGAGTTATTGAATGCAGGTAGCATCATCGCAGCAGAACAAGCTTCTTCGTTTCCACAAGCGATCCTGCGGAAAGCCGATAGAAGTAGACGCCACTCGGAGCACCACTTGCGTTCCAGTCAACTGTGTAACTTCCCGCCTTGAACTCTTGCGCCGCCATCGTTCGTAGCGCTTCCTGCAATGGCGATCACGTGGAGTTTCACAGAAAGCTGGAGTCCGATGATACGTCCCAGAAGGATGAGTTCAGAGGTGCACTCAGCGCATAAATTGTTTACTGCGGGGGATGAATTCGGTGTTTCCGTCGAGCCGCTTTCGCCTCCGGCTAGAAGAGTTGGTGTCTAGATCTTGCGGAGCTTCCGGAGGATGAAGTTGTTCCGACATACGGGTTACATCCGGGTGCGAGACACGTGATACGCGTCAAGGTCACAGAAAGAATAAAAATGGCTTTAATCTGGCACGAAAAGTTCCACGGCAACTCCTTCAGCCTTGTGGCGCCTATCCCATGTGTAATTTCACACACCAATCCTGCTGATGGGCTTGTTGACAAAGGCGATATCAACAGAGGCTACTCAGCAATCTGGCCATGTTTATGGCAAAGAAAGGAACGCGAAAAACATTTCAGAGCTTCAAATGAAGGACATGGTTGTGATTATCACCGCATATTGTGTAGAACAAGTGTGAAAACGCCTGAAGAATGGCCACAAAAATGTGAAGAATCCCCGGGCAACTGCGCCTTAAAGAACGCTAAATTACTTTCTCTTGACCACCACAGCAGTCCAGTCGTCATCAGGCGGACAGAATTTATAGAGTTCGCGGCGGATGGCCTCGTAGATGCCCCGCGCGCTTTCGTCCTTTACTTCCCTCAAGACACCCTCCAGCCTTTCCTCGCAGAAATTGCGCGTTCCACTCTGTTGCTCCGAGAGCCCGTCCGTATAGACGATCATAAAATCTTTTGGCATTAGAAGGCGCCGTTCACCCACAGAATAACTATCCTTTGTGGCAAAGGTTGGGTCAAAGCGTTCAATATCTGCGTGATAATTCGACGGTAAAACTCCTAGAGGAGTCGAAGTCTCTGCAGGGTCGACGTTTGATCTTTCGATTCTGTTGAATTCATAGGAAAAAACTAAGGGAAGCGGATGACCTGCTGAAAGAAACCTGAACCGTCCACTGTTGTGCACCTCTCCGTACAGGAGGGTCATGTATGGTTTATTTTTGACATAATCTTCTCTGGGGTTGATGTGCTTGTACAGCATCATGTTGAGCATTTCAAATAGTTCTGGAGTAACTTCTCCCTTGTTCAAGAACTCGTAGCCAACGCCTATTTCAAATGCGCCATGAAGATAGTTAAGAATCGTATTATCAGTCGTCATATGGCCGGTAGCATCAGCAACCAGTATGCCAAATCTGTCCAGGTTTTTTGCAAGGTTAGTCACCAGGGTATTATAATGGGCTGCTAGACCATCATTGCCAGATGCCAACGCAGCAGCACCTGCTTCCTGGACAAGTTTTATCCTTGTCTCTGGTTTATACGCCCTAAAGTCTACGAATACAAGGTGGTCTCCACCTACACAGCCTTTGTAGGGCTCTACAAATCCAAAATAGTCTATGTCTGGCAGTGCTGGAACGTTCTCCTTTCTGGGCAGTATGAGTGACGCAAGCTCCTGGAAGTGCAGCAGTTCGTCTGCCAGATCCTGTTGTGACCACTCTCGAATTGGTTTCATAGTATACATCCCTTAAGATTCGCCAGCAGCAGTGCTAACGATAAATTAGCATCAGCAATTGGAAGCTTATTCTGTTCAATAGATACATATCAATTATCAACAACAGATGCTCTTGCTATGAGGTCTCTACAATGCCAAATATATGACTTAAGGGTGTATGCAAACTAATTGGAAATGGGAGACGATTGATCTTGGCGTTTGTAGACAACACCCACGCCGCCTTCGCCAAGCTTCTCGAGGATCTTATAGTGAGAGATTGTCTGACCGATCGTCATGGCAGAATCTCGGTCCGAAGAGAAGGACGAAGAAGATTCTCAGGCAAGAATCATTAGATGATGCGACGAAATGTGTGAAATTCTCAAGGCAAATTCAAGCGAGCAGTCTCATCTGGGCTGGCCTTTGAAGGGCGGTCGAGGGAGCTACCCATCTGCTTCCTGAGCAGATGCTTCCCAGCCAGCACGAATCGATTTAAGCAGTTTTTTCCTAGCTGCTAGCGAAATTGCTAACGGAGCCCGATCGTTTTGTTCGTGATCATCTGTCCGAATATGAGATGATCGAAAAACAAAAGCCAGACCTCATAGACTGAGGCTTGGCTTCTGACTGGACTGAGCACTCTCAGACTCATCGCACGAGCAGCATCTTCTTCGTTTCTACAAACGATCCTGCAGAAAGCCGACAGAAATACACGCCACTCGGCATACCAGATGCATTCCACTGTCGCGAGTACATCCCGGCTGATAATTGTCCAGAAAAGACCGTTGCCATCTCCCTTCCCAAAAGATCAAAGATCTTCATCGAAACAGCGGCACGCGACGACAACGTGAACGATATCGTCGTCGATGGATTGAACGGGTTCGGATAATTCTGATGCAGCGTGAAACCATCGACAGCGTGCAAGCCCCTCTCGTCAGTCACGTCAGTGGATCCACCTGGATTGATCAATATGAACTGCACCGATCTCGCGGGCGAAACGAATTTGATGTCACCCTGCGCGGAGTATGCCCACGCAGGTATCGAGGACAACACTCCAATCGGTCCGCCCGTTGCGTTCGTCGGACCCGTTGCGTTGACATAGACGGTTTGTGGAAACTCGCCGTTGTCGCTGCCGCCTGTGAGAGAGTACACGTAGTACCGGTCGCCTGCATTGTAGGTCCCCGGATCAAGCTTCACAACCTCATCGCTCGTTCCCGTATTGATGACGGCGACGCCCAGGTGCCCGGAAAGGAATGTCGATGCATAAGCCAGTACCGTCGGAATTCTGGTTCTTCCTTTCACGACCGAGCTCACAATGTGATCGCCGAAGAATTTCTGGAAGTAATACATCGAGAAAAACGCGGGACGTGGATTCCACATCGGCACGCCCGGCTCGTCACCCTTATTGAACATCCCGTGATCATTGCCGCTGTCGTATCCGTTGGCCAGATCCCAGCGACTCGCCATACTGAAACCGGTATTGGCGAGCTCGCCGAGGACAATCGCTGCGTGCATGCCATTGACGAATGAGCACATTTGCTTGGAGCCCACTGCGAAGATATTCCACTCCGTCAGCGCAACCGGTTTCATCAGAGCATGATTCGCGCTCGTGGTCTGTCTCACGAAGTTTATGATCGCATCTGTATTGAACTTGGCGGAACTCAGAACGGTCGATGCAGAGGAATTCTGCTCATACGGGGTGTAGTAGGAGTGCACGATGAAGAAGTCAGCCGCATCGCCAGCCTGTTTGAAGAAACCGCTATTCCAGCTTCTCATGGGCTCCACGTCGCTCGAAGCATCGAGTTCGTACACCTGTGCGCCAATGGAGATTGTCGTCCCAATCTCGCTTGCTGCTTTTCGCATCGAATCGGCAAAGACCAGGAAATGCTTTCCGTAGAGCTCGCCAGTGATGATCCGAGGCTGGCGGTCGTGGTTCAACAGCGTATCAATCTGATATCCGGCTTGCCACGACCCATAATTTTCGTTCCCTATCTCCCAGAATCTCGTACGCCCGTGATCGTACCGCACCCAATCGGCAGCAAGGTGCGCAGCAGTCGCGACAGGATCGGTACTCGTTCCGTAGCGGGCGTAGCTGTAATTGGTCGTGATGATTCCGGTGTTGCCTGTCATGGCGAGCATAGCATAGTAGTTGTCTACGGAGAGAGTCCAACTCTCTGTGTTTCTTCCGTACCAGTAGCCTGCCGTGTTCACGATGCCGTTGGAATCATACAGAGAATCGGGGGCATCGGCTGGGTGTTGGTTTGTGAGCGCGTTCCAGAAGTACAGGCTGCTGAGATTCCCGCCGGGGAAACGCAGGATGTGTGGCGACAGCATGTTCAGATAATTGATGAGAGTCGGCTCGGAAACCATCTGCCCCATGTAAGTATTCGCGTTGTTCCCGTAGAGATACTTGGATACTCTGCCGAGCGTGTCCGCAGTGTTGATCGTTACTGTGACAGTTGCTGAATCCGACGTCTTTGTCGTATCGCGAAAGAGAGGAACAACGGCGTTCTTGGGCTCAAAGTCCTTTAGGAACGGATCGTTCTGTCCGAAAAGTGGAGTCACAGCAAGAAGCCAGAAAAGGCAGAAGGGCATGATGGCATGGAGTCTCATTGCTTTACTCATCTAATTGATGACAGTCTAATCCTCCAGTAGCCTGAGGAGAATACGATTGTTCTACTTGGTGTTCCGCTTTGCGGCCGTCAGCACGGACACCAGCGGCCAGTGGGGAGAGCCGTCCTTCTCGACGATTGGGAAATCTCCCTTGTAGCACCAATGGCAGTACGCGATATCGTTCTCTTTGAAGATCTCACATACATCCTTGTACCAGCGCAGCATTATATCTTCAGGAATCCTCGGATAGACGCCGAACTCTCCGCAATACAAGGGAAGCTTGTGTTCCTTCGCCACTTTGATTGCAGGCAACATGCGTTCTGCAAGCACTTCCTTCGTGTAATATCCGTTTGCTACATTCCGCATGAAGTCGGCAGCCGGAGCCGACAAATCTTTGTAGTACGAAGTGTCGACGATTTGTCCGGGATACGATACAGGTCCCTTGTATTCAGCGATTGCTGTCCACGGCGCTGTATGGTGAGTCAACGCAAGAGGTGTGTAGAAATGAAAACTCAGAATAATGTTCGTGTCGTTCTCCGGGATTTTCAGCTCGGGAAACGTGTCGGGGATCTGCCACCTGTTCGAGCCGACGACGATCTTCCTCCCTGGTTCTTTTACCCTGATAGCTGCAATGACCATATTCAGGACCTTGTTCCAGTCCTCCGGATCGTTCGCCACGGCTTCGTTCAGGATCTCGTACGCCAGTGACTCGTTAGGATATTGATGGAGTTCCTCCGAGAGCTGGAGCCACATGTTCACGAGCTTCTTCTGCTCAGCCGGGTCAGTCCATAGCGGGTTGGATTCCGAGATGAAATGATGCGAGCGAATGATGTGAAGGTCGACGATCACGCGCAGGTCAGCGGCAAACGCCCATCGGATGGCGCTGTGGAGCAATTCGAACCCCTCCGGTTCCTTGTTCCCGAGAGAATCCCAGAGTTGCACTTCATCCACCGGTATTCTCACGTGGTCGAATCCCGCCGATGCGATGGTATCGAAGTCGGCTTTCGTGATGTACTTCCTTCGCTCTTCGCCCCGTTTGTCGCTTTGGGATAGCCAGTGGCTGACGTTCACGCCCGTTCGCAACTTGAACTCACCCGTGGAAGCGTCGGTACCTGCTTTTTGAGCGCTTGATGGAACTTGAGTGTCGATAGAGAACATGGGTTGAGACGCATTTCTTGTGGTTTGTGAATAAAGAAGTGTCGTAAACAAGATGACAGATGCGATGAGCTGCAAAAGATTTCGCATTAGATATCTCCTTCTGATAAATCTGTGAGAGACGCCAGTGGTGTCAGTGGCCCTTCACTGACACTGGAGTAAGTGTCAGACAGGTGTACTTCACACCACTTAATAAGATCCGAGCGAAAAGATACGTCGATGAGAAAGGAATGTCAAGCTGAAAGTAGTGGAAGCGTTGGATAAACATCGTAAGCAAGATGAGTGCCCATGAAGTGATTCAGTTGATTGAGGAGGCGGGATTTGTTCCGGCTGAACAGATCACCTGCAATCCACGCGCCCGCACGGGGCGCGACAATTTAGGTGAGATTAATAACGATGTAGTAACTTGTTTCAATCCACGCGCCCGCACGGGGCGCGACTTTTATAAACCGTTGCACATGATAACTACAAGCAGTTTCAATCCACGCGCCCGCACGGGGCGCGACGCTGCGAACACCATTCTTGCACAACAGCAAACGGTGTTTCAATCCACGCGCCCGCACGGGGCGCGACCTACTATATTCCTTGTTCGTTCTGCAATTATCAGCGTTTCAATC
>JBAWAH010000049.1:0-9616 GCA_049589195.1 Bacteroidota bacterium | reverse complement strand
GTGGTGTCTGATGTGGCAGTCCTTTTTTGACTGCTCTTGCTGCAACCAACCATGAAAACGCTTGTCACTGAGACCACTGCAACGATCATGTAGAATAAGGCTCTGCGCATTTTGCTTTCCTTTCTGTTTGTTGGCGATCGGACTGGCACTAAGCTACGGAGCCCGACTGGCAAGCTCGTGGACATTCGCTGTTGACTCTCGAGAAGCCCGAAAGCCTCACACCTCCTCGATTGAGAAGACTGGGATCACCATCTATTTGCGTTTCTCATACTGCACTTAATAGAAGTTAGGAGCTTCTACTACTGTTACTATTGGGGCCTAGCCAATGTGCATGTTGGATGACTAAGCCACCTACATTTTCATGATCTCCAGCAACTTGTACATCAGAGTGGCAGGCCAGAAAAGGGCTTTGAAGAAACCAAACACCCCCTCCCAGAATGTGGTCGCATGCTGTATGAAATAGATCGCCGCACCGATGAAAGCCGTGCCGTAGATACTGCCCAGAATGCCGTTGTGTTTCATTCCTTTCTTCCTTCCATGATTATGAGTGGGCTGATCTTTGTCACTGGCCATTGGTTCGTCATTTCGTTGATGTTCAAGTCGCGCAGCGACCGCCAGATAATGGGCCGCGGCTAATCTGCGGAAAAAACTAATTGAGCTTACCGTTCGCCGAGCGTTAGCCGCGTGCTGTCAATGACCCCTCAATGACACTGGGGCGGGTGTCGGACACCCGCGTCTGACACCATTTTCTAAATCGGTGGTCTCCACCCCTTGCGGAACCACACCCAATATGCGCCAAACCACGGGCACCAATCCGATCTCTGTGCGGAGGCTCGAGGAAGGCTTGATTGCATGGAAAGATTGTCATTTGTCAGCTATCCACTTCATAGACTTCTGAGCACCCCTCACAATTGGCATCAGAAGACGACGGGCAAGCGCTCTCCGCGCAGATGATCCAGCTATCCAGCGAGCAAGGGGAGGAGAAACTTTGTGGTAGAGCGCAATGAACTGCCTTCCGACCAGATTGCTCCTTAATCTTTCGTCCCGATAACGGCGCAGAATAGCGACCTCAAGAGAAGACGCGGAGAATGCTGCCGTTGCAACAAAACAGGATGATCCTCCACCTGGCTTTCCTGGCAATACAATGGCCTCCGACACACCAGTAGGGTATCTGACAGAAAAGGTGGCGATGTCTTTGGGCAGAGAGAAGGCAGCTTTGAATACGATATTTGACAATTCGGTCTGCCGGTAGGAGCGATTCAACATCAGGACACCATCTTCGGGTGTTATACTCCAATGATCCTCCTCCCCTGACGTGCCACATGCCATCGCACTAGATTTTTGGACTTCGGATGATATTTCGTTCTTCCCCTGGTAGTTAGTAGTCATCTTGTCATATATGGCCGCGAACTCATCTGTTCGCAGCGTAACACGACAAGGATAGGGTATCGTGCCCCTGAGATGAACGACCACCATATAATGCTCACTGGTCGGAGACAGCTTTGTCTTCTGGGGTCCCGCACTCCCTGTCCAATCGACGCCTTCACTTTCTATCCAATCGACGACTTCAGTACGTATCATGTGCAATCCGAACTGCGCCAGGTCCACCAGAATCGGAAGCTCATGTGACGTTGTCTTGCCGGGCATATTCATTTTGTGTTCTTCGCGCCCTTGCTCCATGCCCGTCTCAACCTGATCTGCTTCTCTCATCGCTTCTGTGGCGCCGGCAGGGTACCTGACGAAGAATTCGGTAATATAAGCAGGAATGATAAAGGCCGCTTTAAGGTCGATAGTGGACGAATCGGATTGCCAGTAGTAATAGGTCGATGTAGAAGTCCCGTTCTGGGGCGGTATGTTCCAATCATCGTCTTTTGCCATTGCGGAAGATTGCCGGACATCAACCACTACCTCTTTTTCACCTTTTTGGTTGGTTACCGACTGCTCGAATACCGCAGCAAACTCATCCGTTCGCAATGTAACACGACAACGATAGGGTATTGTGCCCCTTAGATGTACGACTACCATTTTATACCCTTCTTTCGGTGAATACTTTGCACTTTGTTGTCCGGTGGTTGCTATCGAATCAACCACTTCGCTCTGCGTTACCTTTAATTTGAGCAGGGACAAATCAACCAGGAGTGGAAGCTCATGTGAAGGAATGTCGTTTGGCTCTGGCAAGGGTATCGCAGCAGGCTGGGTTGTTTTTGGCTTTTGGTTGACGGGTTGCGGTTTTTCCTCCGGCATCGGTTTGGTTGGCATCTTTGGTTTGGAGCTAAGAGAAATGCCTAGGACTTCGCTCTTGCGCCAAATGTGCGGCCAGAGATCAAACGCGTCGATATCCTCTTCCTTCTCATAGTCCTCGTCACTGACCCAATTACTGTGCGACCGCCCGCTGAAATTTACGGCGACCTTGTCTTGTATTCCCCAGAGCCCCTCAAGCTGGCCGAAAAGATATTCCAAGTTATCTCTCTTGTCATGGCAAAAATTGTTGGCTTCAGATACGGTAGAAAAGGGAAACAGCCCATGCAGGGCAATGTTCGCGCCAGCCTTCCCCTTGCTGAAGAACGTGACATAGGTCATGTCCACTGACAGGCCGCAGGAACCTTCGAGCCACTGGACTTGAAGTATATCGGCATAGCGTTCCGCGATGTCGCAGAGTTCTTCCGGGCTTACCCAGAATTGCCATTTGTTCTTCTCCCCGAAGTTGGTAAGGAGAAAATCCAGAAGTTCCTCTAGGGAAGAGATGGGTGGGAGGTTTGCGGTTCGGCTTGAAGCTGGTTTGTTTCTCTCTGGTACGGGAGTGGATGCTTTGCCCTCTTGCAGCGAGGACTGTTTCTCTTTCAGCACTGCACCAAGGGCTGCACGGGAATTGCCAGCGTTTCCTATCAGGTTTCCGGCCGAGTCAATTTGTCCAGCATCGGGGAGTGCTTCTCTTACGAGTTGACTGCCCTCAGCAAATCTCGGTGATGCCGCCACCTTTTGAAATTCAGCGCTTCGGTCAAGAGCGGCTCGAATATCGCTGACGATAGCGGTGTTGTACGTCTGAACAGCGATGCAATAGACATTCTCGTTGCCATTAAGCGTGGCAGCGGTGTCCCCTTCGAACAGGAATGCACCCCTCAGTTTATCGATATCTACCGCTCGCCACAACACTTTCCAACATTCGGTTCCGTAATTTCCCGACTCAATTTTGCCAATGTCGAACCGGATCCCCAAAGCTGGAATGTTCGGAATCATAATCATGCTCCTTCCTTTTCTCTGCCTAATGGATTGCAGCTAATCAGAGAGTGGGCCCTTCGAGGGCTGCCCTGTGAAATAACATTACGTCGCATTGAGTTTGCACTGTTGTTTGGGTTCGTGGGCTTCACATCGAATTTGCACAGATGTCGCCAATCTCGCGGGGTCAACTTGTCCGAAGCACTCTCGACGGGTCGAGTCGTCGACCTCCGGAGAGCAAAAGGTATCTACATTGTGAGGATTTCCAGCAGCTTGTACATCAGCGTGGCAGGCCAAAAAAGTGCTTTGAAGAAACCAAACACTCCCTCCCAGAAAGTTGTCGCGTGCTGGATGAAATAGATCGCCGCACCGATGAAGGCTGTACCGTAGATACTCCCAAGAATGCCGTTGTGCTTCATTCCATTCTTCCTTTCATGATTATGCGCTTGCGCACCGAAGCGCTTCAGCGCACAGGTGCGTGGATGAATCCTTGTCAGTGGTCATTGGTTCCTCGTTTCATTGATGGTGAAATTGCGCGGCGACCGCCAGATAATGGGCCGCGGCTAATCTGCGGAAAAAACTAATTGAGCTTACCGTTCGCCGAGCGTTAGCCGCGTGGCGTCAGTGACCCCTCAATGGCAGATGTTGCACGCGTCAGACACGGGTGTTTGACGCCACCTCTTGATTACCCTTGGCTCCCCACGCTCTGAAGGAAGTCGACCCCCGCCATTAGTGTTTGCTGCTACCCCACGCCGCACGGTGCGAGCCCGCCCCGGCACGCACGTTGTATCCGTGATTACTTCCCCACTCGCGGCCCGCACCATCTAAATCCGGTTGACCGCAGTTTAGGTAGTCCTCAGCCAGCGATTTGTCGCCATAGAGACCGAGCATGTCGACTAACTCCGGGATCCGGGTCTCATCACCCCGTTTGATGAAGTTCAAACACGCTTCGACGACGGCCTGTTTTGCACCCGCTTGTTCTGGAAAGAGATCTACAGCGGCGAGCGCTTCGCCCAAGACAACTGGGCCCGCGCCTACCTTGGAGGCTTTGTCGAACACCTCTGTCCACGTAGTTTGCTCGGCCTTTACGCTGGCAGCCGTGCGAACGGCGTTGTCTCGCGCGCTGCCGGCGATGTCAAGCAAGACCTTCTGTTCCCACACTTTGCGGAAAACGATCTTGCAGACCTCCCGGTCTCTTGTCTCGCTTGCCACCTTCCCAAGAACTGCCTGCAGGCGAAGCCGCTTGGCAGCAGCTAGGCGGATGACATCGAATTTGCCCTGCAAAGCGGACTGCGCCAGCGCTTCCTCGTTGGATTGACGCTCAATCTCTGCTAGGTCCTTCACGCGCTGCCGCTCTGCCGCATTGATCTGACGGCAAAGCGCCTCATCAGTCACGCGCAGGGCAGCAACCTCGCGAAGCGCCTGGAAGTCGCTTTCGATGGCAACTCGCGCAAGGTAATTCTCTTTGTTCATTGCTTCCACCGCCGCCATCCGAACGGCGTTTGAACTGTCCGCGACACTGCGAAGCAGAAGGAAATCATTATCTGTCACGCGCAGAACCGCAGCCAAGCGGATGGCTGCAGCCGGCTGTTCAGTGGCCAGCTTGGTGAGCAGCGGCTGATCCGTCATTCTGCCAATTGCCAGGGTCCGAATCTGCAGATCCTTTTCTTCACACGCCACACGGTACAAGGTGGCTTGGTCGGTAAGCTTGTTGATCGCCGCCTCTCGAACCTCAGTGGAACGGGCTTCCAGTGCCACCTTTCCCAGAGACGCTTGGTCCGAGAGCTTCTCGATCGCCGCCTTGCGCATAGATTCGCCCCGGGCATCGAGAGCTACTTTTGCCAGTGATTGCTGATCCGTAAGTCTTTCTATCGCCACCGCACGGACGCCTTCGTCGCTGTCGTGACTGGCCATCTCCGCCAGGACTGCCTTGTCGTTGGTGGACGCCGCTGTGTGCCTGCGTTCTTCAACGGAAGGGCCGCAACCAGTCAATACAAGGGCGTACAGCAAGAGTGCCAGGATGGGTAAGCTTGGACTTATCATGTTAATTGAGGTCAACCTCATTGCATTTTCACTCCTGAGTGTTGTTAGGATGGTTTCAAGATGGACCCAGTCTCTGGCTTTGTTTCCGTCTGGCAGACTGGAACTAAGTTGCTGCTAAGTAGATTTTTATGCGCTCAACCGCGTGGTGTCAGTTACTCCTCGCTGACAATCGGAGCGGGGGTCAGACACTGCACTTAACATCCTCACGCGTACAAATCGCGACTCTACACTGCGCATGCAGATGCCCCGCGTCGTACAAACCGTTCCCAGCTTCGTACCTAAGCGCAAGCTTAGCTCGCGCAACCCTCCCTTCCAACGATCATCGACAAGTTCCGGCAGAGAAGGCGATAGTCTTCGTTGATGTCCAGGCTCTTCAGCTTTGCCGCGGTTTCCGCAGGGAGGCAATCGAATGGTGTACGCTGGATAAATAGGTTGGTCTCCTGCTCGGAGAACTCGACCCGATCTTCGAACCAGTCCAGCACGGCCTTGTTCTCGGGACAGATCGTCTGGCATCGCATGCAACCGATCAGACAGTGGTGCCATGATGGGTCGATCCATGCAGGGAAATCTCCCGGCGCTTCATTGTGATACGTGAGGCAACGCTCCGTGTGGAGCAAGAAGCGGTCGTCTGCGATGGCCCCAGTCGGACAGTACCTCAAGCAAGCGACGCACGATTCGCATGTGTCGAGCGCCTTCGGCTCCCGCCACGGATCGTAGTCGCAGGGTAGGTCGGAGAAAGCACCTACGAGTTGAAGGAAGCTCCCCATGCCGGGGACATAGGAGATGTTGTTGCGCCCGTAATCCGCTAATCCACTGCGCACCGCGAGCGTCTTGAGCGGCAGCCGCGGCTTCGCCAGCTTATAGCCGTTTTGCTCCAACCACGCCGCGAGCACAGCCTGGACGCTTTCTGTCCTCGGCGTGTAGCTCACATACGTTGGCGGCACGACCACTGGCACACGCTCGCCTTGCCAATGGAAGACAATCCGCATCTGAGGAGTAGGCACGGCCACGATGATGATCGACCGCGTGCTCGGCAGGTCGGCTGGTGGATCAAAGGAAAAGAAGCTGAGTTGTCCCTGGTAAAGCACTTCGTCAAAGAGTCCACTTTCATAGCGATCACGGATCGCCTCCTCGAGGTCAGCGAGGTGCTCAATGGGGACGATTCGAGCTTTCCATCCCTGCTCTTCAATCATATAGAACAACTTCTCTACGACCGGCGTCATCTACTGAGCCTCTTTCACCTCTCTATGATCTTGAACGATACACATCTCTGGTGCTTTGTGCGAAACCCCGCTGCTAGTTGGCGAGACTATCCCATTCTCAATGGCGTTAGTGGGCTGACCTTGGCGTCGCACTGATGCTCAATCGAACTCTTTCCTCGGAGGAGCCTGATTCGGCCCAACTTGTCCAATGCTGATATCCGCTTTGAAGTAGTTCTCACCTCTGATCGGAGCCCCAAACAAGTGTCGAAGCATCGCAAGCTGGCCAACATGGGAGATTGCATCCGCGATCGGACCCTGGAACAGCCTTTCCAACGGACATGCAACCGTTGGAGAATTCGCTAAGTACGTGTCGAATTCCTTGACGGAGGCGTAAAACCGGGCGACTTCACGGTCCCACGCTTGTGGAAGCGAGCTGTGCCAAATCTCTTGTCCCTTTGCCATTGATAGGGCCCAGTCAAAAAGATCGCCCATATGCGCAACGATTTCTACCGGCGTCCGGGATTCCGGTTTGACACAAAACGCCCCGAAGTCCGTTGGCGCGTCCCGCAGTGTCTTTGCTCCCCGATAGACCATGGTCGCGACGGCATGGCGGATCATCCCACGATCTGGTTTGATGTCGGTTGTCATTTCGTTCTTATTCTCCAATTCGGCCTGGTAAGATTTCATGGGGGTGGCCTCGTGCAGTCCCCTAAGGGACCGGAGCTAGGCCGCGGCTACGTGCAGCTTGTTCATTGTAGCACACACTCGCGTGAGAAGATATTTTTTGTTTAGAAATTTTCATTGTCGCGCGGCGGAAAAGGACACCGTAATTTCCGGCAGGTTGAATGACTGGCAGGTTGAATGACTGGTGAGGCGGCTGCCTACCAATTCAACGTCTTTTCTTCCAATCTAGGATGACCCCAATGCGCTGTCGAATTGAATTATTCCAAACTACCTTCAGGCCATGACGACGAATAGTGGAAGCGACCTCGCTGGCAATATCGAGATCAGTAGCATCGTCATCGATTTTAGACCCGTAACCGAGATAGATATCACCATCTTGAATTGCGTGGGCTGTGTCTTGCATGTGATAGAAAGTAAAACCGCGGACCTGCCGACCTCCTTCTTCAACCTTCTTGATTTCATCCCATATTTGGTTGTACCCACAACTCAAGCAATCAGCAAAGTCCTGTCGGCACACTATTCCATTTCGCTCTAGTTCCTCAAATGCGGCGTCTAGCCGATCACAGTCAGTAATTGCAGGCCAGGCCTTCTGTTGCTTCGCATGTTCTGCCAAGAGTTTTTCAGTAATCGTGACAACGTATGGCAGTATAACATTCGCATCATAGTCGTCGGAGTACATCTCAATAACTTCAGCTACAATATCTTCACTAGGCACTAGTGCGGCGAAGACCAATTCATAGATCTCATCCCACAAATATTCCAGCATCTCGTTATCAACGCGCCCATCCTTCAAAGAGACACGAACCGTTTCCTCCTTGAGCAGTGCAAGATTGGAACCGAGAGACTTATATAATTCTTCTCGATAATGCCTCAATTCCGTTGCGGTATAGCCTTTTGATTGGCTAGTCCGGGAATCATATGAATCATGGTGATCGAGGCACAGGAAAACAAGATTGCTAAATGAGTTGTTCGAAGAGTTCTGGTCGATATGTGCTATCTGCCCCGTTCGTTCTTCCTGATTCTTATTCAGACCAAAACATAGAGCACAACGACGACGACTCTGAATTAGAACTTCAGCTTCTATTAACGGTGGTATTGATTTTCTCCGTTTCATCGCAAATGAACAAGGGTATTGAACAATTGTGCGAGATGGAGCCTCTTGACCAAAGAAGCAGCCGCGTAACGCCACGCTTCAGCCGCGCTGTAGGGCGGCGGCTGGAAGGTGTTGTTAGGCAGCTCTGAAAGTCCTCACGATTGCGTCGCAAACTTGCGGGTCTCCTTTGGCCGTCACGAGGTACTCAATTCCGTCCAATATGAGGCTGTAGGTCTTCAGGACGCCCACGTGTGGCATTTTGCACGTCATTGTCGCGTGCTTCTTTCCGGCGACCTCTATCTCTCCTGTTGTCAGAACAGTATGGCCGTGCTTTGAAGCAATCCTCTCCAGGTTGCGCTTCTGCTCCTCAACTGTTAGTTCGGGGCAAATCGGGCCAATTGCAAATTTTATGGAGCTCCCGTCCGGGCCAAAGAATTCCATGTGGCCAGCCGAAAGAAATCGCCTCAAGAGTCCCGGAGGACGCCAATCCTTCGGAAGAGCCATGCGGCACCGTCCTAGCAAGAGGTTACCGGTATCTTTCATAATTACCTCCTTCTATCGCGTAAGCACATAGCCAATGACAATGATCAAGAGACTGGCGACGGCAACGATTACAAGCGTGGGGAAGATGCAGCCTGCTTGCTTTGAAATGGGGACTTCTCCGAGTCCTCGGCAGGTTGGACAACGCCCTTCTTTCAATGGCCACCCGAGACCGGTGTCGTCGATCGTCACCCTCCCTGTTCCGCCACACCGGAAGCATTTCATCTTCGACTCCTCGTTGCTGCCTAACATTCGAGCTGAGCGGCACCGGCGGTGCTGGCAACACTCATTTGCAGGCTGAGTAAACGGCTGGCCAAGCACCCACGCACCCTCCGAGCGAAGCGAGGTCAGGCGCAGCCGATGTTAGTGTATTCAATCTATGGTGCATACAATCCCAATAATATTGTTCCAAGGAGAGTTGCAGTAATAGCTACTACCCTTTCATGAAAAGGTCTGTCAATTAATCTCATAACAACGTCCGTTAAAAACACGACCACCAAACCTTGAAATACAAACATAGCTTGTGAGGTTGACCGCAGTACTCCAGCGTTCACAAGCCAACGATTTATATTTGTTTGGAGAATCAATAATTCATAACCGACCGTAAGCATACAAGAAAGATAAATCAGCATCCTTTTGCTAAGGTAGAGACCTCGCTTGCCAAACAAAATGATCGGTTTACTCTTTGACACTTCTGGAACCAGCAAGGAAAGAGAGTCCAGTAAAGAGCTATCTGCGTTAATTTTATTCAATAAGTTCTGCCTCAAGTCGATGTTCTGCTTGACTAACTCTCCCATCTCGAGCGCCGGGTCCAATTCCTTTTCTATTTGAACAAGCG